>JACQZF010000094.1 GCA_016213945.1 Nitrospirota bacterium | reverse complement strand
GTGAATGCCGACAGGTTCATCGCGCACTTCCTGGTGTTCTACAGCTTCATCGCTTTAGGCATCGCAACAGCATTAGGTGTCCTTTATATTGATATACTTCACATGGAGTCTCCATTCAGGCTTGGCTATGGCACGCCTGTAAAACTCTTCGGATTCATTGGCGCGGCAGGGCTTTTTACCGGAGCGCTCCTGATGATAAACAACAGGTTCAAGCACTCGGCAAAGCTCGGCCTCGGCAGTTATTTCGACTGGCTCCTGATAACAATTGTTTCTGCCATTATGGCGTCCGGCATACTCGCGTGGATCACAAGGCTTGCAGGCGTTGCGCCGGTGGCTTATTCGATCTACTTTATACATCTTGTTTTTGTGCTGTCACTTTTCCTGTACCTTCCATTTTCAAAGCTCGGCCACCTGTTTTACAGGTCGGCGGCAATATGCTTCATGAAATATTCGGGAAGGGAGAAAAAATAAAGCAGGCAGTCAGAGGCATGACAGTGCCATTAATAATAAATTATTAAATCTCAAACCTAATAAAAGTAGGTAAGAATATGAGCAGTACAATTTTGTTTGCGCTTTTTTGCGGCGCACTGGGCGTTATATACGCTATTGTAACAGCAATTTGGGTATCAAAGCAGGACGCAGGAAATGCCAAGATGCAGGAGATTTCCAATGCAGTCAAAGAGGGCGCATACGCGTTTCTTGCACGTGAGTATAAAACAGTAGCGATAGTTGCAGTAGTTCTTGTTGTAGCTATCGCAGCGATGAAGCTCGGCACATGGACGGCCATGGGCTTTATCATCGGCACAGTCGGTTCCGCATTAGCCGGTTTTGTGGGAATGTGGGTCACCGTAAGGGCCAACGTACGTACAACAGCGGCTGCAAGCAAGGGGCTTCAGGCTGCGCTCGGCCTTGCCTTTAAGGGCGGATCGGTTACCGGCGTTATGGTCGTCGGTCTTGGAATCATAGGCCTTGCAGGTTTTTATTTTATAGCAAAACAGTCAGCCCCTGATCAGGCATTCCATGCACTGATCGGTCTCGGCTTCGGGTGCTCGTTGATGAGCGTGTTTGCCCGTATCGCAGGAGGCATTTATACAAAGGCTGCTGACGTAGGAGCTGACCTTGTTGGAAAAGTTGAAGCGGGAATTCCTGAGGATGATCCCAGAAACCCTGCAGTTATAGCTGATAACGTTGGTGACAACGTAGGCGACTGCGCAGGCATGGCAGCAGACCTCTATGAAACATACACGGTCACGCTCGTTGCAGCAATGCTGCTTGCAAAGACTGTATTCGGCGCTGACAGCCCATGGGTTGAATTTCCGATGATGTTAGGCGGAATATCGATCATCGCTTCCATTATCGGGACCTTTGCGGTAAGACTCGGCAAGAGCCAGTATATAATGGGCGCCCTCTATAAGGGGCTTGCTGTTGCAGGTGTTCTTGCGGCAATAGCATTTTATGTTGTGACTGGCAAATTTCTCGAAGGCCTTGATGCTGCATCGATAGCAGCGCATCCTTCATTTACACAGATGAACGTTTTTCTTATGTCACTTATCGGCCTCGCATTGACCGGCCTGATCGTTGGCATAACCGAATACTTCACTGCTAAAGAGTACGGTCCCGTTCAGCACATTGCAAAGGCCAGCTTGACCGGCCACGGCACAAACGTGATCGCAGGTCTTGCAGTCAGCATGAAGTCAACCGCAGCTCCGGTTATCGTTATCGTCGCTTCAATCCTCGGCGCTTATTCATTGGGCGGAGGGTTTGCAGGAGATTTGACGGGCGGCCTTTTTGCTATCGCACTGTCAGCGGTTTCGATGCTTTCAATGACAGGTATCGTAGTTGCAATTGACTCATACGGCCCTATCACTGACAACGCAGGCGGTATCGCGGAAATGTCAGGACTGCCTGAAGAGATCCGTAACATCACAGACCCGCTGGATGCAGTCGGAAACACAACAAAGGCTGTTACAAAGGGTTATGCTATCGGATCAGCAGGACTTGCGGCCCTTGTTCTTTTTGCAGAATACTCCAGGTCGTTCTCCACACCTATTTTATTTGACCTTTCGAACCCGATGGTCCTGGCCGGTCTTTTCATCGGCGGGCTGCTCCCTTATTATTTCGGCTCACTCCTTATGGAGGCCGTTGGAAAGGCTGCAGGCAGCATTGTTGAGGAAGTCAGAAGACAGTTCAGGGAGATCCCCGGTATTATGGAATACAAGGCAAAGCCGGAATACGGCAAGTGCGTTGACATTGTCACAAAAGGCGCTATCAGGCAGATGATGGTCCCTGCTCTTATCCCGGTGGTGGTTCCTATCGCAGTAGGTCTTCTCCTCGGCAGAGAGGCCCTCGGCGGAGTTCTTATCGGAAGTATCTTGACCGGACTCTTCCAGGCCATTGCCATGACAAGCGGCGGCGGAGCTTGGGACAACGCCAAGAAATCCTTTGAAGACGGCGTAACCGACGACAAAGGCAAAGTTCATAAGAAGGGCAGCGATGGACACAAGGCCTCTGTAACCGGTGACACAGTTGGTGATCCTTACAAAGATACAGCAGGTCCTGCAATTAACCCGATGATCAAGGTCATTAACATCGTTGCACTGCTTATCGTCCCGTTAATATAGCTGAAAGCTAATAAACTCTCTCTTCAATGGGAGGAGAGATAGGGGCGAGGGATAACTTCGCCCCACATATGAAATGACCGAAGGGCTGTCCCGTGAGGGACAGCCCTTCTTTTTTTAATTCTAATTGATCGTAATGCGTGATGCGTAAAGCGTAATGGGTGAAAAGAATTACTCATAACGCATTACGGATTACTCATAACGGCTTTCGCTAAAATGAACACGCGACCAATTGTTTTCTTTCAGACGTGTTTAAGAATTCTTCAAAAGGCTTTTTATCATTTGCCTTTAAATAAGCATCTTCGGAGGAAATCCTATTCTGTTTAAGGAGGTCCATGAGTACCTGGTCCATAAGCTGCATGCCTTGACCTTTTCCGGCCTGTATCAAAGATGGGATCTGAAACGTCTTGTTCTCCCGGATCAAATTTGCGACAGCAAAGTTGCAGAATAATATCTCAATAGCTGCCAGACGTCCTGCCTTGTCAAACCTCTTCAATAATTCCTGGCTGATAATGCCTTTTAATGAACTTGATAACATGGTCCGGATCTGGGATTGCTGCTTTGCCGGAAAGGCGTCAATTATTCTGTCAACGGTCTTGGCTGCGGAATTTGTGTGAAGGGTCGCAAAGACAAGATGCCCTGTCTCAGCAGCCGTTATCGCGAGTTCTATTGTTTCAAGGTCGCGCATTTCGCCGATCAGGATTATATCAGGGTCTTCTCTCAGCGCCGACCTTAGGGCATTGGCAAAGGATTTGGTATGGCTGCCGACCTCTCTCTGGTTGATGATACACTTTTTGTCTTTATGTATAAATTCAATAGGGTCTTCAATAGAAATAATATGCAGTCTTTTGTTGCTGTTGATGTGGTCGATAATTGTAGCGATAGTGGTAGATTTTCCGCTTCCCGTGGGTCCTGTTACAAGAACGAGCCCCTTGTTCAGATTTGTAAATCTTAAGATCTGCGGCGGCAATCCCAGT
This sequence comes from Nitrospirota bacterium, assembly GCA_016213945.1. Classification (GTDB taxonomy): domain Bacteria; phylum Nitrospirota; class Thermodesulfovibrionia; order UBA6902; family UBA6902; genus SURF-23. Next base: position 29,001 of record JACQZF010000094.1, on the reverse strand, counting down.
TCATGCATTGTGGGTATACTTGTAGGTATGGTCCTGAAAGCGGCGCCTATGCCTTGCCTGTGGTAAAAATAATTTACGCGGAATCTTGAGACATCCGGGATCTCATACGCGAAATCCAGTTCTTTGTTTGCGATGAAGAGGTTATGCTGCTCTTCGGTTAGTATTTCAAAAAGGATGGCTTTTAAAGCATCGTTTGTCACCTCTTCGTAGGGAGCCTCTACAAGTTCGCCATATTTCCGTATTGTTACCTTGGCCCATGCGCTTAAATGCAAATCGCTTGCGTTGTTTTCAACCAGGTGCCGTAAAAAAACATCAACTCCAGCCATGTTCCCTCCTGAGATAAAAATGCAACTTATCTCTCTATGACCATAGTTAGCTATGTGTGCATTTATAATCGGGTAAATTATGGAAAACCTTTACCTTTCTGATCTCTCCTTTTTTTCTTTGGGTATGCGCAGAGATTTTTTGTAGTAAAATTTTCATGTGACAAATCAAGATTTGAAAACGTTTATCCGATAAAATGTGAATATGGACGTGGCGTATTGGAACCAGGTAGCCGAGAACTACGACAAAGAGATATTCAGTGTCCTTGCGCACGATGAGGGCAATCTCATAAGCAGCCGTATTCAAGAGCTGGCGTCATACAGAAAGACCGCATCAGACCTGGGGTGCGGGATCGGCAAGTTCCTGCCGATACTCTCTGACAGTTTCAGGCATGTGAACGCTTATGACATCTCAGACAAATGCCTGGAGCAGGCCCGCGTCAACTGTGCCGGACTTTCAAATGTCGACTATATCAAAGCCGATCTGTCAAAACAAAAATCCGGGATGCCGGAAGTTGATCTCATCCTGTGCGTGAATGCCATTATCATGCCGTCAATATCCCAGCGCGCCCGGTTCTTCGGTTCAATCAGCAGCCATCTAAATCCCGGCGGTCACCTGATACTTGTTGTGCCCTCATTTGAATCCGCGATTTATTCAAACATCCGCCAGGTCGAATGGAACAAGCGCAGGGGACTCAGTTCCGGCGCGGCAGTCATGGCAGTATGGAACAGCAATAACAAACAAAAGGCTTCACATCTTCAGCGCGGGATAGTCAATATCGATCATGTGCCGACCAAGCATTACCTGAAAGAAGAACTGCACGCCGTGCTCCAGGGCCTCGACTTTGACATACAGGAGATCATAAAGATTGAGTACGACTGGGAAACCGAATTCAGCAATCCGCCGCGCTGGCTGAAAGACCCGTTCCCGTGGGACTGGCTGGTCACTGCGCGCAAGCGCGGGAGTAAATAGCAGATAATTTTTCTCTTGCCCCCATCTATATTTGTAATCTGTCTAATACCGTTTGACATTAGTAACGCCATGCGATACTATTAGGTAAATGATAAAAAGTTTTGCAAGCAAGGAAACAGAAAAACTATTCAACCGTGAAATATCCCGAAAGATTTCAAAGAGCATCCAGCAAGTTGCCCGGCGAAAACTTGAGATTTTAGATGCAACAGAGGCGCTTCAAGATTTGCGTATACCACCGTCTAATCATCTTGAAAAATTATCGGGTGATAGAAAAGGTAAATATAGCATACGCATCAATAATCAATGGCGCATATGTTTTGAGTGGCATGATGGAGATGCTTACAACGTAGAAATTGTTGACTATCATTAGGAGGAGCATATGACTAAACAAAAATTACAGCCAATTCATCCAGGGGAGATTCTTATGGAAGAGTTTCTTGAGCCTATGGGAATTAGCCAGTATAGGCTGGCAAAGGACATCAGTGTACCGGCAAGACGTATCAACGAAATTGTACAATGCAAACGGTCTATCACTCCTGACACGGCTTTGAGATTATCACGTTATTTCGGACTTTCAGAACGGTTCTGGATAAATCTGCAGGCACGGTATGACCTTGAAACTGAAAAAGACAAATTAGACGACAGGCTGAACAAAGAAGTCCACGTTTATGCCGCCGCTGTTTAATCAATTGGAAGAAAAAGATACAATCCTTAGAATATTTCCATATTCCTAAGTAGTTCATAAGTAAGAACACATAGACCCGTCATTCCCGCAAGCCGGAATGACATTATTAAAGAACATGGCTACAACAAACTTTGTGAATTGGATGCAGATCATTCGTGTTAATTCGTGTACATTCGTGGCAAATTCCATAGTTAGGATAATCCCCAATGCATGACCATCCTATCGCAGCAGGCAAGAGCAGTTTTGATCTTGTGGATCGGAGGAAGGTTTTTGCCGAACTCGATCTGAAGAAGGACACCGCGCTGCTTGATGTTGCCTGCGGTGTCGGCAGGTATTCCATTGCGGCCTCTGAGATCATCGGCAATGAAGGCGTGATTTACGCTGTTGACCTTTGGGAAGATGGGCTCAATGCATTGAAGCAGAGTATCGCAGAAAAAGGCATTGAGAATATCAAACCGGTCCTCAGCGATGTGAGCAAACATATTCCCGTTGCAGACAAGAGCATTGATATCGTATTGATGGCAACTGTGCTTCATGACCTGATCGAGGTAAATGTTCATGACGGGACATTGAGGGAAGCCGCAAGGGTATTAAGACCGGGAGCAAGGCTTGTGATCATAGAGTTCAAAAAGATCGAAGGGCCGCCCGGGCCGCCTGTCGCTATCAGGCTTTCGCCGGAAGAATTGGAGAAGGTCGTTTCACCCTATGGGTTTAAACAGCAAAAGGTTGTTGATGCCGGGCCGTATAATTATCTGAGCATTTTCTCGTGAAACCCGCAGCTAATGTGTCCTTGTTTAAACAGACAGGGTATGATATTTTATAGCCTATGGCCAAGGTGAAGGAAACCCCGTTTGTATGTCATATCTTTGTCTGCACTCATGATCGCGGCGAAGGTGAAACATCGTGTGGCGGTAATGACAGTAAGCTCGTCAGGAAACTTTTAAAAGAAGAGGCCGCCGTCAGGGACTGGAAGAAACAGGTCAGGGTCTCGCAGAGCGGCTGCCTGGGGCCGTGCGATGAAGGCCCGAATGTAATGATATATCCTCAAAAGATCTGGTTCTCAGGGGTCTCGGCAAATGACGTCAAGCAGATCATCTCTGCGGTTGAGGAGATCATAAAGAAACAGTGACACCGGATTCCGGCTTAAGGACTGCCGGAATGACGAATAGATAAATTGAATTCATGAAAAGACACATTAGGAGAAAAAATGAAGGTTGAACTTTTTGTGCTTTGCGATGCTGCCACTGATTATCACGGCAAGCTGAATATACTCGGCACTTTTGACGCGATCTGGACCAAGCAGATCCCCGCGGTGCATCCTCAGTGCGCGGTTGCATTGAGAGTGAGGTTTGCGAAAATAGAGGAAGGCGCGCATAAGGTCAGGATCAATATCGTTGATGAAGACGGCAAGGCGGTTGTCCCTCCTCTTGACGCCGGGGTTAATATTCAGTTCAGGGAGACGCCGCTTACTTCAATGTCGGCAAACATGATCCTGAATCTGCAGGGACTTAAATTCCCGAAGTACGGCGAATACTCCATAGACCTTGCTGTTGACGGCAGGCAGGAGGCATCGCTTCCGATATATGTGCAGCCTGTGCCCGCCCAAGCCTGAGAGACTACAGGATCGAATATAAAAGCTTGTCCACTTCGTCAATAAGTTCTTTGAACATCCCCCCGTGGCTCTTGGATTCGGAGAAGAGCTCAGCCCTTATTTTCTGGATATCCGGGTCATCACATCTTTCGTAAGTGATAGGGCCTTTCTGCAAGGCATGACGTTCAAGGATGAGAAGCCGTTTTGCCTTCTCCACGAATGGGATCAGTAATTGTTTAACGTGTGAAATATGCCGCGTAAGGGCGATTCGCGAATCGCCCCTGCAAATGATTTCCTCAATCTCTTTCATCATCATATACAACGTGCAATACTCAAGCCCCCTGACACCCCGCCTCCATTGAAGCAGCATGGGATTTCTCCAGAACCAGAGGAAGTTCCTCTCACCAAGAGAGATTAAATCTTTGACAGATAGTTCCAATTCTTTAAGCAGGGGCGATTCGCGAATCGCCCCTGCTTCTGCACTGCTGCGCTTCTGCACTTCTGCACTTTTTTGTTTATCTCCGAGGTACGCCCATAAATTTCTCAACACCTGCTGCCCGTTGATGTCGTCAGGCGTATCAAAGTGGATGAGGGATAAAATCACCTTCCCTTTCCCATAACTACTTTCAACAACGGCCGGTTCATTGAGCAATCTCTTCGGGTCGAGATTTATACGGTAGACCTTTTCAAGTTCCTGCCAGTTTTGATTATCTTCAACATCTCCGACATTCAGGTCTGAACTAAATGCGTCAGGCAAGGCATCACCGTATGAAGCGAGTATTTTAATGTCATCATTATCAACCACAAATTGCGAAGGCCACCAGGCGTGAAAGACAGGGATTAGGGGTTGGGAATTAGGAGTTGGTTTTTTACGGACTGCTGATCGCTGACTGCTGAGTGCTGTCGTTATCCCATTCCACATCGGGTGTTTATTTACATTTAAATGGACCCTTCCGCTGAAGCTTGGGACTCTTTCCTTTGTGGGTTTGCGTTTGATATTTAAAAGCCCGATGCTGTCAAGTGTGGCAAGTCCCGCGCCGCCGCAGAAGCCGAGGTAATTGCCACCGTTGTTTACAAATTTTTTTATCTCGCTGACACCGGTGTCTCCGAGGGACTTCAATTTATTCGAGGCCCATCCCCCGGGGACAAAGAGCATTTTATAATTTTCGAGCTTGCCGTTCTTTATATCTTCTGAACGGACAAGATCAAATGGCAGGTTCGCGGAGTTTAAAGCCTTATACGCCATCAATCCCCAGAGGAAGGATTCATCCCAGAGAAGGGCGTTACTGTATTTTCTTTTCATACCCTCTTGGCGTAATAATCCGGTTGTTCCAGACAAATGTTTTTGAGTTGCCGATTATCACGGTTGTCTGCATATCAATGTCGTGGCTGAGCATATTTTTCAGGTCCGTGATTACGATCTCCTCATTCTCTCTCATTGCGCCTTTTACTATTCCAACAGGGGTGTCAGGACTTCTGTGTTTCAGGATTATCTCCTGTGCCCTGTTGATGTGTTCCTGCCTTCCTTTGCTCTTTGGATTATAAAGCGCGATAACAAAATCAGCCGCCGCCGCCGCTTCAAGCCGCTTCTCAATAACTTCCCAGGGGGTCAATCTGTCTGAAAGACTTATTGAAGCGAAGTCGTGCATGAGAGGAGCGCCGAGCCGCGCGGCACAGGCGTTCAACGCGGATATGCCGGGAATGACTTCGACAGAAAGTGCAGAAGTGCCGAAGCGCAAAAGTGCAGAAGTTTGACCCCTCCTATCCTCCCCTTGGCAAGGGGAGGAACAAGGTGGGGTTTCTTTTGCTCTTTTGCTCTTCTGCTCTTCTGCTCTGATCATCTCAAACACCAGACCGGCCATTGCGTAAATGCCGGGGTCGCCGCCGCTGATGACGGCAACGGTTTTTCCCTGTAATGCCAATTCAACAGCCTTCCGGCATCTGTCCACTTCCTTAGTCATACCTGTAGAGACGACTTCTTTGCCTTTGATCAACTCCGGGACCAGGTCAAGGTATGTTCCATAACCGACGATAACGTCAGATCGCCTTATAGCTTCCTGCGCGCTCGGGGTAATGTGCTCGATATTCCCCGGCCCGGTTCCGACGATGAAAAGTGACGGGTGACGGGTGACGAGTGACGGGTTTTGCTTTTCTGACTTCTGACTTCTGACTTCTGACTTTCTTATAGCTACAGCCACCGTCACATTCCCGATCTTCTGTTTTGGTACAAGTAATTTATCAGAGCCTGCCGAAAGGAGCGCGGCTGGCTCTGCAACAGCCATTGCGCCGGTTGCAGCTTCAACGGTTTTTGATCGTGCAAGGTCAAACGTTGATACAGCGCTGTTCAATTCTTCTTTTGAGAAGAATTTTATATCCAGTTTGTTTTCACCTGCGAAGCCAGTTAATCCTTTCTCGTCTTTTTTAATATCGATCGTGGCGAGATTTCTTATTGAATGGAAAGACAGCTTTTCCTTTAGCAGGACTTTCTTTATTGTATTCTCAATCTCTGCCGCAGAAGTCCCGCGATTGCAGCCGATGCCTGTGATAAGTGTCTTTGGCCGCAGGAAAAGCGCATTCGATTTCACGAGCTTATGAGAAATAATTAATTCAGCACCCTTTGCTGAATCAACAGTAATGAATTCATCCGGGACCTTTATCGTATGGTCAGGCCAGACCTTGATCTTTTTTCCGTTAACGATCTTTGAACTCAGCTTCTTCAATTTCTCAAAATCCTCAATATAAAGATCATTGTCTTTTGCCCACAGGTCAAGTGAGACCTTCCCCTGCACATCAGACGCGGTCGTTATGACTGCCTCACCTTTGAGAAAGGCGGCGATCTCTTTTGCAAGCCCGTTTGCCCCTCCGAGATGACCGCTTAAGAGGCTGACGGCATATCTGCCTTTTTCATCAAGGACCACAACAGCGGGGTCGGTCTTTTTATCTTTTATCAAAGGGGCGATTGTTCTTACTACAATGCCTGATGCCATGAGGAAGATGAGAGCATTATTTTCCCCCCAGCTTTTGGATACGGCATCTGCCTTAAATTTAAAAACCCGTGCATCAGGATAAAGTTTCCTGATCTCCTGAGCAAGCTTGAAACCGTTGTCTGTAATATAAAAAATCGCGGCGGTTCTTTTATTCTGACTTCTGACTTCTGACTTCTGACTTCTTTTACTACTTTCTGTACTCATGTTTGAAATCCTTGTGATAGAGTTTCGATTCTTTTTTCAGTTGTTCCTCAGACGCCTTCAGTGCGGCGCCTACATAAATTAACGCGGTCTTTTTTATGCCAGCATCTTTAACAATGTCAACAATGTTTCTCAATGTTCCTCTGAAAACCCTCTGCTCAGGCCAGGATGCTTTTTCAATTATTGCAACCGGCGTGTCTTCAGGATAACCCTGAAGTAATTCAGCCCTCACTTTTTCAATCATCCCGACGCTTAAAAATATCACCATTGAAGCGTCGTGTTTTGCAAGCTCGCCGAGCCTTTCTTTTTCAGGAACAGGGGTCCTTCCCTCGATGCGCGTGAAGATCACTGTCTGGCTTATCTCTGGAATGGTAAGCTCCTGCCTTAGCGCTGCCGCGCCTGCCGAGGCGGAAGATACGCCGGGGACGACTCCGTACGGGATATTCAACTCACGCAGTTTCTCTATTTGTTCTGATATCGCGCTGTAGAAGGCGGGATCGCCTGTGTGTAGCCTGACAACGAGTTTGCCGATATCAAAAGATTTTTTAATTAGATTAATTATGTCATCAAGCGTCATGCCGGATGAATCATGTATCTCTGCCTTGATCCCGTCAAGCAGCGCGCGATTGACGAGGCTTCCCGCATATATAACCACATCAGCGTCGTCAATGAGCTTTTTACCCTTGACAGTAATTAACTCCGGGTCGCCGGGGCCCGCGCCGATAAAGTAGATTTTATTTTGCATGGACAGTCTGTAGCCTTTCCGATATATATTGCTGTATGTTTTTTATTGTCATAAGTATCTCATCTGTCTGAGGCAGCTTTTGCGCGATCCTGTTTATGCAGTCCCGCTCTTGCAGCAATCTGAACGTGCCCTGAAAATGAAGATCATAGACCCACGAGAGCTTCATGAGTCTGAAATCATTCTGATTTTTCGCTTTTGAATATGACGCTATTTTTTTCTCATGGATATTTTGCAGCATGTCTTTAGAATACTCGGGTGTGTCCGGCATCCCGTGAGCAGTGGCAGACGCCTTTTCATCTTCAGGCGCCTCGTAGAATTCTATGAACACACGCAGTATATCAAGCTTATCCGCATCGCGTATCAGCTTGAGCAGGAATACGGTTTTTTCATCCATCACGCCTGGGATTAATAGTACGCCGTGAAATTTCACCGCATTTATAATTAAAGCTTGTTCGTCAGCAGGAATGCGTTGCAGGACTTTTTCCTCGATCAGGGTCTTCGCCCCTAACCGCCCGTGGCTGACGGAAGCAGCGTCTTTAAAGGTCTTGTATTTTGCGTATTGAGGGAACCTCCCGACATCATGAAACAACGCAACGGTTTCAGCGAGGAGTTTTTGATTGTTATCTATAGACAAATCCTTTGCTATCTCAACAACGTTTTTGCAGACATTGTGAGTATGCGTTACCTTGAGCATAATATTTCTCTGGTCTTCCTCATTGGATGAATAATATGTTTTTGTGAAATCAGCAAACCAGTTTTTAAAGTAAAGCAGATCATCCTGAGTCATTTTCTTATTATCACCATAGAGAAATAGTCCAAATCCTCCTGCCTGACATCTTTGATGTTTCTGAATATCTTTTCTTCATCCATGCCCGCCCGAACAATATAAGCGGACTGATCAAGCAAGTTCATCTCCTGCAGCAGCTCCACTATTTGATTAAACACCTTGTGGACTTTCATGAGCACAACAGTGTCAAATGTTTCCAATATTGATCTGAGATCGCCCATATAATTTGCAGGCAGTATGGCGATCTTTTCATCAGCGAGCCCTAAAGAAATTTTTGCCCTTGCAGCGGACGCGGTTATGGAAGAGACTCCGGGGATTATCTCGATATTCAGATCAGGCAGCAGTTCAACAAGTTTGTCGTATAAATAATAAAAGGTGCTGTAAATCGTCGGGTCGCCGAGAGTAATGAAGGCAACGTCGCTGCCCTGTTTTAACCTAACTGAAATAGTTTCAACTGTCGCATTCCACTCTGCGTCAAGTCCGGCTTTTGTCTGTCTTCTGTGTTCTGTCTTCTGTGTTCTGTCTTCTGTGTTCTGTCTTCTGGTCTTAATCATCGGGAAATAGGCTTCGATAATTTCCTTGCCGTCAAGGTTTACTATCTTTCTCACAATCGAAAGGGCGAGGCTGCTTCCTTCTTCCCTGCCCTTTGGAACACAGATCACCTTTGTATTTTTCAGAGCATTTAATCCCTTGATGGTCAACAGCTCCGGGTCTCCGGGGCCAACGCCGATTACAGTAAGTTTGCCTTGCATTTCAGTCCTTTTCTCCTGTGATAATAAAAACCGGGTTGAGTGCGCTCATGTGCCTTTTATTCCCGGCCATCTTTGACCGTGATACCGACACCTCGCTGATGTCCACGCTGAAATGGTCCCTCTCCAAACATTGCATCGCTTCATTTAACGTCTCGATCGTAGTTGCATTTATAACAACAATAAGTGACGAAAGGCGAGATGCGGGAATAGAGTCTATTATTTTTTCGAGCATCCCGCTGCTGCCGCCGATAAAAATCCTGTCCGGGGCAGGTAAACCTTTCAAGGCCTCAGGCGCCTCTCCTTTCACGATCTTGATGTTCAAGGCGCTGAATTTATTTTTATTTGAAGAGATGTTGGTTATTTGCTCTTCGTCTTTTTCGACGGCAAAGACTTTTAGCTCAGGCATCAGCCTCGCAGCCTCTACAGATACAGCCCCTGAACCAGCGCCGATGTCCCAGAACACGCCTTTTTGAGGGAGCCTTAATTTGTGTAAAGTAACAGCCCTCACCTCATTTTTTGTAATGAGCCCTCTTGAATGCAGGATATCGTCTTCTTTAAGACCGAAGACAAATCCCTCCTCTATGCTCTTTGCCCTTTGCTTTTTGCTGTTTATTATCAAGACCACATTCGGATGTTCAAAGGAACGTCCAGCGATCTCTTCAGGGGTCCCTTCGATGACCTTCTCGTTAGGGTAGCCAAGCCTTTCGCAGACGAAGATTTTAAGAGCGGAAGAGCAAAAGTGCAAAAGTGCAGAAGGTCCAGAAAGCGCTTTTGCAATCTTCGCAGGATTGTTTTCTTTATCGGTCAGGATGGCAAGTTTATTGTGCGTTGCAAGCAGATGGGGAATGTCGGCGATTTCATATTCAAGCCTTCTTCTCTTTGCCGGGTCCGGGCCGCCGTGGACGCTCATAAAAAAAGCGTCGCCCCATGTCTCTTTTATCCTTGAGAATGCGATCTGGATACTCGAAAGGTCAGGATATATCTCAACTGCGTCTTTATCAAATTCTTCGGTTATTAACCTCCCGATGCCAAAGAACATAGGGTCGCCTGATGCGAGGAGGCTTATAGTTGCTTTCTGAACTTCCGCGCTTCCGCGCTTTGGCACTTCAGTTTTGAGATATTCCATGGTTTCATGAATACTTCCCAAAACCTTGATCCGGCCCTTCACGCTTTCGTACTCGCTATACTCTTTGAAGACCTCAAGGAGCCTACTGTTTGCAAGGATGACATCCGACCTTAAAATAGCTTCCTTTGCCTTTTTATCAAGCGGCTTATAACCGATTCCTATGAGATGGATTTTAGTCACGAGCAGATATTATACCACCTTGCCGCGCGATTTCCATTTTCCTTGATTTTTCTCCGTATATTGCTATAAATTTAAAGTGTCAACACTATAGGTGTTTTCACCCATTGCAATCTTGTTTGAAGGGATTAATGCCGGCCTATTTAAGATAGGGGAATAAATAATTAATTAAAGGGGATAACTCATGAAGTATCTGTTTGTTTTTTTATTTGTGTTCATGTTTTCCGGTTTCTCCCATGCGGCTGAATTGACCATTGGTCTCATCCCTGAGCAAAACATTTTTAAACAGTTGGAGAGATACAAACCGCTCGGAGCTTATATAGAAAAGAAAACCGGCGTGAGAATAAAGTTCACTGTCCTTTCAAGGTACGGCAATATCATTGAGAATTTTTACAAAAAGAAAATGGATGGCGCGTTCTGGGGAAGTTTCACCGGGGCAATGGCGATCAAAAAGCTGAATATCGAATTTCTCGCAAGGCCTGTGAACCTCGACGGAAACTCAACCTATCATGGCCTCATATTTGTTCATAAGTCCAGCGTCATCAAAGACGTTGCCGATATGAAAGACAAGACGATCGCTTTTGTTGACAAGGCAACAACGGCAGGATATGTATTTCCGAAAGCTTATTTCAAACAGCACGGCGTGAAAAACATAGAAGGTTATTTTAAGGAATACTATTTTGCAGGCAGCCACGATGCCGCTATATACGCGGTCGTTGATAAGAAGGCCGATATCGGCTGTGCAAAAAACAGCATGCTTGACAGGCTTATCAAGGAAAATCCGGAGATAAAAGAAAATCTGACCATACTTGCAAGATCCCCTGATGTGCCGTCAAACGGCCTCGGGCTGAGAAAAGATATTCCCTTCGGGGTCAAGTCCGACATCAAACGCGCCCTGCTTGACATGGACAGCGACCCTGACGGCAAGGAAGTCCTGAAAAATTTCGGCGCCCTGCGGTTTATCGAAACTAAAGAAAGCGATTATGAACCGGTATTAAAAATGGCTGAAGAGGCCGGGATAAATACCGTGAATTACGAATACGATAATAAGTAGTATTATTTAAATGAGAAAGAGAATTATCTTATCGCTATTTGCCCTTTTTTTGTTCTTCACTGTCGGCACAGTGATAGCCACTGTGTATATGTCAAGCAATATAGCGGAGTTAAAAAATATTGTCACCCTGCAGGAGGTGGAGCAACTCAGGCGGTCTTTGATAATAAAAATCCAGAATGTTCAGACAGACCTCTATACCGTTAATACCCCGTATGCCAATGAGCTTGATTTTATAGTTAATGAGGCGGCGGACCTTGAAAGTACTGCGCAGAAATGCACTTCCTGCCATCACCCCCAACGCCTGTTGTCACGCATAGAAAATGTTAAGGCGCTTATAGAAAACTACAGAAATTCGTTGAGCTATTACATAACGGTGTCTGCGAACGCGGAAAGAATGGAGAAGCTCAAATCGGACGCTGCCGGAATAGGTAAAACCCTTCTCTCTCTCACAGGGGAAATGTCTCACAGCGCGAGTAAGAGCCTTGAAGATCTGACAAGGGACGCGATGAGGAGGCTGAGTTATGTAAAGATAATGCTTCTGATAACAGTCCTGGTAACTTTCTTCCTCGGCGTCATGGTTGCCGTCAGTCTGACCAAATCCATTACAAACCCGATAAACGAGCTTGTAAACGCCACAAGGCTTATTGCGTCCGGAAAGTTCGGCTCCACAACTTCATACAAAGATGAAACAGAGTTCGGAGAGCTTGCGAAACATTTCAACACCATGAGCACCGCCATCAAGGACGGATATGGAAAGATCCGCCAGGAGATGGACTTCCGCAGACAGACGGAAGAGGCGCTGCGAGAAAGCGAGGAGAAGCTGCAATCGGTTTTCAACCAGATGCAGGATGGTTTCTACCGCACTGATAAGGAAGGCCGTATTATCTGGGCCTCTCCTTCAGCGGCAAAGATGCTGAAATATGGATCTACCGATGACCTGATCGGACACGATTTTTCAGAGTTCTTTGCATATCCGAATAAAAGACAGTTTTTGCTCCAGGGGTTATCGAATAAAGGCAAGGTCACAAATTTTGAGGCAGAGCTTCGGAGAGGCGACGGGAGCACCATCATTGTCAGCATCAACTCTCACTTCTATCTAAACAAAGAGGGGAGCGTCGAGGGAGAGCAGGGGGTCTGCAGGGACATAACCGAGCGTAAAAAACTTGAGGATGAACAACTGAAAATCGAGAAATTGGAGTCGTTAGGGATTCTGGCAGGCGGCATAGCCCATGACTTTAATAACATACTGACTACAATCGTCGGGAATATTAAGCTTGCTAAGATATCTGCCAATACAAATGAAAACATCTATGAAGTGCTGGCTGACGCGGAAGACGCGTGCAGGCGCGCAAAGGACCTGACAGGCCAGCTTCTCACTTTCTCGAAGGGCGGGATGCCGATCAAAAAGACAGCATCCATTAAAGGCCAATTAAAAGATTCCGCGAGCTTTGCGTTAAAAGGCTCCAATGTAAACGGCGAATTTCTTATCCCTGACGACCTGTGGCTTGTGGAGATCGACGAGGGACAGATGAATCAGGTCATCTATAACCTGGTGATAAACGCCATCCAGGCAATGCCCAAAGGCGGGACCATCTGCATAAAGGCCGAGAATGTGGTCCTGGGGACGCAGAGCAAACTGCCCATTCCTAACGGGGACCATATTTTGATAACCGTAAAAGATGAAGGAGTCGGCATTCCAAAAGATTATATCCCCAAGATATTCGACCCCTATTTCACAACAAAACAGAGGGGAAGCGGCCTTGGACTTGCGAGCACCTACTCCATTATTAAAAACCATTACGGATATATCGGCGTGGAATCGGACGTGGGGGCCGGGACAACTTTTTACATTTACCTGCCGGCGGTCAAAGGGGAATTATCATTAGCCCGCAGAAGGACGGAGAAAATCCTTAAAGGGGAAGGAAGGGTGCTCCTGATGGATGATGATGACACCGTGCTTACGACTATCGGAAAGATGCTCAAGCAGCTTGGTTACGAAGTCGTGCTTGCCAAAGACGGAGTTGAGGCCATCGAGCTTTATCAGCAGGCAAGAGGATCTTCAAAACCCTTTGATGTGGTAATGATGGACCTGACCATCCGCGGCGGTATGGGAGGGCAGGAGACCATAAAGAGACTCCGCGAACTGGACCCCGCTGTCAAGGCAATCGCATCAAGCGGTTACTCCACTGATACCGTGTTGTCCGATTTTAGTAGACACGGCTTCTGCGGCATCATCACCAAGCCTTACGAAATTGAAGAGCTGAGCAAGCTGTTGAACTGCATAATCACGGGAGTCGGTTAACGCCTCAAGCTGTCATTCCGGCTTCCGTTCTCCGTGGTACTACGAAGGATGAATGTCCAGGATCTTTTTCTGATTCTCATTTCTCTATCCTCCTCTTTTAAAATTTGCTCAGTATAACTATACTTATTAAGTGAAAAGTTTCTTTCTTTTGTATTTAAGTTGAAAAAACTTAAAAATAACCACTGAGTCACTGAGACACAGAGAAAAATAACCATATAAACATAAAGATTTTTTATTGTCTTTCTCCGTGCCTCCGTGTCTCTGTGGTTAACGAATGAAACAAAAATTAAGGAGACCGGTAAATGAATTGTTTGTTCTGTAAAATTATTGAGAAAAATATCTCCGCAAAGACAGTTTACGAAGATGACCGTGTCCTTGCCTTTGAAGACATAAATCCCCAGGCCCCTGTGCATGTCCTCGTGATACCGAAGAAACATATATCCACTGCCCTTGAAATAACATCCGAGGACAATGAACTTATCGGTTACATGTTTCAGGTTGCAAATAAAATCGCGAAGGACAGGAATGTCGCCGAAAGGGGTTTCAGGCTCCTCATGAACTGCAACCGTGAATCCGGGCAAACGGTCTTTCATATACACCTTCACCTCCTTGCAGGCAGGGTCATGCATTGGCCTCCGGGGTAAAGACAAAGGGATTAGGTAGAAACCTCGGTTGTCATTCCCGCGAAGGCGGGAATCCAGTTCTTATTTATAAATATAATGAAGAAAATAAAATCCAACAAAAAAAATCTAACTGACATCTATAACGCCCTTTTTAACTTCTTCGGCCCGCAGCACTGGTGGCCGGGGGAGACGCCTTTTGAGATAGCGGTAGGCGCCATTCTCACGCAAAATACTAACTGGGGGAACGTGGAAAAGGCGATAAATAATTTAAAGAAGCAAAAGGCCCTGAACGCAAGGGCCCTTCATGAAATGCCGCACAAAGAGCTTGCCGCATTAATCAAGCCCGCCGGGTATTTCAATATCAAGGCAAAAAGGCTGAAGCATTTCCTCGCCTTTCTTTCAGATCATTACGGGGGCAGGGTGGAGAGGATGAGGGGAGAGGATGTCCACGCGCTCAGGCATCAGCTCCTTGAGGTAAACGGCATAGGCCCGGAGACTGCGGATTCCATTCTCCTTTACGCGCTTGATAAACCGGTATTCGTTATTGACGCCTACACGAAAAGGGTGCTCACCCGGCATAAGCTTGCACCGGAGAAGGCGACATACCATGAGCTTCAGGGACTTTTTCACAACAACCTGCCGGCGGATGTGAAGTTGTTCAATGAATATCACGCATTGTTTGTCATGGCAGGCAAACATTATTGCAAACCTAAACCGCGCTGCGAAGAATGCCCGTTGCGCGTTTTCAAATAAAAGATTGGTTCATTTGTAAAAAAGTTGGAGAACATTAAAATAACCACAGAGACACGGAGGCACGGAGAAAGACAAGAATATAGTCTCCATTTTTTCTCTGTGTCTCAGTGCCTCAGTGGTTATATAAAATTGCGCTTCAACTAAAACATGAAAGAAAGTAAGATTTGATCGGGATACTCGAGTGAAAGAAGGAACGCTTTTCATATCGCCTCTTGGCGCAAGGAACAAAAAGGAAAGAGTCTTCAAAGAGATCGTTTCCCTGTGCCCTGACAATGATTTTTCGTCAGTATTATATCTCGCTCCGAATACTTACGTTGCCTCGGAAGCCAAAAGGCATTTCTTCTCGTATCAAAAAAATGTCCGCAAGAGCTCCGCGTATGTCCCCTTCCAGGCATTGACCATAAAACAGCTTGCTGTAAATCTGCATGAAAACATAACCCCACCTGACCTCCCCTTAGATAAGGGGAGGAACGCCATCTCCGCAAGGATCAGGACGCTTGTCCTGTGCGAGATACTTAAAGAAAAAAGCATCGGATATGCCCAGCTCTTGTCGGAACTCTTTCAGAAGATCAGGCAGTACATCCCGGACAAAAATATTTCGCAAATAAAGGAAGACATCAAAAAACTGATATTTGAAGAGAAGACGAAGGAGAGGGCGGTGCAGGCTATCGAGGTCCTGCAGGCGTATGAAGATTTCCTGAAAGAAAAAAATCTGATTGATGCGGAAGATATGCTGAGGATAATAAGTCGGAAGTCAGAAGTCGGAAGTCAGAAGTCAGGAAATCCGTTAACCTCACCTATCTTCCCCTTAGATAAGGGTAAGGACAAAGAGGGGTTCCAGGTCGGCGTTCTTGTTGTTGACGGGTTCTTTGATCCGACGCCGGTTGAGCTTGAGATCATAACGGCCCTAATTGACAGGGCAGGGAAGTCTTACATAATTGCAGGAGAGGGCACGGAGTTTCTGAAATTTTTTGAGACGCACAAAGAAGGAATTACAACAAAGAAGCTTGAGAGCGCTGTACGCCGGGAAGATACAGGATATTATTCATACCCTTCAATGGAAGAAGAAGTCGAGGGCATTGCAAAGGGGATAAAAAAATTCATTATCGACGGGGTAAAACCCTGGGAGATGACCGTGTGTTTCCCTTCGCCCTCACGCTACATTCCAATGCTCAAAAGGATCTTCAGGAAACACGGCATCCCGGTCAGCCTTGGGGAATATGATCTTTCAACCACAAAACCGTTCATGGCGCTTGAGGGGGTACTCGCCTGCATCGAGGATGATTATCCGAGAAATGATTTTCTCTCTTTGATAACATCGCCCTGTTTCCCGTCGATACCTGAAAGCGTAAAAGAGCGGGCGGTCACTTATTCATACCGGGCGGGGACCATTAAAGGGAGACAATCCTGGCTTTCCGTTGAGGCAGTGCTCAGGAATGCACCGAAAGAGGCTTTAACGGAAGATGAGAAAAACAAGATCGCTGAATTTCAAAAGGGTATCAAACAGGTCATTGATATTCTTGAAAGTATAAAAAATCCCCCCTTGCCCCCCTTTGCCAAAGGGGGGATGGGGGGATTTGGTCTGATCTCGTTTATCGACGCTTTTGAGTCGGCATTAGACAAATTAGGGTTCTTTGGTTATCTGGATAATTCACAGGTAACCCCACCCGGCCTCCCCTTAGATAAGGGGAGGAGCAAGGACGAAATATCCCGCGCGGTTGAGAACTTGTTTTCAGAGCTGAGACAATTTGCCGGGTTGCATGAAACAGGTTTGCACAAAGCCGGCGCGTATATGAGGTATTTATTGCAGGGCATAAGCGCCGCGGATGAGGACATAAGCGGAGTCAAGATACTGCCTTATGAAATAGCTGCCGGGCTTGAGAGCAAGGCGCTGTTTTTCGGCGGGGTATTAGAGGAGAATTTTCCTTCCAGGCCGGGAATAGACCCCATATTGCCTGAGAAGGTAAAACGGGAATTGGGGATGCCCCATCTCGAATATTATTTTAACAGGCAAAAAATGTATTTCAAAATGCTCCTCAATGCCTCAGCGCTTGATCCGTATTTTTCATGCCCTTCCGCGGAGGGCGACAAAATATTTCTGCCTTCGCCTTTTCTCGACTGGGAGAAATCTCTCTGTCCAGTGGAGCTGAACATCTTTACAGAGGAAGACATCCTCGTTAGAGAAGGGGCCGCAGGGGTGATGCCGAAATTGTCCTGGGGCGCTGAAATGTCCTTTGATAAAAACACGCTTGAGATCCTGCGGCGGAGGATCGGCGCAATGTCAAAGGGTTATTTCAGGGTGACCGATATTGACTTCTACAGGAAATGCCCGCTGCGTTTTTATATCGAAAGGGTCCTCTCACTTGAATTAGAGGAACCGCCGAGGTTCGAAGTGGAGTACAGACTCTGGGGCAGCCTTGCGCACAAGACCATGGAGTATCTGTTTGAGGACAAAGGATTTTCATTGGACACATTAGAGCAGAGACTTTATCAGTCACTTGAAAAAAGTCTGAAGGAATTTCCCATAGGGGATTTCTGGTCGAATGTGGCAAGAGAGATATTTAAAAAACTTTTACCCTTGCTTAAAGAACAGGAAACAGCAATAAGGGCGGAAGGGTTCATCCCGTACAAGATTGAAGAAAACATAAAGGCAGAGATCGACGGGACCAGGCTGAAGGGAAAGATAGACAGGATTGATGTGAGGAGTCAGCAGTCAGCAGTCAGCAGTCAGCAGAAGAAAAATATTCCCCCTTTGGCAAAGGGGGATGAAGGGGGCTTTTCAGGCGCAAAGGTCATCCTCCTTGATTACAAGACCGGCTCGATGGACAGCGACAGTCTTCAGATGCAGTTGTATGCCCGCATGTGGCAGGAGAATTTCAAGGGTGCGGTGGAAAGGGTCGGATATTATTCTCTAAAGGACGGCAGTGTGACATGGTATCCCAAAAAAGATACTATGGAGAAATTCATGCAGGACGCTTTGCAAAAAACCGGGGAGCTTGTTGACGGAATGAAAAAGGGCTCGTTCCCCTCTGAACCGGGCAGCGGCAATGAATGCAGATACTGCGATCACGCCCCGCTGTGTGAGGGCGCAAAATGAGTTATCTCGACACTGACAAAAGCATAATGATCTCCTCTCCGGCAGGGTCGGGAAAGACCGAAAAGCTTGCGAGGCGTTACATTGCCCTGCTTCAAAAAGGCGTTGAGGTTGAGAGGATTCTCGCCATTACTTTTACCGAGAAGGCCTCTGCCGAGATGAAGCAGAGGATACTCAAGATACTCAAGAACGAGGACGAGCCGCTCTTCCGGCATCTCCTTGAAAAGATACCCCTCATGCGCGTGTCCACCATTCACTCTTTTTGCGGGACGCTACTGAGGCGTTTTTCCTTTGAAGCTGCAATCGATCCAAATTACAAAACCCAGGACGCAATTGAATCCGGCATGGAATGGGATGAGATACTGCATGATGTTTTGATGGCTGTAGGGGCGGGTTTCAAACCCGACCCTGCGGGTGCGCTGCATAAATCGTCCTCACATATTCAGGAAGACAATTTCATTCTGCAAACGCTCAGCGAGAAAGGGTTCAGGGGGCTTGATTATCTCAAGAATACGGTTGACTATCTTTTTCAGAAGACGCCGTTTTCCACTGAGGCCCGATCTTTTATTTACACACAGCCCGCTACTGATTCTTTAATTGAGGAACTGAGATCATGGCATGGGGTAAAAGATGCGATTGATGGTTATGAAAAAATATTTGAGGACGGTCCTTCTAATAAGATCGTCTTATTGGAAGACTATTTTATGACCAAGGCAAAAGACCCGCGCCAAAGGGCACATCAGGCGCTTAAAAAAATCCCGGATTTTAAAGACTGGGCCGCAAAAATGTACAAGTACTGGGAAGAAGAAAAATTCAGGGAATACGCCCGGAGAGGGGAGAGGACCAGGAGGATCTTTGAAAAATGTCTGGCCGCGTACACTGAACGGAAAAAGGCAAAGGGCGCTCTCGACTTCAGCGATCTCGAATATATCTCCTATAAGACCCTCACAGAAAATCCAGAGTGGGCCAACATCCTGTACGCGTTTGATGAAAAAACAGACCACATCCTTGTTGATGAGTTTCAGGACACCAATACTTTTCAATGGACGATCATCGATAAGCTGACAGAGGAATGGCGTTCAGGCATGGGCGCAAAAAGGGAAGAAGGAACCTGCCCGACCATATTTCTTGTGGGTGATGAAAAGCAGTCCATTTATTATTTCAGGGGCGCAAATGTAGAGATCTTCCGCAGGGCAAGGGAAAAGATGCAGGACTGGCTCGGCGATGAATTTCAATATGAAGAGGCAAAGGAGAATTACCGCAGTCTTCCGGCGATCGTTGAATTTACAAACCATGTCTTTTCAAAGATCATGTACTCAGAGCAGGCCCGCTATTCATGGGAAACGAGATACAGCCCCTTCAGCGCGCACAGGCCGGGTATTCCCCACACGGGGAGGGTTGAGGTCGTACTGCTCAATGAAGAAGACCAGCCAATCCAGGAGGCAAAACAAAAGGAGGCTGATGTCCTTGCGCAAAGGATACAAAGCCTTGTAGGAAACTTTCAGATAACGGACAGGAATACCGGGCAGCAGAGGTTTTGCAGGTACACGGACATTGTAATACTTTTAAGGAAAAGGACCCATCTGAGAAAATATGAAGAGGCGTTAAGAAGCTGCAACATCCCGTTTGTCACTGTGAAAGGCATAGGTTTCTACCAGGAGCCGGAAGTCGCCATGCTCAGGGCGCTTGTATTTTTTCTCTCAAACCCGTGCGATGACTACAGCCTTTACATCCTGCTGAAGGGCCTGCTTTTCAATATCGGTGAAAGTGTCATCATCCAATTAATAAGCAGAGAGGGAGACAGTTTGTTTGAAAAGATGAAGAATTGCGTCAATGGAAATCCCCCCTTGCCCCCCTTTGCTAAAGGGGGGGACACACCCCTAACCCCTCTTGATAGAGGGGAATCTCTCCCTTTGAAAAAGGGGGATGAAGGGGGATTCTCTGAGACAATTAACAATGCTGTAGTCAGCCTCCAAAACTGGCTAACACAATCAGCGTATTTGCCTCTCTCTGAAATCATCGAGCAGGCACTTGTCAGGACAAAGGCGTGGAGATATTTTCATGAACCGCAGAGAAGGGCGAACATCAAGAAGTTCATAAGGATAATAGAGGAGCTTGAGGCGGGCGGCAAGTCGCTTATCAAGATAAGGGATTTTCTTGAAAGGACCTTTGACAAGAATGAAGAGCCAAAGGCAAACGTGAATACCGAGGGGATGGACGCAGTGAAGATAATGACGATCCACGCGGCAAAAGGGCTTGAGTTCCCGGTTGTTTTTATTCCCGGCATTGAAGAACAATTCAAGACATCAACAAATGAGAACCTTGTGTATGAAAAAAATCTCCCCTTACCCCTCTTTTACAAAGAGGGGAACCAGATGTATCCCCCTTTGGAAAAGGGGGACGGAGGGGGATTTTTTTTCAAGTCCATCCCCGAACCATCAATACGCAAAGGGGATGAGGATTTCCAGGTCCATCAGGCAAAAGAGGAAGAGGAACAGAAAAGGCTTTTCTA
Organism: Nitrospirota bacterium; assembly: GCA_016213945.1. Lineage (GTDB taxonomy): Bacteria > Nitrospirota > Thermodesulfovibrionia > UBA6902 > UBA6902 > SURF-23. Next base: position 8,316 of record JACQZF010000094.1, on the reverse strand, counting down.
TGTCGCGGTAACGAGGGCAGGGGAAGCGCTTGTCCTCATCGGACATTGGAACGGCAGGGACAGGAGTTTTTTAAGCCTCCTAAGGCAGGGACTTGATATTGAAAAGGAAGGTGGATTATTCAACGTAAAAGCGGATATTGAGGGGCTGGCAATATTGTCGGAGGAAGATGTGCAGATGCTCTATGAACATGCGCACAAATATGAAGCTGAAAAAGCAGTCCCGCTTCGCATTGACGTCATTCCTGTCACCGTCCCGGAGCAGGCCCCGTGGAAGGCGGTCACGGAGACCGCGGACATCAGGCGTCGGCACGGCAAGGACTGGCTGGTCCTCGGAGACATTATGCACAGGATATTTGAGGGCGTGTCAAAAGGGATGTTACAAGAGCAGGAGATTGCCGCAAGGGCAAAGAGACTGCTTGAGTCAAAAGGGACCCACGGAGCGCAGCTTGAAGAAAAGCTTTCGATCATCGATAACGATATTTCCCTGCTGAAAGAAAAAGGCATCTGGCAGAATATCATAATGCCCAGAGAAGATTCATTCACGGAGCTGCCGTTCATACTTGAAGCCGGAGATGTTGTTTATTCCGGAAGGATCGACAGGCTGATAAAAGAGAATGATGTATATAAAATTTATGACTACAAAACATTCCCCGTGAAAGAAAAAGAAGTTGAATACTTGCTTAAGGAATATTCGTTTCAGCTCAATCTCTATAAAAAGGCCGTGCGGGAATTGTACAACACAAAAAGCGTGCAGGCGTTTATTGTGTTCACCCACACTGGAGAGGTAATTAAGGTTTAGATGCGTTTACTCTTGCTCAACTGAACTTCTTGCATGTAAAATGGATGTGTCGAGCGGAGGGATAGGATGAATACCATGAAAGGCATAAGAGATACTTCAAGTGAAACGTATCGCCAGTTAATGGGCAATGGATTACAATATGAAATTCCCAAATTTCAGAGAGACTATTCCTGGGAATCAGAGCATTGGGATGATCTGTGGCAGGATATACGCTCCTTAAACCTTGATGAATCCGAGCATTATATGGGCTATCTTGTGCTGCAAAGTTCGGACAATAAAAATTTTCGGGTAATTGACGGGCAGCAAAGACTTACCACCTTGAGCATACTTATTCTTGCTGTTTTAAAATGCCTGCAAGAGTTGGCAGATAAGGGAATTGACGGTGAGCAAAATCTTAGACGCAAAGAAGCATTGATGAGCAGTTACATAGGGTATTTAGATCCTGTTACGCTTATATCAAAAAACAAGCTGAGATTGAACCGTAACAATGATGATTATTACAGAAATTACATTGTGCCGTTGCAAAGTCTGCCTGGCAGGAAAATAAATATTCCGGAAAAGCAAATGAGAAGCTGCTTTCAGTGGTTCTATGAAAGAATAAAAACAGAATATGTCACAGGTGAATCACTGGCAGGTTTTGTTGATGCCATTGTTGATAAACTTTTCTTTACTGTAATTAAAGTCTCCGATGAGTTAAACGCCTTTAAGGTTTTTGAAACACTGAATGCAAGAGGAGTTAAGCTTTCGTCATCTGACTTACTGAAAAATTATTTATTTTCAGTGGTAGATGCAACCAACCCTCATAAATCAGAACTGGAGGAAATGGAACTGCTATGGAGCAAAGTTACAGGTAAGCTTGGAAGCGAAAAATTTCCTGAGTTCCTGAGATGTTACTGGAATAGCCTGAATAAAACTGTTAGAAAGAATGACCTCTTTAAGGCCATCAGGAAAGATATTAAAACGAAGGGAGATGCTTTCTCTCTGATTCGTGCATTGGATAGCAATGCGGATGTGTATATGGCGATGCAAAATCCTGAAGATGATCTCTGGAAAGGGAAAAAGCAAATTGCAGACTATTTGAGAGAACTGAAATTGTTTCAGGTAAAACAACCCCTTTCTCTTCTGCTGACCGCCTACAACTTTTTAGAAGAATATGATCTTAAACGTGTTCTAAAGGCATGTTCTATAATTTCATTCCGATATAATGTCATTGGTGGTCTGAACCCTAACGAACAGGAAATAGCCTATAATGCAGTAGCGTTAAGCATCCGCAAGAACAAGCAACTTAATATGAATGATTTAAGAGATATTTATCCGGACGACGAGCGTTTTGAAACCGAATTTTCAAGAACAATATTCAAAAGCACCCCCAGAAACCACAGGATAGTCAAATACATTTTTGCTGAGATTGAGAGGTATAAGTATCATGCGGATATTGATCAAACCAGCGACCTTTATACCGTTGAGCATATAATTCCTGAAAGCGACGTAGATGAGTGGAATTATCTTGGAGATGAAGTCATTGAAAGATGCATTTATCGCTTGGGGAATCTAACACTTTTAGAAAAAAACCTGAATAAGGAAAGCGGGACGCAGTGTTTTGACAATAAAAAAGTTGTTTATGCCAAAAGCAGTATTCAGCTTACCAAGTCTATAGCTGATTACAATGAATGGACTGAAGAAACCATATCTCAAAGGCAAGCTCGATTAGCCGTTGAAGCTAAATCTATATGGCGTTTGCAGTTCTGATAAATGACACCATTGTGACCGCCATCAGGAATATCAGACTTAAATGAAACGCCCATTCGGACAGCATTTTCTTTTTGACCCGAACATCCTGAAGAAGATGATCGCCTGCAGCGGTATAACAACGGATGACACTGTTGTCGAGATAGGCCCGGGGCTTGGGACGTTGACGAGGTTCCTTTCGTTGTATGCGAAAAAGGTCATTGCGATCGAGCTTGATAAAAGGTTGATCGGGAAGCTTGAGGGAATTCTTTCAGAGAGCAGCAACGTTGAGATCGTACAGGCCGATGCACTGAAATTCCCTTACGATTCGATTGAAGGGAAATTCAAGGTTGTGGCAAACATCCCTTATTACATAACCACACCGCTTTTGTTCAGGCTGCTCGAATTTAAAGAGAAGATCACGAGCATGACACTGCTGATGCAGAAAGAGGTCGCAAAAAGAATCGCTGCTTCCCGCGAAGACAAAGAATACGGCGTGCTCTCAATCTCTGCGCAGTTGTACACAAAACCATCACTAAAATTTACTGTGTCCCGAAAGGCGTTCCTGCCGCCTCCAAAAGTGGATTCAGCGGTCGTGCATTTTGAAGTCTCTCAGACGCCACTTTTCCCGGTCAACGATGAAGGATTTTTTTTGAGGGTAATGAAAACCGCATTTTCGCAGAGAAGAAAAACCATCGTAAACAGTTTGAAAAAATTTGAAGGCATCAAAGACGCATTACAGGAAGCAGGCATTGATCCGAAATTGCGGCCTGAAAATTTTACGATAGAGGATTTCGTGAGGCTCTCAAATATTCTCTCGTCTTCCGCAAGTTAACACTTCCTTCCTTCACTTCTAATAACAAATACGAATACTCTTTTTTCTGTCTAAAGTAACCGGTCTGTTTTACCGAAAGGATAACTGAAAATAACAGGCAGGTTTGGATAAGGATATGAAAAAGTTTATCTGCGGGTTGATGGTCTTCACATTAATCCTTGCTGCGTTCAGTAAAGCCGGTGCGGCGCAATACGTTCCCGGGGAAGTGATAATCAAACTAAAAACCCCGGTGAGTGCTGTAATAAACGGGCTTCACTCAGATGCTGGCACGCTAAAGAAAATGGGCATCAGTGATACAAGGTTTCATCAAGTGAAGCTCCCTCAAACCATGAGCGTTGAAGAAGCCATTAAATATTATGAACTGGACCCGAATGTGGAATATGCCGAGCCTAATTTCATCGTCCACGCCCTTGCAGTTCCCAACGACCCGTCTTACAGCCAGCTATGGGGACTTCATAATGATGGGCAGACCGGCAGTATCACAGGCGCCGGCATACACGCGCCTGAGGCATGGGACCTGACAACTGGTTCAAGCGATGTTGTCATAGCGGTCGTTGATACCGGTGTTGCATATAACCATCCGGATTTGAGCGATAACATCTGGACAAATACAGGAGAGACTGATTGTACTGACGCCATTGATAATGACGGGAATGGTTATACAGACGACTGTCACGGATGGGACTTTGTAGGCCATGACAACGATACGACCGACTACAACGGACACGGGACTCATTTGGCAGGGATAATAGCCGCAGCCGGGAATAATGGCATAGGAATAACAGGCGTTATGTGGAAGGCGAAGATAATGCCGTTGAGATTTTTGGGAGTTAACGGCTCCGGGACGACGGCAGACGCTATTGCCGCAATTTTATATGCAAGTAATAAGGGAGCGCATGTAATAAATAACAGTTGGGGAGGGAGCAATTACAGCCGCGCTCTCAAAGATGCCATAGAAGCATCAAGCGCGGTAGTTGTCTGTGCCGCCGGAAACGGCAGTACAGACAATGACAATGCGCCGTTCTATCCGGCAAGTTATGAGAGCGCCAACATAATATCAGTGGCAGCTACGGACTCCAGCGAGAACCTCGCGGATTTTTCAAATTACGGCGCAGCCTCCGTGGATCTGGCAGCTCCCGGAAATAGCATCTACAGCGCAATCCCCCAATTCAGTTTCGGGGAGCCGGTGATTGTATACAGCGAGAGTTTTGACAGCTCATCAGGGAACCTGCCGTCAGGATGGAACGGGGGAGGCGTTAATTCCTCATGGGCTGTATCAAGCGGAACTGGAACAGGCGGAACTAACAGCCTCGAAGACAGCCCCGGTGGAAATTATCTTGATAACACAACTTCATGGGCAGGTTGTGCAACACCTATTATTTCCGTCAAAGATAATATTTACACTCTGTCATTTGAGTGGAAAGGAGAACTTGAGGACGGAGTTGATTACCTGGATATTAATTACTCAGCCAACGGATCAGACTGGGATTGGGCAGACTACAGGAGCGGTTCAACGAATGGAAATTATATCACGGATTCAACGGATGATTTTACGGACATCGCCGAGATGAATGACAGCTTTTATTTCGGATTCGGCATGACAACAGACAAATCCGGCAATAAAGGCGGAGTTTATATAGACGAAGTGAGACTGACAAGAACGCCGCTGATTATAAGCAGCTACAGTTATACGTATTACAGTGGTACGTCGATGGCCGCTCCGTATGTATCAGGCGCAGCAGGTTTAGTCAAGGCGCTGAAGCCGCAATTAACAAATCTTGAAATAAAAGCAGCCCTTCTAAGGGGCGTTGACCCTGTTTCTTCACTGACGGGCAAGGTCGCCACAGGCGGGAGGCTGAATGCTTATAAGTCGCTGCTGGAGGGAGAAGAGAGCCTGGCAGAAGGCAATAACGACATAGACGCAGGAAATGGAAACGACCCCGGAAACGTAAATGCGGCTTCAGGCGGAGGCGGGGGAGGTGGAGGCGGATGTTTCATAGCAACCGCGGCATACGGAAGCATCATGCACCCCTATGTGAAAGCATTGAGGGAATTCAGGGACCATCATTTGTTGACCAATGTGATCGGCAGGGTGTTTGTGCACTTCTATTACAAATATTCTCCACCCGCAGCAGATGTGATAAGAGGAAATGAAAAATTAAGGCTGATGACAAGAGTACTGCTTATGCCGCTGGTCATGTGTGTGGCATTTCCTCACGCTTCTTTAACGATATTTGTTTTGTTGACCTTTGCTTCTTTTGTAATGATACGGTTGAAAAAGAAATCTGACAGATGTATCAAGAAAACTATCGAGTGAGCCAGTTTTGATCTATCTCTATGGTCTTCTCAATGCCGGGTATCCCTGTATAAATACCCCCTCAGTATTCTTCGCCACTTCATGACAACCAAGGCAGTCGTTCCTGTAATCTGCAGAGGCATTTTTCTTTGATGACTCTGGTGTAAATAGCGCCCATCCCCATCCATCGCCCCAATTGATGTAGTCCCTCAGATACCATTAACATGCAAATAACATACTCAGGGAAAAGCTAAATAAAACAGCGAACTACATGCTTTTTCACCAATGGAAAATGTCATAGTGACAGAAATGTTCTGCCATAACGGCAATGAAGCATGGCAGGAGATATGGCAAGTTATCTTATATTTTTTTGGCCATACTCAGCCCAAACATACCCGCAGCAAGCACGAGAACAACTGACGCGCTGGTAAATGCCTTTTCAAATCCGAAAGATCCAGCGATAATTCCTGACAGAAGCGGACCAGTTGTATGACCGATATCCATGATCGAACCGAGTATACCCATTGCGGAGCCATGGGATTCCCGTCTGCTGAGATCAGCAATAAAAGCAGAGGTGGCTGAGGTGACAATTGAGAGGCTGAGCCCAAAAAGGATGCTCAGAGTCAATAGCGGGATAAAAGACCTGAATAAAGAAAAGCTGCCGATACACACTGCGCCGATCATGGCCCCTGATAATATCTGCGACTTTCCTCCGTGTCTGTCCGAAAATCTCCCCATGACCGGCTTTGTCAATGCAAGTGTAATTACCTGGGCAGACAGGAACATGCCGATTTCATACGCGGTAATACCCGACTGAACCGAATAAAGAGGAAGGAATGTCTCAAAGGTCCCATATGCAAAAAGCATTGATGCCTCAACAATGCTGGTTGTCAGAATCCCTTTGATTGAAAAGACCGCTCTAAGCCTGCTGAGAGCTTCACTCCAGCCCCTTTTTGATTCCTGCCTTTCGGAATGCTCTTCACTGGAAAATTCCTTTATCCTGAATGCAAGCACTAAAACAACAAGCCCCGCAATTCCACATATTACATACACAAGCCTGTAGCTTAATGCCGGGTTAAATGTTAAAGCACCGATAATACCCCCTCCTGCCAATGGCGCAACGAATCTTCCAGCAAGTGTGGATGTGGAAAACCATCCAAGCTTCTCGCCTCTTTCTTTATGGAACAGATCAGATACCAATGCCATTGCGACCGGGATAAATATAGCTGTAGCGAACCCGTGATAAAACCGTACGACAGCAAGCTGCCAGAGCTGATTTACGAAGAGATAACAAAATGGAGCAGTCGCAAAAATAATGGCTGAAAATAGCAGCATTCTTTTCCGTCCGAATCGGTCAGAAAGCATACCGGCAGGAATACTTGCAATGATCCCTGTAAATGCTGAGACCGATGCTATGACCCCCACCCCTGACGGGTCTGCTCCAAGGTGAGCTGCGAACAGGGGCAGCACGGGGCTTTTTGATATGGTGGAGCTGAATATGGCGAGAAGCCCGGTAATGCAGAGAAACCTGAAGGGAGTGAATTTCATTTCTTCATCAAACCCTGCAGCTCCATGTGATAGCCGATGTAGCGGCTCAAGGTCTTTTCGTTCTTGCCGTATTTAGGATAGGTTTTTAATATCTCCACAAACTTTTTCTCAGCCTCTGCTTCGGATTCAATATGAACTATCCCGTCAGTGATTATATCCACCAGCCGGTCCGCATAAATCACGATCCTTTCCTCAATGCGCCTGAGCGAATAATCTTTCACAGGCAAGCCGAGCTCCTTTGCCTCCTTATTCGTAAGCCCCCCGCGGATGTGCTTTTCCATGATGTCCGTGATTTCCTGCGGCAGGCCTGATTGTTTTCCCAGTTCAGCGCCTATTTTGCCATGCTCCATTTCATGGGTCTTTGCTTTTCCGAGGTCATGAAACAGTGCGCCTCTTCCGATTAGCTCCATATCCATTTTTGCGCCTGTGCGCTCTGCAAGCTCCAGTGCCTTTTCAGCAACTTTCCTGCAGTGTTTTATATCATCTTCGGAAACACCTGTGTTTCGTAATAGTTCGATATCTGAATGCTGAATTATGTATTTCATCATTTCCTCCGACTTAAACCTTATAGGGAGACAAGCACAACAGATATGTTGTCAATGCCCCCATGTGCATTTGCTGTTTCAACAAGCTTGTCCGCAGAGCTTTCGATATCACCGCTATGCTTCCTGATGATAGACAGAATCTCCTCATCGGAAAGCATGTCAGTCAGTCCATCAGAACAAAGGAGAACAATATCGCCACTTTTGACTTTCATGCTGACTGACGCAGGAGACAGTTCTTTCGATATGCCAAGGGCCTGCATGAGAATCCGCTTTTTTTTCCTGAAGAAAAGATGGCCGAGCATGGGTTGTTCGTTGAGAAAATTCTGAAATGTGTGGTCTTCGGTTACCTGCCTGATCCCTTTTCCGGTTTGTATAAGATATGCCCTGCTGTCCCCGACATGACATAAATGAACCGTTCTGTCCTTAATTAGTGTCTGTTTATAAACTCAAACGCCATATACTACAATAGGTTACAACGAGTTTGGTTAAAAATCAAAACGGAGTAACCGAGGAGAGAATGAAGAAGATACTGAATGATCTGAAGCTGAAATTCGAAGCAGTGCTT
>JACQZF010000095.1 GCA_016213945.1 Nitrospirota bacterium | reverse complement strand
CTGCCTTCTTTACAGAGCTTGATTGGATTTTGAAGTTTTTCAATTTTTGCATTTTCCTGTCCTGCATTAACTACTTTGTATATCCAGTACTTTTCTCCGTCGCCACTATCAAATAATTTTCTTGCGAATTCCCACTGAGTGCCTGTTATTTTGATTAGCTCATCCTCTTCATGAAGTTTTGTCTTAACTTCAATATATTCGCTTTCTTTGTCATTTATTTTCAACACAAAATCATACCCTTTACCAGTATCAGATTTAATATTGAGCCAAACCGCTTTGACCATTTCATTACTATCACTTGTAAAAGACAACCCTTCTTCCGTATCCTCCACTTTCAAATCTTTAAATCGGATTTCTTTCAAGTATCTCAAGACATATTCTTCTCCCCATTTACCAATTTCTTTTTTATGCTTGGGGGTAATTTTTTCAGGTTCCTCCAATGTAATCTCCTTTTCTATATTGGGGGGATCACTTGTGCCGCCACGTTGCCCTTCTAAGTCAGGCGGATTACCAGGCGGAGGAGTTACTGCTTCGCCAATCACTTCCCTAACACCAGCAGGAGCAACTTCTGGTTTCCAACTTTCTCCGCCATCTATCTCCGCTTTTTCTGCTTTTTGTTTATCAGCTAATTCAATTAGTTTTTTTATATCTTCAAGTGAGCGGTCTTTTAGGAGGGCTAACTTATTCTTTTCATCTTCAGGGAGTTGATCGAAAACATCCGACTTGAATTTCAATCTTTCTTTTAAGACCTCAATATTCTGGTAATTTCTATCATATGCATCAGATAACTCAGAAAATGTAATCTCAGACGGTCGTTTCAATTCACCCTTTTTATCAAAAAGCCATGATGACTCTTTAATCATTTTTAGAAATGTAGCATCAAAATATGCACTCCTTTTTTTCCCATAATAAGACCAGCAGTATTCTCCTTTAAAAAAGTTATCAGCTTGACCATAATTTAATTTTTCAATACTTCTTAAGAGCATTCGCCAAATAAGCAGTGATTTATCTTTATCAAGTTTCTTTAAAATGTTCCCTAATCCTTCATATTCATAGTCATCTGCAGATATATCATACGTATGTCCATAATATTCTAATGTCTTTTCAATAAGATGACGTTTTTGCTCATATGGCAATTTTGCTTCTATTTTCAAAGGCCTGGGGTTATCTACTACTCCGATATTCATTAAGAAAGGGGTTAACTTATCTTTCTCAAATTTTGAATACAATACGTCGGATACAAAAAAGGCTGAATCATAGCCATCAAAGTATCGCAATAATTCGTCGGTGTTAAGATATGCATCCGAGGGTTTTAAATATTTTTCCTCCTTTGTGACAAGCTTGTATGCTTTTATAAATGCTAAACGAGATAATTGCCCCAGCAATTCTTTTTTCGCCTTGTCTGATCCATCTTTATTAAAGGCATTTAATAGTTTTTCAAAATCCTCCAAGTACTCATTATCTTCAATTGTTATTACTGCGTCACTATACTTCGGAAGTACAAATTCTCTGATTTCTGCAAATATGTCTGGAGATTTTATGCCTAATTCCTTCAAGAATTTTAAAGAATCTTCATTTTCAACAAATTCTTTTTTAACAGTCTTATATTTTGATTTTGACTCGGTCGGTAAATATACTTGAATATTGCCTTGCACGTCATATGGGGCTGTGTGCGAGTTGTCGTCTAACCTGATGATAGATTTTGTTCTTAATTCATTCCATAAGCTACGTTGTTCGAGCAACCTCCTGTAAAATTGAATCAACCAATCATCGTTCTTTGTCTGAAGAAATTCAGGAGTAAGGTTTTTTGCAAACTCTTCAAAGGCAACTACTTTAATTTTAAGTTCATTGATCAAGTAGGTTCTCAATTCCCGTGTGCGATCAGAGGTAATATCAACGGAGAGCCAATTTCTTCTTGAAAATAATTGCTCAATATCTTCATTATCGAGAATTTCGGTTAAATCCTTGCCGCGTGCTAATATTGCATCACCTGCCTTCGTATATTTCCCATCACTGGCTGGTAATAATTCTTCATCTGAAAGGAATTTTGCTTTTACTTTGTCGAAAATAGCCGCATATATCACATCCCCTTTATTCGCAGGAATAATAGGCAGGATTTGCAGAAAATTAATGTCAAGACACCCTGATTGCTTAATAAGTGAAATACTCTCGGCAACCAAGTCGCCTGTTTCCTCTATGAGGATTTTATTTTGTCCATCTTCAAGGGGAATATTTTCTCTGGTAGGTGTTGTTTTATACGGTCCTTGAATGAGGAAATTCAAATAAGTTGGCTTTTCAGTAGGGAAAAAGACTATCAGCCTTGAATCATTCACAGGCACTATGACTTCCTTATTACTCTTATCTCTGCCGATTTTGAATGCAACTTCTATTTTAAGATTATTCGACTCTTGTATTTTGATGGTCTTTTCACAAAATAGCCATTCTTCTTCCTCTATATCCTTACCCTCAATTTTAGACAAAATATAAATCCGTTTAGGGATCTTATTTGATTTGAGGTCACGAATATAATTCCCAGAATCTTGCCCTTCAATGCTCCACGATATTTCCTCTATATTGTTCAGGAATAATATTGTTCTCGCCCCCATATTCCTGAGTCGTTTAGAGATTTCGTTATACGCTCCTTCAGGAGAAACATCACCATGATTAAAAGGAAATACAAATAAGGTTTCATCATTTTTTATCCCTAAATCGTCTATCGCTTCAGGCAGAACATAATCTCTGATGCAAAATGCTTCTTCACCGGAATACACCTTTGGGGTTGCAGTATATGCATAAACTGACTTAAAGCCGATACCGAATTTTCCTATTTTTGTAAGATCATCTTTTTTAGTTCCCTCAACAAGTCCGCATATGCCTCGTACATCATTCGAATCGAACAACTTTCCATTGTGCTGAACTTCCAATCGGTCTTGATATAAATTGAAATTTACCAGTTTTGCGCCAGCATCCTCCGCATTCTGCAGTAGTTCATAAATAAAGTGGGTACGATCGCTATACAAATGCGCAAGAAGAACTGATCCGTATCTTCCGATATCAGTACCATATTTTTTCTGATTCTCTTCACTGATTTTGCTGTATTCTGTCGGCATAATACCCTCTAATTTCTTATTCCTCTATTGATATATTGATTTTCTCCACATACCTCTCCACCCATTCTTCCATTGGCATTCCATCTATTGTTGGCTGAGTTCTCTGGATTTCATTCTGCAGCCACAGCTCACTCTTCTTAACTACTTCTTCCCACATGTCTTTCTCATCAGTAAATTCCTTCATTAGGAAGGCAAGGACAATAGCTGTAGAAAGAAGTTTAAATTTATCGGGTTTCCCCTTAACCTTGATACTCTTTGTAATTGACTTCAAATCTTTTATTGTTGTATTGATGATTACAGCTATATCATCATCAATAATAAAGCCTCCTTCAGTCTTCTGGACTGACAACAGCATAACAAGTACGGCATCTTTATTGAATAATTTCTTAGGAAGTGGTTCAGTAGCAAACTCCATACACCTTTCATTATATTCAACAAGATCGACTTTATAGCAATCAACCTCTGACATATCATTGTCACTCATATCCATTGAATGTCTGGCATAATTATCATATTTCATTGCCATCTCTCCCCATCCTCTTGTCAGCATCACGGATATCTTTCTCAGAACACTACCGCCTTTTGTCTTTTCATGTTCTGCCCTTATCTCAATGCCTATAAAGCTTGTCTCTCTTGAAAGTATCCCAAATTCTTTTGAGAGCTTTATAATCTTATCCTTTACAAGTCCATCCTTTCTTCCAGTCTGCTTTGAAGCATGAACAATAATTTCAGAGACCCCTTCCTCCAAATCTCTTATCATTTCTCTTGCCCATAGCATATGCACCGGCGCTGAGTCTGAATGAATCTCCTGCAAATCAATAATCCATTCTCTAAGTAAATTGTCCGGCATGGCAGTGATTTTTATCTTATCAGGCGCGTCTGTTCCTTCTTTTATCCTGCCGAAGATGCTCGCCGTATCACCGTAATATACAATAGGCATGGCAGGAGACTGTTCGATATTATTTCCCCATTGTATTTTCAGGTCACGCAGATTGCCTGACATCACCTTTTTGAATAACCTCAGAATCTTCGGCTCAATCCTTTCACCTGGAGCAATAAGCTCAGAAACGCCATTGGAGATCCTCGCTGTTTGACTTAGAAAATATTCATTGGGTCCATGTCCTATTCCAACAGTGAAAAGTCTGTTCTTGTCCCCGCCCTTTCTGGCAAGCTCAATAATCTCTGATTCATTCCCTATCTGACCGTCGGTTATGAGAATTATGTTTTTTGATGCTGAGTCAGCGTCATTCAAGTAAATGTCTTTAAGAGGACTCAATACCTCTGTGCCGCCGAGATCCGCATCGATTTTTGAGATGTATGCAAGGGCCGCTTTAATATTAGCGTCTGTATAAGGCTTGCTCCTATCAAATAATTTCTCGAAGGTGCTCCCAAACCTGTAAATATTGAATCTGACGCTGTCATTTAGTCCTTTGATGAATATTTCGATTGCCTTCTTCGCCTCGCTAATTGAGCTCCCTTCCATAGACCCGGAGCAATCAAGGACAAAGATCACCTCTCTTGCTGCAGGCGCAATATCCTTCATGTCTCCGCTATTATCTGAAACAGGTGAAAAGTCAATCTGAATAAAGTTGTTGCCTTTGACCGAATACACATATCCTCTGTTCTTAAAATCATTTTTGTATCTTATGTTGATTATAAAATCCTTGTCCATCTTTTCGGTTTCAGATGAGAATTCAATCCGGACGGGATTGCCGTCAATTTTTGTGGAAATTGTATGCGAAGGCGATTCAATAGAAGAAATATTTCCCTTATCATGTATGTTCACTACTACCCTCATACCATAAGGAACATCCGGTGCAAAAACCGGATTAATTCTATCATCCTCTGGAATACCGTCTGTATGCAAACCATCAGGTATATACCTTGGTGATATTGTTGTGGGCAAGCAAAATCTGACTTCAGAGTCGTTTGTTACAAGCAGGCTGATATATTCAATCTCAATACTGGCAGAAGTGCTGGGATTTAAATTGCCGACAGAGAGGGTAAAGATATTGGGTCTCTCCTCATCAAGAAGATACGCCCCGTGCCCTTCTATAAGCGCCTCATCATATAACTCAAAAGCCTTATTTTTCTCTTCAACATCGCTTTCAATAACTTTGTCACCAGCCTTTATCCTGAATCTGCAGACAGCGCTGTTTTCAGGGAGCGGAAATTTATAGACAGCCTCAACCGGTTTTTCTTCTTTGTTAATAAATTCCTGAACAATCCTGACTCTCGCTCCCCTGCCGGAAATGTCAGCATAAACATCCACGCCAAACAACGGCATCTGAACCTGCTCTTTTGTCAATAATCCGAATAATTCCTTAAACATTTTTACTCCTCCCCCATAATTGATTTTGCAACACGAATTATTTCTGTTATTTTCTTATTTCTTTTTTCTTCAAAGTCCCGTTTCACGCTGATCTCAAGACCCGGTACAATCTCAAACTTAACCCATACTTCACGTGCATGGATTTCTCTTACAGGAGCTCTCTCCTTTATGTGTCCCGCTATGGTTGAAAGGTTCATCCCCTTATCCTGAAAAGTCTTAATGCGGAGCAAATCACTCACATGACTGTCATTATAAAAGCCGCCCCTTCCCCTGCCAGCCGGAGGATCAATAAGTCCCTCCTGTACGTAATACCTTATGGTTCTTCGTGTAAAACCCGTCTTATCAGATAAATCCTGAATGGTGTAATTCTCTTTCATGACAGTTGAATTTTAACAGCTTACTGTCGTATTGTCAAGATCGCAATACAATGCTTGCATTGTAGAAAATACAGTTTCGTTTTCAACCAACCTTCGTTTGTTTGTCCGTAAAGCAAAATATGTCGCAACCTTTTTATGACTGCAAAGACATCATTAAAAAACAAAATCGATATTGACGGTCAGAAAAGTGTGTAAAGTGCATGTTGTCACATGTGCAATTACATCTCCACAATATTTTTCACACTTAAAAAAAGGCCTCGACAGGATCGAAGAGGCTTTGTCGAAACTTATATAACGGTCCCCTTTTTCTCGCGTCTTATATCAGAAGGCATAGTCCCACATTTAACTCTGCATTTTCAGTACCTATTATCTGATAGCTGCCAGCTTTCTTTTTTTTAAAGATTGCCTGGGCATCAGATTGTTAAGAACCAACGACTGTAAGACATGCCTTTTCAATAAACTAAAGTTTCCTCAACAAATTTCCGCTTAGATACTATATCAATCGGGGAAAACCTGATAAGAAGATCGGGTGACCCAATAAAACAGGAGGGGTGAAAGAAAGATGGAAGACTTCAAGAAATACTTTATTTTAGTTGTTGTTTCTTTTATTTTGACGAGTGGAATTAGTTCGTTCGCATCTGAGATCAAGGTTGGGGCAGGTACAACTGCTTCATCCTCGGTATTGATGCCTGTTAAAGAGCACTTTGAGAAAGCCGCAGGAGTAAATCTGACAATATTAAATTACGGAAGCAAGGCTGCCATGAAAGAACTGGATGCCGGAAATGTTGATGCTGCCATGGGGGCCCATACTTCGGGCGAACTCATTGATATGTTGAAAAAGGACGGCTATGAGGTTAAAGATCCAACGGCCTTTCAGGAGACAATAATTGAAGAGCCGAAGAGTTATATAATTGCTGTTCACAAGCATAATCCTGTCTCAAAACTTACCAGTGAGCAGGTTAAAGGATTGTTTACCGGCAAGATTGAAAACTGGAAAGATGTGGGGGGAAAAGATGCCTCTGTAATAGTGATATGGGGAACGCTCCTTGAGGCAAGCAATAAACACTTTGTAGATACGATGCTCGATAAGGAGCCGGTGACAAAAGATATTCTTGGGGTAACTACTATGGCCGACGTAAAGGAAAGCCTCGCATCTCTTCCTGATGCAATAGGTTATCTTCCTGCTGGTATGATAGACGCTTCTGTCAAAGCCCCTGAGGCCCCGGTTTCAAAGACAAAACCGATAAACATATTTACAAAAGGGAAACCCTCTGCGGATGTACAGAAGCTCAGCGACTACATAAAGGGAGAGGGTCAGAAATATATTAAAAAATAAAAACCCACCATTAGGTGAGGTTAATTCCGAAGAAGGAGGAACCAAGTATGAAAACAATAAAATTTTTACCGCTAATGGTATTGGCCGTGCTCGTAACATCCGGCATATGCTTTGCGGATTGGCCCGATTCTGTCACGCAGAAGATCGATGTCATAAAAGGGATCGAGCAGGAGAAAAAGGAGATGCCGGCGTCTCTGGAGGGTGTAACTGTTCTGAACGGCGAAGAGGTGTACAAGCTCTGGAAATCGAAAAAGGCGGTCATTCTTGATACCCGCAACAAGATCCAGTATGACACTGAAAGAATAGAAGGCGCCCAGCAAGTGTCCGCAGACGAACTGATAAAAAACCCTGCGCTGGTTGATGGTCTTGATAAGGAAAAAGAATATGTGCTGTATTGCAACGGCGTTAAATGCCCCCGTTCCGTGTGGGCGGCAATTATGCTTCAGCATCTGGGCTTTAAGAAGCTTGCCTGGTACAGGGACGGCATGCCGGACTGGAAGAGCAAAGGTTATCCGACTGAGTAACCGGAGGCAGAATTTAGGGTTAAAGAGGTCGGTTTTTCTGACCCCTTTAACCCTAAATTCCAGGATTATTGAATATGACCATTAAGACAAAGTTGACACTGAATGTTGTTATCGTGCTCGTAATTGTAGCCGCTGTTTCTGCTACAAGCATTATCGGTATGGGTTTTGTTAAGAGCAAGCTCTCCTACCTTACGGAACGCAGTACGCCTTACCAGATGAGGACCGTTGAATTTCAAAAAACAGTACAGGAAGCCACTGCCAACCTGATTAGAGTAAGTGTCTCAAAAAATATAGAGGAATATAACACGTATCGCAAAGAAGCGGAGACTTCTTTGTCAGGCGTTAAAAATACACAGGACTCCCTTGCGGCCTTAACAGGCAACGCCACAATGGAAACGTATGAGAAACTGAATGAAACAGCTTCTGAACTCCTTGACACAACAGATGCGAGGCTTCGGGCCGAAAAGGATGCTGAAAACGCAAATAAAGCTATTACTGAGAAATTAAGGGAATCATCAATTAAATTAAGTGAAATGGACAAGAAGGTAAGAAGCCTCCAGCTTAACCGCTCGGCAAACTTCATAATGTCACTGGATGAGACAAAAACCATTACAACTGACGTCAAGTCTATTCAATTATTGCTTTCCTCGCTGAAGGATATACAGGTCGCACTCTCGGAAATAGAGGCGGCGAAGGATAAAAGGGCTGTGCTTATTACCGGCAGCAAGATTAACATGGCAACAAATAAAATATTTCAAAACGAACATCTGAAGAGCTCAAAGAATATCCCAGCAGATATAAAAACCATAACAGAAAAGGTTGAGGAGCTGATAAAACTCAAGACTTCTCTTCTCGGAGAAACAGGTGAGGATGCAAAAATAAATTATGAGAAAGTCAAAAAGGAGACCGGAGAGAGGCTTTCGGTGGTCACCCTTGTCATAGAGCAGGAAGTTACCACGGGCAGCGAAAAGTATAAGGCAGAGACTGAAAAACAACAGGGGAACCTCTTTCAGGTGAATGTAGCGAACAACGTTCTGGCATCCAATGCCGAGCTTCTTTCACTCGGGATGTCGCTGGACGGGTCAACAACAAAACTGTTTATTGCAGCTTCAATTAATGATATTGAACATATAGCAGATGAGATCAGCAAGGCCTTTGATCTAATGGATTCGGTGGCTAAAAATCTGGAACGGGGCTTAAAAAAGATAGACGCAATCAACGAGATAAAAATCCTTCAGGAAGCCCAAACGGCGGTAAATGTTATGAGAGGGCTGCTCCTCTCACAGGACGGTGTGGTCGCAAAACTCAAGCATAAAATGAGCATGCAGGAAAAGGCGCTGCAGACAACCGAGAAATTAAAAAATATAGTCGTAAAACAGGCTGAAGAAGGCAGGGAGACAGTTACATTAGCGCAGGGCGAGCAGGAAAAAGCCATCGGCATGGTCAACAAGATGGTCGGATACAGCACAGCGCTGATGGGATTTATCAGTGTGGTTGCTCTGGTGTTTGGCATAGGCTTTGGCATCTGGGTTTACCGTTCAATCGCAAGGCCATTGATCCATCTGATACAGGCTTCAGATGAAGTCTCACGGGGTAATTTAAAGGATGAGTTGTGCGTTAATTCAGGAGATGAAATCGGCACGGTACAGTCATCAATGGCAAAGATGGTAAACAATCTCAGAGGAATAGTAGGGAAAATGAGGACTGCGACAGATGGTCTTGCAAGCAGTTCAGAGGAGTTGTCGGCTACAGCAACTTTACTTGAAGGAAGTTCAAAAGAACAGTCCTCGCAGGTAGAGCAATCCGCAACAGCTATGACCCAGATGTCACAAAGCATACTGGATGTAGCGAAAAACGCCGCGGCTACTTCAGAGACAGCGCAGAAGATGAAGGACTCAGCAATTCACGGGAAAAGAGAAATGGATGTAACCATGACGGATTTAACAAGATTTATTGAAACAATTAAGGGGTCCGCTGTTAAAGTGGAATCGCTCGGTCATAAATCTGAAGAGATAAATAATATCGTTACACTAATCAAGGAGATAGCCAGCCAGACTAATCTCCTGGCGCTCAATGCAGCCATAGAGGCGGCCCGCGCCGGTGAACAGGGAAGGGGATTTGCCGTTGTGGCGGACAATGTCAAGCAGCTTGCCGAGAGAACAACCCTGGCTGCTGATGATATTACAAAGACAATAAATAACATGGAAACGGAGATTAACGGCTCTGTAAGCGCCATGAAGCAGGAAAGGGCCCATGCCGAAAATGTGGTCCACAGCGTAAGAAACACGCTGCAATCAATAAACGAAATAGTGGTCCATGTGGAGAATGTGGCCGACATGGTGCAGAAGATAGCCGCATCGACAGAAGAACAGACCACAACTTCCGACATGGTATCAAATAATATGGGGAGCATCTCCGGCATAACGAGGCATTTAAGCAGCTCCGTCTCTGAAATAAAGCGCTCATCTGATGACCTTGCAAGACTTGCAACGGAACTCAATTCAATGGCCGGATGGTTTCAGGTGTGAGCTTAAACCCCTTTATTGATTAGGGCCTGTTTCCCTTTTCATGCGTTATTATCAGGTCCCATCCCGGATCAACATCCTGATCGGGCTTGATATTTCGAAGCCCTGTTCTTTAATAGAAAAATTTCACGTCATAAGGTATCATATTAAAAAATAAACTTCTCACGCAACGAGGTATCAGAAGTGGTAAAACAAATGAAGATTGAAGGATTATTATTTGACCCGAGAAGCAATATGTATATCCTGCTTCTGAAAGAAATAGACGGTCACAATACATTGCCCATCTGGATAGGCAAGCCCGAAGCGGACTCCATAGCCCTCGCATTAGGGAAGATAGTTACGCCCCGCCCCCTCACTCATGACCTTGTGAAGAACGTGATCCACGGCACGAAAATGAAGGTCACAAAGATCGTAATCACCGAGATAGTAGACAACACTTACTATGCCGGGATTTATATCGACAAAGGTGACGGCAAGGAGATCCCCATTGACTCAAGGCCCAGCGATGCAATCGCGGTGGCGATAAGAATAAACGCCCCGATATTCGTAGATGAGCAGGTCATAGAACACAGGAATAATGACGAGCTTGAAGACTGGCTGGAGAAATTAAAGCCGGAAGACTTCGGGAACATCATGTGAAGTGCTGACGAGAACAGAAGGCATAGTCCTTAAGACGCAAAAATACGGTGAAGCCGACCTCATAGTGACCTTCCTGACCTCTGAAAAAGGGATAATCAAAGCCTTCGCAAAAAGCCCGCGAAAAACCAAAAGCAGGTTCGGAAGCAGCCTCGAACCGCTAACGCACGCAAAGATATCTTTGTGGGGCAAAGAACAGACAGCGCTGCCGAAGATCACCCAGGCCGACATCATCAATTCCTTCCATCAGATACGGGACAATTTTCAGGACTTCATCAACATATCAAAGCTTGTCGAGATACTGATCAACCTTCTGCCTGAGGGAATTCCCAATAAAAAGCTCTTCACCTTTTTTCTGAATATCCTCCATGCCGTAAAGTCATCAGAGCAGGAGCCAAAAGACGCCCTGCACCTCATCACCCGGATCAGATTGCTCGCGACGATCGGCTATGCGCCGAGGCTGAAAAACTGCGGCAGGTGCGGGGAGAAGAGCCTGAACTTTTATCCCGACTCAGGCACCACGCTCTGCAGAAAATGCGCCGTGACCCCGCTTGGAAAGGGGAAGCCCTTCATGCAGATCAATGACAACACCATACATTTTTACCTGCACAGCATTGAATGGCCGATCCACATCTCAAACCGCCTCAAACCGCAGCAGAAAATACTCACCGAACTTTCCACCCTGCTCGATAAGCACCTCACCCACCTGCTCAGCAAAAAACTCCTGTCGTCAGAATTTCTTGCGGAGGTATTATAAGGGTCAGGGGACATGATCACTTCTTCACAAACTTAAAATGGACCAGGACCACCGCATAAAAATCTTCCAGATCTCTAAGATGCTTCAGGAGGATTGTCTTCAATATATCAATGTTGATGCTCTTATAATCATGGACCGCAATATTTCTGAAACCGACCATTGCCTGCATCCTTTTTGATAATTTCTTTTTGATGATCCCTGCCCTTTCCAGCAATTCAAAATTACCTTTAATTGTGTCTGCAATCCCAAGTCCCCCGGAAGAAACCACGTGAGTTGCAAGGTCTATTGCTGACTGCACCGCGCGTTGAAGATTCAATATGAAAATGTCCTGCGCGTCCAATTCATCAAGGGCTTCCGGCTTCAAACCTGTTGCGTCCTTTATCCTTTTTAAACACCTCTGTATGGCATCGGCCTTTGCGAAAACAATGTCCTTATCAGGCATATATTCTTCCTTTCAGAATACCCTCCTCACATTTCTTCCTTATCTGCTTTAGATCATCATACTGCTTCACTGTGTCGCCATAAAATTCGCTATAATACTTTTTGTCCGGCCGGTAAACTATTCTTCCCTTTTTCAGCACCTGCATTCTTAAAATCGGTGAGGCATCATTGAGCACAACCAAATCAACATCCCTTTTCAGCAGGGCTGATAAATTTTCCTTCATATCGCTTAGTTCATAGAAGCCGGGCTGCTGCCCAAAAAGTATCCCGATGTCGATATCGCTCTTACGGGTCATCTGCCTGCTCGCGAAAGAGCCGAATAAAAATACGAGGACCGTGTCGCGTCTCTCCATGAAAAAAGTTTTCAGCTTCTTGACGATTGATGCATTAACATCCCTTGATAGTTGAGATTGTTTTATGGCCGTCTTCGTCATCTTTTCTCCATGGCAGTTATTATACCTTTCATTGACTGTTCCCGCAATTATTCTTTATACTTTTCCATATGCTGAAAATTGCTGTTATCGACGGACAGGGAGGCGGCATCGGCAGTCTCGTTGTAAAGAAGCTGAGAGAGGAATTCGGGGACTCCATTGAAATAATCGCCCTTGGGACTAATGCCGTAGCGTCGACAACAATGCTGAAGGCAGGCGCTGACAAAGGCGCCAGCGGAGAGAACGCAATCGTGTGGAACGCAAACAGGGTGGATATTATCACCGGCCCCGTCAGCATCATGCTCGCAAATGCAATGCTTGGTGAATTGACGCCCAAAATGGCTGAGGCATTGTCATCAAGCCCTGCAAAAAAACTGCTCCTCCCTCTCAACCAGGAACAGGTGGACATAATCGGGATCGTAAAAGAGCCTCTGCCTCATCTCGCGGACGCTCTTATTCAAAAGATAAAGGAGATTACAAAAAATGTGTGAGGCAAACGCATATATTGAAAAAGACGGCAAGGAAGAACTCTATCTGGAAAACGTCGATGTCCTGAAACCCGAAGGAGGAAAGATCTACATGAAGAACCTCTTCGGCGAGCAGAAGTTCTTTGAAGGCACGATAAAAGAGATCTCTCTCATCAAGCACAAGATCATCCTGAAGAAGGAGTAAGCCGTATTTGTCATTCCCGCTTGTCGGGAATCCTTCCTATTTCTGTCATTCCGATTTTCGGAATCTTTTTAAGAAGGAACGCGGACAAGCCGCAATGACAGGCGAAGCTTGTCTGCATAACAGTTCATTTAAACAAACATGCAATTCATCCGTATCATCACCCAGTATCCACATCCCGCGGCCTTCAACATGGCCCTTGATGAAGCCGTGTCAGAGGCCGTCAGGCAGAAGCTTTCTCCTGCCACGCTGCGGTTATATCAATGGGACATGCCGTCAGTTACCGTCGGATACTTCCAGAAGATCTCAGACATCAACGTGGACTATTGCAGTGAAAAAGGTTATCCCGTAGTAAGAAGGATCACCGGCGGCAGGGCCATTCTCCATGACTCGGAACTCACATACAGTTTTTCCTCGGCAAAGGATTTTTCGCTGTTCAGCGGCAGCCTGCTTGAAAACTACACAACGATCAGCAAGGCGCTTGTCCTTGGACTTAAACTTACAGGGGTTAACGCGCAGATCTCTTTTGTGAAAAAAAGAAGCGGAGGGCACAGGGACCCCGCGTGTTTCAGGTCCGTATCATATGGAGAGGTAACGGTGGATGGAAAGAAAATAATCGGCAGCGCGCAGAAACGCTTTCACGACGGTTTCCTTCAGCAGGGCTCCGTCATGCTGAGTTTTGACGCGGGGGAATTACGCAATGTGCTGAACGGCAATGAAAAAGATTTCAGGGAGATCGGTTCGATCAACGATTGCGCCGGGAAAATATCTTTTGATGATCTCAAAGCCTCACTAAAAGAGGCCTTTGAAAAAGAACTGGACGTTAAACTCATCTCCGACTCCCCGACTAAATTTGAACTCGGCCTCGCAAAAGAACTTGAGGCAAAAAAATATTCAACCGGTGAATGGAACTTTTTAAGGTAATTCCGCGTTCTGACCTCATCCTTCTGCCTTTAAGATTAAATCTCATACGTGGCGGTATAGACCGGATGGTCCGTGGCCTTTATGTAATAAATGATCAGTGCGCTCCATGCGGTGATCACAAGATAGTTCTGGACCACGGCGCTTACGAAAGACAGCATGATACTTACAGGGGCAAACATGAACAGCATGTTTAAAGGTACCATCAGCGCGATGGAAATAATGTTTATAACTATGATCCCCGCGAACAAAGCAAGGAAAAGCATAAGGGCCTGAGGTTTCTCCTTTAACAAAACGAACACCCTTTTGACAGACTCCATTGCCCCCTTCTCTTCAATAACCGAAGCTATTATCGAAAAAAGCATGAGCATAAACCAGAGCAAAAAGATTATCGCGCCGAAAATTATCGTTGCCATCAAGGCAAATGAACTGAAGAACACTTCAAGAGTAGTGTCCGCTTTTGAGAAACCATAAATGACAGCGGCAATGATACCGCCTGCGGCAATAAAAGCGGCAAGCAAAGCCGTAAAGATCAGGAGCAGCAGGGAAACCAGCCTCAAGAGGCGGGGGAAATTTCTGCCAGCCTCCCTGAAAAAAGAAGACAGACTGAACCCGTACTGGATATTGACAGCAGCGTTTTTCAGCACACCCAGTGTGCCCCCTAATGAATACAGAATTATCATGGATGAAAATATCAGATATAAAACGAATGACATGCCGATAAGCAGGACAAGTCCCAGATACCTTGACGCATATGCAATCGGGTCTCCTGCTATCAGAGGCAGCAGGGTTTCCGCGCGGGCCATGTCAAAACCCAGATACATTATCGCGACGATCACCGGCACACCCACAAAGAAAAACAGGCCCATGAAATTAATAATTGTTACACCGATGCGGACGAATATCAGATGAAAATTTCTGTTGGCAAGCTTAAAACCTTCTTTCAGACAATCCATTACCATAATAGTTTTTTAGTTTAGGCCCGTATAGGGCAAAAGTCAATTTCCCTTGAAAAACTTCATGCCTTACCTATAAAATCTTCTCTAATGAGCATTCTTAAGGAAATTCTGGCATATAAGAAAGAAGAGCTGAAGGCTGTAAAAGGCGCTGTCCCCCTATCAGATCTAAAGGCAAGGACAAAGGACGCCGCAGCCACAAGGTCTTTTAAAGACGCTGTTGTTAGGGAAAAAGACAATCCAATAAAACTCATCGCGGAGCTCAAAAAGGCGTCTCCCTCAAAAGGGCTGATACGGAAAGACTTCAATCTGTCCGAGATCGTGTCGATCTACAATAAAAAAGACGCCGCCGCCATATCCGTCCTTACTGAAGAGCACTACTTTTCCGGCAAGCTCGAATACCTGAACAAGGTAAGAAAGAAAACCGCGAAGCCGCTGCTGCGGAAGGACTTTATTTTCGACGAGTATCAGATCTATGAATCACGGGTAAATAATGCTGACGCTGTCCTGCTCATAGTTGCGGCACTTGAGATACCTCAGCTCACAGACCTCTTTGAACTGGCAAAAGAGCTCTCACTTGACTGCCTTGTAGAGGTCCACGACTGGAAAGAGCTTGACACGGCCCTGTTTTGCGGGGCGGAAATAATAGGGATAAACAACAGGGACCTGAAAACCTTGAATATAAATTTGAATACAACATTTCAGCTTCTGAAAGACATCCCCGAAGACAGGATAATAGTAAGTGAAAGCGGAATAGATACAAGGGCCGACGTTGAGGCGCTTGAGGCCACAAGGACAGACGCCGTACTCATCGGCACCGCGATAATGAAGGCCGATGATATCGGCAGGAAGATTGACGAACTGCAGGGAAAGAAGGAGATCTGAATGAAGACCCTCATTGAAAAAGCAAACATACTCATAGAGTCGCTTCCGTTCATAAAGAAATTCTTCGGCAAGACCTTTGTTATTAAATACGGCGGCGCAGCCATGGTGGACGAGGCCCTGAAAAACGCGTTTGCCGAGGATGTAGTGCTGCTGAATTTCATAGGCATTAAGCCCGTGATAGTGCACGGCGGCGGCCCGAAGATAAACAAGGTAATGGAGCAGATGGGGAAGAAGCCGACCTTCATCCACGGCCAGCGTTTCACCGACAGCGAGACCATTGACATAGTTGAAATGGTCCTCGGCGGGCTGATCAATAAGCAGATCGTGTCATTGATAAACAGCCACGGAGGCCGCTCGATCGGCCTGAGCGGAAAAGACGGCAACCTCATCAAGGCCAGAAAAAAGGTCATTAAAAAAGTCTCTCCTGAAACAGGCGCGCCTGAGATAATCGACCTCGGGCTCGTCGGCGAAGTGGAGAAGGTAAATCCGCAGATCCTCTTTTCCATGGAGAGAGACGGCTTTATCCCGGTGATCGCCCCGATAAGCGCGGGGCAAAGCAATGAGACCCTTAATATCAACGCCGATTATGTCGCAGGCGCGATCGCCTCAGCGCTGAAAGCGGAAAAACTGATACTGCTGACGGACGTTGAAGGCATTAAGGACAAGAAGAATAACCTGCTCACAAACCTGAACGCGAAAAAGATCAAACCCCTCGTGGCAAACGGGACCATTTCAGGCGGAATGCTCCCGAAGGTCCAGGCGTGTCAGAGCGCTCTGGCAGACGAAGTCAAAAAAGCGCACATCATTGACGGCCGCGTGCCCCACGCCCTCCTTCTTGAGATATTCACGGAAAAAGGAATAGGAACAGAGATAGTCAGAGAAGCGCGTAAGAGCGTAAGAAAATAAGTGCGAAAGAGCGCAAGTCTGAAAGCTCGTAAGTTCTTCGCGCTTACGAGCTTTCACGCTTTTGCACTTCTGCACTTTTGCACTATTGCTCTTTTGCACTTTGGACTATCGCTCCAGTGCTCATGCTGTATAATTTCAATAAGAAGCAGTTCAGGATAACTTTTATCAGGAGGACTAACAATGAAGGTCATTGTCATCGGCGCAACAGGAACAATAGGAAGGGCTATTGTGCAGGCCATCGGGAACCGCCACGAGGTGATTCCAGTCAGCTTCAGTAAATCCGTGGTCAAGGTTGATATTGCGGACAAGTCATCTATCACTAAAATGTTCGGGACTACAGGACGGGTCGATGCCGTGATCTGCGCGGCGGGACTCGCGAAATTTGGCTCCATGACCTCGCTCACGGACGCGGACTTTGCACTGTGCCTTGACAACAAACTGATGGGACAGGTGAACGTGGCGCGCCTTGGGATAGATCACATAAACGACAATGGTTCGATCACCCTTACGAGTGGCATATTGAGCCGCAAGCCCATGAAAGGTTCGACCGCGATCAGCCTTGTAAACTCAGCGCTCGAAGGCTTCGGCAGGGCAGCGGCCCTGGAAATGCCGCGCGGTATCCGCATAAATATCGTAAGCCCCAATTGGGTAGTTGATACACTCAAGGCATTCAACATGGACCCGTCGATCGGGACCCCCGTCGCGGTGGTCGCTCAGACATATGTAAAGGCCCTCGAAGGCGCCATGAACGGCGAAGTGCTTGACGCAATAACGTAGGCACAGAGTATGAAAAATAGCAGACAAACCTGTTCATGGCCGACCTCAGACCCTCTTCTTATTGAATATCACGATAAAGAATGGGGCGTTCCTATTCACAGTGATAGAAAACTGTTTGAATTTCTCATCCTCGAAGGTTTTCAGGCAGGGTTGAGCTGGCTTACCATTTTGCGCAAGAGAGAGAATTTCAGAAGGGCCTTTGATAATTTCGATTTCAATAAAGTTGCCGCTTATGATGAGCGTAAGAGAAATGCCCTCATGAACGACAGCGGGATCATCCGCAACAGGTTGAAGATCGCGGGCGCTGTTACAAACGCAAAGGCATTTCTTAAAGTCAGAAAGGAATTCGGGACATTCGATAAATACATCTGGAGTTTTACAGAGGGCAAGCCTGTCCATAACGGGTTCAGGTCCCTGAAAGAGCTTCCCGCAAGGACTGCACTGTCAGACCTCATAAGCATTGACCTGAAAAAAAGGGGATTTAAATTTACCGGCTCGACGATCCTCTATGCCCACATGCAGGCAACCGGAATGGTAAACGATCACATCAGGAAATGCTTCAGGTATAAAGAGCTGGGGGGGAAATGAAGCTGTCAAAGCAGGTTTTGAAATGTCAACGAAAAAGGCTGATCGTATACGTCACTATTACTAAATTACAGAAAACCCAATCTTTCGAAGATATTCAAAGGTGGTATCGTAGAAGAGTGGATTGCGTGTCATATCATCTGAATCACCTAATGGAACTACAATTACCATGCCTTGGCGAGCACGGGTTAAAAGAACACGGTAAGCATTCTTGAGATAGTTCTGTCGCTCCTCTTTCCTGATATGATTCCAACTGTCGCCTCGAAAAGACCAGTGTTCCCAGCCTTTCTTCGAATAGCGGAAATCCGCATCCCATGTAACGCATACCCAATCAAGCTCAAGTCCCTGTATATGAAATTCCGTAGCGATATCCTCAAGATAATATGAAGAGCGCACATCTTCCTTGCCATCAAGGAACCAGTGAATCGGGTCCATGGGCGATTTCACATCAATTGCGTGCGGCTTTAGACGCTCTGCTTGCGATGAAACAACAATTCCATAACGTTCAGAACCTCGAGCTTGCTTTTTCAACCATTGCTTCGCCTTCGCAAGATCACGCGTAATTACTATCGGATATTTTTCTTTAACTTTATCGAGCGTTTTTTGAGCTTCCTCAATTTCAAGATCAAGCAGTTGTTTGATTAAAAGCGAGACATGTTCTGTACGAAAAGACCTCATCGAAACAGCAAGGTGTAATTCGTCTTTGTACATGACGTTTGGACGTAATTTTATTTCGTCCAATACCATTCCTGCCCCATACTCGCTGTCCGTAAGTCGAGAAGATATATAAATATGCCAATCCGGAAAGGATCGTTCTAATGATTCAATCCATTCGCCAATTCCTGCTTCTCCCGTGTGAATTTCCTGGCCGCCACCAACAAGACACACAATGACTGCCCAATCCGAATGACGATCAAGGCATGAGATCAGAAATTCTGGCTCTGACTTAATAAAGTTAGGAGTGTTCTTTTTAGTGCGCATAAATTTTGATGTCTGTTCCACATTCCATGCACGTTGTGCTTCGTCAAATAACGCAACATGTTCTATGGGCGGCCTTTTAGAATCAACAAGACATTCATCACGGAAATGGTGAACATTCTGAATAAACTTCTTAACTATACTCACAGCCTCACCTTTTTTGATCTTGACACCACGTTCTTTTTCGTGTCGAACCTTATCTCGCGCCAATGCTTCTCGTAAAATATCAACAAGTGGACCATTACCAGAAAGAAAAACGCTGTAGAGTTCATTTGATTCATCAGAGTGAACATTTGCGATATTGAGTCCAACTAATGTCTTACCAGCGCCTGGAACTCCCGTCACAAAACAGATGGATTTACAGGATTTTTCTTTTGAAGAATGGATGATTTTTGAAATCGCCTCGGAAGTTAGACTAAGGTTGATTGCGCTTGCATCACTGCGTGAGATGTCACTAACTGAGTGACCGTTATATAGTGCCATCGCCGCCTCGATGATTGTTGGTGTAGGACAATACCGCCCGCTTTCCCATTGTGACCGTTCAATGTCTTTGCCATCAGTAAAGCTTAGAACATTGGCGAGCACTTGGCCTAACAACTCCACGTTGCACTTAATAGGGAAAAGCAGTTTATCGTTTTGTGGTGTTGCAGAAACAAAGGGAACGATGTTCTCTGCTTTGGTTGCTATGAGGATTGGGGCAATAAACTGTTCGTGGCTCGATTCGTGGAAGTTTTTTAAATCTAACGCATAGTCCCAAACTTGGTCTGTGGCATATGAAGAGAATTCTTTTTCTCCTACTTTGAATTCAAGAACAAAAATTACCGGGCCAATAAGGATTACTGTGTCAATTCGTTTTCCCATTCGTGGGATTGAATACTCAAAATAGATCGAACCCTGATAACGAGATAGAACAGCTTGTAGAATGTTAATTTCTTCTAACCATGCATCTCGCTGTGATTGTTCTAAGGCGAATTCATTGCTCATAGCTAATTTACTAAAAATGTCTTCAGGTTGAGTAATCAGAAAATTCTCGATTGAGTCAGAATAATATTCTCTTCTCATAATGCATTATCCCCGACAACCCGCCCCCGATATTCCCTAATAACCGGCAAATCCGCTCCCGCCCAATCAAGCGTGTGCAATTCTCCAATCGGCAGCCAGACCATTGCACTGTGCTCATGAAGGGTGATCTCTCCTGAAACAATCTCACACACGAACGGATAAAGAGTTATTGTAAATGACGGGTATTGGTGAGTTGTTGCAGGAAGCGCCTGACCGACAGAGGCTTCCACCCCAAGCTCTTCACGCAATTCACGCTTCACGCATTCTTCCCGGCTCTCTCCATCATTGATCTTTCCACCCGGAAATTCCCACTTTAGGGGAAGGCTCATGGTCTCACTCCGCTGTGTGCAAAGTACTTTCCCGCCGCCTTCTATAATGGCACACGCGACTTCAATATGTTTCATTGACGATACGTTGAATTCTTGCCCATCCTGCTCACAGCATCCTGTCATTTAACGGAATGCCTATTATATACCAGCTGTGAAAAAGTGGGAACAGAAAAAAGCTTGAAAGCGTGAGAGCTTGTAGAAAAGGCTAAAACCCATGCAGACTTTCTTACTTTTCCTTCTCCCTTACAATCAAGCTCCCGCCCAATTTCTTTTACAAAAAACAAAGAATGGATACTTGAAAAAGAAATATCTGCTAAACTTACAGTGGAGTTAATGAACGTCCTATAGATACTACGGTATTTAAAGATCCGGAAGTTGAATCGAAAAACATTGTAACATCTCCTGGATGAAGACCTACTATTAAAACAAAAATAAGGAGTATATATGAGTTCGTTTAGTTCAAATTCGCGGCGTGGGAGATCATGGCCGCAACAGCGTTCGAATGTGCCGGCGCGCAGGGTTGCTTCATCAGATGAGATAAAGTTTCTTGCCGGTACGGCAGTAAACCCGCATACGCGTATTATTCTTGAGCAGGGCAGTGTTGATTTGTCCGTGTGTACGCTTGATCTTATTTGTCCTATAGGGATGGGACAGCGTGCGCTTATAGTCGCATCGCCCGGGTTGGGTAAAACGACATTTTTAAAGAATATCAGTAATGCGGTAACAAACGGGTATCCTGACATGAAGGTATATTGCCTGCT
>JACQZF010000091.1 GCA_016213945.1 Nitrospirota bacterium | reverse complement strand
TTTGAAGGTCGCCAGCATTTTTTGTTGCTGCTGCAATATCAACTCTTGTCTCTTTTGCAATTGCTCTACCCATAGCTCAATGTTTCTCTTTCTTGGATGACGAGGTTGCAGTTTCAGAGTTTTTTGCAAATGCTCGATAGCTTTGCCGGTAAATTGGGGTGTACTCATATACATCTGCCCTAAAGTTAAATGAAATTCGGCATTTTGTGGCTGGGTTTCCAGCAATTTTTGATACTGGGCAATGGCCTTTGGTACCTGACCTTGTTGGTAGTAAAGGGCGGCCTGGTTGGGCTGTGCCTTACTCTCTTTGAAGGACGCAAACGGCCTGCTTTTTGGCTCTGCCTCCTTCTCCGGAGGAATTTGCGCTATCTGTGTCTGAGTGGAAACCGCAGGCGTCTCGATAAATGTTTGTGTCGTTCTGGGTATATGATTGGCAATCTCTACTTTGATGATGGCGATTTTCCGCTCCAGGATAAAAATTACCGTGAGCAGAGTGAAGTAACCTACTATTTCCAAAGTAATACCAATATCCCACCATAAATACTTTCTCTTACTGCGCTTTATCTGCGGGATTGGTTCTGTTTTTAGCATAGGGTGGTTTTCCTGACCAAATTCCTCTTTGCCTGGGCTTTGCTTGCTCCTCTTGTAAATCCCATAAGTTCTGCCAGAGTTCGGGGTGTTTTAAGTTTTTTGGGGGAGGTAGTGCTTTGGCAAAGCCAAATTTTATAAGCTCTGCATTGACAAAAAGATATTTTGTTTCCTGGTCTACCAGGATGGGCGTGTAGAGGTATGCTACTACCACTTCATCTTGCGCTAGGTTTGGCTCTACGATACAAACAACGGTTTTGTCTTGTACCAGGTAGGCATTGGCATCGCGGCTGAATGCAAACCAAGGGCCATCCAGTGGGCTTTCGCTGCCAGCGTACCGCACTTTGGTACCATCAGCCAGTACCACCATGTCAGCAGATAAGACCTGGCTCACGGTCTGCGGAGTTATCTGACAGCCAAGGCAAACTATCAATAGAGTCAACACATATTTCATAAAACCTCTACCTGGAAGGCGGCACTTGTAATATCTGGCGGATAACCTGGGTTGGCAGCAAAAACGTAATACGTTCCTCCTGTCTGCGAATGAGTAGCGCCAGAAAATCTTTACTCACCGTGCTTAGAGTGGCTTTAAACTCAGTGAGATTGGCGACCGCTTTTCCTTCTACGGCTATCACCTGATCCTGCTCTCTCAGCCCATTGCCAAGAAGTGCCTCATTTTCTACTGCGACAATGACATTGTTATCATCTACAGTAATCTGGGTATCAAAAGACGCGGCCATGGGGTCTTCCTCAGGCTTATGGATAAACTGCCAGGGTTTGGGTTTTGTCAGAGTGGAAACTGCCTCGCCCAACTGGATTTTGACCTCATCCTCGGTGATGTGGATGATTTTATATTTGCTGCCACGGATAAACTTACCGCCCTGCACCAGAATTTGTTTTTGGCTACGTTTATCAAGCAGGATCACCGCACTGTTTTTAGCCACAGGATGCACAGCCACGCCCACCCATTCAAAAGGCAACTCGACCAGAGTGAGGACGGGTCTAGGCGTTTCTGGAGGCGGTTTTTCTGTTTCTACCGGCCTGTCTTCCAAGAATTTAGTTTCGTAACAGGGAGCCAACATCGGAAAACTTATCTCTTTGGTTTCTTGTATCCTGCAAGGTGGTCGGACTAGCCCCAGGCTCTCCTTGGAGAGTAACGCTGGTTTTTCCATCAGCCCATGTACCGCCAACTTGAGCGCCAGAGATGGGACGGCAATAGCCAAAAGGCAGTTGCATAAGAGAAACAAATTTTCAAGGCGGCGTGCCAGGCGTAGATTCATAGAACCTCACTTTGAGGATGAATTTTGTTGTGGGTTTATTTTTTGCTTGAAGCAGATGTCGCTTGCTCAAGTGTCTTCTCTGTTGCATTTTCTGCCTGTTCTTCCTCGCCCTCCCTGGCTCTTTCGTGTAACTTTTGCACTCTATGCATATCTTGGGCAGAGATAGCTTTTAACTCGCGAAAGTCGGTATCTACCAGGATTTTGGGCTGAAGGAAGATATAGAGATTAGTTTTAGTCACGGTGCGGCTGCGGGATTGAAAAAGCAGGCCGATAATGGGTATATCGCCGATGAGCGGGATTTTATCTATGCTCTCTATCTCCCTACGGCTACACAGTCCACCTAAGATTACAGTATGACCATTTGGTACAGTCACTACGGTTTTTAGCAAACGGCTACTTTTAGGTGGTGGCACACCGGCTGTCGGCGAAGTACCCACAAAGGCCTCGATGTTTTGTTCGATTTCGAGTTTTAACCAGTCTTTATGGATAATCTGCGGTTTAATAATAAGGGCGGTGCCGGCAGCCACGAATTCTTTAAACGAGGTGGTTGTGCTAGACGTATTTAGAGCGTTGATGCTGGTAACAGGTTCCTCTTGCTCCACGCGGATTTCGGCCCGTTCACCATCATCTACCAAAATGCGTGGAACTGAGATGACCTCGGTGTGAGTCACTGACTGAAGCGCACGCAGCAAAATGGGAATATTGGTACTGCTGTCTTTGGTAATAAAGCCGACCAAACCTGTGCCCGGAGCTAAAGTGCGACCGGTGGGGGTGGCCGGTTTTTCCTTGGTAATGGGGCTTCCAGCCTTGTCAACGATGGACGATAGGCCAAACGAGGTGATACCATGTACGAATTTGCCCTGGTCTTCGTTGATGTTATCGAGGTTCATAAGTTCAATGCCAAAATTGAGAACATCGCTGGGCGTAAATTCGCAAATCACGGCTTCGAGGAGTACTTGGGGATGGCGGACATCGAGTTCTCGGATTACCTCTCCTAGCAGTTTGTGCGCAGATAGAGGCGCAGTGATGAGGAGGGTTTTGCTATACTCATTGGCGATCACTGAAATCTGGTTATCTGCGGTCTGTTGCACCTGATATTGTCCTGATCTTTCACGAAAAAGCAGCGTATTTAAAAACTCGCGTAGTGTGGGTAAAACTTTGTCCGTGGTGATACACTCTAACTTATAGATTTTGGCTACTACCTCGCTTTCTTTGATTTCTTTATCAAAATGGTTAATGAGCAGTTTTAGTTCGTTGAGGTCTTCGCCAGAACCACATAAGATGAGGGCATTGGTACGATTATCGGCAAGGATGGTGGGCGGCCCGGTAGGGCTGTAATACTCGGCCAGATCCCGCGCTTTGTTTTGATAGAGTTGTTGCAATTTCTGGCTCACTTCATCCGCCTTGGCAAAACGTAAATTCACAATGGCAATCTTACTCTGGGGCGGCCTTTTATCCAATATTTCAATAATTTTCACAATGCGTCGCACATTAGGCACAAAATCACTGATGATGAGGGCATTGGCACTACGAATTTCCACAATGCTTCCAGTTTGCGGATCGAACAACTTGGCCTGGCGTAGTGAGGCTATGACCTGCTCTACTTTGAGATGCTCAATCATCGCTAGCTGGGAGATGTAGTAGTCGCCGTCTTCCAGCTTACTTAGCTTTTTTTTCGAGTAGATGGCTATGGGTTTTGAGGCCGCCTGGGATGATTCTACCAGTTTATATACTTCGCTCTTACCCTGGCCGCTCTTTATCAAAGTAAAGCCGTTGCTTTCAAGTAACGACATACTTATGTTTTCTACAGAGTTTAGTGGGACCGGGTCTGGGGCAATGAGGTAGAGCTTTTTTTGCAGCAGATTTTGCCCCACTTCACTGTAAATGATTTTCTTATGGGTGAGGGCAGAAAACCAACGCAAAAATATGGGGATGTCCACGCCCTGGAATTCCATGGAAACTTGCGTTGTTTCCTGACTAAGCAAAAGTATGGGTAAAAAAATGAGATAAACACATAGTCCCCGGCACATCTTCTTTCCTTCCTGTCCCCAGTTTGCCATAGTCGGATTATGATAGACAGTTACCACCATTCCTGCTATGATATAAGCTTAGACGAGATGATATCACTTGCCATCTATGATATTATCAGGGGTAGCCAAAGTCAAGAGCATTGCCAAAACTGGAGCAAAATTATGGCCAAAGGCGTAGGCATCCAACTCGATAAGAACCAGGTCGGGGTAGCGGTGGTAGAGGACGAAGGCGGGAAACTAGTACTTTCTCATCTCTTTTATGCCGAGAACCCAAAAAGCGAAGAGTTGCAGCAATCTATCCGCTGTTACTTTCATACCTCGCTACTCGACCGTTACTCGGTAGTTATGTCACTCCCCGCTAATCAGGCCATATTATGTCGCTTTACTGTGCCATTTACTGAACCAAAACAGATTGACCAGATCCTCTTTTATGAAGCTGAACGCCATATTCAGTCACGGCCTATTGAAGAGTTGGTGGTGGATTATCACATTCTTAAAGTAGAAGCACCCAATGTCCGGCTGTTAGTAGCGGCCGTTGGTAAGGAACTTCTCGAAGAAACTGTCTCCTGGATTGAAGGCTGTGAAATTTACCCCTTTGCCATGGACTTAGACCTAGCTGGACTATTTCACCTCACCAAAGTTACCAATGCCTTTGCCAGTCAGGGCGGCATTATTCTCCTCGACATCCATAGCGAAATCTGCAATATGCTCGTTCTTTCCCACGGTGAGATCATCGAGGCCAGAGCCATCCGTATCAAAGTAGATTCTAGCTTAGACAATGAAATCAAAGATATGCGGATGACCACCGCCCTACGCCTTCCTATCTTTGCTCACGAAGGAGTACGGCGCACGGAGTTTCTTACGCTTGGGCTAAAGACCAAGGTATTTTTGCAACTCATTAAGGAAGTACGCCGCACACTATTTGAAACGCAAACATTAGATGCCGTCTACCTGTGCGGTGAGAAAGAGCTTCTTGAGGTGCTGCCGGTGTTTCTGGAAAAGCGGCTTAAAGTTCCGGTGTTGGCCTGGGACATTACCTCTCATATCACTATCGCGTCAGGCGTAGATACCAGCAGCCTGCCACTCACAGTATCGGCTATCGGCCTTGCCATCAAAGCCTTAGACAAAGTAGAAGGTGGGTTTAATTTTCGCAAAGAGAGCTTTGCCTGCCAAAAAAGCCTGGATATTCTCTTAAAACCGCTGACCGCCTTTCTAACGCTACTTTTTCTGCTGTTTTTCCTGGGTGGGATTTTTTTTTATCTTACAGTAAACGACAAAGCCAGGGGGTATGAAAACCTTT
>JACQZF010000096.1 GCA_016213945.1 Nitrospirota bacterium | reverse complement strand
GTAAGCAAGGCAATGAAAATACGATCAGCAAATATGTTAAAGAACAAGGGCGTACAAATGAGTACCAACAGTTACATAAAGACCAGT
This sequence comes from Nitrospirota bacterium, assembly GCA_016213945.1. Classification (GTDB taxonomy): domain Bacteria; phylum Nitrospirota; class Thermodesulfovibrionia; order UBA6902; family UBA6902; genus SURF-23. The sequence goes on along the minus strand of JACQZF010000096.1, from coordinate 19,045 downwards.
TGTCTCTTTTTCTTTAAGATACCCCGCAGGCTTGCCTCGGGGAGTATGTCATTAAAAAAGCCGCCGGGATAATCCCGGCGGCACATAGATTAACGCTAATTTCAAGAAGCTTTTAACCAGTATTGTCTGAACAGGCGCTACATTTCAAGTCCTCAATCAGTCCCTTGTCATTCAAGTGCTTAACGATCGTGTCAACAGTCTCCGATAAGGTTAACTTATTGGTCTCAACCACAATATCCGGGCAATCAGGCACTTCATAAGGATCGTTAACTCCTGTAAAGGACTTTATCTGTCCGGAAAGAGCTTTCTTGTAAAGCGACTTTGGGTCTCTCTCTATACAAACCGTTACCGGACAATTTACAAAGACTTCTATAAATTCATTTGCTTCTACGAGGCTCCTCGCTGTTTCCCTGTCTTCCTTAAATGGGGAGACAAAGGCGCAGATTGTGATTATGCCTGCATCAACAAAGAGCTTTGCCACCTCTGCAATCCTGCGGATATTTTCCTGCCTGTCTTCCTTTGAAAATCCGAGATCTCTATTCAGGCCGTGGCGCATATTGTCGCCGTCAAGGACATATGTATGGCCGCCCATCTCGTGCAGACGTTTTTCAAGCTCACGGGCAATCGAGGTTTTGCCGGAGGCAGGAAGCCCTGTCAGCCATATAACTACTGAAGCATGACCTTTGAGCTTTCTCCTGTCTTCTTTTGAAATCTCAAATTTTACCCAGTAGACGTCACTTTTTGGTTTTTTTGAGTCCATAATTTTTTCTCCTTAAATAAAAATAAAATTTTACAAGTAACCCAGATCTCTCAAACGTGCCTTGATTATCTCCGGATCTTCTGATTCTTCTGGTGCTGCCAATTGAGCTGTCTCATCGGATTGTTGCGCCCGGTTTCTGTATAAAGCACTATCCACGACTTTTGTCATATCCTGCATATTCAGTTTCATGCCAAGAAAGTTGCCGATACTTTCAGCTACAGCAACAGGGGCTTCTATCGCATCTGAGTAATTCACATAGAGCACTTCAATGTTCTCCTGCTGCCCCATCCATTTCTTTACTTCTTCGAGATGGACAGAATAATTTTGCCTTAAGATATTGTCATCGATATTGTCTTCTTTTTGCTGAAGCCTCACAGCCATTTTTTTCTGCGAAGCCAGGATCTCGTCTATGCTTCTCAGCATAAATATGATCCTGTATCTGAATTTATTGTCCATATTCAGATACCGCAATAACGGCGAAACGATTTTAACAACCTTGCCGCGCGCGAGATCAAGCCACGAGTTGTCTTTTTCTAAATCCTTTACCTTCTCAAACTCATAATATCCTTTCGGATTATCTTCGTCAGCCTTCCTGATATTATCAATCAATAAAGGCATCTTACACGCGTCCAGCATTTTCATCATCATTGAAGTGCCTGAACGGGGTAGCCCGGAAACCACAATTATGATGTCATCGGGATTATTTTCTTTCGATGGAACATTGGCCATTTAGCTGTCTCCTCACTATTTTCGTTTAAAAAAACAGAGCTCAGTCAAAACCCTGAACCCTCCTGTTTATACTATAACGGCAGAAACTGCCGGAAAGTTTAATGCCGGTTTGACTCTGATTTAACCTTCTTTTATACTGAAGCTGTGCAACTTAAATGAAGAAATACGAAATCAAGACATCTTCCGCTTTTAAACCTTCAATAGATTATTCATCGTATCTCAATTCTGAACAACTCAACGCGGTAACGTCCGGCCACGGACCGTCACTTGTCATTGCCGGAGCAGGCTCTGGAAAGACAAGGGTTGTTACTTATAAGGTAGCATATCTTATGGAAAAAGGCATACCCCCTTCAAGGATAATGCTTCTAACCTTTACAAACAGGGCGGCGCGGGAAATGCTCCACCGGGTGGAGCTTCTGATAAAGGGCGAGGCCAGAAAGGTATGGGGCGGAACGTTTCATCACACCGGCAATATTATTCTCCGGCAATATGGGGATGCAGTCGGGCTAAGCGCCAATTTCACAATCCTTGACAGCGAGGACACGAAAGACCTGATTGACTCCTGCGTAGCCGAGCTTAATCTGAGGACTGACAAGATGTTTCCAAAGGGGAAGATAATTCTTGAGGTCATTAATCGCGCAACAGGGGCTGAAAGGACCATTACCGATCTGATTGAGAATGACTTTTCGTACCTTATCGTTTTCGCACAAGAAATAGAGAGGGTCAACGAACTGTACGCGAAAAAGAAGAAGGCCATGGACCTCGTGGACTTTGACGACCTGCTTTATTACTGGAAAAAGATCTTAGTTGAAGTTCCGGTGGTAAAAGAGAAACTTTCAGAAAGGTTTCAATATCTTCTTGTAGATGAATACCAGGACACAAATAAAATCCAGGCGGAGATAGTAGACCTCATGGCTTCAAGGCACAGAAACCTCATGGTGGTCGGAGATGACGCCCAGTCCATTTATTCTTTCAGGGGCGCTTGCTTTGATAACATAATAAACTTCCCGGACAGATATTCCGACGCGAAGATCTTCAAGCTTACAACCAACTACAGGAGCACCGAAGAAATTCTGGCCCTTGCAAATGAGAGCATATCCGGTAACAGGAGGCAGTTCCCGAAGGCCCTGAATTCCGTGCAAAGGAGAGGTCCCCTGCCTGCGCTCGTGCCGCTTCAAAATTTGTCGCAGGAAGCGGAGTTCGTGTCCCAGCGGATACTCGACCTCATTGACGAAGGCGTGCCGCTTAAAGAGATAGCTGTCCTTTACCGCTCGCATTACCAGTCCATGGAGCTGCAGATGGAGCTGACAAGGAGACGGATACCCTTCGAGGTGCGGTCGGGCATGAGGTTTTTTGAACAGGCGCACATAAAAGACATCATCTCATACCTGAGGGCGGCCTTAAATCCGATGGATGAGATCTCCTGGACCAGGATATTGAAGCTCATTCCCGGCATCGGGAACGTGACTGCAAAAAAGGTCTGGGAATTCATCAGGGTCTCGGAACATCCCTTCGAGACGGCAGTGTCGGAGGACATCACAAAGATGCTTTCACGCAGGGCAAAGGACAACTGGAAGACATATAAAACCAGCCTTGAGACGTTAAAAGAAGAGACCGTTATAAACCACCCCGCGGAGGCGATCAGGGAAATACTTGAGAGCGGTTACATCGCACATCTGCAAAGCAATTATGAAAACTACGAAGACCGGCTGGAGGACATCGAGCAACTGTCGAACTACTCAGGGCACTTTCAATCCACAAGGGAGTTTCTGAGCGACCTTGCCCTTCTGACAAACGTGCAGGCTGAAGACGTTGTTGAGCCCGAAGAAGTAACTGAAGCGATCGTGCTGTCAACCATTCACCGCGCAAAGGGGCTGGAGTGGTCCAGGGTCTTTATTATCGGGCTTGCCGACGGCAGCTTTCCAACTGCGAAATCTATGGGAAGCCTTGAGGGAGAGGAAGAGGAGAGGAGGGTTTTTTACGTTGCCGTCACAAGGGCAAAGGACGAGCTCTATCTCTGCTATCCTGCCATGGATGACAGATGGCAGGGCGGTGCCATCATAAAAAGGCCCTCTCAGTTTATCCAGGAGTTGCCGGAGAAGACTTACGAGATGTGGGAGATAGAGGGGTAGGGTTTACAGGAAGCTGTATAGAAAATGTCGTCCCCATGTCAGACGTTTTTTCAATGTGGATATCGCCGTGATGCTGCTCAATAAGCTTCTTCGTGATCGCTAATCCGAGTCCGGTCCCTTTAGACTTTGTCGTAAAAAACGGCTTAAAAATTTTGTCTTTCATTTTATCGGCAATCCCTGTGCCGGTATCGGAGACGGTTATCTCAATTGAATGCTCATCTGGATGATACAATGTTCTGAAGGCTAACTCCCCGCCAGCCGGCATGGCGTCTACGGCATTTATTATCAGGTTCAAAAAGGCCTGCTGCAATTGAAAGGGGTCCGCCATTATTTCCGGGACCATGCCGTCAAATTCTTTTATGATTTTCACTTCTCCTGACCTGTGCGCTGAGAGAAAGGAATGTTTTGGAGAAAACTCAATAGTCTTATCAAGGAGATCATTAATATTCACCGTCATTAACTGCGGTTCGGTCTGGGTAACAAACTTCAGAAGGCTTTTTATTGTCAGTTCTATCCTCGCCACCTCATTGATCGACTTTGATAAAATTATTCTGTCCTCTTCCGAAATGTCATATTCTTCATTCAGCAATTCAATAGACGTTTTGATGCCTGCAAGGGAATTCTTGATCCCCTCAGACAGTCCCGTGGCCCATTCACCGATCAGTTTCATCTGTTCCACCCTTTGAAGCGCTTCCTCGATACGCTTGTGCTCTGTGACATCCTGTAGTGTGCCGATTAACCTTATGCTCTCTCCTTTATCATTACATATGGTCTGCATTCTGGCGTGGATAAACCTCTCTTCTCCGTCAGAACGGATGATCCTGTATTCAAGGCCTAAAGGTCCATTATATGACGCCGTAGAAAAAATCGTGTCTTTCAGCTTCTGCCTGTAGTCTGGATGCACAAGGGCAAGAAAGTTGTCCACGGTAGGTTCAAAGCTCTCAGGGTCAACCCCGAAAATGCTATACATTTCTTTGGACCAGAATCCCTTTAAATTGACAAGGTCTCTCTCCCAATGGCCCAGATGCGCAACTCCGGCTGCCTCCGCATAACGCTCCTCGCTCTCCTTCAGCGCCTCTTCCATTTGCACGCGTTCGGTGATGTTTCTTACTATGTCCCTTGAGCCGGTCACTTTTCCATTCTCAAATATCGCGGACGAGTTGATCTCTATATCCAGCCAGCTTCCGTCTTTTGCGCGCAACTTCCCGGTAAAATTTTTATAAGAGCCTTTGCTGCTTAACTCCCTGAACTTTTCCTTTAGCGCGGGGACCTGGTCAGGGCTGATTGCATCAAGGATTTTCATTTTCAGAAATTCCTCTTTTGAATAACCGAATATCTCAACAGCCTTTTTGTTTACATCAATAAAGTTGAAATTCGAATCCACAGTGAATATCGCGTCGTTTGCGGACTCGACTATTTCCCGGTATTTCTTTTCTGACGCCCTCAGCGCCACCTCAGACCTGCGTATGGCCCGGAGAAAGGTGATACGCAGAAATAAAAAACCGCCAAGCCATACTGGCAACACTATCGCCGTTATAATCCCGGTGCGCACAACGACAGGATACAGAGAACGGACAATCTCAATCCGTCCCACGACTTTCCCGGAGTCAAAAAGATTTGTGCTTTTCATAATGACCGGGGGCTTCAGCAGGACCTCATTTTTAACGATCAGCTCATTTCGCGTGTTGTATACAAACCTTGATTCAGGGAGTGCCCCTTTCTTTTGCTGCGCTATAAGCTCTTCGATTCTCATCTGCTCAAATTCCCACATCTGGGGATTAGCGCTGATGATCTGCGTAATCGTGTTCGCCTTGATCTCGGCCTCGGTCTCAAGACTTCCCGCTGTATTTTGGTATGAAATAAAAAAATATCCGAGGGGGAAAATAACAATCCCGCAAAACATAAGCGCGGTTGACAGCCAGGTAATAATGCGGGTCAATCTTGCGGTCTTCACAATTAAATGTCAGGAGTTCCCGGCATTACCAAATGGCCGGATTCTTCCAATATCCTTCTGCCTTCTTCTGAAAAGATGAAGGCAATAAATTCCCGGACGCGCACGGAAGGCCCCGGTTTGATCACCAGGTATAATGACTTGGAAAGCGGATACCTGCCGTCCGCGAGTGATTTTACGCTTGGAAGTATGCCCTCGTAGGGAAGAATTATTACGCGGCGTTTCTCAGAAATGATTTGCGCTAAAGTAGAAAAACCGACTGAACCGGAGACGCGTTCAACCAAAGCGGCGCAGTCCTGGTCGGTCAGGGCGATCAACATGCCCTGGCGGGACAAGGCAGCGTCAACTGCTTTGCTCATCTCCGGGGACATCCCTTTTATGGCAAGTGTGTCGGATTCACCGGCGGGGCGAAGCACCAGCCGCACCTGTTTTCCATCAGGCCATTGATTGAAATCACCCCGGTAGATCCTGAGAATGTCATCGGTGTTCAAGCCTGTGACCGTTACGTCCGGATTAGAAATGAGCAAAAGCGGGGTCATGGCATATTTGATTATAGATAAGTTTTTTGAATCCTCATTATCCAGCAAAAGCCTGGAGCTGAGGCCCATGTCTATCGCACTCTTGCTGACCGCCCTGATACCGCCGGTGCTGCCAAGGCTGGGCATGACCTCGACCTTGACGTCAGGATGGGATTTCTCAAAAGCAGCGACAAGAAGCTTCATTGGACCAAGGGCGTTGCCGGTGCCCCCTATTTTCAGGACCTCTTCCGCATATGCAGGCTGGACACATATAAGAGTTGAAGTTATAAGCGCAACGATAAAATTTCGCACAAAATGTTTCCCACCACAATGTGTCGACATTAATTAAATGTACCTCATTTTAAATAGAAATGGCAAAGGACAGGATTTAAAAATCGTAAATGCGTGATGCGTAAAGCGTAATGGGTGAAAAGAATAACTCATTACGCATTACGGATTACGCATCACGGCTTTTTTGCTATACTGACAGCAGGTATTTATTCATGTTATAAAATCCGGGTATGATTATGAAGGTTGCGAGTTTCAACGTTAATTCGATCCGGGCCAGATTGAACATTGTGATTGACTGGCTGAAGAAGGAATCGCCGGATGTTCTTTGCCTTCAGGAAACCAAGGCTACTGATGCTGATTTCCCCGTGGCAGCATTTGAGGAGACAGGTTATCACGCCGTGTTCAGGGGAGAGAAATCCTACAACGGCGTTGCCGTCATCAGTAAAGAAACGCCTGAAAATATCCGGACAGGCTTTGATGAAAATGGGTCTGACGGCACGCGCCTGATCGCGGTCACTATCAATAAAATTCCGGTGGTCAATACTTACGTCCCGCAGGGGTCCCATCCGCTTTCCATAAAATTCAAGGAAAAGCTTGAATGGCTTCAGAGGCTGCATGAGTACTTTAATAGAAATTTCAAGCCTGACAAGCCTCTCATCTGGGTCGGGGATTTTAATGTCGCGCCGGAGGCGATTGATGTTCATGACCCCAGGCGCTTGCTCGGGGAAATAGGCTTTCATCCTGAGGAACATGCGGCACTGAAGAAAATCATGCAATGGGGATTTGTTGATGTCTTCAGGATGCATCAGCCAGAGGCGGGGCAGTACACTTTTTATGATTACCGCGCAAAGAACGCGATAAAAAGAAAAACGGGCTGGCGTGTAGACCACATCTGGGCAACACGCCCTCTTGCGGAAAAATCAGTCCGCGCGTGGATCGACATGGCCCCAAGATTACTGGAAAGGCCGTCTGACCATACGCCCATCGTGGCTGAATTTAAGATTGGACCTTAACCGCCCATTTCCTTTAATGCCTCGTGCACCCTGCCGACCATTTTTGCGGAGGGTTTAAGGGTCAGGTCGCCTTCTTCCTTCCACTTTGCGGGGCATCCCTCGGCAGTCTGTTTTGCGAGGTGGAGATTGGCCTTGAATTTTCTCATCAGCTCATCGACATTCCTGCCCATGTTGAAGAAGTTAACTTCCGCATTCAGCAACTTGCCTTCGGGGCTTATTATAAAAGTGCCTCTCAATGAAAGCCCTGTGGCCTCGTCATAGACACCGAACATCTTTGCAAGCTTTCCTGTGACGTCAGAGCCCATGGGATATTTCACATTTGCGAGCTGTTTTTCATCCCTCTGCCACGCGAGATGGACGAACTTTGTGTCCCTGCTGACGGTGATGATCTCAGCGCCCATTTTCCTGAATCTGTCGTACTGCTCTGCCAGAGCAGCAAATTCAGTGGCTCAGACAAAGGTGAAATCCGCGGGGTAAAAGAAGAGGATGGTCCACTTCTTGTTCTTCCTGAGTGTTGCAAGACTTATTTCTCCGAAATCTCCTTTGGCAGGCTCAAATGTCTCCAGTGTAAAATCTGGGACCGTTGAGCCGACATTACATCCTAAACATGCACATGCTTCCGGCATAAGCACCTCCTTAATTATAAATCAGCGGATAAACGCCTGTTAAAATTTATATACATTAAAATTTTGTTGATTGCAAATCAATATAACGTGATTTGCGAAATGAAACTATGAGATAAATCATATCGTATCTTCCTTGATTATTACGTCCCGCGCTCTTTGCGCAGGATTCTTTATAATACGAAAAGAGAGCCGGTGAATATATACCGGCTCTCTTTTTACACCTTCTTTTCAATAGACTCCTACGCCTCGCTGATGACCTCGATCTTCCTTGCCCTTGCCTTCTCCGACTTAGGCAGGACGAGCTTTAACACCCCGTTTCTAACCGTTGCTTTTATGTTGTCTCTGTCAATTTCATCGGTGAGGGTGAATACCCTTTGATAATCTCCGATACCGTATTCGTTTACTGCCGTTTCCACATTATCATGCACTGTCGGGTCGATCATCCCGTGAATTGTCAGGAGATTTTTTTCAACGGTTATATCCACGGATTTTTCATCCACCCCCGGCATGTCGGCTGTCAGGAGTATATTGTTAGTTGTTTCTAAAATATCAACAGCGGGGCTGTATGTTTTTCTGTTTTTTCTGCTTATGTCTTTTACGGTTTCCGCCATAGTTGTTACCTCCATTTTTAATTATTCCACCTTCACTGAAATCTTTTTTGGCTTCTCAGCTTCTGCTCGCGGCAACTCCATATACAGTATGCCTTTTGAAAATTTTGCTACTACCTTGTCTGCCTGAACATTGAATGGGAGTTCAATGCTCCTGCTGAATTGGCCGTACCAGCGTTCTTTTCTGGTATAAGTCTCTCCTTCCTTAAGCTCTTCAGGCTTGCGCTCAAACCTGAAGGTGAGAGTATCCCCCGTCACCTCGATTTCAACACCTTCCGGCTCAACCCCCGGGATCTCAACTGTAACCATAGCCTTCTCATCGTTCTTCCACATATTCACAGGCGGGAATTCACACCTTGCCGGAGACATCATTTCGAACAGATCACTGTTAATGCGGTCAAATTCCCTCCACGGATCCAGCAAATTCTCCAATCTCTCAAGTTCTCTTGTTAACATAGTTCTTACCTCCTTTTAGAATTAAAATTTATTTATTGTAACGCTGGTTAAATTGCAAGCGATGTGCCAGAAAAAAGTTTTTTTAAAAAACAAGAAGTTCGGCAGGGACTGCTTTCTAATCACAGAGAAAATGGGACGATATGACCTGTTAATCGTGGGGCATTATGACCGGTAGAGGACATTGTGCCCTCTGGTTATAAACCCGGAAATTTGTCATTCCCGCAAGCAAAGTGCGTCGGGAATCCTTCCTGGAGAAAGATTCCGGACAAGCCGGAATGACAGAAAAGTGCATTTTACTTATTTAGTTTTCTCCTGAGTGTACGCAAGCTGATGCCGAGGAGTCTGGCGGCCTGGGTGCGGTTGCCGTCTGTCTGTTTCAACGCCTCCTGAATGAGCAGTTCTTCCGCCTCATCAATGGGGGTGCCTTTTGGTATAAATATCCCTTCGGAAGACGGCAGGATATCTGGTTCGCTTTCAGGGCTTTTTATCTCACCGAGGTGGGGAAGAATATGCATGGGGAATATCCGTTTTGTATCAGGCGGCAAGAGGGTTGCAACTCGCGTCATAATATTCCTGAGCTCCCTGACATTCCCCGGCCACTGGTATTGTTGAAGAAGGTGAACGGTTTCCGGCGAAAAAGCCGGGTAGGGTTTTGAGTGTCCCATTTCGTCAAAGGTCCTTTCAAGAAAATGTAGCGCAAGTACGGGGATATCATCAATGCGCCCCCTGAGGGGAGGGAGATGAACGCGAAGGACGTTTAAACGATAATAAAGGTCTTTGCGAAAAAGGCCGTTGCCTACCGCGCCTTCAAGATCCGTATGCGTGGCGGTTATAACCCTGACGTTAACAGGTATCCGTTTGTCACCGCCGACACGGTAGAGCTCTCCGTCTTCCAGAACGCGGAGCAGCCGTATTTGCAGGATAAGCGGCATATCGCCGATCTCATCGAGAAACAGGGTCCCGTTATGGGCACTTTCAAATTTCCCTTTCCTGCTTTTTAGCGCTCCTGTGAAGGCCCCTTTTTCATGCCCGAAGAGTTCGCTCTCAATAAGGCTTTCAGGAATGGCCCCGCAGTTGATAGGCACAAAAGGTCCGTCCGAACGCGGGCTTAACATGTGAACGGCGCGCGCGACCAATTCTTTTCCCGTGCCTGTCTCTCCTGAGATAAGAACGGTCTGCTCTGAAGCCGCGATCTGCGGCAGGTTGGAGAGGGCGAGTCTCATAGTGTACGAGCGGAAAATAAAATATGGTTTGGCCTTCACGCTTAACGGCTCAATCACTGAAAGCGAGGTGGATGTGCGGGGCCTGCCGAAGCTCGCGCCCACTATGCCTGCAAATCTTTCCACATCAAGAGGTCTTGGAAAACAGTCATCAAGTATCTGCCTGACGGATTCTTCAACAGGTTCTACATGGCAATAATTTTGCTCTGCAAGCAGATAGAAAAGGGTGTCGTGACGCCTTGCCTTGTAATCTTTGATGAGGCCAAGACACTTTTCATCTGTAAGTGTCAGGGAGACAAGTATTACGTGAATTTGCTCTCGTGATAATATTTCCGAAGCTTCCAAAGCAGTTAAAGCAGTATGAACATGCGCGCCGAAATTCTTCAGTCCGCTCTCAATCCGGCTTGATGAAGACGGGTCATCTTCAATCAAGAGAATAGAAAGTCCGCTCAGGGCTGTGTTTTTGTTTACCATAATATCTTCCATGTTAAACAGAATATGACTTTTATATTATACAAAGTTAATTAAATGATATTAATCAGCATCGAGTATATCTCTCAGCCATCCCGGACGGTCTGTTGTCATGGAGTCAACTCCGAGATGTCGGAAATAAACCGCAGTCTCAATATCGTTGACATTCCATACGTGGAGTTCCATTTTATTTTTTCGCAGCGTTTTAACAAACGCTTCATCTATTATTTGATGGCCTATGCAGTTCAAACCATCGGCTTTGATTTTTTTCAAAGTCTTAACTATCCGGTCAATAGATGGTCCCCATTCCCCTGTGTTCTTGTCTCTTGCGAAATTTGTAAGCCACAGTGCTTTTATCCGTGGCAACTGCATCCTGGTTTCAAAAATTACAGCTTCATTAAAAGACATGACAACCGTTTGCCGTGGTTTAAGCCCGGATATTGCTATCGCGTCCTTCAGAGGCGCTATGATTTCCACGCCGCATTTGATCTCAATAAAAACCTTTTTGCCTTCAGGAATACATGAGAAGATTTCCTCAAAAGCGGGAATCCGCTCCTTGCCCCATTTTTTATTTTTCCATGAGCCTACGTCAAGTGCACGGAGCCGGCTGAATATGGATTTTGCAACAGTGATATTAACTCCTGCGGTGCGCTTCGTTGTTGCATCATGTATGCAGGCGATCCGGCCGTCTTTTGTCAGGCGGAAATCCCCTTCAATCCCGTCAGCGCCTTGAAGCCAGGCAAGTTTGAAAGCAGCCAATGTGTTTTCCGGTGCATCATGAGACGCTCCCCGGTGCGCTATGATTTCAGGATAGATGAGGGACATGAGTAATACCTGTTCAGACGGAAGAATGCTTCAGTGGACGTCTTATTAAATCATTTTCTTTAACTCCCTGCTGAATCGGCAGTAACACCTGCTCCTCATTCCTTGCCGAGGCAATTCTGTCTTCTTCCAAGTCAAATATTTCCTGCACCTCAAAAGTCTTATGCTCCAGACCGTTTGAAAGGAACTCAATATGGTCTCCTGTCTTCAGGCTGCTTCTGAGGGCGACTACTGCCTTGCCGTTTCTGATTGATTGAACGACCCCTACAAGCTCATGGCTCATCTTATAAATTTCATCATCGTGATTGTAATTGTTGTCCGGCTGCCTGCCCAAAAACATTCCCGTTGTGTAGCCCCTGCTTGAAAACATTGAAAGCTCCTTGAGCCAAGTCTCCCTGACTTTGTACGGTCTCGCTTTCAGGCTGTCAACCGCCTCTCTGTATGTCTTGACAACTCCGGCAGCGTAATTGATGCCTTTCACCCTTCCTTCAATCTTGAAGCTGTTCACCCCTGCGTCGGCGAGTTTATCGAGATGTTCTATCATGCACAGGTCCCGTGAGCTCATAACATATGTGCCGCGGTCATTCTCATACACCGGGAAATACTGTCCCTGCCTCGTCTCCTCCATCAATGTATAATTCCATCTGCACGAGTTGGTGCATTCTCCGAGATTCGCCGGCCTGTTCGCAAGGAAACTGCTGATGTAGCATCTGCCGGAGTATGAGATGCAGATTGCGCCGTGGACAAAGCATTCCAGTTCAATCGATACTTTCTCGCGAATCTCCTTGATTTCATCAATGGTGAGCTCTCTTGAAAGCACAAGTCTTTTAGCGCCCAGCTTTTCCCATGCCTTTGCCGAGCGGTAGTTTGTAATGTTTGCCTGCGTGCTGATGTGGACCGGGACATCAGGAATGATTTCTGTTGCCATGTCAAATGCGCCGATGTCAGCAATTATGAGGGCGTCAGGTTTCATTCCCGCAAGCGACCTCAAATGCTCTTTCATGCAAGGAATGTCCCTGTTGTGGGGGAAAATATTTATGGTAATGTAAAATCTTTTGCCTTTTGAACGAACAAGCTGAGCGGCTTTTTCAAGTTCCCCGAAATTAAAATTGTCCGCCTTCGCCCGGAGACTGAATTCTGACAACCCCATGTACACGGCATCAGCGCCGTAATGAAGCGCGGTGATCAGTTTTTCATAATTTCCGGCAGGGGCGAGCAGCTCAGGTAGTTTCATAGTTTATATTTTAACTTAATTAAACACAGAGAGCACAGAGGGATTAGCAATCGAGTTGTTTCGTGAATGAATAGTCTCCTGGAGTGGAAACGTTAGGCCCTTTTGGGAATATGCCGAACTAATAAAAGCAGAAAGTTGCAAGGTCTTTTGCAGTTATGAAAGATTTTTAATATAATTGTGCATTGTGGAGTTAAAGATATCCCGGTTTATGTCGGTAAGTTAATTAATGGAAAGATACATTTGAGTTCACGGACATTTCTACCAGCCTCCGAGGGAAAACCCCTGGCTTGAGGAGATAGAATTTCAGGACAGTGCCTATCCGTATCATGACTGGAATGAAAGAATAACTGCGGAGTGCTACGCCCCTAATGCGGCATCCCGAATCCTTGACAAAGAAGAGAAAATTGTTGATATCGTCAACATTTACTCAAAGATAAGTTTTGATTTCGGACCTACTCTCCTGTCGTGGCTGGAGCGCCATAAGCCGGAGGTGTATGAGGCAATCCTCGAAGCCGACAGGCTCAGCATGAAGAGGTTTTCAGGGCACGGCTCTGCCATTGCGCACGGATACAACCACATAATATTGCCTCTCGCCAACAGGAGGGACAAGTACACACAGATAACCTGGGGAATAAAAGATTTTGAAAGAAGATTCAAAAGATTTCCCGAAGGCATGTGGCTTCCAGAGGCTGCCGTTGATAAAGAGACCCTTGAGGTGCTGGTCAGTCTCGGCATTAAATTCACGATACTTGCGCCGAGGCAGGCCCAGAGGGTGCGCAAATCCGGGGAAGCAGCTAACTGGCATGACGTAAGAGGAGAGAGGATTGACCCGACAACTTCGTATACCTGCGTACTCCCTTCGGGCAGGAACATAGACCTTTTCTTCTATGACGGCCCCATATCCCGTGACATATCATTTGGAGGCCTGTTAAACAACGGCGAGGGCTTTGCAAAAAAACTGCTTTCCGCATTTTACGATCAGAGGAAATGGCCGCAGATTGTGCATACGGCAACTGACGGAGAGACGTTCGGGCATCACCACCGTTTTGGAGACATGGCGCTCTCATACGCACTGCATTACATCGAATCCAACAAGCTTGCAAAGATCACAAACTACGGCGAGTACCTTGAAAAACACCCGCCGGACCACGTTGTAGATATTTTTGAAAACTCGTCATGGAGCTGTGTCCACGGAATTGAAAGATGGCGCAACAACTGCGGATGTAATTCAGGAATGCACCCCGGCTGGACACAGGCATGGAGAAAGCCCCTGCGTGATGCGCTGGATTGGCTGCGCGACAGCCTTATCCCGGTTTACAGTGAGGAAGCCTCAAAATACTTCCATAATCCATGGGACGCAAGAAATGATTATATCGGCGTTATGCTCGACAGGTCGCATGAGAGCATAGAAAATTTTCTGGCAATGCACGCCGTCAGGGAACTTTCAAAAAAAGAAAAGATGACCGCGCTGAAGCTTCTTGAGATACAGAGGAACATTATGCTTTCGTACACAAGCTGCGGCTGGTTCTTTGACGAGGTCTCTGGCATTGAGACCGTACAGATAATGCAATATGCCTCAAAGGCCATTCAGTACGCGGAAGAGCTCAGGGGACTGAAGCTTGAAGAAGGATTTTTAAAGTACCTTGAAAAGGCGCCGAGCAATGTTTACAAAAACGCGGTAGTCCCTTACGGGATGTTTGTAAAAAACGCAAAGAGCGACCTCCTCCGCGTAGGCGCACACTACAGCATATCGTCTATATTTGAAGAGTATCCCGAGAGGATGAAGATATACTGCTATACCACAAAGAGCGAGGTTTACAACAAAAGAGAGGCCGGAAAATTAAAACTTGCAACAGGCAAGGCGAATATCAGCTCTGATATAACCTGGGATGAAATGACCATCAGCTTTGCGGTGCTGCACCTTGGAGACCATAACATTAACGCAGGCGTTAAAGAATTCAACCGGGCTGAAGACTTCGCGGTCATGCAGGCCGAGATAACGGAGGCGTTTGAAAAAGGCGACATCCCGGAGCTGATAAGGCATGTGGACAAGCACTTCGACGGCAATATCTTTTCTCTCTGGCATCTGTTCAGGGATGAGCAGAAGAAGGTCCTGGACCAGGTGCTTCACCAGACATATGAGGGAGTCGAGGCTTCCTACCGTCATATTTACGAAGACAATTCCACCATAATGAATTTCTACCAGAGCCTCCTGCACAGGGTCCCCCGTCCGTTTCTTTCAGCGGCTGAATACGTGATCAATACGGACATGAAGAGGATATTTGAAAAAGAAGACCTCGATATAGATCAACTGAAAAAATTAATGGACGAGATCAAACGATGGTCTATTCCTCTTGACACAACCACAATCGGGTTTGTTGCAAGCTCATGGATAACATCTGTTATGGAAAGGCTTAGCCAGCAGCATGAAGACGTCAGCCTTTTTGAAAAGATAGATACGGCCCTGGAGCTTTTGAAGCCCCTTTCTCTTCCGCTGAATCTCTGGAAGGCGCAGAACATCTACTTTTCAATCGGGAGAAACCATTTTGACAAAATGAAGGAATGGGCCGCAAAGGGAGACGGTCTTGGCAGGAAATGGGTTGAAGGCTTTTCAAAATTGGGTTATTATTTGCATGTGAAGAGTTAAGGGTTATTCGTATTATGGAAGATTGCTCACGGTGTCATTCCCGCTTGTCGGGAATCTTTCTGTAAGAAGGATTGCGGACAAGCCGCAATGACAGATAAGAAACAGGAAGGAATAATTTGGAAAAAAGAGGCAGCGGGATTCTTCTCCACATAACATCTCTGCCGTCTTCTTACGGCATAGGAGACTTCGGGTCCGAGGCGTATTTCTTCGCCGATTTTTTAGCTGAAACGCATCAGAGCTACTGGCAGATACTGCCTTTGACCCTGACGAGCACCGCATACGGGAACTCCCCTTACAGCAGTTTCTCGGCCTTTGCCGGGAATACTCTTTTAATAAGCCCGGAGAGAATGCTCAAGGACGGCTTTCTGTCTGAAGCTGATATTCAATCCCCTCCTGAATTTCCAAGGGACAGGGTTGATTTTGCCGCAGTCACCAAATATAAAGAAAAGCTTTTCCGCACGGCCTTCAAAAAAACCAAAGATAAACTTGCAGACCATAATGACTTTCAGAAATTCTGCGGCGAAAATACGCACTGGCTCGATAACTTCTGCCTGTTCATCTCGATAAAAAATCATTTGAAGGGGATTGACTGGGGCAGATGGCCTGAGGAGCTGAGGGACAGAAAGGAAAGCGCATTAAAAGAATGGACAGGGAAATTGCACGACAATATCCTGCAGGAGAAATTCCTGCAATATGTTTTTTTCACTCAGTGGACCGCGCTCAAAAATTACTGCGACAGCATAAACATAAAAATATTCGGCGACATCCCCATCTATGTGAATTACGACAGCGCCGATGTCTGGGCCAATCCTGAGATATTCAGCCTGGACAAAGAGAAAAAACCCGTATTTGTAGCAGGCGTGCCGCCGGATTATTTCAGCTCCACGGGACAGTTGTGGGGCCACCCGGTCTATAAATGGGACATTATTAAAAAAACAAAGTACTCGTGGTGGCTGCAGCGCGTTGAACACAACCTGAAACTCTATCATATCTTCAGGCTCGATCACTTCAGGGGGTTTGTCGGCTACTGGGAGGTGCCTGCCACGGAAAAGACCGCGATAAACGGCAAATGGGTCAGCGCACCGGCGGAAGATTTTTTCAATACGCTGTTCAAACACTTTCCACAGATATCCATCGTTGCCGAAGACCTCGGGATAATAACCCCGGACGTGCGGGAGATTATGAAGAAGTTCGGTTTCCCCGGCATGAAAGTGCTGTTGTTCGCGTTTGGAGAAGAACTGCCCACTAATCCCTATGCACCGCACAACCATGTGAAAAACTGCGTTGTATACACAGGGACGCATGACAACAACACGGTTAAGGGATGGTTTAAAAAGGAGCTGGATGTTGAGGGCAAAAAAAGGGTCTCTGATTATATAGGGCATGAAGCCACTGACAAAACAATCCACTGGGACATAATCAGGCTTGCCATGATGTCTGTAGCAGACATGGCCATTATCCCCATGCAGGACATCCTCGGGCTTGGCGAAAAGGACAGGATGAATCTGCCGGCAAGTCCTGAGGGTAACTGGGAGTGGAGGCTGGCGCAGGAGCAGATCACTCCGCCGCTTGCTAAAAAATTTTGGGAAATGACAAAAATTTACGGCAGGGACTAATGTTTTAATGAAGCAACCAGATCAGAAAGTCCTTTTTTCGTTTCTTCACTGATTTCGTCTATAAATTTCACTGCAACCTGAATCTGTTGTGCCCTGGCAACAGTGTCGATAACTTCAATCCTTACAACGACCCCTTCAATCCCTTCAATATCTTGTTTATTGTCCTGTTCTATGCTTAAAACAACCTTCTCAAGAATATGGGGCACAGCACCTTTACTGTCGAACAAACTCAACACCCCTCCCATGCCGGCATTCAAAAGCCTGCCCCGACTGTTAGTTGAATTAAATTTTATGGATATACCTTCTGCTGCGCTTAATCCCGGATTTTTCCCCCTGTCAAAAGAGTCCTTATCTTTTTTGCTGATAATCTCTTTAACCTTGGCAATCAGATGTTCCCTCAATAACGGTTTGACAAGATAAGCGTCCGCTCCCAAGTGTATGGCCTCCTTAAGACGTTCACCGTCACCGTTGACAGACATCATCATGAAAGGGGTAGCTTTTAATGTGTCATGTTTTCTCAGCCATTCAAGGAGCGCCTCGCCGCTTAAAAAAGGCATGTCGCTGTCATAGATGATAAGGTCAAAACGGGTATCTTCGAGCCTCTGCTGAACATTTCTTCCATTGGGCGCCATAGCAATATCAATATCCGGGAAAGAATCCTCAAGGGCGTATTTTATGAATTGCCTCACAGAGGCTGTGGCATCAGCTACTAAAATCTTCAATTTTTTCATTGCATTTCTCCCAGCTTTATAATCGGTAGAAAGGGGGAAAAGCTTTACGCAGGAAACATATTGGTAGCTTGATGGTGTAATAAAGTGAGACATGGCACATAAGTGTGCCGCAATATTTTGGGCGTGTTACATGGGCAGCAACAGTTCCAGTATTTGCGAAGACCTGCAACTAACTGATACTAAAAAACAATAAGGCTTATAAAATCTCTTAAACGATTTGGCATGTTTCTTGTATTAGTCAGAAATACAACGACTACTTTATTCAAGCCCTTCAGTCAGAAGGGAATAGAGTCTTAAGTTAAAGATATTTTTAGGAGGGAAGGACATGAAAACTTTAGGAAAGATGTGGAAGTTCATTTTATTATTGGGGGTTATTGTGATTCCGTCATTGGCCTTTTCTGCGCCAACCATTAGCGTAGACATGGATCCATTAACAAGCGGTATTCAAACGAATATAATGGTGAATCCGGGGCAGACATTTACGACAGATATACTATTGACTCTACATGATAGCACTGAAAGCCTTACTTCATTCAGTTATTCACTGTGGTTTGACAATTCTGAGTTAAATAATCCATTAATGAGTGATATAACCCCGGTTGCTTTGCCAGGCATGAGCGTTTTAAGAGATCTTGAAACAATTACATCATCTAATCTTTTCAACCTCTCACAACTTAGTATGCTGAGTTCTTTGCAAGGACCTCTGAATTCCCCCGCTACAATTGCTACTATTACGTGGACGGCGAAAAACCCTATGACTGACAGTTTCTTCGATATCACGCCGGGTTTCCTGAATCAAAATGATGGCGCATTTGATAAAGATTTTAACTCTGCATCTGTTAACTTTGAAGGCGGAAGGCTTGCGGTTGCTCCTGAGCCTATAAGCTCCATACTTTTCATGACAGGCGGGGCTGTATTGGGAGTTAGAAGGTACTGGAAGAAAAAATAAGAAGTAGGCTTATCGGAATAAGTAATTAACGGGGAAGGTGCTGTGGCTGCTTTCCCCTTTTTATTACACGCCATGAAAGATAGAACAAATATATAGCAGAATTTTCGTGACAGCAATCATGCCGATTGTGGTTTAATCTCTCTTAGGGTCTAATTCCCCGCCGCTTGCGGCGAGTATAATAGATGACGTGAGCATCTATATACATAAGAGCCATAATGTCAGTGTATTGCTGTATCATTTTGTCTTTCCAACGAAGTATCGACGCATGGTT
>JACQZF010000002.1 GCA_016213945.1 Nitrospirota bacterium | reverse complement strand
TACAGTGTAACGAAACTGGTAACCATGATAAAGAGCATAACCGCGCGGCATTTATTGGAGCGGATGCCTGAACTGAAAAAGAAATTGTGGGGAGCTCATTTGTGGACCAGTGGCTATTTTGTCTCAACAGTGGGTAAGCAGGGCAATGAAAATACGAGCAGCAAATATGTTAAAGAACAAGGGCGTACAAATGAGTACCAACAGTTACATAAAGACCAGTTGTCTCTTTTTCTTTAAGATACCCCGCAGGCTTGCCTCGGGGAGTATGTCATCAGAGAATCTTTTCTTGCACGGACAATATATGTAAGCATTTGACACCAGACTTGAAAACCAAAGCCCGCCCAGAAGATTTCTCTTGGAAACCGTTCCTCAGGACAAAACATATGCAGGATCGGCTTTTCATGACTGTGATCTATCTCGGGTTTTTCTATATCCATCCCCGGCCATGTAGAACGCACCAAGTCGCGAAAGTGTTCAAACTCTTCTGGATAGTGATACCAGATATTCCTAAAATTTCGCGATGCGCGATGCGTTAGCAAAGCCCTTCTGGCAGCTTCTATTTGAAATAAAGGCTCATCATGCTCAACTGGCCCAAGAATCGGAACAAAGCCAACAGATGCCTTATATTCTCTTCTAAAGTCTGATGGTGACTGAACAGCTCGTCTCTCGGTTTTACATATGAGGAAACATGATTTTGGCTCAGGGAAGACCAATAGCAATTTATTCCCCCCAGAAAGCCGGAATTCAATAGTTGCTGGTTCGGAATCGTCATAGTCTGAAAATATATTCTCTGTAGCTACAGGCACGTCTTCAAGAGGAACCCGGTAACCCCTTGATGCAATACCATCAATATTAATTAATTCAGGCTTTTTTGCTGATGCTTTGCGCATACCTTCAGAAAGAATTCGAAATGCACCAATTATCGTTGACTTGCCTGCATTGTTAGGCCCAACTAAAACGTTAAAGCTGTTGATTGACACTGAATACCTCTTAAACGCTTTGTAGTTCTTAAAAGTAATTGATGTAAAATGATGAGTGTCTACCATTCATTTCCCCAAGAGAGCCACTTTAATTTATGCGACTATCATAAACACGAAAAACTTCTTTTTCAAGAACTAATTAGAAAATCTGGGGTTCAGCCTTAGCGGTTAGCTCTCAGCCTCCCTCTTAAACCCGATCTTCTTTTTCTTTGTTTCAGGAGGAGCCATCAACTGCCTGATAGCATCAAAGATTAATTTAATTTCTCCATCATGTTTTTCTATCTTCCGCTCAAGCTGTGCCAGATTGTGGGCAAGTTCTTTGTTTGTGGAGAGCATTTCTTTCAATTTAACGAAGGCCCTCATGATGGCGATATTCACCTGAATCGCCCGTTCACTGTTGAGTACACTTGAAAGCATAGCAACACCTTGTTCTGTAAAAGCATAAGGCATCGAGCCACCGAAGTATTTCTTGTGTGGTATCACAATTTGTGATACCAGTTGCTCTGTCTCAGACCCAGTGAGTTGGAACATAAAGTCTTCCGGGAAACGGGTGATATTTCTTTTCACTGCCTGATTTAAGACCCTTGTTTCCACCGCATAAAGTTCCGCAAGGTGACTGCTTAACATGACCTTCTGTCTCCGTATAAGAAAAATTCTTCTTTCAATTACTTCTGCCGGCACTATTGTTTGCATCTGTCCCCTCCTGATTTAATAAATTTGATGAATAGTGTTTTGCTTTCTACAATTTCCTGCGGAATGATTTCTGATGTCCCCATTGTCCCCCCTTTAAAAATGTTCAATGAATTTTATATTAAATGGCAAAAAGGCTGCAATAAAAAAATGCGGTAGGATTCTTGTGAGGATTATTATTTACAATATTCGCAAGCGGAAGTTATGACTATGACCACTAAGCCGTTCTAAAAAATTCCAGCAGCAGTCTCACTCCGATTCCGGTTGCGCCTTTTGGGATGTAGGGTCTGTCTTTATCGGTCCACGCAGTTCCAGCGATATCAAGATGAATCCACGGGGTATCGCCCGCGAATTCCTTGAGGAAGTATCCTGCTGTGATAAGGCCGCCTGATCTGCCTCCCGCGTTTTTCAGATCGGCGATGTCGCTTTTAATGTAGTCTTTGTATTCATCAAAAAGAGGCATCGGCCATACGCGCTCGTAAGTCTCTTCAGAGGCCTTTTTCATTTTTTCCATGAGCGCTTCATCATTGCCCATCATTGCAACGGTCTCATTGCCAAAGGCAATAGAGCAGGCGCCGGTGAGGGTGGCGATATCGATGATCGCGGAGGGCTTGAAGCGTTTTGCGTATTCAATAGCGTCTGCGACCGCGAGCCTGCCCTCAGCGTCCGTGCTGATTATTTCAATGGTCTTGCCGCTGATGGTCTTTACCACATCGCCCGGTTTTGACGCGGTGCCGCTCGGCAGGTTCTCGGCAGCGGGAAGGATTCCGATTATGTGCGCGGGCATCTTCATTTCAGAGGCGGCCTTCAGCACTCCGAGCACGGCGGCGCTGCCTGCCATGTCGTACTTCATCTTTTCCATTCCTTCGCTTGGTTTGATGGAGATACCGCCGCTGTCAAATGTTATCGCCTTGCCCACGAGCGCGACCGGGGTGGTGTTCTTACCTTTGTAAGTGATGACAATAAATTTCGGCGGTTCATTGGAGCCTTTCGCGACTGAAAGATACGCGCCCATGCCGAGACGTTCAGCCTCGCTTTTTTCAATTACCTTTACGGAGACATTTTTCAGAGAACGCGCGGCCTTGACAAGCGTGGACGGCGTCATGTCGTTTGAGGGGCTGTTGACCAGGTCCCGCGCAAAGTGCGCGGCGTTTACAGCGGCCTCTGTCCACTTGATCTGCTTGTCCAGTTTTTCGTTTGTAAGGACGGTGATCTTTTTTATCTCTTTGTGGTTCTCTTCGCTTTTATATTTTCGGAAACTGTAATTGGCAAGCAGCGCTCCCTCGACAAAGGCGACGGGTGTCAGTTTCAGGGAAGAAATTGTCTTTGTGGAGAGGGCGATATCTTTTATCTTCAGGCCGCTCAGATATGATGCTGCTTTGCCTCCTGCCTGCCTCAGTTTCTCGACAGTAACTTCGTTTCTTTTCCCAAGGCCGATTAGGAGGACCCGGTCAGGTTTTATCATCCCCTCTGTGTGGACCAGGCAGACCTCGTTGGGCTTTCCAGTGAACTCTCCGGCAGAAATAATTTTGTCCGGAATATTATTTAATGATCTGTTTATATCTTTGTAAGAAGTGGTCCCTTCGCCTTCCAGTAAAGGTAATATCAGTGCGTCACAAGAAAGGTCTGTTTCTTTTTTGTTCTGAATAATAATTTTCATAGTGCGGATATTTTACATTATTTAAAAATATTTCCGCACTCCGGGTTTTGCTATAATGAAATAACGAGGTGTCGTTATGCATCACAAAAAGCGCGTCTCCGATGAATTTTCTCACCAGCCATTTAAAGACCTGAAGAAGCTCCTGAAAGTTAAAGAGAGCGGGAAGAACACACACCTGGCCCCTCTTGATAGAGGGGAATTAGCTCCCAAGGCAGACAAATCTATTGGAGACGAAGAACTTTTCAACGATGCCATGAAAGAGGTCCGGGAGATCAGGGAATTCAGGGAGATCCCTGTACATCAAAAAAGAGTTGCCCCCGCAAGCGGATACAAAAACAGCTCTGCCGACCATGAGGCGCTGAATGTCCTTGAGGAGATCGTGAGCGGCAGGAGACCCATTCCCCTTGCCGACACCCAGGAATATGTTGAATGGATCAATAAGGATTACAGAAGAGACATTATTAAAGAGCTTCACACCGGGCGGTACTCTGTCCAGGACTGCCTGGACCTCCACGGCATTGTTGTTGATGATGCTGAAAGTGAGGTGGAGCAGTTTTTTAATGAGTCTGTAAAAAAGGGACACCGCTGCATCAAGATCATCCATGGAAGGGGACGCCGCTCCCCCAAAGGCCCTGTAATAAAACAATCGCTCATTACCTGGCTCCTGCGCCGTCACCGGAAGAATATCATCGCCTTCGTGACAGCCCGTCAATGCGACGGCGGGCTTGGCGCCCTGTATGTGCTTTTACGATAAACAATTTTTGGGCCATTCGTGAAAAATAAATAAACACGGAGACGCGGAGGCACGGAGAAAGACAAAATGTTCTCGTTATGTTTTTATGGATATTTTTCTCCGTGTCTCAGTGCCTCTGTGGTTTTCGGGGGTTACGTTTCAACTGGAAATACCATTTATGGTAAAATTAAGTCGTTGCATGATTTTAACCAGAAAGGGCTTTTTGATTCAGGGGATTTGTAATGAGCGATCAGGATTATATTTATAAGCGCATCGAGGGCAAGAAATTTGATTACCTCGATTATAATTTCACACAGACGGAGAACAGCGCGTTCAAAAGTTTTTTCGATCTCGCCCAGGAATTCGACAACATCGACGACTTTTATAATTTATGCGTGGCGATCCCAAAGAGCTTTTTCAATGTGGAGGCGCGTCTTTACATTGTGGACCCCAAACTTAACAGCATGACGCTTGTCTCAACAACGCACGAAGGGGATTTGCACACTCTCCCGCCGGACGATGTTAAACCGGGTGATTGGCCCTATTACACTGACAGGAAAAGCTTTGTGCTGACCATTCGGGGGAAGGAGCCCTTGATTGACCAGTTGCCTTTTGATATCCAGGACGATGTCCTCGGACTGTTTGAATTGTTCCCCCCTGGAAAGTTAGGCGAACATCAGGAGCTGTTTTTTCAGAAGTACGCGAACCGTATTGGTTTTAATATCCATAACAGGCTTTTGGTAGAGAAGAATGTTGAACACCTGAGGTTTATCCGCTCTCTTGTCGCGGACATCGAACACAATATCATTGTCCCCAATATGGTGTATAAGCTTTTCCTTCGCGGGCTGAGGAGAAAGATAATGAAGAACATGGAGATGGAGAAACTCTTTGCTGAAAAATCAGCAGCCGGCCAGTGCGACGAGACGTGCATGAAGAATTTCCTGAAGGACTTTGCGGACATTAACCAGGGCCTGACTATCGAATTGGAGAACATAGAAAAGCATTACCGGAACATGAGCCTGTTTATCGAGACGCTGTTCAGGAAGAGCCATTTTGACCAGGGGCATTTAACGCTCCGCACCAAACCCTGCAATATGCTGAAGGACGTGGTGCAGCCTCAATTAGAAAGATATATCGGACAATTCCAGAAAATGGGGATATCGGTGGAGGACCGTTTCAGCGGCATCCCGGATGCCGAGATAATAACCGTCGTTGACGTGGGGCTGATGGCGCAGGTTTACGCCAACCTGTTTTCCAACGCGGTCAAATATACTCAGGCTGTGACCAGCAATACCGGCGAAACCGTGAAATATATATCTTATGGACATGAGATCATAAAAGATTACTTCGGCCCCGGCAAAGACGGCGTAAAATTCAATGTCTTCAGCACGGGGCCGCATGTTTCCACCGAAGACAGGGACAATTTATTTGAAGACGGATATCGGGGCGCAAATATCTCGAGCCAACCCGGCACCGGCCACGGACTGTCATTCATAAAAAATGCCGTTGAGATACACGGCGGGGTGGTTGGTTATGAACCAACGCAATACGGCAATAATTTCTATTTTATACTCCCCAAATAATGTAAAATACCTCCCTGATGACAATACTCGCTCTATCTTTTGCATCGTATCTTTTCGCACTCTATAAAAGACAGTTTCTGTATCCAGGGCTGCTCCTTCAGGTTGCATACATAATCTCAAGAGGCATTGAACTTCAGAGGCTGCCTCTTGTCGGGCCGCATGACACGCTTGTATTTCTTTCTGCCTCAATCGCCGCGTTCTCCATACCGTTTGCTTCTCTTCTGAAAAACAGGAAACTTTTTTTTAACATTGTCACTGTCACAACTGCAATATTTACCGTATTTGTCATGATCTCAAAAAAACATAACGCCCCGCTTCCGCCTGTACTAAAAACATTCTGGTTTGAGTGCCATGTGGTGCTGGCGTTTATGTCGTACGCGCTTTTCGGGGTCGCGGCGATACTTGGTTATTTATATCTCAGGGAAAAGGAAAACTCATTGGAGGGTTTGCAGTACAGGGCGGCCCTTATCGGATATTGCCTGTTTACGCTTTCAATGATATTCGGCGGAATATGGGCATACTTAGCGTGGGGCACTTACTGGATGTGGACGCCGAAGGAATTATGGACCAGTATCCTGTGGATGTTTTACAGCTTTTACCTGCACGCAAGATTGAGACAGTGGTGGATGGGCAAGCCGATGGCCTATTTAGGGATTGCGGGTTTTCTCATCACCATGTTCACATATCTTGGCGTGAGCCTGTTGATGAAGAGCTCGCACAGTTTTTAGCTAACAATGAGTATTTATAAATATCTTGATAACTCCAAAGCATGTCATTCCCGCAAGCGAAGCGCGTCGGGAATCTTCCTTGAACTTGGAAAGATTCCGGGCAAGCCGGAATGACGGATTTGATATCGTGCACATAAGTACAATGCTGGTTAATTACTAATAAAATGGCACCGCTAAAACATATTATGGATTTTTTCTTTTCACTCAGGACCTCTCTTTGGCTGCTGGGGATAATACTCGTCCTGTTCTTTGCCGGAGCGGTCATCATGCCGGCCCATGAGGAATTTCAGACTATACACTCTATCCCGATGTTTGAATGGCTGATGCAGCAGAAGCCTGCTGTCACGTGGTGGCTTTGGGGCCTGATAGGGTTTCTCGCTGTTCTGACTCTCAACACACTCTTTTGCAGCGTTGAATCCATCGTGAAGAAAAGAAAGGTCACGCAATGGCTCCTGCTGATCTCCCCGCAGATAATACACATTGGATTCCTTTTCATGCTCCTGGCGCATTTGCTGAGCGCAACCGGAGGCTCACAGGAATTTGCAGCGGCACAGGAAGGCACGACGCTGCAAATTACAGATAACACGGTCTTAAGGGTAAAGGACATATACATCAATCTGGACTATTACGGTTATGTGACTGACTGGAAGGTCAACGTTGAATACCTTTCAGGCGGCAAAGCTTTCAAGACGGACACGATCGCGCCAAATGGTCCTTCAGTTCAAATGGGTTTTAATATCAATGTGAAAGACATGCAGGTCTACCCGCAGGAGGCAGTGCTTTTGCAGATAAGCAGGGAGCCCGGGGCTTTCTGGGCGCTGGCCGGAGGCGTATTGTTCATGTTCGGGATCATCACACTTATCGCGCTGAAGATAAAGATGGAAAAGTAGATTTTGGGAAATAACTGGATTCCTGCTTAAGGACTGCCAGATAGATACATTCCGATCTTGCTGTCATTCCGGCTTGTCCGGAATCTTGTTTCAGAAGGATTCCCGGCAAGCGGGAATGACATAAGCTGTTTAGAAACAGGCTCTAATTGATTTACATGTGGTAAAATACCCCGTTGTTATAAGGGAAGATATTTATAAAGGAGTTGCAGCATGAGCGCACCTGAAACACCGGCCCCGTCTAATTTTATAAAAGAAATTATTAAGGAAGATTTAAAGACCGGCAAAAACAACAACCGTGTTCATACGCGTTTCCCGCCTGAGCCGAACGGTTACCTGCATATCGGTCATGCGAAATCCATCTGCCTGAATTTCGGCCTTGCAAAGGAATTTGGCGGCATGTGCAATCTCAGGCTCGACGACACCAATCCCACAAAAGAAGAAGTAGAGTACGTGGAATCGATCAGGGAAGATGTGAGGTGGATCGGATTTGACTGGGGAGACAGGGAGTATTACGCGTCCGACTATTTTGAGCAGATGTACCAGTACGCCGTGCAGTTAATTAAAAAGGGCAGGGCGTTTGTATGCGATTTGAATGCCGATGAGATGAGGGCCTACCGGGGGACTTTGACCGAGCCGGGCAAGGAAAGCCCTTTCCGCAGCCGTTCAGTTGAAGAGAACCTTGACCTGTTCGAGCGGATGCGCAAAGGGGAATTCCCTGACGGCTCCCGCACGCTCCGCGCAAAGATCGACATGTCGTCTGGCAATATAAACATGCGCGACCCCGTCATGTACCGCATTCTTCACGCGGAGCATCACAGGACCGGCGGCAAGTGGTGCATTTATCCGATGTATGACTACGCGCACTGCGTCTCGGATTCAATCGAAGGCATTACTCACTCGATCTGCACACTGGAATTTGAAGACCACCGTCCGCTGTATGACTGGTTCCTTGATGAACTGAACGTCTACCATCCGCAGCAGATAGAATTTGCGCGCCTCAATCTTAATTACACTGTCATGAGCAAGAGAAAGTTCCTGCAATTAGTGAATGAAGGTCATGTCAAAGGATGGGACGACCCGCGTATGCCCACAATGTCAGGATTGCGGAGGCGCGGTTATACGCCTGGAGCGATCAGGAATTTTGCCGAACGTATCGGTGTTGCAAAGAGAGACAGCGTTGTGGATTTCGCCCTGCTTGAATATTGCATCCGCGAAGACCTGAACAGGACCGCTCCGCGTGTCATGGCGGTCCTGAAGCCTCTTAAGGTCGTTATCACGAACTATCCCGAAGATAAAACGGAAGAGCTGGATGCCGTAAATAATCCTGAAGACCCCGGCATGGGGACGCGCAGGGTCCCTTTTTCGCGGGTGCTGTACATTGAAAAAGACGATTTCCGTGAAGCCCCTCCGAAAGGGTTTTTCCGCCTTGCCCTCGGGCGCGAGGTAAGGCTCCGGTACGCGTATTACATCATATGCGTAAATGTGATAAAAGATGAAAAGACAGGAGAGCTGATTGAACTTCACTGCACGTATGACCCCGCGACAAGAGGCGGCGATTCGCCGGACGGACGCAAGGTCAAGGCCACGATCCACTGGGTCTCTGCCGCTCACGCGATAGAAGCCGAGGTGCGGCTGTATGATTATCTGCTTTTAAAGGCAGACCCCGATGATGTGGAAGAGGGGAAAGATTTTAAATCCAATTTAAATCCGAATTCACTGGAAGTATTAACGGACTGCAAACTTGAGCCAAGCCTCTCCGGCGCAAAGACCGGCAGCAGATGTCAGTTTGAGAGGTTGGGATATTTCTGCGTGGACCCGGATTCTTCAAAAGACAAACTTGTATTCAACCGCACCGTGACCTTGAAAGACACATGGGCAAAGGCGCAGAAAAAAGGGAAATGAAAACAATATTAACCACGGAGACACAGAGGCACAGAGAGGAATATTTAAAATTATTTTTTTCTCAGTGTCTCTGTGCCTCTGTGGTTTTAATGATTAAAAAAATATGAGCTATATTTCAGTCATAGGGGCTGGGAGTTGGGGCACAACGCTTGCGAATCTTCTCGCGGAGAAGGATTACGACGTCACGCTCTGGGCCTTTGAGAAAGACCTTGTCCAGGAGATAAACCGTTCCCGTACAAACGGCACGTTCCTCCCGGGGGTTACACTGTCTCTGAATATAGAGGCGACGGACAACATAAAGGACGCCGTCAAGACCGCGCGTTTTATATTGAGTGTTGTCCCGACCCAGTTTACCCGCCCGGTGTTTAAAGGGGTCGCAAGCTGCATCGCAAGTGACACTGTTATAATCAGCGCGTCAAAGGGCATTGAACAGGGGACTTTGCTTACAGTGTCTTCAATTTTAAAAGAGGTGACAAACCGTGAAGCTGCTGTGCTGTCCGGGCCGAGCTTCGCAAAAGAAGTGATAAGTAAACACCCGACAGCGGTAACTCTCGCAACGAAAGATCCAGACACAGGATTACAGCTCCAGGAGATTTTCAATACAAATTATTTCAGGGTGTATACTCACTCGGACGTGCTTGGCGCTGAATTAGGCGGGGCACTGAAAAATGTTATCGCCATAGCCTCGGGTATCTGCGATGGGCTTGGACTCGGGCACAACGCGAGGGCCGCGCTGATAACAAGAGGGCTTGCCGAGATCGTGAGATTGGGAAAAGCGATCGGCGCTGACCCGCAGACATTTTCGGGACTGAGCGGGCTTGGAGACCTTGTGCTGACCTGCACCGGGCCTCTTTCGAGAAATTACTCTGTAGGGACCAACCTTGGAAAGGGCTTGACTCTCAGAGACATCCTTGCTTCAACAAAGAGCGTTGCGGAGGGTGTAGCGACCGCTTCATCCGCCTATGAACTGTCACAGAAATATGGCGTAGAGATGCCGATAGTTGAACAGGTCTACAAGGTAATTTACAAAGGTAAAAATCCGGCAGAGGCTGTTAAAGAGCTTATGAACAGGTCGCTGAAATCGGAGTTTTGAAGTAAGGGATAGAGGGGAGGTGTACAGCAAGAGACCAATATGACAAACGACAAGATAAAAGAAATTCTGAATTCCGTACAAGCTGACAAACTCTCCGTTAAAGACGCAATCAAGAAATTAAAACACCTGCCGTATGAGGACATCTCATTTGCAAAGGTGGACCATCACAGGCATTTGAGGCAGGGTGTGCCTGAGGTCGTATTTGCCGCGGGCAAGACAGAGGAACAGGTAATTAAGATAGCGGAAGTCATGTTCAGGAAGAGCAAACGGTTCCTTATTTCAAAGGCGACAGAGAAAATTTACAACTCTCTAAAGATAAAGAACGCTGTTTTTCATCCCGCCTCCGGCATGATCTCGATCGGTGAGGAAAAGCGAAAAAAAGGGGATGTTCTTATTCTCACGGCCGGGACATCCGATATTTCTGTAGCTGAGGAGGCTGCGGTAACCGCGTCATTTTTAGGCAGCAAAGTAGACACGGTATATGACGTCGGAGTCGCGGGGCTTCACAGATTAATGGGCAGCAGGAATATCATGAAGGAAGCGCGGGTAATGGTTGTTGTCGCGGGAATGGAAGGCGCGCTCCCGTCCGTTGTCGGCGGGATGACGGACAAACCGGTGATCGCCGTTCCAACGTCTGTCGGTTACGGCACGAGTTTTGGAGGGATCACCGCCCTTTTTGCAATGCTCAATTCCTGTGTGCCCGGCATCGCGGTGATGAATATCGACAATGGTTTTGGCGCAGGGGTGCTTGCGCATAAGATAAATACAGCTAATAGCTAACAGCTATCAGCTTTCAGCTAAAAATATGATCGCATATTTCAACTGTACATCAGGCATAAGCGGGGACATGGTCCTTGGCGCGCTTGTTGACGCCGGTGTTCCGCTTGAGAAATTAAAAAAAGAACTCTCCAAACTGCCAGTGCGCGGATATGAACTGAAAGCGAAAAAAGTGAAGAGGGCAGGGGTCAGGGCGACGAAGGTGGATGTTGTAATAAAGTCAGAAGTCAGAAGTCAGAGGTCAGAAGTCAGAAGATGGAAAGATATTGAAAAGATAATAACAACATCTAAACTGTCAGCGGGAATAAAACAGAAGGGGCTGTTGATTTTCAAAAGGCTGTTTGAGGCGGAGGCCAGGGTACATGGGGAGAGGATACAGGATGTGCATCTGCATGAACTCGGGGCAGTGGACTGTATTGTTGATATCTTCGGGTGTCTGATAGGACTTGATATCCTGGGAGTTGACGAAGTGTATTCTTCTCCTTTAAATCTTGGAAGCGGCACGATCAAGACAGAGCACGGCATCCTGCCTGTACCCGCTCCTGCAACGGTTGAGTTGCTGAAAGGCAAACCTGTTTATTCATCGGATGTTTTATTTGAACTCACTACTCCCACCGGCGCGGTGCTGATCTCATCACTCGCGAAAGGATTCGGACGAATCCCGCAAATGAATATTTCAAAAACAGGCACAGGAGCCGGCGGGAAGGAATTCAAAGGACAGCCGAATGTGCTAACGATGATGGTGGGAAAGAATGTGAAAAATCTCCCCTCACCCCTCTTTGCCAAAGAGGGGAATATTATGAGTCCCTCTTTGAAAAAGGGGGATGCAGGGGGATTTTCAGATGAAAATATAACAGTCATCGAGACCAATATCGATGATATGAATCCGCAGGTTTATGAATATGTGATGGAGAGGTTGTTTAAGGCCGGTGCGCTCGATGTCTTTCTGACCCAGATCATCATGAAGAAGGGAAGGCCGGGCATTAAGCTGAGCGTACTTTGCAATGAGAGTGATAAAGAGCAGTTGATCGACATTGTCCTGAATGAGACCACGAGCATCGGCGTCAGATTTTACAGAGCTGACAGAAGGGTCCTCAAGCGGGAAATCAGATCAGTCAAAACTAAGTTCGGCACAGTGAACATCAAGATCTCACAACTTGGAAATAAAAAGCAAAAGGCGTCCGTTGAATACGAGGACTGCAGGAAGATAGCGAAAAAGTTTAATCTGCCGCTTCTGGAAGTAATTAATGAAGGCACAAAGGAACAAAGGAGCAAAGGCACAAAGCTGAGATGACACCGAACTTTGTGCCTTTGTCCCTTTGAAACTTAGCGCCTCTTCTTCATTCCCCTCCGATTGTCACAAAGATGGTTGAACCCTTGCGGAATACGAGGAGCAGGACATCTTTAGTTGGTTTTATCTCCGATACTAACGCCTTATAATCTTCAACGTTCGCAACAGCCTTCCTGTTTATCTCAAGGATGATGTCACCCGGAATAAGTGTTGTTTCCGCCGGACTGCCGCTTTCAATATTGGTAACAATTACCCCGCGCATTTTATCCGGAAGGTTAAGCCTGCCGGAGAGCTCAGGCGTTAAATTCTGGACGATCACCCCCCTGAGGGCGTTTTGATAAACAGAGGGCATGGCCTGTGTTTCAACCGGAAGCTCGCCGATAGTGACCTTGATCGTCTGGATCTCTCCTTCACGTATTATCTTCATTTCCCTGGTCTCGCCGGGCGGGATGCCTGCAACCATATTTCTCAATTGAAAAGGCTCAGTAACTTCTTTGCCGTCAACTTCGATGATAACGTCGCCGCGTATAAGGCCGGCCTTTTCAGCGGGGCTGCCTTCAACAACATCAGCTACGAGGGTCCCGTAGTCTTTTTTAAGGCCGAACTGCTGCGCTAATTCCGGAGTTATCGCCTGTATGGACACTCCGAGCCAGCCGCGCACAACTTTTCCTTTTTCAACGAGGCTGCGCATGACGATCTTTGCCATGTTGCTTGGGATCGCGAAACCTATTCCCTGATAACCGCCGGAGGTGCTGAAAATGGCGGTATTAATTCCTACAAGCTCTCCTTTTACGTTGACCAGCGCGCCGCCTGAATTGCCGGGATTGATCGCCGCATCCGTCTGGATAAAATCTTCATACTCCGCGATGCCGACGTTCGCCCTTCCCACCGCGCTGACAATTCCCATAGTGATCGTCTGGTTCAAACCGAATGGATTGCCGACTGCCAGTACTAATTCACCTACTTTTAATTTGTCGGAGTCTCCCACAGAAATGGTGGGAAGGTCTTTGGCGTCAATCTTAATGACGGATATTTCAGTTTTGGGATCATTGCCGATGACTTTGCCTATAAACTCTTTCTTGTCGGACATGACGACTTTTATTTTGTCAGCGTCTTTAACGACGTGGGTATTTGTCAAAATATAGCCGTCAGGTGAAATGATCACACCTGAGCCGAGGCTGAAGGATTTCCTCTCACGGGGAGCTTCATGCTGCTGCCTGAACCTGTCACCGAAGAATTTCCGGAAGAATGGGTCTTCTGAGAACTGGTCAAACGGGGCCTCAGTGATTTTCTCCGTTCTTGTTGCAGAGATATTAACCACTGCGGGTTTGACGGCTTCAGTGACTTCAGCCAGCGCCTGGCCTGTTTTAGTGAGCAGATCGACGGACTCCCTGGAAATCTTTGACGCCTGCGCACAAACACTGGACTGAATGAGAAAGATAATGGATAAGACTGCAAGCAGGGAACAATTCAATTTCATGTTTTTAAAATGCATTTTATGCTCCTTTGTTAACCGGATTATTAAATTAATAGCATTATATTCCAGAAAGTAATGAGAGTCAATTTTACCCCTCAGATTTCCCTGTATCTTCTGTATATTGATGGCGCAGTTTGACAGGAGGAATATAGCGGCGTCTGAGTCGCAGATTCAGCATTTCAACGAAGACTGAAAACGCCATCGCAAAGTATATGTAACCTTTGGGGATGTGAAGGTCTAAACCGTCAGCAATCAGGGCAATTCCAATCAGCAGCAGAAAGCTCAGCGCCAGCATTTTTACGGTGGGATGTTTTTCGACAAAATTGCTTATGCTGCTTGCCGAAAGCATCATGAATGCCACAGCTATGACTACCGCTGCGACCATGATAGCAACCCTGCTGGCCATACCTATTGCCGTAATGACGGAGTCAAGAGAGAAAACAATGTCCAGGAACATTATCTGTATAAGCACGCTTGCAAAGGCTGCTTTTACTGTTGCAGATGAATGCCCTTCTTCACCTTCGAGTTTGTCATGCATTTCAAGAGTGCTTTTACCGAGAAGGAATAAGCCTCCAATCATAAGGATAAGGTCGCGTCCGGATATTTCATTTTTCAATATTGTAAAAAGCGGGGCGGTCAAGCCCATCAGCCAGGTAAGAGAGAATAAAAGCATTATCCTGGTAAGCATTGCAAGCGCAAGCCCTATAATGCGTGCTTTGGGCTGTTGATGGACAGGAAGCCTGCCTGTAAGGATGGAGATGAAAATTATATTGTCAATTCCCAGTACGATTTCAAGCGCCGTGAGAGTAACCAGCGCTATCCATGATTGAGGGTCTGTTATCCATTCCATATATTGATTCCTCTAACCATTTTAAAACACACCATCATATCACATCGAGGCGATTATTTAATATCCGGGGTTTACAAACCGTTATCCGTAAATTATTATTAAAGACTCCCCTCAGAAAGCTGAGGGGAGTCTTAATGCAATTTTATATTCGCTTGCTATTCATTTAACATACTCAATAAATGTGAAGAAGTGATGAAGTGAAGAAATCGAAAAAAATCAGGATAGCGCTTGCGCAGATAAACCCCACGGTCGGCGACCTTTCAGGGAACGTCAGGAAAATAATTTCATATATCAAAAAGGCAAGGGCGCTTAAAGCTGACCTTGTGGCCTTTCCTGAACTTGCCGTGACCGGTTACCCGCCTGAGGACCTCCTGTTGAAGCATCAGTTCATCAAAGACAATATGGACGCGCTTTATGAAATCGTGGAGACCTCAAAAGATATAATCGCGGTCGTCGGTTTTGTAGATATGAAAGAAACGATATATAACGCGGCGGCGTTAATATTCAACGGCGTGCTTGTCGATGTCTACCACAAAAAACACCTGCCCAATTACGGGGTCTTCGATGAATACCGTTATTTCCAGCCCGGCAAGAGATTCCCTGTTTACAATTTCGGCGGGGTAAATATTGGAGTGACCATCTGTGAAGATATCTGGAAAGAGAACGGTCCCGCAAGGATAGAGTCATTGGCAGGGGCGGAGATAATTATCAATATCAATGCCTCGCCTTACCACATGGGCAAGTTGTCCATCAGAGAGGAGCTTTTATCAACGCGTTCGCGTGAATGCGGGGCGGCAATTTTTTACGTCAATATGGTTGGTGGGCAGGATGAACTTGTTTTTGACGGCGGCAGCCTTATTGTTGACGGCAAAGGCAATATCACCGGAAAGGCAAGTCAGTTCAGCGAGGACCTGATCATCACGGATATCGATATTCCCGGCGAGGAGAAAGAGTTTTCAGTAAAGACCCTGAGAGCGCTTAAGAAGCTGATGGAAAAAGGTGAGTATGTTGAGCAGATGCAAATACCTTTCAAACTGAAAAAAGAGACCAGACCGCCAGTAAAGCAGAAGAAATTCGTCAGGATGTCTGAGATCGAGGAAGTTTACAACGCCCTTTTGCTTGGCACAAGGGATTATGTGCGTAAGAACGGTTTTAAAGAAGTCGTCATCGGCATGAGCGGCGGGGTCGATTCAGCGCTGGTTGCAACGATTGCCGCTGACGCGCTTGGCAGGGAAAACGTGCATGGTTTATTCATGCCGTCCGTGTATACATCAAAGGAAAGCCATGAGGATGCCCACAGCCATGCGGACAATATCGGGACCAGGATTTTATCTGTCCCGATTGATGATATTTTCAAAACATATCTGAAAACGCTGTCGGGAAATTTTAAAGGCGCGAAGCCTGACATCACGGAAGAAAACCTTCAGGCGAGGATCAGGGGTAATCTGTTGATGGCTTTCTCCAACAAGTTTGGCTGGCTTGTGCTTACAACCGGGAATAAGTCTGAGATGAGCGTGGGGTATGCCACGCTGTACGGCGATATGGCCGGCGGCTTTGCGGTCATAAAAGACGTGCCGAAGACACTGGTGTATGAGCTTTGTAAATGGAGGAATGAAAAAGCGTGCAGGGATTTAATCCCTCAGAGGATATTGTGGAAAGAGCCGACCGCTGAACTGAAACCCGACCAGAGGGACACTGACTCCCTGCCTCCTTATCCAGTGCTCGATCCGATCCTGAAGGCTTACGTAGAGGAAGATAAGAGCTTCGATGAGATATCGAAAATGGGCTGCGAGATCGAATGCGCTCAGAGGGTCATAAGAATGATCGACCGCGCGGAATACAAAAGGCGGCAGGCCCCGCCGGGAATAAAAATAACCCCGAGGGCCTTTGGAAAAGACAGGCGCTTTCCGATTACGAACAGGTTTAAGAGTTTTTAGGAGGGGACATGTCAGCACTTAAATTATTTTCTATTCTATTTATCATCATTTTATTATTCTCTGCACAAGCCTGCACTGATTCCGGAGGCAGACAGGAAGAACCCGTCTTCAAGCAAGTGCAGGAAATACAGGAGATAAGACCCGATAAACCGGCGAAGATAAAGCTCAGGCGAAATTCGCAGGATGATTATTCGTGGGAGATCAGCGGGGACGACGTTGAGGAGGTCATCAAGGCGGACAGGAGACTTAGAAAGGATTTAAAGACGGAGTAATCAAAGATACCCTTCCAGCAGAACATCTTCGCCGACTTTTTTCACCTGGAGATTTTTAAAATTGAACGCGTTTTTCAGGAGGGCCGGAGACTTGCCGCCTATCGAGGGGATTGAATCAACGCCGCCGATTATTTTGGGAGCGGAAAAGATCATCACCTTGTCCACTATCCCGCTTGAAAGCGCCGAGGCGTTTATTGAGGAGCCTCCTTCTATCATTACGCTTGTAATATCGAGCCTGCCTAATTCTTTCATGAGAGTTTTCAGATCAACCTTCCCGGCATTTTCTTTGACAGTCAAAACACGAACGCCCATGTCAGTCAGCAGATTAATCTTTTTCTGATAATCTGTCCATGCTTTTTTTGAAAAAATCCCCCTGCATCCCCCTTTTTCAAAGGGGGAGTTCATAATCCCCCCCTTTAAAAAAGGGGGGCGAGGGGGGATTGTTGCGATTATTGTTTTACCGTCATCATGCTTCAGCACTTTCGCATCAAGCGGTATTTGCAATTTACTGTCAACGATAATTCTGAATGGATTTCTTCCTCCCCTGGTTCTGCAATCAAGAGAAGGGTCATCTTTTTTTACCGTGCCGATCCCAACGAGTACGGCATCGACTTCGTTTCTCAATTTATGGACTTGCTCTCTTGCCTTTTCACCGGTAATCCATCTGGACTCGCCTTTGTCGGTTGCGATCTTGCCGTCAAGGCTCTGCGCGATCTTCAGGACCACAAAAGGCCCTTTTTTTGTAATGTATTTTATGAAGGCCTCATTCAGCCTCTTTGCCTCGTCCTCCATAACGCCTGACACGGTCTCAATGCCTGCCTTCTGAAGCTCTTTCAAACCCATGCCGGACACTTTCGGATTCGGGTCAATCATTGCAACGACAACTTTCCTGATCCCGGCCTGGATAATCGTTTTTATGCAGGGCGGGGTCCTTTTATCAGTGTGGCAGCAGGGTTCAAGATTTATGTAAAGCGCCGCCCCCTTGGCCCTTTCCCCGGCCTTTTTTAACGCAAGAACTTCAGCATGAGGAGTGCCTGCCTTTCTGTGATAATCAGCGGCAATGATTTTCCCGCCTTTAACGACAACAGCTCCTACCATCGGGTTAGGGCTTGTGCGCCCTTTCCCCTTTGCAGCGAGGGCTAATGCCTTTTTGATAAAAAAGATGTCGGACATTATCTTCATTCTGGTTGTATAGCATTGTAACAAATAAGACGTTGATTAGAGTAGATACCGGAAACTTTTCGCTTTCCCTCAAACTGTAACATGGCACAGGCCTGTCACAATAAAAACTGTGCCGAGGCACACTTTCCCATCTGACTGATAATTTCAAGAATTTATTCTAACTATTTGTTTGTTAATGGGAAAGGTTGCCAGGTCCATCCTCTCTCCTTTTGGGCATATTTCTTGCTCAATCAATAATCAAATCCTGTTTACGATTATTTTCTAATCAAAAAACAGCAGGGCAGTTTGGGGAAACGCAGTCCGACACGCGCAGGAAAAAAGGAGGCACAGAAGTCTCGTGAAAAAAGGAATAATTAAATTCGGGTGGTTCGAAAACTTAGTATCCGTATTATTTGCAGCATTACTTGCTCTCTCTCTTGTTGCGTGTGGCGGCGGTGGCGGTGGAGGAGGGGGCAGTGACAGCGGAAGCAATAGTAATCTATCTGACACAGGTAAGAGTGATACTACTGCTAATATACCCCCACCTGCCACTAATGACAACAATAACAATCCGGTAGCAGTTTCAACCCTCACAGGCGTTGCGGCAACCGGAGCGCCTATGTCCGGCGGTAATGTATACCTTAAAGAAGCAAATGGCACAGAGCACGGGCCGTATCCAATAGATGCTAATGGGAATTATTCAATCGATGTAACCGGACTTACACCGCCGTTTTATCTGAAGGCGGAACGGACAGTCGGCGGAGTGACTACCACTCTCTACTCCGTTTCAATGGGTTCTGGAATAGGCAATATTAATCCCCTGACCAATTTGGCAGTTGCCGCGGCATCAGGAGTGAATAATCCGGCAGACGCGTATAACGACCCAGGCAGCCATTCGATAACTCAACCCAACCTCGATAAGGCTATAACTGATATCGAAACTATGTTGGCCCCAATACTTGCGGCTTACAATGCTTCTAATATCAATCCTTTTACAGATGGGAATTACAAAGCAGATGGTTCAGGTCTCGATGGAGTTGTCGACGATATGAATCTGGATATAGATATAACCAATGGAATAGTAACAATCAGATTAAAGAGCGACCCAACACCTTTAGGACAAGCTCACTTAAACAATTTAGGATCTCCTGATGATCCTATAACCGGAGCAGAGGTTACAGCCGCACTCGCGTCTAAAACAGCTTTAGGTACTGGTTATAACTTCCCACCGCTTGTAAGGGCAGATTTGACATTGAATGTTAATGAGGCTTCACTGGGAACAAGTTCGCTGACCTATTCGTTTAACGGCATGGTTTTGGTAAGTACGTCAATTACAACCGCAACGATTTCTGCAGGCACCGCAGCGATTGAAGGTACAGGCAGCTTAGAAGACGGATCAACATGCCAGTTTACAGCAATTGTAACAAATGGCGGAGTTGGTAGCGGTGGCGCAATGGGGATAGTGATTTTTGACTCTACTGGGACTATCCATAGCACAGCAAGTCAAGCTATAAACGGAGGCCTATATACAGTGGGAGACGGTTCAGTATCAGGAACAGGTAATAACTTTCCTCCTCTTAATAAGGCGGATTTAACGGTCAATGTAGACTCTTTGCTTTTGAGTGCAGGTCATTTGACGTATTCATTCAATGGAATGAATTTTATAAGCACATCAATTACAGAAGTTACTGTTACGGCTGGAACGGCAACTATTAAAGGAGATGGTTTGTTAGAGGATGGTTTAACTTGCCAATTTA
Organism: Nitrospirota bacterium; assembly: GCA_016213945.1. Lineage (GTDB taxonomy): Bacteria > Nitrospirota > Thermodesulfovibrionia > UBA6902 > UBA6902 > SURF-23. Next base: position 60,380 of record JACQZF010000002.1, on the reverse strand, counting down.
CAGCAACTGTAACAAATGGTGAAGCTGGCAGCGGTGCTATGGGTATAGTGATTACCGCTGCTACAGGCATTATTCATAATGCCGCAACTCAAACAATAACTGTTGGTAAGTTTACTGTCACACCATAACAAAAAAATTATAGTTTGAACGTTTAGATATAAAAAATTAAGAGGGAGAAACGCTATGAAACTGCAAACATCATTGATACTCATTATAATTGTAATGACTTTATTCGTAAGTGCTACCTTGTCGATGGCAGCCCAAAGAGCGAGCATATTGTATCAGGAAACAAACTTGGGCGAAGGATTATGGCAGTATGATTATACATTCAACAACACATCTACATCAGGAGATTATCTTTACAAGCTGTATTTTGATTTCAGCCAGATGGCAACTGTTACGCCTGTTTCTAATCCGACTGGATGGATGAGCCCGGTATTATGGGGAGGAACAATCACAACCCCATTTATAAATGTTATGTCAACGAATCAAAATAATCGTATAGCTCCCAAAAGTTCACTTAGCGGATTCAGTTTTACTACTAATTATCAGGCTGGAAATGTTCCATTTACTGCTGAGTTTTATAATCCTAGCGGGAGAACAACTGTATTGAATGGCACTACAGGTGCACAGTCGCCAGTTGCTCCTGAGCCGGTTAGTTCGATACTCTTTCTGGTTGGCGGCGGGACGCTGGCGGCAAGAAGGCTTTTGAGGAAAAAATAGATAACTGCTATCCCCCACATTGGGTAAGAAATGTACAAGTGTTCATAGCAGTTATCTCTTATCTGTTTCTACCAAACAAATCAAGATCGTACAAAATCCTACGAAAAATTTTAATGACATACCATCTTTCAAACTGATAAATTAACTCCATCAGCGGGCTGTTAGATTGACTCACCCAAGTTTCTTGAAGACGTAAATTTTTTCATGGGGATATTTGTATGCAAAAGATGTTCTTCTCACGTCGTGAAATGTTCACTTATCACTTGCATCTTCAGACATCAGATTTTCTTTTTAGAGCCATAACCATTAACAGGAGAAAGATCAGATGAATAAAAAAAATATTTTATTAACCGTATGGTTCCTGGTTTTCTTGTATTCGCCGATTGACGCAGCCGCAGAAGGTTACAAGGTTTCAGGCAATGGCTACAACTATCAGGGAGAGAATGGAGAGATGGCGAGCTTGGGACTCAATGTCACATCGTCCCCCTTATGGGGATGGCTCAGATATTACTACCCTAATATGAACCTCATCAGCACATCAATAACAGGGGTAACGGTAAATGGAGATTCCGTGACTATCACAGGGACAGGCACTGTTCAAGCGAACTCCGGCTATACCTTTACAGCGACAATAATTGCCGGTAATCCTGATTCTATAGGAATAGAAGTTCATAATTCTGATGGAAGCCTTTACAACCGGGTAGAGCTTAAGGCAATAGTTCAGGGTAATTTTGATATATCAACTCAATAGAATTTTAAAATCTGCTTATTATCGCCATTGAGGAGAATGAGGGGGTAAGGAATGCATAGTAGGCTGACAAGGATCATCACTCTGACCGGTCTTATTCTTTTAATGTTTTCGAGTGGAATTGCGTTATCAGCGGTACCGCTGTCAACTCATCCGAATAATGGAGCAACCGGAGTGCCTACCTTTTTGCCCATATCAGTTAAATTAGATGGCGCCGTAAACCCGACGACAATAGGTGTTACCTTTTATCCATCTGTTTCAGGCACGATTAATTACGCGGAATGCGATATCCTGAGATACAACTACAGTTGGTCTCCCATATATGCTACGGAGCATTGCTACAGAGTAATATTTTACCCTTCCAGCGATTTATCTCCTGGAACTACATATACGGCCCATATCAGCGGAGGCGGACTTGCATCCACTTATTCATGGAGCTTTACTACAGGAGCTTTTAATAATACAAGCGGCGAATATGCAGTCAGGAATTTTAGCAGTCCTGCAAGGCATAGACCTGCTGTTGCTATGGATTCGGCAGGGAACTATGTTGTTGTATGGCAGGATCCAGTTAATGGAATCCGTGCACAAAAATATAATGCATTAGGCAATCCTGTCGGCGCTGAAATTGATGTTGCATCCAACGCGTATTACTCGGAATATTATGGGCCTTCAGTTGCAATGAATGATAATGGAGAATTTGTAATTGCATGGCAGGACAGGTTTGAATTTTCACTCAGAAAGACTGAATTCAATGTATATGTGAAAAAATTCAGAAGTGACGGAGTATGGCTGCATTGGAGAAGTTGGATATGGACAATTCCATCTTACATTTATAGTTATTCTGATGTTTACGGGACTTTATTTAATGTAGGCGGCCCTTCTGTTGGTATTGATGCGAGTGGAAGATATGTGCTTGTTTATCAAGCGCCTGCATGTTATCACATATGCGAAGGAAATTGCACAAAGCCCCAGTGGAGTTGTGACAGGTCTATTTTCGGGACGCTCTATGACGCAAATGGCAATATTATAAAAGAACATTTAGGAGATTGGGCAGATACCCGCGCAGGCGGAAATGAATATTCAGATTCAGTAAGTACCCCTAGGATAAATGATCCTCCATATTTAGGCAGTGGCGGTCCGACAACAGTAAACCTCGGTTGTGGAAGTGCAGACGATAATGCCTATTATCCAACAGTCGCAATGTCGCCAAATGGGAATTTTGTTGTTGCATGGAATGAATGGAGATGTTATCGCAGCCAATACTCATCTGGATTATGGGACGATGTAGTTGCCAGGATATTCGATAGTAACGGAAACCCGATTACCAGCGAGTTTACTGTCAATACATATGTAGGCACCACTTATGATCAATGGGTTCCTTACCCAGCTATTAATAATAATGGAGATATTGCCATCGTTTGGGGAAGTCAGTATCAGGGAGAAGACGGCGGGGGGATATTCGGACGCCTTTATAACCTCTATGGAAGTCCTCGAACCGGTGAATTTCATATTAATACATCATATACTCAGGATGACCAGTGGGGCGCTTCTGTAGCGATTGATCCTTCTGGGAAATTTACAGTGGCATGGCAAAGCAATGGGCAAGACTGCGGAGGGCATGGCATATATGCAAAGCAGTATAATTCATCCGGGAATCCTTTGGGCGCTGAGTTTCGCGTGAATAATTACAACTCAATAATGCTTGATACAGAAGAAATAATAAATAGAGAGCAGAGCAATAAACTCTGGTCAGAGAGACCGGGGATCGCGATGAATTCATCCGGGGATTTCGTGGCTGCATGGGGCAGCTATGATTATATGGACGGAGGAGGCGCACCGGGATACGGCGGCTCTGCCAGCCTGGGTTTGGGGTACGGGGTTTATGCGAATGTTTATAAAGCATGTCGCGAAAGTATTAAAACGTATTACCGCGATGCAGATTATGATGGATATGGAGACCCGGTAAATTCAATAAAGGCATGCTCACAACCTACCGGTTATACTCTAAATAACACTGACAACTGCCCTAATGTTTCTAATCCAACACAGGCAGATACAGACGGGGACGGCATAGGTGACGTGTGTGATAATGATAAAGATGGAGACGGATATATATCGGTCTCGGCAGGCGGCAATGATTGCGATGACAATGATCCGGCAATTCACCCCGGGGCAGTTGAAGTCTGTGATGGGGTAGATAATAACTGTAATGGACAAATAGACGAGGCTCCTGCTAATACAAAGGTAATTTTACTATATCATGAAACAGAGTTTGTCGGTGGATTATGGCGGTATGATTATATATTCAGCAATACATCTGCTGATACATATCTTTATAAAGTATTTCTGTATTTTCCTCAAATGGTTACTACTACAGGCTCACCACTTCCTGCCGGATGGTTTGGCACAGTTTGGAACGGTACTGTTACAAACACATTTTCAAATACAATGGCAATAAACCAGAATTATTATATAGCTCCCAAGAGTTCACTTAGCGGGTTTAGTTTTACTATTGACCATAAAATAGGGGATATCTCTTTTGTTGCCGAATTAAAAACTAATCAGGGTGGTATGATTGCGGTTTCTGGCACAACTACTCATGCCAATCTCAATTCGTTCGATATAGACGGTGATGGAATATGTAATGTCTACGACAATGACGCTGACAACGATGGTTATACTGCCAGCACAGATTGTGATGATTATAATTCAGTCATACACCCCGCGGCGGTTGAAGCATGTGATAGCATCGATAATAACTGTAATGGTTTAGTTGATGAAGGAGTGTTAAACTGCGGTATTCCACGCATACACGTCTTATATAAAGAAACAGATTTAGGAGGTGGAATGTGGAAATATAATTATACTTTTTATAACACATCTTCTAATATATCACTTTATAAAGTATTTCTGTATTTTCCTCAAATGGTTACTACTACAGGCTCACCACTTCCATCCGGATGGGTCGGCACAGTATGGGATGGGACTAATACGACTACATTCTTAAATGCAATGGCAATAAACCAGAATTATTATATAGCTGCAAATAGTTCTCTTAGTGGTTTTAGCCTTACTGTTAATTTCCATTTAGAAAATATTCAATTTAGTGCTGAGCTTAAGAATGATAGTGGAACACGAGCCGCATATTCTGGATTCACCAATAAAGATACCGATACGGATGGAATGCCGGATTTTTTTGAATTGTTTTACGGTTTAAATCCCAATGATCCCTCTGACGCCAACATTGATAAAGATGGAGATGGCCTGACAAATCTTCAGGAGTACCAAAAACAAATTAATCCTGCAAACATTGATTCAGATGGAGACGGCAGATTAGATAATGCTGATAATTGCCCTCAAACTCCCCTGGTAATGATCCTGGGTACAGCCCCCGTGTATTATTCTTCACTTCAAGCCGCTTACAATGCAGCGAATGACGGGGAGACTATTAAGAGCCAGGATGCAGTAACTACCGAAAATCTCAATCTTGATCGGGACCTATCAATCACGCTAACAGGTGGATATGGCTGCAACTATTCATCTGCTACAGGAACGACTACAATTAAAGGGGATATGATAATTAGTGCGGGGACACTCACGATAAGCAGCGGAACATTAATAATAAGCAAGTAATCACTTTATAGATTCAGATGGTTCTTCACCGTCTCGATAAAAACTTCGGCCTCTTTTATGAACGGCTCTACCTGTTCATAGCTTAGATCAATATATTCCCGGTAATCTCCACGCTGTCTTAGTTCAAATGCCTTATTTATTGAACGTCCAATATCCTCATGGAAGACACCCTCTCTTATGAAGCGTTTGTTGAAGTAGCTTAAAACACCGCTATGCTTTGAAGAGGAATATGGCTCATATGAAAGTTCGCGTTTCTTTTCTTCTACGGTCAAACCTTTATCCCCTCTTTTTCTATCGCCTTATATATGGGTGATTTACCGAGAGGCCCGTCTTCAAGTTCTTTTCTGCCAAAGATAATTGTTGAGATGAAACAATCATGCGCAAGGTTTATTTCAAAAACAAGGTCATCGATCTCAGCCTCCGTTGAAGGATTATAATCTTCGATTTCAATCATGACATCAATATCGGAATCAGGAGAAGCATCACCTCTTGCCTTTGATCCATAAATGCTGAACTGTCATTCCCGTGCCTAAAGCACCTACTGTTGGCAGTATGTTGAGCGGGAATGACAGTCTTTTGTAAATTCTGGATGCCCGATTACTGACTTCGGGCATGACGAAAATAAAAAAGTCAGTTTATGGATAGACTTTATTTAAGAAAGGAAAAAATCCGTATGAATCATTTGCTATATACTATCTTTCCGTCTTTAGCAAATTGAGAGACAGGAGACACGCCTTCTTCAAACTCTTCCGGCGACATGGTGATGATATCAAAAGGGACTAAATATTTTTTTATCAATTTCCACTCAACATCTCCTAACATTTTTGCCTTCTCAAATATTCCTTTCCCGCTGAAGTCTGTTGAGATCACAACTAAATCAATGTCGCTGTCTTTTCTGTAATTCCCTTTTGCGTAAGACCCGAAGATAATGATCTTGTTAATGTTAAGTCCTTTTTCAAGCAGTAAATCTTTCAGATATGTTATTGCTTCTTTAACTTTTCTTTTAGGCATTTCAAAAGTTCCTTTGTATCTTTGAGAATCCCTGCTGCCTGTTGTTTACTATACTCTTTTAACAGAACTTGCAGTTCATCAGGATAGCGCGTCGGCACACTGACTTTGTTTAATTGAGTAACGAATTCTTTTAAGTTGTCCGGCAGAGATAACTTTATCTCATTAACCAGAAAAATCAGGTTATGGATTTTAGGCGGGATACTGTTACGATTTTGAGTGTATAGACCTTTGAGCGCTTTTTCAATAGACAGGTGGCACATAAAAACAGTATAAATGTACCTGCCTGCTTTAAACATTGCAGATGCCGTCTTTAAATCATATTCCGCCTGTATGAACCATTCTTCTGAAGGCTTCAATCCCCCTTTGATTATATGTTGAGGTTTTTTATCCATTGTTTGAAATTTATTATAGCTGAACCTGGTAAAATTGAATAGATTTGTATTTGATAATGTAATTACTTGACCGGGACCACATAATAGCCCGGCGAGACCTGGTATTTTACGATCAGCATTGATTCCAGTGAATTGAGTCTGTCCATGGCAGGCATCAGCTCCAGGCTAAGATTTTTCACTCCGTTTGTAATATCACCTTTTAATCTCGCGTAGCCTTTTTCCCCTTCGAGACTTACTGATTCAAATTTTACAACATTGCCTGTTACGGACAAAACACCCTGGGCCTTGTGAAACGTGTCTACAAACGGGACCATGATCGCGGATTCCTGAACAGCTAAATCAGGGACCTGAAATGTTATCTTTGCGCTGTTGTCCTTCAGGCTGATATTGCCTGAAAGATGCCCATCGCCCTTGACACCGAGACTCGATAGATATGAGACGGCACTCAGCTCCGACCTGTCAATTTGTATTTCAGCATCCGCGGGATATTTCAGCAGACCGTTCAACCGGCCGGTGCCGATATTCCCTTTAACAGAAAAGATGAACCGCGCTTTAATTAAATCTCCCGGATTCAGATAGCCTGTAAGGTCTGTGATCGTCAGGGCGGAAGTGTTGTCTATTTTTATTTCGAGGCTGTCGGCGTACACGGAAATAAAAAAGCCTTTCCTGAAACCCGTCAACGACGCGCTGATATTGCCCTGTCCCGCGTTTGATATGGCGCCTTCGATCTTCTCCTGTATCAGGTCCTCAGGTACGGCAAAAAGCCAGATGAGGATGATGAGTACCGGGACGGCTAAGAGGATATATAAAATCTTACGGAAGATGTTCATCCCTTGCTTATTAGCGACACGGTCAGTTTCAGGATAAATTTATCAGGGTTTTCAAAGGTTGTTTTCAGCGAGGTGTTTTTGATCTTCATCGGCACAGGCGAGTTGTCGATCTTGAAGAGGAGGTTAACAATACTGTTGAGATCGATGTTCTGAATCTCAAGCTCCGCGTCTTCTTCAGCAAATTCTTTCACCTTATTTTTGGCGGATGGCCTGATGACAGTTGCTTTCATGCCGAGGGACTTGAGGATTTGCTCCAGAGTCGGCACTACTGCGGCAGCCTTGTTCAAGCCGGTCTTTTTCTCTTTTGCTTCAACCACGCCCTTTAATTCAAGCGCCCCTTCAGCGAGGGACTTGATCTCGGCCAACTGTGTTTTCAGTGCAGAGTTCTCTCCCCCGGTCTTCGTGGAGATGACGGACATCGTGATGATGAAAATTATCGCCGCAGCGATAAGAACAGCAATCGCCAATGTGGTCCTGTCGAAGAACAACATTATCTGCCTGAATGTTTTCATACAGTCTTCTCCTGCATGATTATGGTGAAGTTGATCTTCTTGTCGGCGGTAGCGTCCGAATTTAAAACCTTCACGCCGTCAAACGGGGAGGCGAGGTTGTTTTTAAAGGCGTCAACTTCTTCAAAGGTTGCGGCCGTCCCTTTTATGATCAGGTTCTTCCCGTCCGCGTTAAAGTCATTAAGCACAATGTTCCTGCTCTTGAGCTTTGCGATGTTGTTCAGCATGTCCAGCACGGGGACGCCGCCGAGCACGGCTTTCTTATCCCTTAGTAAATTGAGGTTGCCCTTGAACTGCCTTACGGCATCAATGATCTTTTTGTCTTCCGGGAACACGCTCTGGAATGTGCCCGCAAGCTCCGCGTTGAGCCGTTTGTTTTCTTTTTTGCCTGCCGCATATTTGAGCGACATAAAGGCGCCGAGTATCAGCAGCAATACCAGAAGCAGCGAAGCTGACAGGCGGAGACTTTTCTTCATCCGCTCAAGGTCTCCTGTATAAGCCAGTTCATCCCGCCTGAGATTGACTGACGGATTTTCAATTTCTTCCCCGGCGGCTTTTGTCCTTGCCTCGTTGTCATGAGTCAGTCCTTCGATAAGCCTTTCACTGTTGCCACCTGAAAGGCGCAGGTCAACAGAGGTGATGATTTTCGGCTCAAGGCCCGCTGATGAAAAGGTATTGATGATCTCTCTGAGCCTTGTCTTTTCAATGCAGACAGCCAGCACCCTGCACCCGCTGTCAAGGTATTCCGTGACAAGGTGGTCGATGGAATAATCATTGACGCTGCCAAGCAGGAGGTCTTCAAGCTCAAAAGAGATCGTGTCCCTGATCTTGATCTTGTCGGAGAAGGGAAAGGTCAGCTCCCGGAAGGTCAATAAGGAAGAGGGCAGGCTTAAATATATTTCACTGATATTGGTCTTAAGAAGCGACGTCAGGGAGGAAGGGTTTAATTCTCCTTCCACGGGAACAGAGACCGAGTCAACATGTTTATGCTGCTCAAAAATATGGAAATTTAAATTTCCGTCTGTCCAGTCAATAAATCCGGTTCTTTGCATTTTCAACTTTTCACTCTTTTATAAGACGAGTCACCGACTCGTCTCTACCCTTCTCTCCAGAAGTAAATCTTCATTGATTGGTCCACAACGCTTTCGATTATCCTTGTAGCTTCATTTATCGTCGCTCTTGCGGTAATTCTGAAGCTGGTGCTCTTTACAGTAATATTGCCAATCAGCAGCGTCCCGATTGTCTCCATCCCCGACACCCGGCCTATATGGGATGTGCTCTCAAAGGGCGCGTTCTCCCTGTAATCGATAATCCCTTTTGCAAGGGCCTCAGTAATATCAGGATGAAGGCTTACGAGCACGGGCAGCGCCGAGGTGTTTATGTTTATTTTACCGTCACCGTAAACGGTCAGATAAGGGCTGATCTTTTCAAAGATGTCTTTGTCCATTCCCTTTATCAATTTTAATTCATCCACGCTCCAGAGGAAAGCGTTCTTCGCACTGGTTTCAGAATCAGAAAGCCTCGGTTCATTGTCCGGATCTATCCAGTCTGTAATTGTAAGCGCGAGTTCCGGATTAATCTTAAAATACTCAAAAAGCTTTTTCAAGGACGCAAGCGCTTTATCATTGGCCGTGCCGTTGGGATATATTATACTGTTGATATTGAATTTTGTGTTTTCGTCTTCAATCTGAATTACAAGCTGAGCGCCTTCGCCGAGGTCTTTTTCAACCGGAAAAACTATCTTGTCCACATAAGTATACGAACTGTTCAGGGCGGGTTTCAGGTAGCTGGCGCAGATCGCCATTCCTGATTTGGCAAGGAGAGACGCGCGCTGAGCATTGCGCCAGTTTGATAAAGAGGTTGTATCGATGTACACCTCATAAGCGAACTCAGTCACAAAGGTTACGAGGATCGTAACGAGAAGTATGGTGATAATGAGAGCAGAGCCGCGCTGGTTCACAATTTTATTCCTACCCTTGGTTTTGCGTACTCTATGAGTTTTACTTTTTTACCGTTGTCGTCAAATTCAACGCTGACTCTCAGGATATCCGGCATTTTCCCCGTGGTTTCCGTGTCCCATGTCTTGACCCATTGATTGTTAAAGAGTGTCTCAACAGTAAAGCCTTCCACCCCTTCAAGTATTTCCATAACGTACTTTTCAGACTTCACGCCGAAAGGAGATTCCTTTTTCAGGATATTAAGTTTGCCGTCTTTCTCCTCCACATAATAGGAGATCGTAAATATGGAGCCCCCCCTGAAAGCAAATGCCGTGAGATCAAGCATGGAGGTGCTTTTGCCTAACACGTCACGGTCTTTTATTACAAATATGGTTTTGTCCTGCGTATTTTCGGTGGAAGCGGAAGAGGATTTTTTTAATATTGCGCCCTCGATCTCACGTCGCATGATGTCAAGCGCGGTCCTCGCCTCATTGTATTTCAGTGACACATTGTCGAATCTTTCAAGGGCGCGCTGGACCGAGAAGAAAGAGCCGTAAACCGCGCCAAGCACGACAGTCAAGATGGTGAGGCTGATGAGAATTTCGATGAGTGTGAAGCCGGAAGACATAGAGGTCGAGAGGTTGAGAAATTGAGAGGATAAAAATCTCCTGCTTTTCTCATCTTCAAAACTTCTTATCTTCTTAACTTCTATGTTCGTCATTCTGTTTTTTTGAGGACAAATTCATTCAGCATGACCTCTTTGCCCTGTCCCTTTACGATCGTTCTCAACTCGACTATTCCGGGGGTATCGGTCTCGGAGACTGTGTTCTCGTATGTATATTCGGTCCCCTCAAATTTGCCGGTGGAACTTACGATATTTGTTTCCAGGTCTAATATTTTCCCTTTTGCCAACTGGGTCAATTCAGTGGTGAGTGCGTTTTCATTTAAGATATTGGCGTGATAATTAACTGTGTGCAGCACTGTCATGAGGGTCATCGAAATGATCGCAAGCGCGATCATCACCTCAAGCAGGGTGAAGCCGGAAGACATGGAAGTTGAGAGGTTGAGAAATTGAGAGGATAAAAATCCCCCCCTTTTCTCATCTTCAGAACTTCTCATTTTCTTAACTTCTATTTTCATCTTTCTGCTCTTTGCCTTCTTCCTTCACAATGTATCCTTCGAGGATCTTGGTTCTGCCGTTAATATGGTTAAAGATCACGGTGTACTCTTTTTCACCTTTGATTAGATGTATGGTCAAAGGCTCATCAGGGCCGGTGGGCCCGAACTCTACAGTGACTTCTCCATCGGAGATCTCGCCGTGTGACGGAATGAGAATATCTCTAAACGTTACGCCTCTTGCCATCTCAAAAGAGCGGGATTCCTTTTCACTCTCGAACCCCCATTTATCATCGCTAAGATTGAATTTTAATTTATAAGTCAGTTTTTTGCCTATAGCTTCATCATACACATATCTCAGGGTGCTGCTTAAACGTTTGGCTTCCGATTTCAGCGCCCTTTCCCCCGTGTCCCAGAACGACGGCATTATCAAAGCTGTGGTAAGAGAGATGATGAAGATGACAATGACCAGTTCGATAAGGCTGAAGGCTCTGTCCTTAGTCATGGTTGGTGATATCGGAATCGTATTTCTCTCCGTCCGGCTGGCCGTCGGCCCCGTAAGTGATGATGTCATAATCGCCCTGTGTGCCGGGGGAGATGTAAATGTATTCATTGCCCCAGGGGTCTTTAGGCAGGTTTTTTTTCTCCAGGTATCCTCCCTGCCTGTAGTGTTCGGGTATCTGTCCGGTTGAGGGGATTGTGATCAAAGCCTGAAGCCCCTGTTCAGTGGATGGATAAAAGCCGTTGTCGGTCTTGTACAGTCTTAAGGCCGTCTCGAAATTCTTTATCTGGATACTCGCTTCCTGGACTTTTGCATCATCCAGCCTGCTCATAAGGCGCGGAACTACGAGGGCGGCGAGGACGCTGATGATGATCATCACGACCATGATCTCGATGAGGGTGAAGCCCGTTTGGCATCTCAGGAAGTTATATTTTTTCACTTTAAAACCCTTTGCTCAGTATTGGTTATATAACCGGTCAATTTTCTTGATACTTTATCACACTTAGTCTAAAATACCCCCGATGGGATTATCAACTCAACTGCAAACCATTATTTACTGCTCTGGATGTTTGACCTTCGGGGTTTAAATCATGCCTTCACTCATAAAACAAAGATCTAAAAAAAGCGGGCTTCCCCCCGGCACCCTCGTTCATATAGGCGAGAAGAAAACCGGGAAAACAAAGATCACGGTCCTGGATTATGATGAGCTGCATTATCAGGAAAAGGACCTGGACAATGTCGATGAATGTGTTCAATTCAAGGACAAGCCGACTGTTACATGGATAAATGTAGACAGTGTTCATCAGACCGAGACTCTTGAAAAAATCGGTGAATGTTATGGACTCCATCCCCTTGCACTGGAAGATATACTGAATACGGACCAGCGCCCCAAGATAGAAGATTATAACGACTATCTGTATATAGTTTTAAGGATGCTCTATTACAATGAAACAAAAAGTGAAATAACGACGGAGCAGATAAGCCTTGTAGCAGGACCGAATTTTGTCATTTCATTCCAGGAGGGCATTGAAGGGGATGTTTTCACGCAGCTCAGGGAGCGCATCAGAAATAACAAAAGCCGCATAAGAAAGATGGGGGCTGATTATCTTGCTTATTCACTAATTGACGCAATAGTTGATAATTATTTTATCGTCCTTGAAAAGATCGGCGATAACATTGAACTCCTTGAAGAAAAACTTATTGCAAACCCGTCGGGGAATATATTGCATGAAATACATATCTTGAAGAGAGAGATGATCTTTTTACGCAAGGCTGTCTGGCCTTTAAGGGAAGTTATCAGCGGCATGGAAAGGGGAAGCTACACGCTGGTCAAGGAATCCACGAGGGTATTTCTGAGGGACGTTTACGACCATACGGTCCAGGTCATTGACACAGTCGAGGTATACCGGGATCTGGTCTCAGGTATGCTGGACCTCTATCTTTCCAGCATAAGCAACAGATTGAACGCGGTCATGAAAGTCCTGACGATAATAACTACCATATTTATGCCGCTCTCATTTGTCGCGGGGATCTATGGAATGAATTTCAAACATATGCCGGAGCTTGAATGGCGGTACGGCTATCCCGTGATCCTAATTGTTATGCTCGCCATCGGGATTTCAATGCTGGTTTATTTCAGAAGGAAAAAATGGCTGTAGATGCTAAGAGGTCCATAAGCAAGACGACGCGCGGGCATGGCGAATAAGGGCAAATCACGTTGCTAATACAGGGAATAATGTGATAAAGTGTCTTATCATCTCGCTTCAATTTCTACCACCTGTTAAAATCAAACAGCCTGTTGAAGTAGAATAGAAAAGATAAATGCGCCCTGAACGGGTGTCTGACGATGTCATTGAGAGGAGCTTGAATAGCCGGGCAATCTCATGATGACATTAATAACCATGAGATGCCGCGCACCCTTTGGGTGTTGCAATGACAAAACAGAATTAAGGAAAGGGAGTAAATCAAAGCATGGAATCATTTGAAACATTAGGACTGTCTGAAGATACTTTAAAAGTCCTCAAGAAAAAGGGGTATGAAGAACCCACACCTATTCAGGCAAAAACAATACCGATCATATTGGCCGGTGAAAAGGACATTGTCGGGCAGGCGCAGACCGGCACGGGAAAGACCGCTGCTTTCGGCCTTCCGATAATCGAGCTGCTGCCGGAAAATTCAAGAAGCGTGCAGGCGCTGATTCTCACCCCGACGAGGGAACTGGCAGTACAGGTTGCCGAGGAGATCAATTCTCTGAAAGGCAAAAAGAGGCTCAGCATCGTTCCGATCTACGGCGGGCAGTCCATGGAGTTGCAGTTGAGGAGCCTGAAGAAGGGGGTGGATATTGTCGTCGGCACTCCCGGCAGGATCATAGACCATATCAAGCGGCGCACGCTGAAGCTTGACGGCATTTCATTCTTCGTGCTTGACGAGGCGGACGAGATGCTGAACATGGGTTTTATAGATGACGTAAAAGAGATACTGGAAAATACAAACCCGAACAAACGCACCATGCTGTTTTCCGCCACAATGCCGAAGGAGATAATGCGGATAGCGGAAAAATATATGGGCGCGTATGACGTGATAGGAGTGCAGAAGGGAGAGCTTACTGTCAGCCTGACGGACCAGATCTATTTTGAAGTCTCAGATTCAGACAAGTTCGAGGCGCTTTGCAGGATCATTGATATGGAAGAGGCTTTTTACGGGCTTATTTTTTGCCGGACGAAGATCGACGTCGATACAGTCGCGAACCACATGATTGACCGCGGTTATGACGCGGACGCGCTTCACGGCGATCTGTCACAGAGCCAGAGGGAAAAGATTCTTGGTAAATTTAAAAAGAAGCAGATCAACATCCTTGTCGCAACCGATGTCGCGGCAAGAGGCATAGACGTCCATGACCTGACCCATGTCATCAATTACGCACTGCCGCAGGACCCTGAATCGTACGTGCACAGGATCGGAAGGACAGGGCGCGCAGGCAAAGAGGGGACGGCCATAACGTTTATCACTCCGGGGGAATACAGGAAGCTTCAGTATATCCGCAAAGAGGCAAAGACCGATATCCGCAAGGCAAAACTGCCGAGGGTCCGGGATGTCATCAATACGAAAAAGCAGAGGATCAAGGACGAGCTTGAGGTCATTATAAAGTCCCAGCCGCAGGAGACATACCTTGATATGTCGAGGGAGCTTCTGTCGGACAACAACGCCGAGGAAGTATTAGCGGCCATCCTGCAGTATTCCTTCCAGGACGAGCTTGACGAGAAAAGTTATACCGAAATAGAAGACGTCACAGTTGACATCAAGGGGAAAACGCGGCTCTTCGTTGCAAAAGGCAAGAAGGACGGACTGACCCCGAAGAAGCTGGTGGATTTCATCAAGGAAAAATGCAATATCAAAGAGGACAAGATAAAGCTTATCCAGATCCTTGATAAATTCTCATTCGTAACGCTTCCCTTTCACGAGGCGGAGATACTGCTTGAGCATTTCAAGAAAAACAAGAAAGGCAGATGGCCGCTTATCACGAAGGCCAAAGAGGGACGGAAGTAAGGAGAGTTAATGAAGCCAAGTGTGCCTGTAATAGGTATCCTTCGCGGTATTGACGCAGACTTTTTCAGTGGCGTAATGGACGCCTCGTTTGCCTCAGGGCTCCAGGCACTTGAGGTCACCATGAACACGGACCAGGCCCTTCAGATCGTCTCGTCGAACAGGCCGGCTGTTCCTGCCGGAAAATTATTGGGTATTGGCACCATCCGCAATATTGATGAAGCAAAAAAGGCAGTGGATGCCGGGGCCATGTTTTTAGTCACTCCAAATACCGACACCGGAGTAATTGAATATGCCAAAGCAAATTCCCTCCCTGTCATAGCCGGGGCGCTTACCCCGACAGAAATATACACTGCCTGGTCTGCCGGGGCCGACATGGTGAAAGTCTTTCCGTGCCGCGCCTTCGGCCCTGAGTACATCCGCGAGCTCAGGGGGCCTTACGAACAAATACCACTGGTTGCTGTAGGAGGCGTGGACCTGAACAACATCAAGGAATATTTTGCCGCCGGGGCCAGGGCTGTGGGCGCAAGCACATCACTTTTTGGCAGGAAGGCTTTGATGGAACATGATCTTGGTGAGATCGCGCAGCATGTAAAAAAATTTATTGCCCTTTGCCCTGATTTGAAAAATAAATTATAATACTCCGTTAGATAAAACTTCCTAAATAGTTAAAGGAGAAAAAATGTTCAGACCGGAAATAAAGGTAATAGACTGCTCCGTCCGTGACGGAGGTTTAATGAATAAGTGGCAGTTTGACGACGCATTCGTCTGCAAGGTTTATACAGCCTGCACAGAGGCGGGCGTTGATTATATGGAGATCGGTTATCTAAGCTCGGAGTCAGCTTTTTCGCGCTCCGAAGTAGGGCCGTGGAAATTCTGCGCTGAAGCGGACATCCAGCGCATTATCGGCAAGAGAGAAAAAAAGATCAAGCTTTCCGCGATGGCAGACATCGGCCGGATCGATTATAAGGACATCCCTCAGAAATCCGAAAGCTCTCTGGACATGATACGTGTGGCCTGTTACGCCCATCAGACTGATGCCGCGATAGATCTGGCGCACCATTGCATTGACAAAGGTTATGAGACAACCATTAATCTTATGGCGGTCTCCACAGTGGTCCCCCGGGAATTAGATGAAGCGCTTGACGACCTGTCCAAAAGCAGAGTGCCGGTTATTTATGTAGTGGACAGCTTCGGCGCTTTCTACTCTGAGGACATTGAGCTGCTTACAAAAAAATACATGGAGCGCCTGCCAGGCAAGACCATCGGGATCCATTGTCACAACAACCAGCAATTGGCCTTCGCAAATACCATATCCGGGATCATTTGCGGGGTCAATTACCTTGATGCCAGTCTGTACGGCATTGGACGCGGCGCAGGCAATTGCCCGCTGGAGCTTCTCATTGCTTTTCTAAAGAACCCCAAGTTTAAAGTGCGTCCTCTTATCGAAGCCATTGAGACCGTGATCCTTCCCTGGACAGAGAAGATAGATTGGGGCTACTACATCCCTTACATGGTATCGGGTGTACTGAACCAGCACCCGCGCACTGCTATGGCGCATATGGAGTCGGACAAAAAGAACATGATCACACAATTCTTTGACCAGATGGCCAACGCCACCGAACTGGAATAAAAAATAGAGAATTGACGCCACCCGCGTATTACCCGCTTTGACGAAGAGGCCGGGCTTCCGTTCCCGCAACATCCTGATGTTATTTGTATAATTTTGATAAGTTACTTCATGACCTGGTTCAGTTCAAATATCGGCAGGAGGACTGCCACGACAATAAATCCGACTAACAACCCCATTGTCAGGATGAGGACGGGCTCTAATAACCCGATCGCGCCGCGGAGTTTTCTGTCAAATTCCGCTTCATAAGATTCCGCGGTCTTCATCAGGACCTCAGGCAGTCTGCCTGTCTGCTCCCCGGTGGAGATGATCTGCAAAATGGTCGGAGGAAATCCTTCAAGGCTGCTTGAGAGTTTGGCGCCCTGCGATATTAATTCCTGGGCCGACATGATTTTATTTTCCAGGACAACATTGCCTGTTGCCTTTGCAGTCAGCTTCATCGCGTTTAATATCGGCAGCCCGCCTGAAAGGAGAAAACCCATTGTCATGGTGAAGCGGAGCATATAAAGCCCCATGAGGATGCCTGTCGGTTCTTTAAGGAGCAGGCCGTCGATCAGCTCCTTTTTATTTTTCCTGACCCACCTGTATAACATTACGACGCCGGCTGCAAGCAGCAGAAGAAGCCACCAGAAATTTTTAAAGACCGAGCTTATCCAGATGAGGACGACAGTGATGAACGGCAGGGAGGCTGAGGTGTCCTCGAATATCTTTGTTATCTTCGGTATGACAAACGTGAAAAGGAAGATCAGGATCATTACGCTCACACACGCCATAAAAATGGGATATATGAGCGCTGTCTGGACCTTGCTTTTTACATTGTTCTCGTTTTCGAGATAGTCGGCTAACTTCATCAGGACTTCCGTCAACTTCCCGCTGCTTTCTCCCGCTGTGACCATGCCTGTATAAAAATCAGGGAAGATGTCAGGGTGCGCCTGCATGGCCCGCGCGAGCGACGCTCCGCCTGACAGCCTGTCTTTTATGTCTATCAAAAGATTTTTCCAGGCGCCTTTTTGCTCTGACGCTAATGAGCCTATAGCATCTATAAGGGTCACGCCGGATGAGAGCAGAGTTGAAAGCCTCCTTGTGATACTCGCGAGGACGGCTGGAGACAATCTTTTAAACAGGAGTTGTTGCCGGGGGACTGATTCGGAGATCTCTTTCGGGAAGATGCCCTTTGTTTTAATTTTAATTGCAGCATCTTTCGGCCCGTCGGCCTCGATAGCGCCGTCTATCACGGTCCCGCTTGCGTCATATCCTCTGTATTTGAAAATAGGCATGGCTAAAAGGTGCAAAGGCGCAAAGGTGAAAAGGCACAAAGGTGAAAAAATAAACTTTGTGCCTTTGTGTCTCTGTGCCTCTGTGTCTTCTTCTTCATGCTTCCGCATCCTTCTGCGTTACTCTCAGGACTTCCTCTATTGTTGTAACCCCTTTTATGATCTTCTCGACTGCGTTTTTCTGTAATGGTTTAAACCCGGACTTTAATGCTGCCGTTCTCCTGATGACCTGCGCGTCTTTTCTTTCCACGATCATTGTTCTTATGTCAGGGGTTATCTCAAGCAGCTCGTAAATCCCGGCCCTGCCGATATAACCTTTGCCAAGACATTTATCACAGCCTTTGCCGCGATAAAGGACCTTAGGCGCAGGCTCGATCTCAAGATAACTTATCTCTTCTTTTGACGGAGTATAGGATTCTTTGCAGTGAGGGCAGATCACCCTGACCAGCCTCTGTGCCAGCACGCACACAAGCGACGATGCTACGAGGAACGGCTCTATCCCCATGTCGATAAGTCTCGTCAATGCGCTCGGAGCGTCATTTGTATGCAGGGTGCTGAGAACGAGATGGCCTGTAAGCGAGGCGTGTACAGCGATCTCGGCGGTCTCAAGGTCCCTGATCTCACCGACCATCATGATGTCCGGGTCCTGCCTCAAAATAGAACGCAGTCCAGCGGCAAACGTTAATCCTATTTTCGGGTTCACCTGCATCTGTCCTATGCCGCTTAACTGGTATTCAACCGGGTCTTCAACCGTGATTATGTTTCTCTCCTCGGTATTAAGTTTCAATAGTGATGCATATAGCGTTGTGGTCTTGCCTGAGCCAGTGGGGCCGGTCACGAGAATTATTCCGTTCGGCCTGGACAAGGCCTCTTTGAACACACGTAATATCTCATCCTCCAGGCCTAACATTTCAAGGCTCAATATGCCTGCCTGCCTGTCTAACAATCTGAGAACGGCCCTTTCACCCAGAGCAGTCGGTATTATCGAGACCCTGATGTCGATATCTTTACCGCCTACAAGGAGCCTTATCCTTCCATCCTGCGGTAGCCTTTTTTCCGCGATGTCGAGTCCTGCGATTATCTTTATCCTTGATATGAGCGCGTCCTGGATTATCCTGGGAGGGCTCAGCACCTTGCGCAATATTCCGTCCACCCTGAACCGTACATCGAGTCCCTTTTCATATGGCTCTACATGAATATCGCTCGCCTTTTCCTTGGCGGCCTCCATAAGCATGGCATTGAGCAATCGTATTATCGGGGCCTCTTCAGTGAGCTCAAGCAGGTCCTGCGGTGATTCAAACTCCGTGGCGACCATGGACAGGTCTTCGCCTTTGATGTCTCCCATTACTTCATTTACCCTGCTGGTCTGGCTGTAGATGCGATTGATGGCGTCGATAATTACCTTCTCATCCGCCTGAACGGGATGGGGCTTCAGATTCAGGCCCCTTGCCATGTCCCTGAGCGCGAAGATCCCACGGTTATCAGCAATGACTCCTAAGAGCTCGCCGTCTTCTTTCCGCATAGGCAGGAACACATTTCCCTTTACAAATGAAAGGGGCAGGTCCTGTAAAAGGGAGAACTCCATTTCATCGTCTTTTATGCTGTCGATGGTTTCCATATTCAAATCTTCACTCTTACCAGCAGCGGTTTAACGTTCAACTTCTTTTTGATCTCTTTCGCAATTAGCAGACCCTGTTCTCTGCTTATAATGCCGGTGACCCTAACTTTGTTAAAGTTATTTTCCTCAACAATGAATATTTCGGGATAATCGCCTTTTAATTTTTCAAGCACGCCCTGTGCATTTTCAATATTTTTCCATGCGCCGACCTGGATATAATATTTGCCTGACGGGGTTGTTTCCGGCGCGGGTTTCTCAGTATTTAAAGTTTTTTTTTCCGTTGGCGCGGTTGTTTCAACCGGGGGAGCTGCAATTGCCGGGTTGTTTTCGGTTTGAGGCTGGGCAGGGGGGTCGATAGTTTTTTGTTCCTGATCTTGCGGGGTGGATGCGCTTTCTTTTTCTGATTTAATGTCCTGCTCCTGAGGGGACGCGGCTGGGTTCTCTTTCTGCATTGTATCAGAGTCCGGCGGCGGGTTATTTATTTTGATCCTGTAATTTGGTTCCGCGTAGAG
This sequence comes from Nitrospirota bacterium, assembly GCA_016213945.1. GTDB lineage: Bacteria > Nitrospirota > Thermodesulfovibrionia > UBA6902 > UBA6902 > SURF-23. The sequence goes on along the minus strand of JACQZF010000002.1, from coordinate 40,402 downwards.
GACTTCAGGCAGGGAAGAGAATTCTTTTATGGCGTCTTCCACCTCCTTCCCGGATTTCAGCAGGATCTGGTAGACATTTATATCTTTAAAATAAGCTATAACCGACGCCTTCTTTTGCGTGATGATCTCCAGCGCCCTTTCTCTTGAGACATCGTCTTTAAACCTCACCATCAGCTCACCTTCATTATAAAACTTTTCCCTCTCGACAAATGCTTTCTGTTTCTCCTCAGTAATCTTTATCAGTTGGTCCGATTCCTTGACTACATGCGGCGACAGAAATACCAGAAGGTTTGTCTTGTTTCTTGATACGTTTTTCGTCTTGAAAAGCCAGCCTAAAACAGGTATATCGCCTAACAATGGCATTTTTGTCACAGACTCCTCGTCTTTTTCCTGCATCAAACCGCTGATCACTACGGTGCGTCCATCCTTAACAACAACGGAGGTTTTCGTAGAGCGCTTTGTAGTTGTAGGTCCGACTGTTGTGAGGACGCTTTCCGGGGTGTCTTTGAGCGCTGAGATTTCCTGCATGATATCAAGCCGGACGTAATCACCTTCCGTAATCTGGGGAGTGAGCCTGAGCATTATGCCGACGTCTTTTCTCTCTATCGAGCTTAATACTGTATTGGTGGTGGTGATGTCGCGTTCTCTTTTTGATATAAACGGAACGTTTTCGCCGACCACTATCTCCGCCTCTTCATTGTCGGAGGTGAGTATCTGAGGGGTGGACAGGACGTTTACTGCATCCTTAAAGTCGTTCAGGCTGAAAAGGGCCGCAAATCCCGGGGCCGTAAGGGTCTGCGTTGTGGCAGTGCCGCTTGAAGAAAGATTAGTAACGGGAATGTCAATGAAATTGCCCATCCCGCCTGCTGTAAAGCCCGTTAAACCGTTAATGATTGAAAGTAAGGAACTTGAACTTAAATTTCCAAAGCCGCCGATTACAACCGGTTCGCCGTTGTGGCTTACTGTGCCCCTCCATTTTGATCCGAGCTCTCTGAGTTTATCGATTGACGCCTCAACTATCATGGCCTCAACGTATACCTGTTTCCTTCTCCTGTCAAGGGTCTTTATGACGTGCGCGATATTTTCATACTCGGAAGGGGGCGCGACGATGACAAGAGAGTTGGTTGTTTTGTCGGGCGTTACGCTTAATACAGGGACCGAATCAGGGGCAGCCCGCTGTTTGTCTCTCTGTGAAGCTTTATAGGCTGTCTGGAGGTTTTTCAATATTCCTTCGAGCACCTTTGCAAGAGTCACGGCATCGGCGTTTTCGAGAAAATAGACATTTACCTTTGCGGTTTCTTCCTGGGCCGAGGGCAGGTCGATCAATTTCAGAATGGACATTACTTTTTCCATGTTCAGGGCTGAATCCACTACAAGCAGAAAATTGCCCGGGCCGAAGGCGGAGACATGACCGTCTCTTGAAACAATGGGACGAAGGAACTGTATAGCGTCATCAGCCTTGATGTTCTGGGTCGGAATGAGTTTCGTGATGTACCCTTCATTAACGGGGATTTTTTCATCTGTAGAGAGCTGGCCTTCCTCTTTTGCCTGCGAAGCCAGGATGATCTTATACGTTTTGGGGCCGGCCGGGATTATGGTGTAGCCTTTCAGGCTCAATACGGAAGTAAAGAGCGAGAAGGATTCGTCAATGGAAAGCTTTGCCGGGGCTATGATGGTGATCTTTCCTTTGACCTTCTCGTCGAAGATGAAGTTGTTGCCTGTTATCTCGCTGATGAATTTTATTATCGTAGGTATGTCGACATCTACGAAATTAAAGGCTATGTTCTCATCGGACTTCCTGTTTTCGGAAAAGGAAAGTCCGGGTGTGAGCGAGAAGATAAAAACAAGCAGACAGATTAAACATAAAGTTTTAACAACGTTCATGTGACCGGTTTTTTTCATAATTATTACATCATGTGGTCTCTGCCACAGTTCAAGTTTCTGTCATTCCGGCTTGTCCGGAATATTTCCGGAAGGATTCCCGACGCGCGGAGCCTGTCCCGACTTGTTCGGGGCTTGCGGGAATGACACCAAAAAAATAAACATTCAAATAATGGACGCCCTGCAGTCTCTGCCGCAGGGTTCTTCGCTTTGCACTTTGAATTTTACAATTTATCTTAATGTTAATCAATAACTACTTGATACGATAGTTCATCGACATGTTTTGATCGTTCCTGATTATATCAAGATTAACACTGTTCATCCCCTTCAATGCCGTCATTGCCTGCATCGCGACTTCGGCGTTTGAGATCTCAAGGCCGTTTATCCTTAATAATATATCGCCGTTCTTTAAACCAAGGCTTTGATAAATGCCCCCCGGCACTATTTCACTTATTTTGAAACCTGACTGTTTGCCGTCCTTGATGTTTGGCAGCATCCTCGCCTCGGTCAGTATTTTTTCGGGATTCTCAAGAGATTGCTGGACCTTGCGGCTGTCAAGGATATATTCCTTTTCGCCGACCTTCTTGGCAAAGGATTGTCTCTGAGACTCAGAAGTCTGCTCCGGGGATTGCGCTGAAGCCGCCGGTAAATCCTGCAGATGAATTGTACTGATAACCGAGTTTTGTTCTATTTCAACTGACGACCTCTCTATTTTTCTTAAGGCGCCGTAATTAAAAACATCCGTACCGTATTTGAAGACCTCCTGTTTGCCCGGAGATTGCACCTTGTCCTCAAAGATTGCATAGCTTAGATTCCTCGGGCCGACCACGGTGCCGACAAGGATGAGGTTTGACAAAGGACTGGGCTGGGCCGCATTTTCCTCGGAGACCTCAATAGGGCTGAGTGTCATGGGCGGGCCAAAAGGGTTTTTCTCAAGGATGGGCGAGTAATACATAAGAGGTTTTTTGTTAGCGGCTTTTTGCCCGGTCATTTTACTTTCGGAAACCGCCGCCGGGAGCGGTTGTTTCTTTGAAAGAGTGGTGCTGACGATATTGCGGACGAGCAGGAGGCTTGCAATTAGAATAAGCGCCCCAAGGAAATAGTTGAGCAAGTAAAGCTTTTTAAATGAAAATTCAAACATTTCAAATAGCTTAAACTTTTGCCGGTTCGCTGTCAATAATCAGGCGAGTGTCCTACGCCATGATTGTCACTCCAGCTTGTCGGGAGTCCTTCTGAAATATAGATTCCGGACAAGCCGGAATGACAGCATTCAGGCATTTAATTGCCGGGTAAATAATAATTATTTGCGCAATCTGGCAAATAAAGAATTTGCTTGACAGAACAAAGAACTTTGTTGTTTAATTAATCATTCCAATTTGAGAGGAAGCTGGGTTCTCTTCTTTTTTATCTCCTCTCCGATTCTGTTTTTAACATGCTGCAAGATTAGGGAAAGGGCATTTCTCATGGCAGGCATTTTGCACAGACAGACAGACAGACAGACAGACAGAATTTAACTGTTATTCAGAAAAATATTTTTTTAAAAAGGGCGTGTCTTGCGGCACGTCCTTTTTTTATTCCCCTCTATCAAGAGGGGTGCAGGGGTGTGTTATTCAGAGGGACAGGAGAGATTTTTAGAAAAATAAATTACCAAAATTTCACATACGCAAAGGAGGAAATGAATATGAGTAGAGCAAGGTCAATCAAAATCATTTTACTGACAGCGGTGGTTGTCATACTTTCCGCTATGGCGTCACACGCCGTAACCGTCCCGCAGATGATCAACTACAGCGGAACGCTGAACGGGGCCAACGGGCAGGCTGCGCCGAATGGGAATTACAGTATGGAGTTCAGGATCTACAATGCGGCATCCGGAGGGGTTGTGTTATACACAGAGAAGTGGGACACGACGACGAGTCAGGTTCCGGTTGTCAACGGGACGTTCAACGTGATGTTAGGCGCGATTGATAAGGTGAACAATCCTATTCCGGCGAATTTCTTTCAGGACAATCCGGAAACCTTTCTTGGGATAAAGGTCGGCAATGACTCAGAGATGCTTCCGAGACAGAAGATAACGAGCGTGGGGTATTCGTTCTCAGCAGGTAACGGTGTTCCCAAAGGCGGGATCATTATGTGGAGCGGGTCAGTTGCTGACATTCCTGCTGGATGGGCGTTGTGTGATGGGGCGAATGGCACGCCGAATTTGAGGGACAGGTTTGTGGTGGGAGCGGGGAGTGGATACGCGGTTGGAGCTTCGGGGGGATATGCCTCTATAAATCTACAACATAGCCATAGTATTAATAATCATACCCATACTACCGAAAATCATACACTTACTATTAATGAAATGCCTTCTCATAATCATGGTGGAACCACTGGGGATTATCCTATGGTACGACTGGGGCAAAAAGCAAGTAGCGGAAATAATGAACCAGTTGCAAGTCAAAGCAACAATCATAATCACTCAATTCCGTTACAAGGAGGCGATGCACCTCATAATCACGGAAATACCGGAACTCCAGGTGATAGAGGTACAGATAGTCAGTTAAGCGGAGCTCAGGACATCCGTCCGCCTTACTACGCACTGGCGTTTATTATGAAGCTGTAATAAAAATATTCAAAATTGACGATTCAAGATTTAAAATTATGAAGAAACTGGATGCCCGATTAAGAACTTCGGGCATGACAAAAAAAACCGGATGCGGATTGAGTCCGGCATGACAAACAAGGAAAGATTCCGGACGACCCGGAATGACGGAAAAAAGGGAAATGAAATTACAGAGTGTTAAATTCTTCTATGGTAAGCCCGGACTGGCTTATCAATTTGCGGAGCAGGCCGGGACCGAGTTCACTATGCTGGGGGATGGATAATGTCCACTGAAAACCGGGTTTTGTCATCATCACATGAGAGCCTTTTTGACGGGATACAGACCAACCTGCCTTCTGGAACTTTTTCACTGCCTCAGCGCCTGAGAAGAGTTTCAGTCTTTCGCCCATCAGACAGCGACTTCTATCAGTTTGGAAGGATCAAAGGACTGTTTGGATTCCATTACCTCAAGCCAGCCCTCGATAGCTTCTTTAACGTTGGTAATAGCTTCTTCATAGGTCTTCCCTTGAGAGAGACATCCCGGAAGAGCGGGTACTTCAGCTACATAATATCCTGCTTCGTCCTTTTCTATTATTATGTGAAGTTTCATTGTATCTCCTTATTAAGAAAATCGTTAAATGAAATTTACCATATGGCTAATCTTGCTGTCAAAAAAAGGATGTTTAACCACAGAGGGCACAGAGATGTCGAATTATTCCCTCGCCCCTTGCGGGAGAGGGTTAGGGTGAGGGGTAAAGCTGTCATTCCCGCGAAGGCGGGAATCCAGGATTTTTTGAAAATAATATGAAACGCTTTTTCTACATACTTCTTCTGGTGTTGATAATGGCGCCTTCTGTCCACGCCGATACGCCTGACACAAACATCATCAACATCTACGACGCCAACGGCAGTCTCGTCACCGGCGACGGGAATTATTACGAATACAATGATGCGAATCAATTAGTGAGGGTGCGGCAGGGGGACCAGAACGGCGCGGTGGTTGCGGAATATTTCTATGATTATTCAGGTCAGCGCATAAAGAAGATTGAAAACGGTGTGACGACTTACTACATCGGCAAGCATTTTGAAAAGCAGATCGGCGGAACTGACGAAGGGAATTCGAGTTACTACTTTGCCGAAGGCGAGAGGGTTGCAAAGAAAGACCCATCGGGGAATATCTACTACTATCACGCCGACCACTTAGGCGGGACAAATGCAGTCACTGATTCAGCAGGGACAGTGGTTGCAAAGACGGATTACATGCCGTTCGGCGAAGTAAAGCAGGGAAGCACCGGCAATGAGAAGTATTCCTACACCGGTAAAGAAAAAGACAAGACCGACCTCTACTACTTTGAAGCCCGTTACAACAGTACCATGTTCAAACACTTCACACAGGCGGATGTTGCCGAGCCTGACTTCGAAAATCCACAAGATTTAAATAGATATGCTTACGTTCAAAATAATCCCTTAACTTATATTGATCCTGATGGGCTTAGTTGGAAAGGATTTTGGAAAGAAACGCTTTCGAGTGCAGTATCACTTTCCTCTATATTTTTCAATGCAGGAATGGCAAGTGTTTCATATGTTACTGGCCATAAATTGGATGCAGCTTCAAATTTAATGTCTGCTGTTAGTGAGTTTAATGAAACTGTGAAGCATGGAACTGCTGTGGTATTGAATTTATTTACTGAAAAAACTGTGACATCGAAACAAATTAAAGACGAAGGCCCCTTTGATACAAAAGCATGGAAATATATTTCTGGGATTAATTCTGGATACAAAACATTAAAATTGCTTGATAAGGGATCATACAAGAATTTGAAGAACTTAAAGCAGATAAAAAATATTGGTGAGGGTAAGTTTGCTCTGGCAAGTTTTGGAAAAGGAGTAAAGAGCCTTGAAAATTTATTAAAGGCTTTAGATAAAGGGTCATTAGGTAGTGCATTCAAGGAAAAGCTTCAGAAAAAGAAGAAGAAAGATAAGCGATCCAAAAAGAAAAAACGTAACAAAAGAGATGATGATGATGATTAATGAACTTCGTTATTGTGCTAAACAAGTAATATCAATTTCTAAGGATAATAATAATCGCAAGCTGATTCCTACGGATATCATTTTGATTTTATCGATACTCTTTATACTTTTTGCAACCTCTCTAATACATGCTGAATCTTCGCCCTGACAAATACATCCCAAACTCTTTTGAATCTCCTCTGTTTTCCGGTTATGTTGATTACGACTACAAGGTAGAAATTCCGCCGGGAGTAGATGGTTTAAAGCCGGGGCTGTCCATTTCATATATCAGCCATACAGCACGGAAAAAAGCAGGCTGGGTTGGCGCAGGGTGGGAAGTTCCGTCAGTCTATATTCAGCGCAATATCCAGAACACGATTGCTGATACGAGCGATGACATATTTGAACTCATCTTCGGTGGGGCAAGGAGCGAGCTTGTTCTTGTTCAGGCGGACGGACTCTATCATGCAAAGATTGAATCCTATCTGAAGATTGAAAAGAAGACAGGCGCGACAAATGAAATGGGTGATTACTGGATTGTAACTGCAAAGGACGGTACAGAATACCGGTTCGGCTACAATCCTGATTCAGAAAACAAGGTCAATTCATCTGACCCGAATGCCCAATACATCTGGCGGTGGAGCCTTGACAGGATAAAGGACACAAACGGCAACTGCATTTACTTCACCTATTCTGAAAACCCGACTGCCAATGATAAAGGCGCTGTCTATCTGAGCAGGATTGAATACAACAATGATAAGAAGCGGGTAATTGAATTCGTCCTTGAGGACACGGACAGGCCTGACATGTATCAGACTGTTGAACAAGGCTCAGAGATACAGGGTGCAAGGAGATTAAGCGAGATTCGGATAATAGTTGATGGCGCAACGGTCAAGAAGTTCAAGCTCGAATATTCATACAACGCTGTGCAGAACAAGTCATTTCTCACCTCCATTACAAAATACGGAAGCGACGGGACTACCGCGCTGTCTCCGACCAGATTTGAATACACGACCTATACCGACAGCTTAAGCGGTGAACAGGCAGACCTGCTTTCAAAGATAACGAGCGAATTAGGCGGCATCACGACGGTTGCATATACTGCCTCTTCATCCACTCCGAACACAACTCTTCCTTATAATTACTGGCTCGTCTCGGCCCTAACACTGGACAACGGAATGACCGGCGCTCATGCTTCAACGTCTACTCTAAATCTCTCGTATGAGAACGGAGCATATGACCTTACATCAAACGAGTTCAGAGGATTCGGCAAGGTTACGGAGACAAGGGCGGACGGTACAAAGATTATCCACAGCTTCCATCAGGACAATGCAAAGAAGGGCAGGGAATATCAGACCCTTGTTACAGATGCTCAGGATAAGCCGTATCTCTCGACAGACAGCGTCTGGACGGATTCATTATCCAACGATGTATATATTGTCCGGCTTCAAAGCACAGAGGAAAAGACATTTGACGGTGTGCCTGACAATCCGAAGGTTGTAAGGACGGAATTTCAGAACTTTGATGAATACGGGAATGTCGGGCTGGCGATTGATCACGGCGACCTCTCCATAATCGGCGATGAGACGTATGCCTACAGCGAATTTGTCTATAACACTGACCGCTGGATTGTTAACAAGACAAAGCACAGTTATGTGTCTTCCGCTCCATGCGCTTCATCAACATCATGCGCTTCAAAGCTCAGGGAAAGCTGGTTTTATTACGACGGATGGTTCATCACGGATGGAACGCCATTTAAAGGCAATCTGACAAAAGAGGAACACTGGAGCAATAAGGGAAGCAATCCGGTGATCCAGTACCAGTATGATTCATTCGGGAATCTTGTGCAGACAATTGACCCCGCAGGACGTTCCACAAAGATCAACTACGAGACAGTATTCAACACCTTCCCGATAGAAGTGATCAACGCAAAGAACCAGCTTGAGAGAAGAAAGTTCAACGCATACGGACAGATGACAGAGGGGACAGACCCGAACGGCAACACGACAACTTATGCTTACGATGCATTGAACAGACTTATAAAGGTGGTGAAGCCTTATGACTCGGATGGATATCCGACTCTGACTGTTCAATATGGAATAAACGCGGCCCCGCCGCACAGGATCATAAGCTCGGCAAGAGAGACAGCGGGCGGAGGCTCGCTCGACAGTGTTCAGATTGTGGACGGATTCGGCAGAACATTGCAGGCGCGCTCGGAATATGAGAACCCTGCCAACAGCGTTGTCTCCGATGTCTTCTATGACAGCATGGGCAGGGATTACAGGCATTCCAATCCATATCTGACCGCTAACTCTCTTGATTACACAACGCCCGATACAGGCAAGCCTGCTTCGCAGTCAGATTATGATGCGATAGGGAGGCCGCTTAAGATCACCAATCCCGACGGCACATTCAGCACATATTCATTTGACCATTGGTCGGCAACCGAAACCGACGAGAACAACAATTCCAAGACACAGACGTTTGACGCAAACGGGAAACTCGTGCAGGTCATCGAGAGAAACAGCGGCCAATCATACATTACGAACTATCAGTATAATCTTGCCGGTGAACTCCTTCAAATTACCGATCATCAAGGTAATATTTCAGTGAATGAGTATGACTCGCTTGGCCGGAAGGCAAGGATGGTTGACGCTGACCTTGGAGAACGGAGATTTGAATACGATTTGACCGGCAGTATGACCTCGCAGACGGACGCAAAAGGCATTATCACAACGTACACGTATGATCCCTTAAACAGGATGACATTGATTGATTATCCGAATGATAAGGATGTGTATTTTGTCTTTGACTTAAATACAAAAGGAGCGGTCTCACAGATCACGGACAGTGTCGGCACGGTCAGCTTCAAGTATGATCAGAGAATACGCAAGGCAGAGGAGACAAGGACTGCGGACGGATTCTCATGGACGACGAAATGGGAATACGACTCGATGGACAGGGTCGTGAAGCAGACATATCCTGACGGCGGAATCGTGACTTTTAATTATACCGGGCAGGGAGAACTCGGCAGTATTCCGGGCATCATTAACAGCATGAGCTATAACGCAAGCGGATTGCTGATCCAAAAGATTTACGCAAACGGGAAGAGCACAGCTTTTACCTACAATGATACCAACCAGAGGCTTACCGCGATATCAAGTCCCGGCATACAGGGGTTCACCTACACTTATGATTATGTCGGGAATATTAAATCAATCACAGACGCAATTGCAGGACGGACTGAAAGCTTTGAGTATGATGCACTGAGCAGACTGACACGTGCCTATGATAATGCAACAACAAACAGCTTTGACACCAACTATGTCTATGACGCAATCGGCAATATGTTGTCGGAGAGGAATAACAAGACCGGTGAGATGACGCAATACACCTACGGACAGGGAACTGCCAAACCTCATGCAGTCACAGGAAAGGCGCAAAGCCTGCCGGTTATAGGCTCATTTGTTATCAATAATGGAAATGCCTACAGCACACATCAGCAAGTCACATTGAATAATATTTCCTTCGGCAATCCAACAGCGTATATGGCAAGCGAAAATCAGGATTTCTCAGGCGCAGCGTGGCAGGCTTTTTCAACGTCACCGAATTTTATGTTAAGTCCGGGGTTTGTCAAAAAGACTGTCTATTTCAAAGTCCGCAATGCCAACGGAGAATCACAGGTCAAATCGGATGACATTGAATTCATGCAGGATACAGACCATGATGAAATACCGGATATCAATGACAGTGATGATGATAATGACGGGATACCGGACATCGCAGATGTATTACCTCTTGATGCAACGAATGCGATACTCGATCCCGACGGTGACGGACTCAATAATCTCCAGGAGTATTTGAATAATACAAATCCGAATCTGTCCGACTCTGACAATGACGGCTTGAATGATTACGATGAAATTTATACTACACATACCAACCCTAATAATCCTGATACGGACGGTGACGGTGTTAATGATCCTGCAGATACAAATCCGAGGAACCCTTATAACGATGGTTACAGCGAAAACTATTCAGTCAAACAATGGATGTTCAATGAAGGTGGCTCCACATCCAGAGCCCCCGCATTAAATGGCAGTCATAATTACTTGCTTGTGAATGACAAGCTGGGCAGCGGGTTCAGCAAGGGCGCGTTTGTTGACACGGACGGAGACGGCCTGCCTGATTCTTGGGAGAATATTAACGGGCTGAATCCTGTTGATGCTACTGACGCACAGAGCGATACGGACGGCGACGGGCTGACAAATCTTCAGGAGTTTCTGAATAATACAAACCCTCTGCTTTCTGACAGCGATAATGACGGCTGGAGCGACTACATTGAAATTTATATTAAACACACTGACCCCAATGATCCTGACACTGATAATGACGGCGTTATCGATTCCCGCGACCCTGACTCAAAGAGCATCTATCATTTTGGGGTGAGCGAGAACTATTCCATAACGAGCAGCAGATTTAACGAGGGTGGTACCCCATCCAGAGATGCCGTATTAAGAGGCAGTGAGATATATTCTTCTTCCGACATAATCGCCGGGGATATCAGCGGGGCGCTTACATATAAACCTACTCTCACCGTAACGCCTGACTCCGTAAACTTTGACAACGCCGTTGTCGGTAATCCGTCATCGGTTACCCTGGGCATACAGAATGAGGGCGTTGATAATATCGTGATAGGCACGATCACCATGACGGGTAAAGATACCATAGAATTTACTTTGCAGAACGATAATTGCTCCAACAGAATTCTGTCACCATTCATTGCCTGTACAATTCAAGCAGTGTTGATACCAAAGTCAAACGGCGCAAAGGGAGCTGTAGTGAATATCCCATATAACGACTCGGAGATAAAATTCAGGTCTATTTCAATGGCAGGTATTGTAATTCCTGATGCTGTCCCGCCGGATACGGTCATAACCATGAAGCCGCTGAATCCTTCGAATGAAAGTTGGGCGACATTCAATTTCACATCAACCGAGGTCAACTCAACCTTTCAATGTAAGATGGACAGTGATGATTTTTCATCCTGCACAAATCCAACAGGATATGTCTATCTTGCAGACGGAGATCATACATTCTCGGTAAGGGCAACTGATGCGGCAGGCAATTCAGATCCATCACCTGCAAGTTACACGTGGACGATTGATACAGTAAGACCATCTTCAGCAATTACATCACCTGTAAATGGAGCAACGTTAATCGGTACAGCCTTCACTATCAGAGGCACAGCGTCTGACATTGGCAGCGGCGTACAGAAGGTTGAAATTTCAATTAATGACGGAGCATGGATAACTGCTACCGGCACAACATCATGGAGCTATGAATGGACGATTCCGGCTGACGGTACCTTCACCATTAAATCAAGGGCAACGGACAATGCCGGTAATGTGGAGTTTGTTGGAGCGGGAATAACTGTTGATGCAGCTTTATATCCTGATACCGACGGCGATGCCGTGAATGATAATCTGGACAATTGTGTAAGCGTATCTAACGCCGATCAGACAGATATAGATGGTGACGGGGTGGGAGATGCTTGTGACAACTGCGAATTAATCGCAAATCCTGACCAGAGCGACAGTGAAATTGCTGCGGGTATGGTCTCATACTGGAAATTTGATGAAGGAAGCGGGAATGCTGCCGCTGATTCTGCAGGTTTTAATAACGGAACAATCTTCGGAGTTGCATGGGTAGCTGGTAGGTCCGGCAGCGCTTTGAGTTTTAACGGAATACATGACTATGTTGAAATAGCTGACTCCCCTGACTTGAATATTAATCCTGCTTCGCAGATGTCTATCGCTTTGTGGGCTTACAGAACCAGCACATCCTCAGGCCAGCACATAGCCGGGAAACGTTCATCCTGTTTCGGTGAAGCATTTAATTATCAGGTGGTATTCGATCTGCTTTATCATAACGGTATATGTTTCGGTGGGAATGAGTACAGCGCTTGTTCGACGGGAGGAGTAAATGACCTGCCGCTTAATGTCTGGACTCATATAGCCGGGACCTTTGACGGCTCAACGTTACACATATATATTAATGGCGTTTTAGCCGGAAGTACGACCGGCACAATAGGGTTGCCTGACAATGCCGCCTTCAGGATCGGCACATCCGGGACTTGTCATGACTATGGTCAGGCTTTTGGAGGTTTAATTGATGAAGCAGCCATATATAACCGTGCTGTGACCGCACTGGAAATTCAGCAACATTATCAGAAGGGACTTAACGGTCATGGGTATGGTGATGGTATAGGGGATGTATGTGACAATTGCAGGCTGGTTTCAAATCCCGACCAGCGTGACAGCAATTCATCAGATGATGACAACATTAACAAAGCTGGCATTCAGCATTACGGCGACATGTGCGATCCTGATTTCGACAACAGCGGCTTTGTAAATATCATCGACTTCAATGAATGGCGCAAGTGGGCGGGTAAGACGGTGCAGCAGGGAGCTCCGGCATACATTGATCTGGATGGAAACGGAACCGTATGGATACAGGACTTCAACATCTGGCGTAAGTATTACGGCAAAGCCCCGGGACCGGGAGTTGGGGATTAATACTTAGAATAAAAGAAATATATTATATCTTCGCTTCTTTCAGCGCCTCTGCGCAGGGACACTTTCTCTGTTCGGGGACAAGCGTGAATGTTTCTTTAAGAAGAAGCTTGAGCTGTTCGGTCGTCGCCTTCATCGCGTTCATGACCTCGGAGACAGTGAGCTTTTGCCTGCTGATTCCAGCGGCGTAATTAGCAATAACGGATATGCCGGAGTAGCAGATTTCCAATTCCCTCGCAAGCGAAGCCTCAGGCATTCCGGTCATGCCGACTACATCCGCGCCGAGCATTGAGAATGATCTTATCTCCGCTGCAGATTCAAGACGCGGCCCTTCGACTGCAACGTATGTCCCACCGCTTTTCAACCGTACTTTGATGCGCTTCCCCGCTTTTAACAATATCTGACGCAGCTCAGGGCAATAAGGCTCTGTGAAGTCGATGTGAACGACACCTTCTTTGCCGTCATAAAATGTGGATTTCCTGTTCCTCGTCATGTCGAGTACCTGATCAAGGACTACGATGTCTCCGGGTTTCAAGCCCTTTTTGATCCCGCCTACCGCGCTGATTGAAAGAATTCTCTCAACGCCGAGTTTTTTGAATCCGTAGATGTTTGCCCTGTAGTTAATCATGTGTGGAGGGATATTGTGGTGTTTGCCGTGGCGCGGCAGAAAGACGATTTCCGTATTTCCCATTTTGCCGATCAGATATTGCCCTGAAGGCTTGCCGAACGGCGTCGTGATATTTTTCCTGCCTTTTAAGACGAGTCCTTTGATCTCATATAACCCGCTTCCGCCGATAACGCCGATTTTTGACATATCAACCTCCTATAATGTTTAATAAAACTGGACTGTTAATAATGTCAGATTAGTAGAAAGGATTCAAGGCCCTTGCCAAAACTTATGATTAAAATCCCGGATGAGCTTTTACTGAAGATTATCAAGAAGGCGCTGTCAAACGGCGGTGATTATGCGGATATATTTATCGAGCATGAGAGGCCCCTGTCGATACAGCTTGAAGACGACAAGATAGAGAAAGTTGTCTCAGGTATAGATTCAGGAGTCGGTGTTAGGGTTTTATACGACGGGAAGTCTGCTTACGCTTACACTAATGATCTGTCCGAAGACTCGTTGTTAAACATTGCCGGTGCTGTCAGCAGCGCGGTCAAGGAGCGAGGTGAAAAAGATAGAGTTATTGATTTGAGAAGGGTCAAGCCTTCGGTTGATTTCAGGATAAAATACAATCCTCATGATGTTCAGATTGATAGAAAGATATCGCTTGTAGAAAATGCAAACAGGGCCGCAAAGGGCATCAGCCCGAAGATAAAGCAGGTATCCGTAATTTACAGGGACTCCATTCAAAATGTTTGCATCGCAACTTCAGACGGGACCATTGCGGAGGATGAGCGTATCTACACGCTTGCGCTTGTTCAGGTAATCGCTTCAGACGGTGATGTTTTGCAGACAGGTTATGAACCTGTCGGCGGGCTTACTGGTTTTGAACTGTTTGAGGAAAATCCATTTGAGGAGATAGCGGTCAAGGCCGCCAGAAAGGCGGTAAAGATGTTGAGCGCAAGAAAAGCGAGCGGCGGAAGGATGCCGGTAGTGATCTCTGCCGAGGCAGGGGGCACTATGATACATGAGGCTGTTGGACATGGGTTGGAAGCAGACCTTGCGCAGCAGGGGTTGTCTGTTTACACAAACAAGATCGGACAGCAGATAGCATCTCCAATAGTTACTATTGTTGACGATTCAACTCTGCCTAACAAGAGAGGCTCATTCAGATTCGATGATGAAGGGACTGTTTCACAGAGGACGGTTTTAGTTGAGAACGGGGTCCTCAAAAGTTATATGCATGACAGGTTGACGGCAATGAGGGGCGGCACTGAGTCGACAGGGAACGGAAGGCGGCAGTCTTATAAAGACAGGCCGATACCGAGGATGACCAATACATTTATTGAACGTGGAAATGGGTCCCCAGATGAAATAATAGGATCGGTCGATAAAGGTTTTTTTGTGAAAAAGATGGGGGGAGGGCAGGTCAATACTGTTACGGGGGAATTTGTTTTTGAAGTGTCCGAGGGATATCTGATTGAAAAGGGCCAAGTGGGAGAGCCTGTACGCGGCGCTACACTTATTGGAAACGGCCCTGAGATCCTTAAATCAATAGATATGGTAGGGAATGATTTAGGCTTTGCAATAGGAACATGCGGTAAAGATGCTCAGGGTGTGCCGGTTTCTGACGCGATGCCGACCGTAAGGATCCCGGAGATCGTAGTCGGAGGGGAAGCCTGAATTGTGCTAAATAAAACCACAATAGTTGTATTTATGATACAGACAATAAGATAAGCCCTTTGTTTTTTAAAGATAATTCATTGGTATCTATTTTGCTTATTACTGATGAAACTTTAAAGAAACCGTTAGAAAGGGCTGAAATAATATAAAAAAGGGCTCTTACCTCTGGTGTTCTCAGAAGCAGTTAGTTGAACTAAACGAAAGGAAAGAAAAACTAAGCTTAGGGTATATGGCATTTTTCCTGGGATATAAGATGAGACTTCAAAATACATTAAAGAATGAAATCATAATTACAGGCAACGGACTCCACACCGGCCACATTATAAATATGAGGCTCAGGCCCGCGCCAAGGGATTCCGGCATTATATTTATCAGGACCGACAAGAGGGACATCAGGATAAAGGCAAATGTAGGCTCTGTTGTTGATACGACCTTTGCCACAACTCTTGCTTCAGAAGGTGTCAGAGTTGGAACGGTGGAGCATCTTTTAGCTGCTTTTGCAGGTCTTAATATAGATAATGTATATATTGAGATCGATGGCCCCGAGGTGCCGATAATGGATGGAAGCGCCTTGCCTTTTGTTAATAAGATTATGGAGGCCGGCATTGCAAAACAGGCGAAGACGGTATCCTTTTTAAGGATACGGGAGCCTATAGTAGTAATGGAAGGCCCAAGTCAGATTGCAATTACTCCCTGTGAAGGGACGAGGATAACGTATCGTCTTTTTTATACGCATCCTGCTTTTGGAGAGCAAAAGCTGGGGATTGATGTTACGACAAGGAAATTTATCAGCGAGATCGCGCCTGCGAGGACCTTCGGGTTTCTCAGAGATGTTGAAATGTTGAGATCAAAAGGCCTTGCAAAGGGCGGTTCATTAGAGAACGCGATTGTACTCGGTGAAAAGGAAGTATTGAACGGCAACAAGCTGAGGTTTAAGGATGAATTCGTGCGGCACAAGATTCTTGACGCTATCGGGGATATTTCCTTGATGGGTTTGCCGATATACGGACATATCATTGCAAACAAATCAGGACATACCTTACATATAAAACTTCTCAAGAAAATTCTCTCAAGCAGAGATTCATGGGAGATCGCTTCCGAGCCGGTTATCGCGCCTTCAATGACCGGACTGGCCGCACAGGTTTAACAAACTACCTGGTTTATTTTTGCCCTTATCCCTCAAGCTGACTGAAATTCGAAGATTGATGTAAAAAAAAGAGCTGTCCCATCATTGCCCGATGGGACAGCTTAATTTCCGTAATGCTGTCGAGATACTTATTTCTTTTTCTTCGCAGGTGCTTTCTTTGCTGTTTTCTTTGCAGTAGCTTTCTTCTTTGTTGCAGCGGCTTTCTTTGTGGCGGCCATTAATATTCACCCCCTTTCTTCTCTCCCGTTTATACGGGAGTAGATTTTACAACCTCCCTAAGAGCAAAATTTTTTTTGCGCTTAAAAGTTTCTTTACGGAACGTTCTCCGCTTTTCTTTATGGTTTTATATTCGGCCTGGCTCATTATGGTGTAACGGATTTCCCTGCCGAATCTTTTTTCAACGTCATCCAATGTCTTGCCTATATTGTTTGAATCACAGACGACGAATAAATCCAGCGAGGGAAGATTCGGATCTTCAACATAGGGGCCGTGTATAAAAGCGGCTTTTGCATCCAGGGCTTTTAACACGGACTTGAGAGCGCCGGGGACCCCCAGCGACTTTGCGATCAGCCCTTTTAGTTCGGGGAACAGGGAAGAGTTTCTGTTGACTTTGAAATATTTGAGGTTGCCTTCCCTCTCACTTATAACGAGGTCCATCTGTTCGAGTTTGTCGAGTTCTCTTTTTATGCCGGATGCGTTTTTGTTTGTCAGTCTGGCGATCTCTCTGACGTAAAACTTCTCTTCAGGATTGTTGAATAAGAGGGACATGATGTCTGCTCTTATTCCCGATGTGAAAAGTTTTTCTAACATATCTGCATATAATTTATAAAATTAAAATAAACTTGTCAAGAGAAAAATGCAAAAAAGAAACAAAGAGATACTTTTTGTATACAAGTTGATTGTTGCTCATAATGATATTATTGTTGACAATAAGTGAACAATAACGAAAATGACCATTGATAACAGGCTGACATGATAAAAAATATATCTGCGTTATGCCAACAGGAAAAGCAATTATTTGTGCTCAGCGGCTGTGATATAATATCAACATGAATGAGGCGATGTTTTATGAGAAGCTTGAGACACAAAAGGTGAGATGCTTCCTCTGCAATCACCATTGTTTGATTTCTGAAGGCAAACGGGGGATCTGCGGTGTCAGGGAAAATAGAGATGGAACACTTTACAGCCTCGTGTACGGGAAGCTCGTATCAATGAATATCGATCCCATAGAAAAAAAACCCCTCTTCCATTTTCATCCGTCATCAACTTCATTTTCGATTTCCACGGTCGGCTGTAATTTTAAATGCAAACACTGCCAGAATTATGAGATATCGCAATATCCGAAAAAATATAATGATATCCCGGGAGAAGAAGTAGCTTCTGAGGGAGTGGTTGACGCTGCAGTAAGGGCCGGCTGTAAAAGTATTTCTTATACTTATACAGAGCCGACGATATTTATGGAATTTGCGTATGACTGTGCAAGGCTTGCGCATGAGCAGGGGATCAAAAACGTTTTTGTCAGTAATGGATTTACGAGTCATGAGGCTGCAAAGACCATTGCGCCGTTCCTCGACGGCAATAATATAGATTTGAAAGGCGACGACGAATTTTATAAAAAGATATGCGGCGCGAGATTGCAGCCTGTATTAGATACAATAAGATTAATGAAGGCTCTCGGCGTATGGGTCGAAATTACCACTTTGATTATTCCAACATATAATGATGATGAGAAGACAATAAATAGCATAATAGACTTCATCTTGTCAGTGGACCCTGCAATCCCGTGGCACGTGACGCAATTTTACCCGACATATCAGCTTTTGAATACGCCGCGCACACCCGTTAATACTTTAAGATGGGCGAGGGAGCTCGGTCTTAATAAAGGTCTGAAATATGTTTATACTGGCAACGTTCCCGGCGAAGGCGGAGAAAACACTTACTGTCCGAAATGCGGGGAGATGCTTATTGAACGTCTTGGTTTCCACATTGCAAAAAATAACATGAAGGAAGGCAAATGCTTCAAATGCGCGACAGCAGTTGAAGGTGTTTGGGGGTGATGAACAGAAATGGACAATAATAAACTGAGGGATGAGATACTGGAGCTTCTCTGGTCGATGCGGGAGAAGGGTTCAAAAAGTTTTACCGAAGTAGTCAGCGGCATTAATGACAGCGGGGCTTCCGATGCTTTGAGGAAAATGGAAAAATCCGGTCTCGTGACGATTTCTGATGACGACGTGGAACTAACCGATAAAGGCGATGCCCGCTCAAGGGATTTGATACGGCGACACCGTCTTGCCGAGAGGCTTTTTCATGACGTGCTTGAAGTAGGGATGCAGGAGAGTGAAGAGACCGCCTGCGAGATCGAGCATTTCCTTTCCCCTTCGGTCACGGACAGCGTTTGCGCATTCCTCGGGCATCCGCCTACCTGTCCGCACGGCAAACCTATCCCGCGCGGCGAATGCTGTTCCAAATACAGGAATGAGGTAAAACCCCTTGTCATGCAATTAAAGGAACTCGATGTCGGCTCCAAGGGAAGGATTATATTTATCGTGCCTTCCGAGAATTCAAGGCTTGAACGCCTTGCATCAATGGGGATCGTGCCCGGCAGTATTATAAAGCTGAAGCAGAAGAGGCCATCGTTCGTTCTGGAGATAGACGAAACTACACTTGCAATAGACAGCGTGATAGCTGAAGAGATTTATGTTAAAGAGCAGAGGTGAAAATGCGGTAGAGTGTTACTTGACACCCGGAGCGAGCACCGCAAGCCTTTGTTTAGCAAACTTCCCCAATTCGGTGTCGGGAGCAACCTGTAATTGATAATCGTATTCTCTAACAGCAGTTTTGATATCACCGTTCTTTTCATAGCTGATCCCAAGCAGACCGTGGACCTCCGGATGCCTCGGGGCCGCCTCTGCGAAGTTTTGCAGATAAGGCATCGCTTCTGCATATTGCTGTAACTTGAAATAACTTTTCCCCAGGCCGAATTGTGTTTGAGCGTGATCAGGGAACAGTGAGAGGCTCTTTTTAAATTCATCCACCGCCTTTCCATGATTTCCCTGATAATAATTTACAAGTCCGAGCCCGTAGAAGGAAGGCTGGTAATTAGCGTCAATCGAGAGGGCCTTCCGGTATGATTTTTCAGCATCAGGATAATTTTTCTGCTGAAGTTTTATTAAGCCCATCAGATTATAAAACGTGGACTGTGAGGCGTCCAGACTGATTGCCTTTTTCAGGCTTTCCTCAGCGGCGCTGAAATTTTCTTTCTGATAAAGGTCCTCTGCTTCATCATAAACAAAGTAGACCTGATTTGTTTCTTTAACCTTTTTGACCGCTTCCTTGAAACGTCTTTGGTATTTGCCGTCATCTCTGACAGTGTACGGGGGCAGTTCATTTATCATTGCCTGTATCTCGTTGATCCTTACCTCTGCCCTCGGATGCGTTGAGAGCATTTGCGTTATAAAGTTGTCTTCCTGACGTGTCTTCCCCATCCTCTTTAAATAATCAGCCACTGTCTTCTCAAGGACCCTGTGAGCGGATATTGCCTCACGTGGGTCATAACCAAGCCTCGCCATGTACTTGACGCCGAGCCTGTCCGCCTGAATTTCCTGGTCTCTGTCATAGCTCAGGAATAAGAGGCTGGTCCCGGCAGCGCCGGCCTTCAGCAGTATGTCGCCCCCCTTTTTTTCTCCCAGCGCGGCCGCCCCGAGGGTCAGGCCTAATTGCTGAAGGGTAAGCCGCGTCATTTTTTCAGCAGAGTGCCTTGCCATGACATGACCTATCTCGTGACCGATGACCGCTGCAAACTCCGCCTCGTTTTCCATGTTGCTGAGCAGCCCCCTTGTGATGGCGACATTTCCCGGAAGTGCAAAGGCATTTGGTATGGAGGTGTTCTGAATATGGAATGTAACCGGAAGATGAGGCCTTTCAGAGTTTTGCCATAACTGTTTTACAATCGACTCAAGATAAGATTCAAGGGCGCCGTCATGATAGTATCCGCCGAATTCCCATTGCAGTGACGGTGAAGCTTCCTTTCCTATAGCAAGTTCCTGCTCTTCGCTCACAAGCATTAATTCATACTGCCCCGTAACCGGATTAGAGGCGCATGAAATAAAGACCGGCAGCAGAAGTATAACAAGCAATTTTAGAAATGCCTTATTCATAATGAGTAATTTTATCTTATTATCGTTAAAGCATCAACCTTGCACCTTCCTTCGTTATTTTTATGTGTTACGTAAAAACCTGTCATTCCCGCAGCCTTAAGCGGGAATCCAGAAGCAAGACCTCGGGAATGACATCCAAGTCGTTTAGTTCCTCGCAATGACATCTGCGCATGAATTCTTCAATACCTTCTATAAAACATTGAGGAATTCTATGGTATGATTTAAGAAAATTGTAAGATTGGACCTGAGGAAACATGATAGAAGAAAGACTGCGTCTGCTGGAATCAGCAGTCAAAAATGCAAATGACGCCATCATAGTTTTAGAGGCTGAGCCAGGGGGAGATCGTGGCAGAAGAATACTGTTTGTAAACGAAGCCTTTACAAGAATGACCGGCTATGCTTACGAGGAGGCTGCAGGCAGGACACTCAGGATGCTGCGTGGGCCCAATACGAGCCTTATAGAGGTAAACAAGATACGCGAAGCATTTGACAGTCGAAAGCCTGTCAGGGTGGAGCTTGTTAATTATCGCAAAGACGGTTCAGAGGTCTGGGTTGAGTGCAATATAGTTCCCTTTGCTGACGAGGGGGGTAAGTTTCTTCACTGGGTATCTGTACAGAGGGACATTACCGAACGGAAACAGGCCGAAGAAGAGAGGGAAAAACTGATATACAAAATTAATACGATTAATGCGGACCTTACAGAACTGAATCAGCAATTGGAGACAATAGGCGCTGAAAGGACAATGAGCCTGATGGCTTTGACCGTAGCTGACAGGGTTAGGAACCCCGCCTCAGTGATAGGCGCAAGGTGTAAAAGGGTCCTCGCAAAAAATAACATATCGGAAGATTTGAAAGAAAATCTGCGGCCTGTCATTGAAGAGGCGGAAAAGCTGGAAGTCATAGTGAAAGAGTTTGAGGCCTTTCTTAAAAACAGGCAGTCGAAATTCACGCATGAGGACATCAATAAGATCGTTGAAAGCGTTATCTCGATCCTTGAGAGGGAGGCATTATATAAAAAGATAGAAATGGCCGTTAACCTTTCAAAGGAGCCGTTGAAGATCAATATTCAAAAAGCCCTGTTCAGCGTCGCGGTCTTCCATCTTATAAAGAACGCGGTTGAGGCGACATCCAAAGGAGGCAGGGTGATTGTGGAGACATCAAAAGACGATGACAGCGCAGTCATTATAGTTTCCGATACAGGGCATGGAATACCGCAGGGGGACATTGAGAACGTCTTTAAGCCTTTTTTCAGCACGAAGGAAAGAGGATTTGGCATGGGACTGCCGCTGGTAAAACAGATAGTTTCCGAACACCTTGGGAACTTAATACTTGAAAGTAAAGAGGGCCAAGGCTCGACCTTTAAAATGCTGTTCCCCCTGAGATGGAAGTAACCGAGAATTTGCTTGCCTCTCATGATTTTTTTCTTGCCTTTATTTTTTGGACTAAGGTACACTTAAATCACGCTCTAATTGATTTCCAGCAGAGAAGGCCCTTGTCAAATACTGTGGCAATATGACAGTGGAATATTAACAATTTAACTGCCGGGTTTTAGTGTGTAGGAAAAACGGGGTCAGACTTGTCTATTGACATTTGAAGTGTGCACTGCTAAAGTGACGCATGGCAAGGAAACCGAGGATAGAATTTGAAGGAGCGTTTTACCACGTAATAATCCGAGGAAATCAGAGGCAAAAGATATTCAGGGACGAAAAAGATTACAGGAAATATTTCGAGATACTTTCCGGCTACAAGAAACAGTATCACTATCGTCTTTTTGCATACGTATTGATGAGCAACCATGTGCATTTACTGTTGGAGACGAAGGATATCCCGCTTTCAAAGATACAGCAGGGAATAAACCAGCGATACACAATGTATTTCAACAGGAAATATAAAACAGTGGGGCATCTCTTCCAGGGGAGGTACAAAGCAATTCTTTGCGATAAGGATACATATCTACTTTCATTAACAAAGTACATTCATTACAATCCGGTGCGGGCGAAGATGACGAAGTTACCTGAAGATTATAAGTGGAGCAGTCACCGGAATTATGCTGGAAGAATTAAGGATGACCTGATTGAAGTCGATCAGGTTCTACGCATGTTTTCAGAAGACAAGACACAGGCGATGCGGCTCTATCGGGAGTTCATGGGTGAAGGCATAAATATCAAAAAAGAAGATGTCTACAGGACCGTGGACCAAAGGATACTTGGGGATGAAAGTTTTGTAGAAAAAATATCAGATAAAACGGAAGAAAGAATTAAAGAAAAGAGAAAGAAACATGAACACACTTTAGAAGAAATAACAAGAGCGGTAGAGACGGTCCTGGGGATAACAATCAAACAGATGAGGGAAAAAGGCAAAGACCGGGATATATCTCTTGGAAGAAAGCTGATGAGTCTCGCAGCAAATGAGTATGGCTACAAGGGTAGAGATGTGTCGAGATATCTCAGGAAAGACCCCTCGATTATAACGAGATATTTAAAGGAGAGAAACAATCTGAAAAAGGAAGCGGAAAAGGTGTTTAAGGTGTTATGCAATAACAAATGTCAATAGGCAAGTCTGACCCCATGACCCTGCCACCATGACCCTGCCATTAAAAGATATGGGTGGACAGGGCTGTGCCCTTGTAGGGGACCCGAATTATTACAAACGGTTCGGTTTCAGGAATTATCCGGAACTGGTTTATGAAGGGATCCCGCAAGAGTTTTTTCTTGTCTTGCCGTTTACCGAAAAGATTCCCAAAGGAACTGTTGTGTTTCATGAGGGATTTAAGGCAAACAGGTAAGAAACAGGGTCACATCTTGCATTCTGTTAACTCCCAAGCGAAGAATTTGCTGAGATATCTGAAAAATTATTGAGGCAGTGTATCACGTGACTTCGAGAGGTAATGAAAGGAAACCTGTATTCGGCGATGACGGAGACCGCGAAGTTTTTCTTGATACTTTGCATAAGGCAAACAAGTGATATAATTTTCAATGAATGATATTGAATCCCAAATAAGAGAAATAGTAAATCGGGAAACAAGAGCATGGGATACGCAGGATGTTGATCTACTCATGTCCATGCTTCATCCCGACATGGTATGGCCGTGGCCGAGAACATCTCACTATCATGATCCCATGGACTGGGTCATGGAGATCGGCCGATATGATCATGCATACGGGAGTGCTTCAATATTAGCGGCAGATAACACTAAGGCCTCCGGTTGTCATGGGACAAAGCGCGTAAGATCGTAAGAGCGGAAGTCAAGAGTTTCAAATCAGCGGCATCCGATCATGTTGTACCGCTTTATGTAACTCCCCTAACGGTCATTGCCGCAGACGGGCCAGGGCTCGACCTTTAAAAGGGAACCTGCCGAATTTTCTAAAGGTTGTGCAGGCAATGCTCGAAATATATACAATCATTGTGATATAGTAACTTGTAAATTATCTGTAATCGAAAGGTGAAAATAGACCGGTTATAATGAAAAAATTATTAATTAGTCTTACTTTCTTACTCATCACTGCAGCTAACGCATTTGCACAACAAGGAGCAGTTCCGCCTCAAAGCCCTGAACAACAGATAAACAAAACGCCGCAGAGACCTCAGGGCGTGGCAGCAACGCCTCCACCCGTGGTACAGCAGCCGGTTATCCAGAATCAGCCGTCAGTCAGACCGCAGCCTGTTTCACCTCAGAATGTCCCGGCAAGTGCTCAGCCAAACATTCAACCGGGTGTTTCTGTCCCAAATGTCCCTGCTAATGTTCAGCAGAATGTCCCTCAAAATATTCAGCCTAATATCCCGGGGCAGCCCAATATTCCGTCAGCGCCTGTTGTTCAGACGAATGGTCAGCCTGCGCCTCAGCAGCTTTTTGCCAAGCCGAGGGAAGAAAATTACATAATACTCAACTTCGACAATGCCGATTTAAGAGACGTAATCAATACAGTCAGCTCGATCACAAAGGAAAATTTCATTATCAGTCCGGGGATGAACGCACAGATCACTATCCATTCCGCAAAGAAGATACCGGTCAGCGAAGTAATGAATGTCTTTGAATCCGTTCTTGAGGTAAACGGGATGTCGCTTGTGAAATCAGGCGATTTCTATAAAATAGTCCAGGGCGCTTCCGCCAAACAAAAGGCCATAGAAATAAAGAAAGGCAATGAGTCCGGCGAGGTTACTCCGGTTGACAGGATCATCACACAAATTGTCGCAGTGGAATATGTCCCCGTAAGTGAAGTGACCACGGTCCTGACCCCGCTGCTTTCACAGTTCGGCAGCATTATCCCGAACCCGAGGAACAGCATCCTTATTGTTAATGATATGCAGTCAAACATAAAACGTCTTTTGAGCGTTCTTAATGAGATCGACGTGAATGTTTTCAAGGATACCAGGATGCTCCTGTTTCAGCCGAAGTACTCCGATGTAACGACCATATCAAATGACCTGACGGATCTGCTGAATGCTTTGAATCTGACCAAAGAAGGCGTTTCTCTTGTGCCTCTTGACAGGATCAACAGCCTTATAGTCTTTGCCCCAAGCCCGTCTCTTCTGCAGGCGGTTGAGGGATGGATCAAAAAGCTTGACGAGGAGATCACGTCGGGGCAGAATATTTTTGTATACCCAGTGCAGAATGTGAAGGCTGCCGACATTGCCGAAATTTTAAAGAACCTTTACGAGGCTGAAGGAACAACCATAAAACAGAAGGCGGCCCAGCCCGCTCAGCCCGGCGCACAGCAAAGGCCGGCCCCGGCGGCAGCGCCGCGTCCGGCAGGGCAGAAACAGTCATCCGGCGGGAGAGTGGAGATTATTACATTTGAGCCGACAAATTCGCTCATCATTCTTGCGCCTCCAGGGACATACAGGGACATAGTCGAGACCGTAAAGAAGATTGACCAGTACCCGAGAGAGGTGCTTATCGAAGCCATTGTGGCGCAGGTGACACTTACAGATTCGGATGAGTACGGCATTCAATGGTCCGCGCTTGATACAGCAGCCAGAAACAACAACTTCATATCGGGTGATGTTACGGAGTTTGTCGGCAATGCCGCACTTTCAGCAACTGCTCCTACATTAGCATCAGGAGTATCAGGAGGATTATCATATATTATATTTAAGCCTGATAAGCTTACCGCCCTGGTGCGCGCGCTTGCAAGCAGCGGTAAGGTGGATATCCTCTCAAGTCCCCGGCTCCTCGTGAGAGACCAGGAGGAGGCAAGCATCGAGGTAGGCTCGGAGATACCGACGGCCACAAGCACCACTACAACTGTAACAACAACGGATACGCCTCTGACGCAGAGTATTCAATATAAGACAATAGGGATCAAGTTAAAAATAAAACCCACTATCAGCGAAGAGAAGACGGTTGTCCTCAACCTCGAACAGGAGGTATCTTCTCTTGGAGACCCAACATCGGTCGGAGGATTTTCATACCCGTCTTTTAATACTACCAAGACAAAGACCTCCATTGTTGTTCCTGACAAACAGGGTATCGTTATCGGCGGCATCATGGAGGAAACCAAGAGTAAATCGTATCAGGGGATACCTCTTTTAAGTTCAATCCCAATACTCGGGAGTCTCTTCCGCTATCAGACCGACTCAACAATAAAGAAGGAACTGGTCATTCTGATAACCCCTCAGGTAGTTGTTACCAAAGAGGAAGGGGGCTCTTTTACAAATGAATTTCTCGGCAGGCTGAAAGAAGTAAAGAGGTATCTCACCGAAAAAGAGCTTGTGTATAAAGAAATTTCTCCTGAAACGGGAACGGACCCATCCAAACAAAGCCAATGAGCCGTGATGCAGTAAAAATAGAAAAGACCGGTCTGCTGGGCAAGATATTGCTCGACCTGAACCTGATAACTACCGAAAAACTTGAGATAGCCTTAAAAGAGCAGGCCGCCATCGATAAAACAGCGCCCCGGCGTCTTGGAGACGTACTCGTCAGTCTCGGCTTTATATCTGAAGACGATATGCTGAAAGCTCTCAGCTCTCAATTCGGAATGAGGTATCTTAAATTCACGGAATTCCCCAAGGCAGTCCCGCCAGGCAATTATCCCACGGTAAAATTCATGAAGCAGTATAAATTTGTTCCCATCGGCACGGAAGACGGCATGTTGAAGATTGCCATGTCAGACCCCCTCAATGAATATGTGCTTGATGCCATGCAGACCTTTACCGACAAAGCCCTTGATATATGTATCAGCAGCGAGAAAGACATCATGGAGGCCATCGAGCAGTATTTCGGCAGCAACGTACAGATGACGAGCATCATGGAGGGAATGAGGGAAGAAGAGGGCGGCGAGGACGATATTGAATTAAGCGAGGACGTTCATCATCTGAGAGACATGGCGTTTGAAGCGCCTATTGTCAAGCTTGTCAATATGCTCATCACGCGCGCGGTCGAGAGCAGGACGAGCGATATACATATAGAGCCATTTGAAAATAACGTGAAGGTGCGAAACAGGATTGACGGAGCATTGATGGAAGTTGAGTCCCTTCCCAAGCGCATACAGGCGGCGGTCATATCAAGGGTAAAGATCATGTCGCGTCTTAACATCGCCGAGAGAAGGCTCCCCCAGGACGGCAGGATAAAGCTGAGGGTCTCCGGCAGGGACATAGACCTTCGAGTTTCCACCATTCCTACGATTTACGGGGAGAGCATTGTCATGAGAATACTGGACAGGGGCACGACCTTGACCGGCCTTGAGTATCTCGGTTTTCCTGACGATGTACTGGAAAGGTACAACAAGATAATCACCACTCCATACGGGATGCTTCTGGTTACAGGCCCTACCGGCAGTGGAAAAACGACCACGCTTTACGCGTCTTTAAACACGATCAACTCGGTCGACAAGAAAATTATAACCATTGAAGACCCGATAGAATACCAGATTGACGGCATAAATCAGATCCAGATAAAACCTCAGATAGGCCTCACTTTCGCAACCGGACTAAGACATATTGTGCGTCAGGACCCTGATGTTATCATGATCGGCGAAATCAGAGACATAGAGACCGCGGAGATAGCGATCCACTCGGCGCTTACAGGCCATCTCGTCTTCAGCACCCTTCATACAAATGACGCGCCCGGGGCGGTGACGAGACTGCTGGACATGGGCGTTGAAGGCTTTCTCGTATCATCATCATTGATCGGCGTCCTTGCCCAGAGACTCGTAAGGATGATATGTCCCCATTGCAAAGAGCCGTACAACCCCGGGAAGCAGCTGGTTGACAGAATAGAGCTGCCGGGCAATATTACCACTTACCACGGCGCGGGCTGCGACGAATGCAGGAACACGGGCTATCGCGGAAGGACCGGTATTTTTGAAATGATGCCGGTTGACGGGGAGATAAGGCAGATGATCCTTGATAAGGCAAGCTCTGACGTTATCAGGCAGAAGGCGGTAGTAAAAGGGATGCAGGTCCTGCGCGAAAGCGGCTGGCAAAAAGTCAGAGAGGGCGTGACGACCATTGAGGAAGTTTTAAGGGTCGCTCAGGAGTGGGTGTAGATGGACACTTATTATTACGAGGCCACAACAAGGGAGGGCAGCATTGTCACCGGCACTCTCGATGTGGACAGCGAGCATTCAGCCGTAGACCGCATCCAGGAGATGGGATACTTCCCTATTAAAGTAAGCAAGGCGGAGGAGCGCGAGCATTTCCTCAGCCGCTTCCTCTCATCAATACAGGGCCGGGTGAATGACAAGGACATAATGACTTTTACTTACCAGCTCAGCGTTCTGCTTGACGCGGGTTTCCCTCTCGACAGGTCGCTTTCAATCCTTGCGGAACTGACAGAGAAAAAAAAACTGAGGGAGCTGATAACGGACATCCTCGCCCAGGTCAGGGGGGGCAAGTCCTTTTCAGAAGCGCTGTCGAAATTCCCGGACAACTTCCCGCTGTTTTATGTGAACATGATAAAGGCCGGAGAGGCCGGAGGGTTTCTTGAAGACACGATCTCGCGCATGGCGGTTTATCTTGAAAACGCGCAGGGGCTCAAGGAAGACGTCCGCTCCGCGCTGATCTATCCGATCATCCTTGCCTGTGTCGGTGGCGCTGCCGTAGTTGTCCTGCTTACATTTGTCGTGCCCCAGTTTACAAAAATATTTGCCGACATGGGAGGCAATCTCCCCCTGCCGACTGTAATTTTGCTTGCGATCAGCGGCAGCCTTGTCAAATACTGGTGGCTTATTCTATCGGTACTGGCCGTTATTTATTACGTTGCAAGACGCTACTTCAAGAGCGAGAACGGCAGGCGCTCATGGGACATGATCAAGTTCAGCCTGCCTGTATTCGGAAAACTTTTCAGAGAGACCGCTGTCTCCCGTTTTGCAAGGACCTTCGGCACACTCCTTGGAAGCGGGGTCCCGATACTCAATGCCCTGCAGATAGTCAAAGGCACCTTAGGCAGCGACAAGATATCGGAGATCATTAATTCCGTGAGGGAATCTGTGAGAAAGGGGCGCGGGCTTTCAGAGCCTCTAAAAAACAGCGACATCTTTCCGCCCCTCGCCGTCCACATGGTGACCGTCGGAGAAGAGACCGGTAGGCTGGACGAGATGCTGATCAAGATCGCGGACCGCTTTGATTCTGAAGTGAGGATCACGGTAAAACGTCTGCTCTCTTTGCTTGAGCCGGTATTGATCCTGGTCATGGGCATGGCGGTCGGCTTCATTGTCATCTCAATGCTGGTTGCGATATTCAGCATTAACGAGCTGCCGTTGTAGGAGAAACAAGCAGTCAGTAGCAAGTAGTTAGTAGTTAAGGGAACAGCGAAAATCTTCTCCTCTTAGCTACTAACTGCTTACTACTAAAACCATGGAGGACACATGAATAGCAAAGAAAGAACACTGGACAATGGAGAATATGTAAAGAAGGCCCGTCACTCATCAAAAGGTTTTACCCTTATAGAGCTCATGGTGGTCATGATCATTCTTGGCCTTCTTGCCGCGCTTGTCGTGCCGAGGATGTTCGGCAGGGTAGGGCAGGCAAAACAAAAAGCCGCCAAGGCGCAGATAGAGCTTTTTGGGACAGCGCTTGATTCTTTCCGTCTTGACGTGGGGCGTTACCCGACGACCGCTGAAGGCCTGGAAGCCCTCCTAACACAGCCGTCCGGCTCCGAGGGCTGGAACGGCCCGTATCTGAAAAAGAACGAGCTTCCCGCTGACCCGTGGACCCATGCTTATCATTATGAAGGTCCGGGAAAACACAGCGACTATGACATCTTCTCTTACGGCGCTGATAACTCTGAAGGCGGTGACGGAGAGAACGAGGACGTTGTAAGCTGGAAATGAAAACAGAGTTAAGAGTTAAAAGTTAAGAGTGAAGAGCAAAGGATGAAAATAGAAGCTGAGAAGATTAGAAGATATGAAGATGAGAAAAGGGGAAAATGCTTATCTTCCAAATTTCATAACTTCTCAACCTCTCAGCAGTCCGGCTTCACTCTGATTGAACTCATTATCGTTTTGTTCATTATCGGCATAGCTGCAGGGCTTGTTGGTGTCATGGTGGGCAAGGGGTCTGAAAGCCTCGCCATTAAAACATTCACAAAAGAGGTATCGGCGGCCCTCAGGTATGCGAGGAGCCACGCGGTAACCGAAAAAAAGACATATTGTTTCGTCGTAGACAAGAATGAAGGTAAGTTCAGGTTGTATACCGATAAGGTCATGAAAGCTGATGAGAACTCTGCAACCGCTGCGGAAGACACTGGTGAGAAACAGTTCGTTGACGTCCTGAATAAAGCTATTCCCGAGGTCTTGCAGATGACGGTGAAGGACCAGGAAGATGACAACCTCTTTATAGAGTTTTTTCCGCTTGGGAATTCATCAGGCGGCACCATTGAGATAACAAGTGAGCAGGGCCTGACGTTCTTTGTAGTTGTAAACAGGATAACCGGTAAGGTTGAGGTAATAAAGGGCGAAGGATGAAAATGGAAGTTAAGAAAATAAGAAGTTTAGAAGATGGGAAAAAAGGAGTAGCATTAACTTCCCAGCTTCCCAGCTTCCCAGCTTCTTGTCATTCAGGGTTCACCCTTCTTGAGGTCATCGTGGCGATATCCATTTTGAGCATATGCCTTGTGCTTGTCATGCAGTTGTTTGCCAGCGGTCTAAGGGCCAGCAGGACGTCATGCGACTATACGAGGGCCATTGTTCACGCAAAGGACAAAATGGGGGAAGTGATGGAGACATCCTCTTCTGACTTAAATTCCGATTCCCTCGTGCAGGGCAGCGGCGAATTTAAAGACGGTTTTAAGTGGGAGACGGAAGTGCAGCCCTTCAGGGACATTGAAGACACGCCGTATAAGCTGTATAAGCTGCTGGTAAAAGTAAAATGGAATGACGGACAGAAAAATGACAGGGCCATCGAACTTGTGACCCTGAAGACAGTGTCAACGGAAAGTGTACAATGAACAATAAAGTCAGAAGTCAGAAGTCAAAAGTCAAAAGTTACCCCTCCATCCCCCCCTTTCTAAGGGGGGGCGCCGGGGGGGTTATCACTCGTTACTCTCAAAAAGGCTTCACCCTTCTTGAGCTGATTATCGCGATAACCATCCTGAGCCTTATCACGATAATAATCGGCAGCGCTTTCCGTCTGGGGATAGGCGCCTGGGAAAAAGGCGAAAGAGAAACGAGCGAGACGCAGAGGCTGAGAGTATTGTCCGGTTTACTGTCTCAGCAGCTTAAATCGGCATATCCGTACAAGATGAAGCTTGAGGACCAAGACGAAGAAGTAGTGTTGTTCAAGGGCGACCCGGAATCTTTTTTATTCGTCACCTCGCTGACTGATGCGCGTTTCGGAGGTTTTAAGTGGATAAGGTATTCGGTCAAGGAAGGAGAGCTTCTGTACAAGGAAGGCGTGCTGCCGGATAAAAAGCTGGAGGACAACATAAAGGGCAAAGAAGAATTAGTAGATGAGAATATAGGTGAATTCAAGATCGAGTATTATTCTTCGAAGGACGACGAATGGAAAGAGAAATGGGATTACGGTAAGGACCTTCCCTCGGCCATCCAGGTGAAGATCTCTTATTTTCAGCCATTTGTCATCAGTCTGCCGATGAGTCTGCAGCAGGAGAATGAGGACGACGATCAGGAAAAGAAGTTTGGTAATGAGGCTTCTCAACAAACATAAACAAAGCCCCGGCCAGGCCGGAGGGGTGGCCCTTATACTTGTAGTGTGGGTGATGGTGGTGTTGATAGCCATAGTCGGGGAATTTTCATATTCAATGAGGACGGAGATCAATATTACGAGAAACTTTAAGGAAGATGAACAGGCCTATCACCTGGCTGTGGCAGGCCTTGAGGCCGCAAAGGCCGAGATACTTTCGGCAAAAGACCCGTCGAAGATGTACGTTGCCGAAGACAAAGTCCTTCTTTTCGACCGTGACTCGGAGGCGGCGCCGGTGAGGGAGGAAGACCTGGGTAACGGGAAATTTAAATATAATATTAACGATGAGGACGGCAAGCTGAATATCAACACCGCTACGGAGGCGCAATTGAAACAGTTTTTTCTCAACGCAGGCCTCGAAGCCACTGACGTTGACACTATAGTTGGCTCTATTCTCGACTGGATTGACACTGATGACCTGCACAGGCTGAATGGCGCTGAAGAAGATTATTATCAATCGCTGGAAGCTCCCTATAGCTGCAAGGACGGCCCGTTGAGTTCTGTTGATGAACTTTTGCTCGTTAAAGGAATGACCCCTGAGGTCCTCTACGGTCCCAAAGAAAGCGGCAGGGCGCAGGGCGGCGCAGGGCTTGCGCAATATCTTACTGTGGCAACCCCGGACAATAAAATAAATGTTAATACCGCCCCGAAAGCAGTTCTCGATGTTATATTAACGCCGGAAGCGGCAGACAGTATAATCTTACAGAGAGAAACCGCGCAAGTGACCGTGCTGTCAGGCAGCTATAGCAAAGTGTCCTCTGATTTCTTTACAATTATATCTACCGGTTCAAATACGGACGGGACGATTAAGAGGACCATTAAGACAATAGTCCACAGAAAAGGCGGCGGCCTGGAGGCCATTTACTGGAATGACAACATTATTTGATAAATTGTTCGGGACGTTTTTAGGCATAGAGTTCAGGGAAGACTCTCTTGTCGTCACGTATTTAAAGAACAGCCTTGCCGGGACGACACTGCTGTCATCAGCAACTTTTCCCATGAAGGACATGAGGGAAAGCGAGAACACCGTTAATGAGATCCGGGAGTATGTCAGTAAACACGGCGTAAACGTAAGCGGCATATTCGCGAGCATCCCCGATAAATGGGTCATTGCAAAATTCACTGATATCCCTTCAATAAAAGGCAAAGGCAAGAACGCCCTCTCAAGTTTAATGCGGTTTGAGATAGAGCGCCACATTCCTTTCAATATGGAGGATGTGATCTATGATTTTTTAGTCCTCAAAGAAACAGGCACCGCGTGCTCCGTGGCTTTCGTAGTTGTTCAAAAGGAAAAGATGGATATTGTAAGAGAGTTTCTTGAAAAACTCACCCTGAAGCCGCAGGCGGTCACGATTTCATCATTTGCGGTCTTAAACATGATTGAGTTGAGCGGGGTTTCCGCAGTAGGCCTGCGCGACCTTATGGGGATCACTTACAAGTCGAAGTCCCTGGGCAAAAAGGGGGACGCCAATATTTCCCTTCATATCGACAAGACGAATGCGAACCTGACAATAGTCGGAGACAGTCTTTGCATCCACCACAGGTCGTTCTCTCTCAGCCCGGCAAATAAGATTGGAATGTTATTTGATGATATTGCCAGGTATCTGGCCGAGCTGCAGTCCCGTCTTTCCATAGAACGCTTTAACAAAATGATAATATCGGGAGATACAGCCTCTTTCGCAAACGTTGCCGAAGAATTAAAAGAGAAACTCAAACTGAACATAATAACCGTTGATAAGCTCGCAAGATATTCCGGCAACGTTAAAGGCATAGAGATAAATAATGTCGCGGCCTCTGTAGGCGCGTGTTTCGCGGGCCTCGGACTGGGGACCTATAAGATCAATCTGCTGCCCCACAAGGCCGGATATGAAGCATCGAAATTAGGGCCTCTAACTGCAAAGGTTTTGCTGGTGTTGATATTGAGTTTAGGCGTCGGCATTTTTACAACCGAAGCTGTTAAGAGAAAGAAGTATCTTGATAAGATCGATCAGGAGCTGAAGAAGAACGGACCCGTGATCACCGCAATTGAAAAACTTACATCAGACATCAGCGAACTGAAAAAACGTACCGTCCTCTTGCAAGGGTTGAAAGAAAGCGAGATCACGCTTGAAGCGCTTGCGGAGCTTGCGGGCATACTGCCAAAGGACGCCTGGATCACAACCCTCGATTACAAGGGGCCTGAGACCAGGGACGAAAAAACAACGCAGGGCGAATTAGTGCTGAACGGTTTCGCCGGAGCATCCTCGGCGCTTATACCTCTTTTAGAGGATTCCCCGTTCTTTGAAAAGGTCGTATTTGTTGGTCCCATCAGGAAGGTGGGCGATAAAGAACAATTTAAATTGAGCGCGAAAGTTATTGTCCCCTCAAATGAAAAGGACGCGGCAGGGGAAGCGGAGAAAAAAGACGAAGGCGCGGCGGAAGGCAAAGGGCCGAAGGATGAATTAAAGGCGGAAGGAAAGAATGAAGAAGTCAAAAAGCAGGGGAAGGAAGAAGTGAAGCCCGGCGGCGGACCGGCTGTGCGCCCGAAAGAGGGAGTGAAGAAGTGATATGAAATTACCTTTTACCATAAAAGAAAGAGAAAAGAAGTTTTTGATGATCGGCGGGATCGCCGTGCTTGCAATAATAATCTTCAACACGTATACCTGGTATTCTGACCTGAAAAAAAGCGCGGATGAAGCTGCGGACAACAAGAGGTTTATGCTTGAGAAACAGTTGAACAGGATGGCCGGGAAGAATGAAGTTGAAAAAAAGGTCAACGCATTCAAGATCGAGCTTGAAGGTCAGGAGAAGTTGTTATTGCAGGGAGAAAAGCCGCCGGTTGCAGCCGCTGAACTCCAGAGGATCCTCAAAGAGGCCGCCATGTCCCTGAGCATAGGCATTGCCTCGGAGCGGACGCTAAATCCGGTCGAAGAAGGTCCTTATCTCGGTGTCCCGGTAGAGGTAGGATTTTCAGCGTCGACTGAAAAACTGAAAGATTTTCTGTTAAAGGTGCGGACTACGCCATTTCTCATCAAGGTCTCTGATATGAAGATCAGGGTGACCAATATCAGCAACCCGACTGATGTATTCACGACGCTGGTCGTGACGGGTTTTATCAAAAAGCCCCAGGAGGCTGAAACAAAAGGCAGGGAAGAGAAAAAAGAAGTGAAAAAAGAGGCAAAGAATGAGGCGTAATTATTTCCTGATAAATATTGCTCTCATAATCATGGCCGGTTTCCTCGGCATGAAATTTTACGGGTCGCTTACGAAGACCATTGATCTTCCGTCAGCTCCGGGAGCAAAGCAGGCAAAGGAAGAAGGCGCTTCTGCTGAAAACAAGGAACAGGCATTGGACTTAGCGCTCTTCCAGGTAATATCAGGCGCGGATTTATTCCGTCCCTCAAGGTCGCCAGCTCCGCTGGTAACCTCGCCCTTGCAGGCGGCCCCCAAGATCCCGCCCAGACTGTTTGGGACCATTATTCTGAATGATGAGAAGAGTGCGATACTTGAGGACCCGAGCACAAAGGCCACGAGGACCTATCGTTTAAATGATTCCATCGCAGGTTTCACAATATCGGATATCCAGGAAGACCGGGTTGTGCTTTTGTCGGACGGTGACAAAACCGAGGTGAGATTGAGAGAAGAGAAACGGGGAGCAGGTGCGGCCCCTGCAAGACCGCAGCCGCAGGTCCCGGTAAGACCGCAGCCGCAGTTCCAGCCGTCTGTTCAGCCGCAAGTGCAGGTCCCTCCACAGCAGCAGATCCAGAGGGGAGTGCAGCAGCGTCCCATTAGGCCGACTCCTGCCTTAAGGAACAGGTCTGTCCCGCCACCGGCCCCGCCGGTCACACAGCCTCAACCACAGACTCCGCCTCCGGTGCAGACGCAAACTCCGCCCCCGGTACCCCCCCAGGACAGTGTGCCTGAGGACACCGTAATAGACAATATTGATATTGAGCATGATATTGATACGCAGCAGTAAGTCATCCACAAGAAGAGTCCGGGGTCAAGCCTACAATATACAATTTAGAAAGAGTAAATTTGAAATAAAAAATAATAATAATTAAAATGATTGTGGGACATGGCACGACAGTTACGGATAGAATACGAGGGGGCATTTTATCATGTTACTTCCAGAGGTAATCAGAGGGGACAGATATTCTGGGACACCATCAAATGATAAATGTATATTGTAGGTTTGACCCCGACCATTCTCCATGTTCTTAGCATAGATTCCGGACAAGCCGGAATGACAACCTTTATTTGAACATGTCTCACACGTTAAGGGGTTTCGATGCCGAGGGCTTTCATCTTTCTGTGGAGGTTGCTTCTTTCGATCTCAAGTTCTTCAGCGGTCTTTGAAACGTTATAATTGTTCTCCTGGAGTTTTTTGATTATGAAATCTTTCTCGAACTGCTCCCGAGCTTCTCTCAGTGTCCTGAATGAAGCATAATCGGATCTGGTCCCTTTAAAGGAAGGGATGTCTTTCACGTCAATAACGTCGGTAGGGTTCATAATGACAAACCGTTCAATAGTGTTTTTCAATTCCCTTACGTTACCCGGCCAGTCGTAGCTGATAAGGGATTCCAGCGAGGCCTTGCTTATTTTTTTGGTTTTTTGCCCGTATTGCCGGGCAAGATTATCAAGGAAGTGTTCAACGAGAAGCGGGATGTCGTCTTTTCTCTCTCTTAGCGACGGGACAGTAAGGGGGATAACGTTGAGCCTGAAGTAAAGGTCTTCCCTGAAATTCGCTTTTTTAATTTCCTCTTCAAGGTCTTTGTTTGTGGCGGCGATTATCCTAACGTCAACTTTAATATTTTTGCTTCCGCCCACGCGCTGAAATTCCTGCGTTTCAATGACCCGTAGAAGCTTTGCCTGTGTGGCAAGGGACATATCGCCGATCTCATCAAGGAAGAGGGTGCCTTCATCCGCCAGTTCAAACTTCCCTTTTTTTGCTTCAAACGCCCCGGTGAATGAGCCTTTCTCGTGGCCGAACAGCTCGCTCTCGATAAGCTCCTGAGGTATGGCCGCGCAGTTTACTTCAACGAAGTTTTTGTTCTTCCTGTCGCTTGCCTCATGCAGCGCCCTTGCGACAAGCTCCTTGCCCGTGCCGCTTTCCCCGAATATAATGACCCGGCCCTGGGAGACCGCGGCCTTTTGTATTTTATCTTTCAGCTCTATTATCTTCGGGTCCTCCCCGATAATTGCCCACTGCCTGGATATACTGGTCTTCAGCGCGATGTTTTCTTTTTCGAGGTTTTGCCTTTCAAGCGCGCGGCTGACGAGGATCGTGACCTTCTCAAGCGACAGCGGTTTTTCCAGAAAGTCGTACGCGCCGAGTTTGATAGCGTGCACGGCAGTGTCAACAGTGCTGTGCCCGGAGATCATGATCACGCAGATATCTTTGTTTTTTTCTTTGATGCGCTTTAAGGTTTCGATACCGTCCATGCCCGGCATCCAGACGTCCATGAGAATTACGTCGGGTGTGTTCTCACTGAAAAGCGCCAGGGCCTTTTCCCCTGATGAGGCGGTAACAACCTCGTGCCCTTCATCTTCGAGAATTCCGCTCAGCGTCTCAAGGATGCTCTCTTCATCATCGACTATGAGAATGGTCGCCTTGTTTATTCTTGCCATAAATGTTTTAGCCTCTGGTAATAGAACAGAAAATATTATACCTTTTAATGACAATTTTTCTACAGTTTTATAACGCCGTATTGTATACTTTTAATATCAAGCCTTTTTTATAATGAAGCGAAATAGTTATTACAATTTAAATAATTTTATAAATCTATGGTAAGACTTCATCCACATGCGAAAGAACGGCTTGCAGAGAGAGGCGCAACTGAACAGGAAGTTACTGCCACTATTGAAGGAGGAGAACCTTTTCCGGCAAAGTTCGGACGCACCGGATTCAGAAGAAATTTTGCTTTCACTGCCTTATGGCGCGGGAAACAGTATGCAACAAAACAAATAGAGGCCTATGCTACAAAAGAAACTGATGACTGGCTGGTTATTACAATAGTAACCCGCTATTTTTAGATGGGAGGAGGATGTATTAGATGAAGTTAACATATGATCCAAGACACAACATAGCATACTTGAAGCTGCATGAAAAACAGGCAGAGGTTGAGACAATAAAAGTGAGCGACGAACTAAATGTTGACATAGCTCCTGACGGCACAATTTATGGCATTGAACTGTTAAATGCTAATGCACAATTGATGAAAGAAGATTCAGGGAAACTGCTTGTGATAAATGAGGCAACCGGTAAAAAGGCTGAAGTGAGTTTTTAATATCCGGCTCATTCCCTTTTAACAAGAGGGAAGCAAGGGGTGTGTTAGAAAATTGGAATTCAGAGATTTAAAAAACTGTGCCATGCACACATCTGTGCCGTTACAGTCACGTGACATGTTGCATCATCATTACCGCTCAGAATATTTAGTCAAGCTTTAACCTCCTGCAAGATAACAGAAATAATTTTTTTGAATAACAATGATTTTCAGGCATGATTGTTGCTGTTAATTCAGCAATCTAATTCAAAAACGATAATGAAGGGGAATGGACTGATGGCATCAATCCTGCGACAGACGTCCGGAAATGGGCGCCATGCCTTTTTTGCGTGCGCAGATGGCTATCTTAATAAAAGAGCAGTAGCGCAGCAGATCAGTAGAACAGCAGCGCAATAGATCAGCAATCTTTTACTACTGCACTTCTGCTCTATTGCTCTACTGCACTATAAAGGGAGGATGAATATATGAGAAATGTTGCAGGTTACAAGTTACAGGTTGCAGGGAGAGTGTTTCCCGTCATTCCAGACACACAAGCCGCTGTCATTCCAGCTTGTCTGGAATCTTCTTTACGGATAGACTCCGGACAAGCCGGAGTGACAGTGGAAGGGCAGGCGGGAGTGACGGATAATAGGCAGACGGGAGTGACAAACAATCGAAGGTCTTTTCTGTTGTACTTCTGCGCTATTGCTCTGCTGCTCTTCAGTACTGTTGCACTGTCTCACGCCTTTAACCTTCCAGATACCGGGCAGACGAAGTGCTACAGGGATGTCAGTCCCTATGACGAGATTCCCTGCGCGGGCACGGGGCAGGACGGGGCATACAACATCAACCCGATGAGTTTCACGGACAACGGCAATGGCACATTGACTGACAACAACACAGGACTGATGTGGCAGAGGTGCAGTATCGGACAGAACAACGATGAAGCTTGCAGCGGTACGGCTGCAACTTACAACTGGTATCGGGCTTCGGGCACATATAATGCATCATATAATCCATCTTCCCAAGATGTCTGCGGTTCGCTCGGCCTTGGCGGCTATTCTGACTGGCGGCTGCCATCTAAGAAGGAATTGATAACGATTGTGGATTATTCAATCCCGTATCCCGGCCCGACAATTAATACGGCATATTTCCCAAATACAAAATCGTCCTACTACTGGTCGTCTACTACCTACGCCTACGATCCGGGCAGCGCGTGGTACGTGGTCTTCGGCGTTGGCTACGTCGACGACGACGGTAAGGGCAGCTACGTCTACGTTCGGTGCGTGCGCGGCGGACAGTGATTTGGTTATTTGATTATTTAAGAAAGGTTGCAGGGTATGAAGATAGTAAACATCAACGGGATCACCGGGCGATGACAGCGGTTATTTCTTCTAACAGTTCTGAAAACTTTGGTGGAGTTGCGCTTATGACTTTACCGTTATGCAGGTGTTTATGAT
The DNA here is from genome assembly GCA_016213945.1 of Nitrospirota bacterium. Lineage (GTDB taxonomy): Bacteria > Nitrospirota > Thermodesulfovibrionia > UBA6902 > UBA6902 > SURF-23. The sequence continues at coordinate 908 of JACQZF010000002.1, read as the reverse complement.
GCGGGAAAGTGGGAATGTTTTTATGGTGATGAGCATTGTCATATCTGAAAACAAGGCTGTTTTCAGAATCCATATATTGGAGCCTGTACTTATCGAGTACGGATTTCCTGCCGCTTTCAGTAAGGTATACGGCAAATTCAAGGGAGGACATGTCAAGGAATAGCAGATTCCCTCTTAGATATGCCTCTTTTTTTGTGGAACTAAAATGTTTCTGGATTGTTGAAGATAAAACAATTGCCGAATCAGAGATGGCCTTTTCTATCTCTTTGATATAAGCAAGAATCATTTAATAAGAGGCTGGAGGGCTTTTTTGGTATTAGTCCAGCTCGAAAGGAGTTTGTGAAATGCGTACCAGTCAAAAAAATCTTTTTCGTCACCGAGCGCGCCTTTCTCAAATTTTACAAGAAAGGATGCTGTAGTCATATGGTGCTTTTTCTCGAGCGCGCCGATTTGTTTCTTGTAGAAATTAATGGTTGTGGAACAGATATTAATTTCTCTCACAAGGGACTCTTTAATTTCAGTTGTAAGGGTCATGTGTGCCGCCTCCTTGTGAAAGGATAGCGTAAAAACACAGTGGATGTCAAAGCATTTTGATAAACATTTTGATAATTAGACATGGTGACACTATGAAACTTTTTCCATCTTTCGCATTTAAGTTGAAAGCTTTAGGCTGAGTAGTCCGCAATGCTGATGAATCTTGAGTAAGAAGTATTTGACGTCTCTATAACCATAAGCCATACGCTTCAACCGTTGTATTTTGTTATTGGGCCCTTCCGATATCGCAGTCGTTATTTTGCATATGAAGTAGTTCAGAACATAATGGCGTTTTCTGAAGAACTTGTAGCCAAGCTCTACAAACGACGGTATCCCCGATTTTATTGCTGCCACTATCCATTCCCTCAAATTCG
>JACQZF010000089.1 GCA_016213945.1 Nitrospirota bacterium | reverse complement strand
TTTTGGAGACCCTACCTGCAGCGACGGTATGGACAATGACTGTGACAACCAGGTTGATGCAGGAGACGGCGGATGTGCTGCTCCGACCTGCGGCACCAAAGCGAACCCCAATGACGGGCCGCACTTCTTTGCCCTTCTGAACTCTGACGGCACGCTTCATCCTGACAACTCGCAATTACTTTGCGGCAAGTGTCATGACCCCAATGATTTCCTGAACAATGTCTGATACCAGTGCCAGCGCTGCCATGCGGACCCTAACGACACATCAGACCCTCTGAACGGGACATTTAAGACACAGTACCCGCTCGCCCCGCCATATGGATTCGGCTCAGCGCCTAATGTAAAGATGCACTCATCCATTGTAGTAGGAGCAAAATACGGCAACTGGGACACAAGCTGTACAACCTGCCACAACCCTCACCAGCAGGAGCAGAATCTCGCATACAAAACTACCTACGGTAAATATATCAAAGAATATATCTGTTTCGATAATCCTGTTACAGGCCTGAACATACAGGAGTTCGTGAAATTCACCGCACCTACAGGGACCGGCTCATTTGCAGACGGAGTGCCTTACAATGAGAACGTTTGCGAAATGTGCCATACACAGACCAACCATCACCGCAGAGACGGCTCAGCCCCCGGCGATGCAAAAGGCGGGAGCTATGTCGGCCATTTTGACGGCAAAAAGTGCACCGACTGTCATCCGCATGCAGACGGCTTCTATCCATCAGGGGGAGTCGCTCAAAGCCCGCACAATACTGCCTTCTTTAACAGCAACTGTCAGTTATGCCATGTTGAAAGTGGAGGCAGGGTTGACTTCAGTGCAAAGATCCCTGATACAAACTGCCAGAGATGCCACGGCGAACGTGATGCGCATACAAGCGACCCGGCCAGGAACGAATTTGCAACCGGTAACTACACATACAGCATCATGTGCGTAGACTGCCATGATCCAATGATCTCAGTTGAGGGCAATAGAAAACTTCTCAGGCCGCAAATTGAGTTTAGTGTAATTCCAGGCAGCAACGTTGTAAACACAAAACGCATTGGGCCGGGTTCGCTGGCAGACGGTCCTCCGCGAAATGAAAACATTTGCGAAACTTGTCATGCGAACACAAGCCATAATAAAGGCGATGGAACAGGCAACGGCGTACATGCAGACGGGATTAATTATGACGGCGCCTACTGCATGCTTTGCCATGACCATAACAAATCATTTATGGTGCCGGGCACCAGCGCTGAAGAATAAACTTTTCAAGCCGGGAAGCCCCTGCGGGTTTCCCGGCTTTTCTATTTTCCAATTACTGCAGACAAGCGAATCGATCTTGGCTTCAGCATTTATTTTAAGAACCAGCAATCCACTGTCATATCTGCAGGAAAACTGTCATTGTGACAGGCCTGCAAATTCATTCAAAACCATATCCATTTGTTTTTTAAGATAACCTTCTGCTGGTATAACTCTTGCAATTTCAATATTACGGTCGAGCTTTTTAGTAGGCAGGGGCTTTCATTACAGCTTTTTCCACTCCTGACCAGGTATTTGATGCCATGAAACAGGGCGCAAACACATACCTTATTAAACCGGTCGATGTAAGCCAGCTTGAATTAATTATAAGGACTACTCTTGAAAATAAAAGAGCGGCAGCATAAACCCATGCATAAAGCATAACTGCTTTAACTTGGCGCGTTAGTATTGTTGCACTATTTCCGGCATAAAGCCACCTACACATTTTTCTGCAAGTGTAGTAATATATTTTGAACGCTAATTCCATACTGCAATAACCAATTTCAAATTAAAGGAGATACAGCTATGAAAAGATTTATTTTTGCATTGTCTATTCTTTTAAGTGTTATTCTTTTTATCTCAGGTTGTACTAATAAGGAGACTCCAAAAGATGTTAAAGCCGTCTCTCCTGAAATGGAGACGCTGAAAGAGATCAAAGACAACCTGACAAATTTGCAGAATTCGGTCGCGGACATTAAAAACTCGGCGACAGACATCCAAAATTCACAGAAAGAAATACTCGCCAGGATATCTGATCTCGAGAAAAAGATTTCAACCGTGCAGGCACAAGCCGCGCCTGCAAGACCAACCGTTGATTTCAATAAAATTTATAACCTGCCGGTTGTCAGTTCAGCGGTAAAAGGCAACAAGAATGCTCCGGCCGCTATTGTTGAATTCTCGGATTTTCAGTGTCCCTATTGCTCACAGTTACAACAGACCCTAAGTGAGGTCCTTAAGGCATACCCAAAAGAGGCGAAACTTGTTTTTAAACACTACCCCCTGCCATTCCATCAGCAAGCCATGAACGCCGCAAAGGCCGCCGAGGCCGCAAAAGAACAAGGGAAGTTCTGGGAAATGCACGACCTTATCTTCCAGAACTTCAATAAACTTAATGACGGCATCTATAAAGAGCTGGCCCAGCAGATCGGGTTGAATGTAGAAAAATTTTCAGCGGACTTCTCAAGCAACAAATATGATCAATTGATCCAGCAGGATATGGCGCTTGCAAGAAGCGCTGGGGTGACTGGAACACCTACTCTTTTTATTAACGGCAAAAGAATGCAGCAAAGATCTCTTAACGATTTCAAACAGTCCATTGATTCTATTCTGAAAAAATAATATCTTCTGCAATAAGAACGCCTCTTGAATGAAATATTGTTCAAGAGGCGTTTTTTATTGCCTTATTGATATAATTTTAGGGTCAATGCCAAAATGGCAAATTTACCTTGTCATAGTGGCAGTTCAAAACCAGTCTCAGTTATCTAACTTTTTGATTTTAGAGCCTTTACATTCTGGCATAGCACTTGCATTTTACTCAATCCAGATACGATAAAAAAACAGCTTAGCTGTTATCGTACAATCAAATTTTAGGAGGTGCAGAATGAAAAAAATAATCATTCTCGCATTGGCTGTATTATTGACAGCCGGGGTAGCAAGCATGGCCCTTGCAAACGGTCTTGGTATGGGTATTGCAGGAAGCCCGCATGATTTCTCAACAGACGTATGGAATGCAAGACAGGAAATCTGTCGTGTATGCCATGTGCCTCACGACCATCAGTTAGCAACACAGTACTATCTCAACGGATTGCTGTGGAACCACGGAGTAAGCTCCGCAACATACACCATGTACAACAATGCATGGAGCAGCTCAATCAACGGCGTTTCTTCAGCTCAGCCTGATGGAACAGCAAAACTCTGTCTTGGCTGCCATGACGGTACAGTCGCAATCGACACATTCGACAAATATGCAGGCGGTACCATCTTCATCGGCGGTTACAATGCCGGATACAAAATTCCGGGCTTCTTAGACGGGACCAACCTTGACCTCAGAGGAACCCACCCGATCTCGATCACTTACAATGATGATCCAGCTGCCGGTGGTGATGTTAACTTAGCTGTTGCAACAGCTACAGCAATAGGCACAAGCGGTACCATAGCTGAAGTTCTTGATAACGGAAAAGTACAGTGCTCCTCCTGCCATGATGTTCATGACCAGGAAGCTGTAGCAGGCACACATCTTTTAAGAGTTGCTCAGACCGTAGCAACTGGCGGTTCAGCATCAGGACTCTGCCTTACCTGCCATATTAAGTAAGGTCGAAATCTTTATCAAAAAAGGCGGGGGTTATCCCCGCCTTTTTTTTTAGCTATAAAATTAGAGGATTGCCGCTGATAGTAATTTCTGGAACGTTTATTATATAATTTAGAATCGCAATGAATCCTATGAAATCTTATTCTATTTTTTTTGTCTGTATTATTCTCGGAAGTTCCCTGCTTGTATCCGCTTTTTCCGCTGAAGAAAAGAAATTAATTACTCTGACCCCCGGCGAATCGTGTATCTCTGCATCATGTCATGCAGCCATGGGCAAGAAAAAATATGTTCATATGGCCGGGGTAGACGGTAAACAGTGTCACAGGTGTCATGAGACCATAAAAGAAGATGAACACGTTTTTAAAATAATAACTTTGATAACAAAACCCTTTTGTGAAAAATGCCACAGTGAGGAATTCCCTGTCTCCGGCGAATTAAAGAAAGAGCTTAAGAAGTCGCCCCCTGTGGTGATATCAAAAGATAAAGACAGGAAGCTTCATACTCCGTTTGCTGAAGGGAAATGCACTGAATGCCATGACGCTCATGAAAGCGATTTCTACAAACACCTTAAGTTCCAGTATCCTGAGGGATTGTATGCCTCCTTTTCCGTTGAAGCATACACCCTGTGCATAAAGTGTCACAAAGGTTTTGACCAGGCGCTTTTGGAGCCGAGGACGCTTTCCCTCACCTTGTTCAGAAACGGCAATCGAAACCTGCATTTCCTTCATGTCAATAAAACAAAAGGCAGGACCTGCGCAGTATGCCATCACCCGCACGGCCTGGATAATTTTGCGCTTGTCAGAGACAATGTTCCCTTCGGCAACAGAATGCTTCCTTTAACTTATGAAAAAAAGGACGCCGGTGGCAAATGCGCGACCACCTGTCACAGGACCGCCGAATATGACAGGTACAGCCCTGTATTTAACATGATAAAGACCTCTCCGCTTCCGGGGACAGACGCTACAGTGGAAGAACTGAAACGAAGCAGGGAAGAGGACCTGAAACGACAGGCAGAAAAAGCACAAAACCCAACCGGCATCAAAGATTCCAAAGAGGAATCGTTTGGCCATGGAGATAAAACAACTAATGAAAAGAAACAGGAGAAGCAATGAAGAAACACTTTTTTGGTTTTTTAGCTGTATTGTTATTGTTTGGATGCGCAACCGATAGACAGAAGATACAGACCGTTTTTTATCCAATGCCGCCGCAGAACCCCAAGCTTCAGTTTTTAATGTCCATTTCAACAGAAGAGGATTTGGGAAAGAAGAAGGACGTCCTTATGGAATTTCTTGTCGGGCAGACAATAGCCCAGAAACAGGTGGCAAGGGCAGTCGGAATTACAACGGCAAAAGGCAAGATTTATGTCTCTGACAGGACCTTCAAGAAAATACTTATATTGGATCTCGACAAGAAGGAGTTTGACTACATAAAAGATGAAAAGGAAGGCCAGATCAGCAGCCCGGGAGGCATATGGGTGACTGAAGACGGATATAAGTATATAGCAGATTTGACACGGAAGCAGATACTGGTTTTTGATGCACAGAATAACTATGTCAAGGCTTACGGCTCAGAGGAGCAGTTCGCCAAACCTATGGACGTGGTTGTATATGAAAACAAGATATATGTCTGCGACTTCGATAAACACCAGATAATCATTCTTGACAGGGACTCAGGGAAGGTTGTGCAGACTATCGGGGAGGCGGGATCAGAAGAGGGGAAGTTGTACAAGCCTTCTCACATAGTTATAGACAAATACGGCAGCATATATGTAAACGATTCCTTTAACTTCAGGGTGCAGAAATTCGACTCTCTGGGTAAATTTGAAAAGACCTTCGGCTACCAGGGAGACACCCTCGGAGGATTTGCACGGCCTAAAGGCATAAGCGTCGATGACGAAGGCTACCTGTATGTTGTTGACACCGCCTTTGAGAACGTGCAGATATTTGACGGTGAGACTACCAGACTCGTGCTTTTCTTCGGCGGATTCGGGCCTGAGCCAGGCAGTATGTATATGCCAAACAGCATCCATATTGACTACCAGAACATAGATTATTTCAAAAAATATATTGACAAGGATTTCAAGGTGAAATACCTTGTCTTCGTAGGCAATATGCTCGGAGAGCATAAAATAAACGTATACGGTTTCGGCGATTGGACAGGCGCTCCCCTTCCAGGCATTACGCCGCAAAAAATAAATTGAAGCTGACAGGAAGAAATAAATTTATAGCATGTATGAGCTTATTGTGTTTATTCTCGGTCTTCATAGCAGGATGTGACAAGTATACCAATTACAAGATATTGACCTTTTTCTTTACCGGCGTGCCTCCGCTTGCGGGAAAAGAAGAGCCTGTTGAAACGGGAGGCAGTATCACAAAAGCTGAGCAGCTCAAAAAAAGAAAAGACAAAAGGGATATCCCCTCTTATGCCCATGGCCCTTACGGCGCGTCGCAGTGTAATCAGTGTCATTCCACTTCAAGCACTGCAACCTTTAGCAGAAAACTGGACACCCCTGACAAAAATATCCCGTCCGTAGCCGCCCTTGATACAGTGTCAAGGCTTATATTACCCGTTAAAGAGCTGTGCATAGACTGCCATACATCTAAATCCGTCAGTGCCGCTTTTAACTTGGGCTTGTGGGTCCACGGGCCTGTATCCGAAGGCATCTGCACTGCCTGCCATAATCCCCATCAATCCCTGTATCCGTATCTGCTTCTGAAAGGAAATTCAAAGGATATGTGCACGAAATGCCACATAAAGGGCTTTATTATGGATACCGAAGAACACAGAAAGGATGAAGACTGCACCTCATGCCATAATCCACATGTCGGCATGAACAGGTTTTTACTGAAAAAAGATTATGATGAGGCTTTTTGACTTCGGGTAAAATATCTTGCCCCTTGCGTTACAAAGGAGAATACATAATCAGGATATGTCTTACAGGAAGCCGTTTATCAGAAATGCGATATGCCTGTTGTGCATAATTATCTTCCTGCTCGCCGGCAGAGGGCAAGTATATGCCATTGATACTTTTCATATTGAAAGGCCGAAGCTTGGAGTTGATTTTTCATTCAGATATGAAGATGACCAGAGGGACGGCGCCGTGACAAGCACGTCCACCCATACTTCCTTTTCCGAACGGCTCGATATCGAAACAGAAGGCTGGGTCTACCACCCTGCTCTTCTTCAATACACGCTCATATTTTCCCCGGAATGGAATCAGGCCTACAGGAAATCAGGAGATGAAGGCACGGACAGTTCGAGAAGCTCTCTTGAGGGCTACTTAACAAAATTCACAATCCTGCCGTATAAACCCTATACATTGACCTTATACGGGGCCAAATACATGTCAGCACTTTATAGCTCCTTTGCCGAACGGACCGAAAGGGAAACAGACGTCTTCCGTGCCATCCTTGATATAAAATACCAGACGCTCCCCACGACCTTGTCTTATAATCATACTGAAAACAGACAGACGGGGTTTTTTTCAAACAGCAACAGAGAAAATGCTGTTAGAATGGATACTAAATATGACAGGCACCTGGGAGATACAAGGCTGTCGGCCTTATATTCGGACAACATTACTTCGCAAAGGGGGACCTCCTTCAGCACGCTTATAAAGGATGTGACCTTGCAAAATTTCTACAGCTTCCCGGAGAATAAAACAGCATCGCTAAATACTTCTCTCGTCTTAAGGGACACCCGGAGTGATTTCTCCTCCAGCAGGATACTGAATTGGGCTGACAGCCTGTCATTGCGGCACAGCAAAAATCTTACTACTAATTACAGCGTGCGTTATGAGAGAAATAATATGGGAAACGCGGGAAGAAGGGAATTCAAGGGAATCGGGTTTGGGCTGGACCATCTTCTTTATGAAAACCTTACAACCTCGCTCGATATCGAGGGGACCAGGAACCAATCGCAAAGCGGAAAGGAGAACATCTTTACAACCGGCCTAAGCTGGAATTATTCAAGGAAAATCCCCTGGGGCAGGCTTGGCGCCCATATGGGGCATACATACAGGCATTTCGATTTAAATCTTGTCTCCGAGTTCATCCCCGTGACTGACGAGCCTGTCAATCTCAGGTTCGGCGAAATAACGCTGCTTGCAAATGAGCTTATCGAACTTGATTCAATCGTGGTCACAGAGAAGTCGGGTTTTGACGGTTTCGGAGCAATCTATGCATCAGGCCTTGATTACGAAACAACTAAAATAGGGGACTCTGTAAGGATAACCTGCATTAACGGAGGGAACATTGACGGCCCCACTGATAAATGCGGCAGCGGCGCCCCTGTTTTTATTCACTACAAATATCGCAATAACCCGCCCTTTGATTATTATGTCTTTGACAGCACCTACGGAGTCAACGCCAGCTTATGGGACATGCTCGATTTCTATTACAGGATCAGCCGCTCCAAACAGCATTTTCTGAGAGGTGTGGAGCCTGAAACCCTGACCGCCAGTTACGGTCAGTTTGCCGGCGCAACATTAACGTGGAAATGGAGTAAGACCGTCATAGATTTCAGCGACAGCCGCTCCTCGAGCATTTCGATCAAAACCTGGCGGGCATCTGAAACAATTTCTGCAAGCCTGACGGACAGATTATTTATAAGCATTTCAGGGAGCACGGGACAGTCAACTGTCAAAGAGACGGGCGGTACGGACAAAGCCAACGGCGCCAGAATTAATTTGCAGAGGATTATTTCGGACAACAGCTTTCTCACAGTGGAGAGTTTCTGGAACACATTGTCGGGGCCTGCGGTAAGAACAGAGGAAAAGGGACTTTCATCTGTTTACCAATGGTTTTACGGCATATACCACGGAGACATCAGCTATACTTATTCTGATGAAAAAGACAAGATATCTGACGAAAGCCGTCTAAACCATGTCTTTCTGGTTAATGTAAAAAGGGAATCATTCTAAGAGGGAAAGGTTAACTATATGAGAGCATTGATAAAACTTTCTGCGGTTGTTCTGGTCCTTACGCTCCTTCCGGTTACGCAGGGGTGTTTCAAACAGGTTACAGAGACGAGACAGGCCCTGCCTGATATAATCTGGCCCCAGCCTCCTGCAATCCCCCGCATACGGTTTGTCAATTCAATATCCGGGGCAGAGGATGTAAATATCAGACAGAATTTCTTCGCCAAATTTTTCAGGTTCCTGAAGGGCGAGAAAGAAATACCTCTCGTTAATCCTTACGGCATTACAGCAGACCGGGAAGGACGCATTTTCGTTGTGGACAATTTTCACAAACAGGTCCATGTGCTGGATGAAGAACACAATTCTTACTACACTTTCCCTAAGGACGGGACCGCTTTTATATCACCGATAGGCATTGCGATTGACAATCATGGCACCCTCTATATCTCTGACTCACAAGAAGCTGTAATCAAGGTCTTTAAAGAAAACGGAAGAAAATACGCAGGCGAACTTGGCAGAGGTTTGCTCGGACGGCCGACGGGATTAACGTTTAACGAAAAAACCGGAGAGCTTCTTGTAGTGGACACGCTCAATTCAGAAATAATACGCTATGACGCTGAAGCTCATAAAGTCAAAGGTGTAATAGGAAAAGAAGGAAACACAAACGGGCTGTTTCACTCCCCTACAAATATATTCACCTCGCAAGAGGGCCGCCTCTTTGTTACTGATTCTCTTAACTTCAGGGTCCAGGTCTTTACCGAAGACGGAAGGTTCCTAAAGACATTCGGCAGGGCCGGAGACGGTCCAGGGTATTTTTCAAGGCCCAGGGGTGTTGCCGTTGACAGCGACGGCAATATCTATGTTGTCGACGCGCTTTTTGATAATGTTCAGATATTCGATAAGGAAGGAAGGCTCCTAATGGATTTCGGGAAACCCGGGACCGGTTACGGGGAATTCTGGCTTCCCTCTGGAATTTTCATTGACATTAATGACAGGATATATATATCGGATTCATACAATAACAGGATACAGGTATTTCAATATTTAAAAGGGGGAGAGCTTTCTACGCCGTAAATATCATAGCTGATAGCTGACAGCTATTGGCTGATAAAGCCAAGGGGTTATAAAATGAAACGCATTGCATACAAGATTATAATCATACTTCTGATTTCAGGAGCGGCATCGTTATTTTGTCTCGATTCGCTTATAGCCCAGCCTCCACCACCACCTCCACCGCCTCCTTCTGTGCCGCCGCCTCCGCCGCCTCCGCCGTCGGTATCGACAAGCATTGTGGATACAAAACACAATTTATCCATAAGCGGTCCGGGCACTATCAAATCAACGACAGAAGAGGAAATATGCATTTTTTGCCACGCGCCTCACCATGCAAGACGGGATACTCCCTATCTCTGGAACCGTTATGATTCAACGGCAAGCTATACGCCCTATCAAAGCTCAACTCTTATTGCAACAGTAGGGCAGCCTTCAGGGGCCTCTAAAATGTGCCTTAGTTGTCATGACGGCACCATTGCGCTTGGCGCTCTGGTATCAAAACCCGCTGAGGTCCCTTTCGTTGGCGGCATCAGGTTTATACCTGAAGGCGCTTCAAAGCTCGGCACGGACCTTTCTGACGACCACCCGGTCTCTTTTGTTTATGACAGCGCGCTCGCAGGTGCAAACGGCGAACTTGCATTCCCCGCCGCGCTTCCACCGGAGGTAAAACTTGACAATTCAGGCCAGTTACAGTGCACCTCATGCCATGACCCGCATAATAATATCAACAGCCAATTCCTTGTAGTGCAAAATATTAATTCAAACCTTTGCACATTATGCCACCAGAAGCAGGGTTGGTTTCTTTCTTCACACGCAATTTCAACTGCCTCATGGAACAGCATCGGCGCAGATCCATGGCCGCATACTTCTTATGAGACCGTTGCGGAAAACGGCTGTGAAAACTGTCATAAACCCCATACCGCAGGCAAACATGAAAGGCTCCTCAACTATACTTTTGAGGAAGACAATTGCATTGTTTGCCATAACGGAAACGTAGCATTCACCAATATAGAAACTGAGCTTACAAAACCTTTTAAACACGCCGTTCAGAACTACCCGGACATCCACAATCCCAGAGAAAACTTTACAGTGACCGTGCAGAAACACGTTGAATGCGAGGATTGCCACAATCCGCACCAGTCAAATTCAACCCCCTCGCCAGGCGCGCCGCAGGTATCAGGCATGACCACCGGCGTTACCGGCATTAATTCAGCGGGACAGCAGATTGTTAATGCGCCAAACCAGTTTGAGATATGTTACAAGTGCCATGCGGACAACAACGTGTTGACCACATTTTATGTTGACAGGCAGATCGTGCAGATGAACACGCGCCTTGAGTTCTCCCCCCTAAACCCATCATATCACCCCGTAGAGAACCAGGGTGTTAATCCGAATATCCCAAGCCTCCTTCCGCCTTATACAACCGCGAGTATTATTTTCTGTACGGATTGCCATAGTAATGACAATACTATCGGCCCCCGCGGCCCTCACGGGTCAAGTTATCAGTATTTGCTTGAAAGGAACTACACGACTCTCGATAATACCCAGGAAAACCCGTACAACTACGATCTCTGTTACAAGTGCCACGATAGGACCAGCATCCTGAGCGACCAGAGTTTTAAACATAACAGGCACGTGGCAGTTGAAAACGCCCCCTGCTCCATCTGTCACGACGCACACGGCATAAGCTCTACTCAGGGCAATTCCATAAACAATACGCATTTGATAAACTTCGATACCACGGTTGTCACGCCAGACAGTTTGGGGAGACTGCTGTTTGAAGATACGGGAACATTCAGCGGCAGATGTTATCTTACATGTCATGGCAGCAATCATGACGCAAGGGCATATTAATAAGTGCTGAATTTATCAACCCCAAAAAATAAAAAACTTTACGGCCTGTTTTTTCTCTCCGGCGCTACGGCGTTAATTTATCAGGTCGTATGGACAAAGCTGCTGACGCTTTTTTTCGGCTCCACCATGCTTGCGGTCAGCACAGTCCTGGCGACCTTTATGTGCGGGCTTGCAATAGGTTCAGCCCTCATCGGAAGAAAGGCCGACGCAGTCCGGCGGCCTGTGCGGCTTTACGCATGGCTTGAGCTTTTCATAGGACTCTTTGCCCTAACAACGCCCCTGATTTTTTCCGCCATCGGGAAAATCTATGTGTATATCCACAGCACGCAGGCATTCGGTTTCTGGGAAGCGGCCATGCTGCGTTTTTTATTATCAATGCTTCTGCTTCTCCCGCCGACAATCATGATGGGCGGGACGCTTCCTGTTTTATCAAAAGTCTTCTTCGATAATAAAACTGAAAACACCGGCAAGGCGCTCTCGCTTCTCTATTTTATAAATACGGCGGGAGCTGTCACCGGGACCATCGCCTCCGGTTTGTTCCTTCTTCAGTCAATGGGCATCAACCTGCTCCTGCTGGCAAGCGGCCTGATAAACATTGGCATATTTGTCATGGCTTATAAGATGCAGGTGCAGGAGAGTAAGCCTGCTCTGGGACCGGCAGTAAGCGATGCTGCAGTTTCGGGCTGGTCAGCAAGCGCGCTGCTTGCGGCGGCGGCCCTATTTTTCTCCGGGCTGTGCGCCCTGATTTATGAGGTAGTCTGGACACGCGTGCTTACGCTCATCATCGGCTCCTCCACATATGCCTTCACTGTAATGTTGGCCACATTTCTCGCGGGCATCGCTTTGGGCAGCGCCGTTGTAAGCAGAATTTCTTACAACAGGGAGCGGGGCATAAGCCTTCTTGCCCTGTGTCAGGTGCTAATCGGTTTGTTTGCCATTGTTACCGCGGCCTTCTTCGGGCTGCTGCCGGAGGCCTTTGTCAGGCTCTTTGCGGCAACGGGAGAAACGTTCAGTATTTTTCTAACTGCCCAGGCGCTGCTGTGTTTTGTTGTCATGGTGCCTGCAACGATATTCATGGGCGCATCATTCCCGATTGCCGGCTCTATTGTTGTCGAAAGGTTCGGCACAAGCGGCAGGAGGATAGGTTTTCTATATGCCGGCAATACAGTCGGAGCCATCATAGGCGCGTTCATCGCCGGGTTTGTGTTGCTGCCCCGTTTAAGCATCCAGGGCACGTTACTGCTGACCATAATGATCAACTTAGGATGCGCAGTTGCGCTTGCCGTATTTTCATTAAAAAAGAAACGCCTTAAAAGCGACACTGTTCTTGCCGCTGTATCAGCGTCATTCATGCTCCTTCTCTTATTTGTCTGGCAGCCCGGGTGGGACAAACAGAAAATGACGAGCGGCCCGTATGCCTATGCGGTCCAGTACCAGAACACGCCCATAAAAGACCGCCTTTCAAAGACAGAGCTTCTCTACTACAAGGAAGGCCCTATCGCGACAGTTGCAGTCAGAAAAGAAGGTAAGCATGTGCGCCTCGCCGTTGACGGCAAAACAGACGCCGGCAATTTCAGGGACATGACCACACAGGCGCTTATCGCCCATCTTCCGCTTGTTCTTAAGCCTGACTCAAAAGAAGTGCTGGTGATAGGCTTTGCCAGCGGGATAACAGCAGGCGCAGTGGCGCGGCATGATGTAAGTCAAATTGACTGCGTCGAGATAGAGCCCGCGATGAAAGAGGCCAGTGCCTTCTTCGAACAGGAAAATTACAATATCATGAAGGACAGGAGATTCAATCTGGTCCTCGATGACGGCCGCTCTTATGTGCTCACGACAAAGAAAAAGTATGACCTCATCATATCCGAACCGTCTAATCCATGGCAGGCCGGCTCCTCAAGGCTTTTCACGCGCGAAGCCTTTGTAAATGCAAAGAACGTTCTGAAGCCGGACGGTGTAATGGTCCAGTGGATGCATCTTTACGGCACGAGTGTGGAATCCCTCAAGCTCGTTGCGCGCACCTTCCTGTCCGTCTTCCCTCATACGACGTTCTGGATGGACCCTGAATACGCTGATGTCATTTTTGTAGGAAGTATGAAAGAGCTGCCGTTCTCCCCTGTCGCGCTGGAAAATATCTTTAAAGAACATCCTGCAGTGGGAGACAGCATGTCGCGGATAGGCTACACTGAAGACTGGACCATCCTGAAGGCGTTTCTTCTCGGAGAGTCCGAGTTGATACGGTTTGCAGGCACCGGGGAGATCAACACGGACAACCTGCCTCTGCTTGAATACCGCGCTCCCAAGTCGCTCTATTTGTCTACAGCGTTAAATGACAACGTAACTGAGCTTTACAAAAACAAGTCTCAGGAGTCATTCCCGGCTGTCTCTGTAACAGCAGGCGAGAAAATCCAGGCGGCCGCGCTGCTGGGCAGATGGGGTGAAGCCCTTGCAAAAAACAATCTGCCTGCAAACGCAAAAGGCGCCCTTCTCAGGTCTTCTGAACTTAATCCTGATAATTATCTGACATTTCTCCAGCTCGGCTATCTGAGGATGCTTACCAAAGACTTGTACGGCGCAATTCAATCTTATCAAACCGCAGTTAAGCTTAATCCCGGCGCAGGCAGCGCTTATGCAAACCTGGGGATTTTGTTTTATCAGACAGGCAGAATAGATGATGCATACAGCAGTTTCAGGAATGCGGTGTCGCACGGCGAGGATTCTCCCAATCTCAGGAACAACCTCGCCGTCATACTTGCAAAACAGGGGAAACTTGAGGAAGCGCTCAGAGAAGTCAAGCACGCCCTGACGTTAAACCCTGCCGACGAAGTCGCGCTCAAAAATCTGAACGAATTTCAGAGAATGTTAGACAATAAATGATAGGAGTTATTAAATGAAAGTCATCAAAATTGCTTTGCTGATGTTTTTTACTTTTGCGGTTGCGGACGCTGCGTTATACGCGGAGGAGCCTGCACAAATTGAGGAAAAATCGCATATAGGCTCTGTAGAGGAATCAAAGAAGGGGACCAAATACGTCTACATAAAATTAAAGGAAGACGGCAAAGAGGTCTGGCTTGCGACCCTGCCGGAGTTTTTGAGCGCGGGGATTTCCACAGGCGACAAGATTGAATATTTAGGCGGCGTTGAAATGACGAATTTTGAGAGCAAGGAATTAGGCAGGACCTTTGACAGGATCATGTTTGTTACCAGATTAAGAATTCTCCAGGCTGAATCCCAAAAGGGCGGACTGCTTCCGTCAGCTCCAGGGAAAGACGCCGCGAAAAAACCCGTGGTGACCGCGCCGAAGGCGGGGGAAATAGCGAAGGCAGCCTCCGGCAAATACATAAAAGAAGTATTTATAGAAAGAAATCTGTTAAAGGACAAAGAAGTAATAGTGCGGGGAAAGGTCATGAAGGTCAGTAAAAATATTTTGATGAAAAACTGGCTCACCCTGCAGGACGGCACCGGAATAGCGCCCGATAACAAGCTTGTCGCGGTAACGACTGCTGACGCAAACGTCGGCGACGTGCTTACTGTTAAGGGCATTTTAAAAACAGACGTTAATCTTGGGTCGGGATACAAATACAAAGTCTTAATTGACGATGCAGTGATCGAGGGCAAATAAAGCGGTTTATATGATTTTGCCAATCAGCCTATAGTGTAAGTAAAAAAAAATAAAGAGGTCATCTGTTGAAACCTGAAAAGGTCATAAAAGAGAATTTCCTGAGAAACTTTCTGTTAACGCTGCTGCTTATTATTTTCTTTGGGACGGCTGTTTATGCCGTGGTCTTTTATCTCAATATTCACAAGCCCCTCGACACTCATTACAGCGCTATAATAACAATCATCACTGACATCAGGGAATCGCTTGTTATAAAAACCTTTTCAATAGGCGCCGCATTTTTCATCTTAACAGCAGCGGGGGCGGGCTTATTGTCCCTCCTTTACACTCACCGCATAGCCGGGCCGCTCTACAGGGTCAGACAGTGCGCGAAATCCATTGCTGAGGGGAGTCTGGATACCGTCATCAAGTTCAGGAGCAGGGACGCGATCAATGCATTCGCGGAGGCGATCAACGAAATGACCGGCAGCTACGGCCATAAAGTCACGGAGCTGGCCCTGGAAATAAAACGGCTAAAGGGGTCCCTCACCGAACTCGGGACCTTAATTGATAATAACGAAGAAACAAAAACAGTGCTTGAAAAAATCCATAGTTCTGATAAAAGGATAAAAGATATCATAGGCGGAATAAAACTGTAGCCTGTATCAACGTCAACCCGCTAAACCGGGAATGACATCCTCAAATGAAAGATAAATTTGTATTTATAATTTTCCTCTTAAGCATAGCGGCGCTCGTGTATTCCGTCTCGCGCGGACCGCATCAATTTTCAAAAGGAGAGTGCGCCCTCTGTCACTTTGACCCGGCGCCTTCCTCTGCCGATATAACAGCGGACATTACGGACGCGTGTCAGACATGCCATAAGGAATATGCGAAAACACAGTCGCACCCCTCGGACATTTATCCTACGATTTCCATTCCCAAAGATATGCCGCTGTCTGACGGCAGGCTTACCTGTCTCACATGTCATTACGCGCATATTGATGAAAGCAGACAATCATCAGGGAAACATTACTTTCTCAGACGGCCTGTAAGAGGCGTCGTGTTCTGCAGCGCCTGTCATAAGATCAACGAAAAAAGGCACATTGTTTTTGAAAATATCCATAAAGGGACCTATGAGGAAACCGACCACGCCACACGCATTGACAGGATGTCGCTGGAATGCATCCAATGCCATGACAAACAGATTTCAGAACCGCGAAATTCTCTCGGCGCCGGTATCTGGACCCATCTGAAAGAGGGAAAACACCCTATAGGTATTTCATACAGAAGCATCAGCACCAGGAAAATGCGCGGGTTCCGTCCCTCAGATACGATCAGGGAGGAGATAAAACTGTATGAAGGGAAAATAGGCTGCGGCACCTGCCATAACGTATATTCAAAAAACAAGTCCATGCTTGTTATTGATAACAAAGGCAGCGAGTTATGTCTTGAATGCCATATTAAATAAGGAGCGCTAAATGAAAATCAGGAGACGCAGATATCTCATCGACGCAAGCTTCCAGGTAAAAATCATCCTCCTGTTTGTGGTTGTGTCGCTTTTGGGGAGCATTGCGGCCGCCGCGGTCTTCAATTTTTTTGTTAGGCAAGAACTGGAGGGGCTGATGTGGAGCACGCACATCAGCGCCCAAACAACAGGGGACATCCTCAGGCCGCTGTTCATTAAAATCAATATCACCGGTTTCATATTCGTCTCCGCATTGTTGATTATCATTGCATTATGGATGATGAGAAAATCCTCCGGCCCGTTGTACAGGATGTCAAAGGACATAGCAAAAGCCGCAAAAGGAGACCTTACAACAGAAATAGCATTGAGAGGGAAAGATGATTTTAAAGATACCGCGGAATGCCTCGACAGCATGTTGAAAGAGTTGAAGGAAAGATTCAGGATCATCAACGAGAAATATACGAAAGTCTCCGAAAAGCTTGGGGATTGCGATCTTCAGGGACTGAAAAAAGAAGATCTCCCAACTTTACTTTCCCGGATCGAGAGTGTTGAAAAAGAGTTGAGCAGGCTGACAACCGCTCAGAAATGAAAAAGCTAAATCTCCCCGTACTGTTCCAGTTTCCTGTAGAGGGTCCTTAAGCCGATTCCCAATATCCTGGCAGCCTCCGCTTTATTCCCCTGGCTCTTCTTTAAGGCTTCATAGATGGCCTTCTTTTCGATCTCAAAAAGATTTGCCGCGGATTTCGGCAGGGCCGACTGTTCCGCCTGCCTGATAGTGAGGAAGGGAGGCAATGCATCGACATCTATCATGTCACCGAGAGACATGACAACCGCGCTTTCCAGGCAGTTCATCAGCTCCCTTATATTACCGGGCCAGTTGTATGATTTTATAACCTTCATGGCGTCGGCGGTTATGCCTTTTACTTTCTTATTGTGGATCTCAGAGAATCTCCTGAGATGATAATCCACAAGCAGTTGTATGTCTTCCTTCCTGTCCCTGAGCGGAGGGACCTCTATAGTTACGACCTTCAGCCTGTAGAAAAGATCGTCCCTGAATTTTTCTTCCTTAACGAGATGCTCAAGGTCTTTGTTGGTAGCGGAGATGATCCTTACATCGACCTTCATCGTCTTTGTGCCCCCTACCCTTTCGAATTCGGATTCCTGCAAAAACCTGAGCAGCTTCACCTGGATGGAGGGAGGCAGGTCTCCTATTTCATCAAGGAACAATGTGCCGCCGTCAGCAAGTTCAAACCTTCCCCTTTTCATGTACAACGCTCCGGTAAATGCGCCTTTTTCGTGTCCGAAGAGCTCGCTTTCCAGAACGCCTTCAGCCAGGGCGGAACAATTGACTTTTATAAAGGGGCCGTTTGAGACCAGGCTGTTGTAGTGAATGATATTTGCCACAAGCTCCTTACCAGTTCCGCTCTCACCTAATATCAGCACGGTTGCCTTTGTGTTTGACACACGCTTTACCAGGTCCATGATCTCTTTAATTTTTCTTGAACTGCCGATCAGCGTAGTGGCGTCGAACTTCTCCCTGATTTGCTGCTTCAGCATGATATTTTCCGACCTTAGTTTTTTGTTCTCAAGGGCATTCTTGATGGTTATTTCGAGTTTGTTCAGGTCAATGGGTTTGGTAAGATAGTCATATGCGCCCTTGCGCATCGCGTCAACAGCGGATTCTATCGTGGAAAATCCGGTAACAAAAACGGTAACAACGTCCTTGTTGCTGCTTTTTATTTTCTCCAGAAGCTCGATACCGTCCATCTCAGGCATCTTTAAATCGCTCAGGATGACTTCGATATCGCTGTTCTCATTTACCTTTTTGATGGCCTCATAACCGTTAGAGGCGGTGTAGGTTATATATTCGCCGGAAAGATATTTTGCCAGATTCTCGCGAACGGCCTTGTCATCATCTACTATCAGGATTGACGGCTTCATTCTACAAATTTGTTTTTTCTGCTTTTAACCTTTCTAAGTTCTTTCAAGCGGGAGAGTTATTTCAAAAACTGTCCCTTCCCCGACATTGCTTAAGCAATTTATTTTCCCGCCGTGGCTCTCCACTATCCTCTGGACAATCGAAAGTCCAAGCCCAAGGCCTCCCTCTCTGGTGCTGAAAAACGGTGAAAATATCTTCTCAAGGTTTTTCTGGGGGATACCTTCTCCTGTGTCAGACACGGTTATAATAACATTATCATCCACCTTATTTGTTTTTATTTCCATCGCCCCGCCGTTTTTCATCGCCCTTGCGGCATTCTGGGCAAGATTTATCAAAACTTCTTTAAATTGCCGCGCGTCAAATTTAAACGCTGGAATATTTTCCTGGGGACATAATTGAATTTTTATCCCGGACTGCTGCGCGGAGAGGGAGATCAAATCGACAACTTCCGCGATGACATGGTTGACGTCGTTGTCGATAAACTGCGGCTCCGGCAGCTTTGCGAACTTGACGAATTCCTCAAGTATGTTGTTAATCCTGTATATTTCCTGCTTGATAAGAGATGCAGTCTCTACAGTAGACGAGGCCGGACCGAATTCAGCGGAAAGCTCTCTTAAAAGCATTTGAGTGTTTATGGACAACGAGTTCAGCGGGTTTTTTATTTCATGAGTAACGCCTGCCGCAATCTGCCCTACCGCGGCTATTTTTTCAGTCCTGATCAATGCCTTTTGAGTTTTTTGCAGTTGTTCATTGGCCTTCTGCAATTCCAGCGTCCTCTCCTGTACCTTTCTTTCAAGTTCCTCATTGAACTTTCTCAGGACCTCATCATTTTCCTGGAGCTTCTCCGCCATATTGTTAAAGGACTGATAAAGGAGGCCTATTTCGGTCCGGGAATCAGTGTAGACCCTCTTGTCGAGCTTACCTTCAGCAAATTCGATAGTGGCCGTCGCAAGCGCTTTAATCGGATTCACCACCTTTTTCAAAAGGATCACATGCCCGGCATAAATAGATAATCCGCCTATTGTAATAAATACAAGATATATAAACAGGATCAGCCACATGTTGCTCAACGATTCGCTGGTCCAGTTGTTTATCTTGTCCAAATGGATTTTATTAATCCTGGCAGTGTTTGCCTCAATGGAATAAGCGTATTCCTCCAGAGCTATAAGCTCGTCCCTATCAAACTTGCCGGTACTGGAAAATCCTTCCATTATTTGATGGATAGACTTGAGTCCTTTTACATCTTTTAGAATTGTATCCAACAGCGCGACTTCCAGATTTTCCCCTTCAGCCAGCTCCTTAAATTCATCGTCCTTATAGTCCTCAACTTTTTTCGTCAGCTTCGAGATTACCTCCATAGCCTCCTGTGAATAAAGCCTGTCCTGTTCTATGAGGAAATGATGCATGGAGAGCACTAACCTGTAAGCATCCGAATGGATACTGTCAACCGTCAAAATATCCTGGCTTAATTTTTCGATTTTATAAGTATTGTGCAGGATATTTTTGGTGAGGTAAATACTTATTCCACCGACGATTATTACTACTGTAAATGCGATTGCATTGGCGATTGTAATACTTTTCCCGAGTTTTTTCAGCATGTTTTTTATTATATGATTTTTAGTATTAAAATTGAAACACGAACAAAAGCTTTAAACAGGCAGAATACCGGGGGAATATATTCTCTTTATTAAATATTTCCCGTGAAATATGACGTAATAAGTTATATAATATTCACCATTACTTTAATAAAAGATATATTGGGAGATGCAATGGTAATCGGCAAACCGTTCCTGACTGTTGAACAGATTCAAAAGAGGGTAAAAGAGCTGGCCCTTAAGATTTCCGAAGATTACGAGGGAAAAGAGGTTTTGAGTGTCGGGATCCTGAAAGGGGCCTTTATGTTCTTCCCGGACATTGTACGGCACATACAGGTGCCGATGAATATAGATTTTCTGATTGCGTCAAGCTATGTTAAGGCCCAGACCTCAGGCGCAATTAAAGTCCATGCCGACTTAAGAGAAGATATAAAAGGTAAACATGTACTTCTCTTTGAAGATATCGTCGATACGGGGCTCACTTTGAAATATATCAAAGATATGCTTGCCGCAAGAAATCCCGCTTCTTTAAAAATATGCACCTTCCTCGACAAGAAATCCAGCAGGAAAGCCGATCTTGATCTGGACTACATCGGTTTCTCGATACCTGATCATTTTGTTGTCGGATACGGCCTTGACTTCGACAACAAATTCAGAAATCTTCCTTATATATCGATATTCAAGGAACGCACTTAAGGACCTGGCATATCGCTGTATCAGGAAACATACTTTGCAACAAGATCGCCCACCTCGGTCGTGGTAAGTCCCATTTGCCCGGCCGCAAGACTTTTTAAATGCTTTCCTGTAACCTTCATTGCAGCATCTTCAACTGCTTTCCCCGCGCTTTCTTCGCCAAGGTGCTCAAGCATCATACCCCCGGCACAGATAGCAGCGAGAGGGTTTATCATATTCTTCCCTTTGTATTTGGGCGCGGAGCCGCCGATCGGCTCAAACATGGAAACACCTTTCGGGTTTATATTCCCGCCGGCGGCAATCCCCATTCCACCCTGAATCATGGCGCCTAAATCTGTGATAATATCGCCGAACATGTTGTCCGTCACAATGACGTCAAACCATTCAGGATTTTTTACAAACCACATGGTGATTGCATCGACATGAGCATAATCCGGCTTTACATCAGGATACTCTTTTGCCACTTCATAAAAGGTCCTCTCCCATAGATCAAAGGCAAATGTAAGCACGTTTGTTTTTCCGCAGAGAGTAAGCTTGTTCATCTTCTTTCTTTTTCTGCAATACTCAAAGGCAAAGCGGATGCAGCGCTCCACCCCTTTTCTTGTATTGATTGATTCCTGCACAGCCACTTCGTCAGGCGTGCCTTTTTTCAGCACCCCGCCTGCCCCGGCGTAGAGTCCTTCGGTATTTTCACGTACGACAACAAAATCAATGTGCTCCGGATCTTTGTCCTTTAGAGGACAATCAACGCCGGGATAAAGTTTTACCGGCCTTAAGTTTATATACTGGTCCAGTTCAAATCTGAGCCTTAAAAGAATTCCCTTTTCAAGGATCCCGGGTTTTACGTCAGGATGTCCGATAGCGCCGAGAAACATCGCATCATATTTCCTGAGTTCATTAATTGCGCCGTCAGGCAAGGTTTCGCCGGTCTTGAGATATCGCTCTCCTCCGAAATCAAAGTATGTCAACTTGAGGTTAAACCCATTCTTTCCGGAAACAGCATTGAGGACCTTGATCCCCTCCGCTATCACCTCCGGGCCCGTTCCGTCTCCGGGTATTACAGCAATGTTATATGTTTTAGACATCCTGCCTCCAAATAATATTGTTAAGAGGTTAAGTTGAAAGTGAAAAGTTAAAAATGAAGGAATTGCTGTCTTCGTCTCTTAACTCTGCCTTCTTACCTTCCAACTTTTAACTTTCTGTATTGGTGGTCCCAACGGGACTCGAACCCGTGTTTCAGCCTTGAGAGGGCCACGTCCTAGGCCACTAGACGATGGGACCGTTAAAAACAGCAATCAGCTATAAGCTTTCAGCAGTCAGCAAAAATACTTTAAGTATATGAATCATTGGCCGCTGCTGACGTCTGATCGCTGATAGCTGTTTAATTGGCTGGGGAGAGAGGATTCGAACCCCTATAAGCAGCTCCAGAGGCTGCCGTCCTGCCGTTGGACGACTCCCCAATTTTCAACTGTTACATAATTATATAACCTGTTTATATTACCCATTTTATAATTGTCCGTCAATATCCGGCATCTAAGATTCCGGTTCTGATTCTCTATCTCGTTAAATTTCAGTAAAGATTCAAAATCTTCGATATAACTTATTAAAAATGTAATTAAATGTAGTAAGATAATATTCTATGTACAGTAATTTTTTTAAACTAAAAGGGAGACATTATGAAAAGGATACTCGTTACGGGCGGCGCGGGATTTTTAGGTTCACATCTTTGCGAGAGGTTGTTGAAAGAAGGCAATGAAGTCCTGTGCGTTGACAACTTCTTCACAGGCCGTCGCTCAAATATCGTAAGCTTCATTAATAATCCTTTGTTTGAAGTAATGCGGCATGATGTCTGTTTCCCTTTGTATGTTGAGGTGGATGAACTTTATAACCTCGCTTGCCCGGCTTCTCCGATTCACTATCAGTTTGACCCGGTCCAGACAACTAAGACATCCGTTCACGGCGCAATCAATATGCTTGGACTTGCAAAACGGGTCAGGGCAAAAATTTTTCAGTCATCAACCTCCGAGGTTTACGGCGACCCTCAGATTCATCCGCAGCCGGAATCTTACTGGGGGAACGTAAATCCTATCGGCTATCGCTCTTGCTATGATGAAGGGAAGAGGTGCGCTGAGACCCTGTTCTTTGATTATAACCGCCAGCATAAATTGAGGATAAAAGTTGCGAGGATATTTAATACTTACGGGCCAAGGATGCACCCCAATGACGGACGTGTCGTGAGCAATTTTATCATGCAGGCGTTGCAGGGGAAACCCATTACCGTCTACGGTAAGGGGCACCAAACAAGGAGTTTCTGCTACGTGGATGACATGATCGAGGCGTTTATCAGATTGATGGCTACACCTGATGATTTTACCGGCCCCGTGAATCTTGGCAACCCCGGAGAATTCACCATCCTTGAGCTTGCCGAGAAGATTATAAAACTTACAAGATCAAAATCCAAAATTATCTTTGAACCTCTTCCTCATGATGATCCTACACAACGTCAGCCCGATATTACACTTGCTAAAAAGAAATTGAAATGGCAGCCAAAGATAAATCTTGAAGACGGGCTTAAAGAGACGATCAGGTACTTCAGAAAGTTAGCACCCGCTTCATAACAATCCTGTCAGGGTCTTCTGCTTCCTGTAATATTACCATGAATCCCCTTGAAGAAAAGATCATCGAGAGAATCCGAAAGGCAGGCCCTGTCACGTTTGAGGCCTTCATGGACATGGCGCTCTACTATCCTGAGCTTGGATATTATTCATCAAATAAAACCGCGATAGGCAGGGCAGGCGACTTCTACACCAGCCCGCATCTGCACCCGATATTCGGGGCGATGATCGCAAAACAGTTCATGGAGATGTGGACGGTGATGGAGCGGCCGCCAGTGTTTCATGTTGTTGAGATCGGAGCTGGAGCTGGATATCTCTGCAAAGACATCCTTGACTATCTGCAAAGATCATCATCAGATGATAAAAATGATTTCCTGAAAGCGCTGCGCTATGTGATTGTTGAGCCGTATGCGCATTTTGAGGAAAAGCAGAGGGAGTTGCTTGCACCACCCCTTGGTAAGGGGGGGCAACGGGTGGGTAATATCTCATGGGTCAGATCGCTGGAGGAATACAAAGGACAGATCACCGGCTGTATCTTTTCCAATGAACTGCTCGACGCATTCCCTGTTCACCTCGTTGAAATGGAAGATGAGAAGGTGGGGTTGGAGAGTCCCACTTTGGAAAAAGGGGATGCAGGGGGATTTTCAAAACAGTTAAAAGAGATCTATATCGACTTTAACGGCGGGGAATTTGTAGAGATAAAAGATAAAGTCAGTTCAGCAAAATTAACAGACTATCTCAAGGCATTTTCCGCTAACATCCCATCCGGTTACAGAACGGAAATAAACCTGAGGACCAGAGACTGGCTTGAAGAAATAAACGCGGCCCTTTCACGTGGCTTCATTCTGACAATCGACTATGGATATTCCGCACAGGAGTATTACAGTGAAGAGAGGACAAAAGGCACCCTGCTCTGCTATCACAAACATCAGGTCAATGAAAATCCTTATCAGAATATCGGCGCGCAGGATATAACGGCACACGTTAATTTTTCATCCCTTAAAAAATGGGGAGAAGAGATCGGACTGAAAACAACCGGCTACTGTCAGCAGGGAATATTTCTCATAGCGTCAGGCATTGATGAAGTCATCACAGAACTTTACGCAGACCGCCCGGATTACGAATTTGAAATGGCAAAGATCAAAGGCCTGATATTCCCGCAGGGCATGGGCGAGACGCATAATGTAATGGTCCAGTACAAAGGGGAAGATTCGCCGGACCTGCGCGGGTTTTCGATCCGGGACCAGAAGGGGAATCTGTAGCGGGAGGCCTTATAAGGGTTTAGGTGCTCTTTATCCAATCAGAAAGTCTCTTCTTGATTAGCTCCAGCCTCTCCGTGCTGATGCTGCCAATAGAACCAAGAAAAATTGTTCTATTTACTACCGCAAGACGGCAGATTCTGATAACACTGGATGTCTTCAACCCTGACTGCTTAAAATCCATATCTTTATCTTTTACGACTTCATCAAAATCTGGAATTTGCTGTGACAATTGTGATGAGATCATACAAATTAACCAGTCATCATGTACACCAGGCAATCTGCGAATCACGAGTGCTGGACGAAGTTTTCCGACGGTCTGGTCGGTTTGAGGAAATTTGAAAAGGACTATATGCCCCTCCTGAATCATGTATAGCGTTCCTTGAGGTCGCTAAGAGAATAAGGAGAATATTCATCTTCCATGTCGCGCATTGCAGATGGTAGGGACAGTGCTGACCAGTCTGGCTCCTCGCCTTCATGTTTTCCGCCTTTATTTATTTTTGATTCAAGATACTCAACAAAATCTAATACCTCAGCCTGAAGCGCCTCAGGAAGGTTTTGGATATGTGTTATAATTTTTTCCGGTAAAGACATTTTTTATATCCCTCCATTCTTCTCCGATATACCCTAAGATTATCATAGTGATATCGGACTTGTCAGCACATAGCTCCCATTTTATATCGCTCACATGACGGATTTTTTTCAAAATCCGTGACGGGTGGTCTTTGCCCCTTAAAAACCGGGGGCATTGTGAAGAACCCTGCGGCAGAGACCGCAGGTCGTCCATTATATGAAAGTTATTATTGGTGTCATTCCGGCTTGTCGGGAATCCTTCTGGAAAGATTCCCGACAAGCCGGAATGACTGAAATTTGGAACTGTGGCAGAGACCACAGGGTGTAATAATTCATAAAGGGAGCGGGATTAAGGGGTTTCCAGGTACGTCTTCAACTTCTCCATGCTCTTCTTAACATTCTCAATTGTGTGGGCTTCAATTGTGTAGACACAGTCTATTCCCTGAATTTCCCTGAAAAGGGCCGTGAAATCAAAATCCCCGTCTCCAATGGAGAGATGCTGATCAGCGTATCTGGAATTGTCATGGAGATGGAGCTCCACGATATACGGTTTAATCATCGCGAGCCATTTCTGCAGCGGCAGTTTTGAGAAGAGATTAAAGTGCCCGGTGTCAAAGCACAGGCCGAAGTTTTTGGAACCCATGCCCCGCGCCAGAACCATGAGATTCTCCGGGTCGTCTTCAAAGATATTCTCGATCGCGATCCTGACTCCCATGGCTTCCGCCCTTTTATTGATAGGCCTCCACGTCTCAAGGCTCCCCTCAAGCCATATATCCACCCTGCCGTCATACCTCCATTTATCATATCCTGAATGAAAGACTATCGCCTTGGGCTTGAGGATCTCAGCGAAGTCCAGCACGTCTGAAAATCTCCTGACGGTCACCTCCCGCACCCTTGAATCAACAGCGCCCGGAGACAGATCCATAAAGGGCGAGTGGATCGAAAGTGCGGGGTTGTAATCAAGCTTTTCCTTCAGAGCGACTATGTCATCCTTTGTCAGCCTGTCACAAGTCCTGGAGCCGAAATAGATCTCAAGGTCCAGCTTTTCATTTTTAATAAACGTGAGATACTTGTCCAGAGAGTCATAAGGCACATGGATATGAGGTTTCATTTGAATGGCGCCATTCCGGGGTGTCGACACTATGCTTTAACTGCTTCTTTCTTTGTGTCGGTCTTCGGATCAATCTTGGTTTCTTTATCCGCAGTTGCAGGCTTTTTCTTCTCGACCCCATTTTTTCTGTCTGCGGAAGGATAATCGGTTACATACCATCCGCTTCCCTTAAGGACAAATGAAGTGCTGGTTATAAGCTTCTTCAACTCTCCCCCGCATGAATTGCAAACAGAGAGAGGGTCATCGGTTATCTTTTGCATTACCTCAAATTCTTTATTGCATTTTATGCATTTATATTCATAAATAGGCATAACTTCCTCCGGCTCAAATTCTAATATGTCAACTAATTATAGAATACGTCCTCCATTCTTGACAAGCCTGCGTAGCTGTGTTAAAAATCTATCATGTGGGAATACACTGAAAAAGTAAGAGACTTTTTCCTCCATCCAAAAAACATCGGCGAGATTGAAAACCCGGATGCAGTCGGAGAAGTTGGGAGCATTGTCTGCGGCGACGCGCTGAAACTATACCTCAAGATCGACAGGGGAACGGACAAAATTACCGACGCCAGGTTCCAGACCTTCGGATGCGCGAGCGCCATAGCGTCTTCCTCCGCGCTGACGGAATTAATAAAAGGGAAGACCATTGACGAGGCGCTGAAAGTAGCCAATACTGATATCGCTGAATACCTGGGCGGACTGCCCCGCGAAAAGATGCACTGCTCTGTAATGGGCCGCGAGGCGCTTGAGGCGGCGGTTGCAAACTACAGGGGGGAGAAGCTCCCTGAGGTTGAAGAAGGCGGGATCGTCTGCCAGTGTTACGGAATTACTGATGTGAAGATAAGGCGGGTGGTCCAGGAGAACAACCTGCACACCGCGGAGGACGTCACAAATTTTACAAAGGCGGGAGGTGGCTGCGGCGGCTGCATACCTGAAATTGAAAAGATCATCAAAGAGGTATGGGCCGAGAGAGTTGTTGAAGAGGTTGCAGCGCCAAAAAAGAGGCTCACAAATATTCAGAAAATTGGTATGATACAGGATATTATTGAAAGGGAGATAAGGCCCCTCCTCCAGTCAGACGGCGGTGACGTGGAGTTAGTTGATGTTGACGGCAATAAAGTGATGGTAGCATTAAAAGGTGTTTGCAGGGAATGCGTAATGGCCAATATTACGGCGAAGAACATAGAGAAGAAATTAAAAGACCTGGTCAGTGAAGAACTCGTTGTGGAGGCCGAATGAAAGTCATCTATCTGGACAACAACGCCACAACGCGCGTTGCCGATGAAGTAAAAGAGGCGATGCTCCCCTACTTCTCGGACCTCTACGGAAATCCGTCAAGCATGCATACCTTCGGCGGCCAGATACACAGGAAGATTGAGGTCGCGAGGGAGCAGGTTGCCGCCCTGCTGAATGCAGAGCCTGAGGAGATAGTTTTTACAAGCTGCGGCACTGAAAGCGACAACACCGCTCTTATGAGCGCCCTTGAATCTGTCCCTCAAAAAAAGCATATTCTGACAACAAGAGTGGAGCACCCCGCCGTCCTGAATTTCTGCAAGACGATGTACAGAAAGGGTTACAGGATAACTTTCCTTCCTGTTGACAAAGGCGGCAGATTAAACCTTGAAGAACTGAAGTCCTCGATAACTGATGACACGGCGATAGTATCAATAATGTATGCAAACAACGAAAGCGGCGTGGTCTTCCCAATGGAAGAAATCACAGGGATTGTGAAATCCAGAGGCGTGCTCTTTCATACTGACGCTGTTCAGGCTGTAGGGAAAATGCCTATTGATGTGAAAAAGCTTCCGGTAGATATGCTGTCCATATCGGGACACAAGTTACATGCTCCAAAGGGGATCGGGGTCCTTTATGTGAAAAGAGGCGTGCGGTTTTCTCCCTATCTCATCGGAGGGCACCAGGAAAAAGGCAGGCGCGCCGGCACTGAGAATGTTGCTTCCATTGCCGGTCTTGGTGTTGCGTGTGAGCTTGCCAAAAAACATCTCGGAGATGAGTATTCAAAAGTCAAAGGACTGAGAGACAGGCTTGAGCGGGAGCTTCTTAAGTGTCCCGGCGCAAGAATTAACGGGGACGTTGCAAACAGGCTGACAAATACAGTTAATATAAGCTTTGAATACGTTGAGGGAGAGGCGATTTTATTAAGGCTGAATGAATACAACATCTGCGCATCTTCAGGCTCCGCGTGTTCATCCGGCTCGCTTGAACCGTCTCATGTGCTGAGGGCGATGGGCGTGCCTTTCACTGCCATCCACGGCTCCATCAGATTCTCTTTGAGTGTTTATAATACGGATGAAGACATTGACACCGTCCTCAAGATCATGCCGGAAGTCATAAAAGAGCTGAGAGAATTGAGCCCGTACGGCAGGGAAGCCAGGGCAACCTGATTGAATTCAGGCAACCGAGGCCCCTCACAAAACCTTCCCGGCGCAGTAATATAATTTATGACGAAAATCATAGAATATTTTCTTACAAAAGCTATAATAAATATAATCTGATGTTAAAAGGAGGAAAATCATGTTGAGAGAACAAGTAGAAGCGGTTTTGGCCAAGGTGAAACCATTGCTCCAGAGAGACGGAGGAGACGTGCAGCTCATAGATATTACGCCTGATGGTGTAGTAAAAGTGAAACTGACCGGCGCCTGTTCAGGGTGTCCCATGTCTACGCTCACACTCAAAAACGCAATTGAAGACACCATTAAGAAAGAGATCCCGGAAGTTAAGTCCGTTATACAGGTTTGATGTAATTAGCAGCAGCCGATGAGCAAGTCATCGTTGTTGACTGTTCGTTCCTAAGAAAGAGGGTTTATTTATGGAAAAAATAATTGTCTGGTATCTCAGAATGAGCGTTGTTTATTTCGTTACAGGCGCTGTTGCCGGCTTTGTAATGATTTTATGGCCGGAGAATTCCGGCTATTATCTAAAATCACATGCCCATCTGAATCTCCTCGGCTTTATGTCCATGATGATCTATGGCGTTGGTTATCATATCCTGCCGAGATTCAGCGGAAAGCAGCTATACAGCCCGAAGATTATGCATATGCAGTTCTGGCTTGCAAACACAGGCCTCATCGGCATGGCAGTAAGCTGGCCGTTTGCGGACCCGGGCAGCACCTCATTCCCATTACTTATATCTTCAGCCATCTCATTAATCGCAGTGGCTTTATTCGCATTCAATATACTGAAGACGGTCAAATCCGTGTAGTGTCTTTTTCCTTTCAATTCCAGGAATGGAAATTTATGATTCAAATCATAGACCGTTTTCGTTATTTTTAATAAAGTAAAACTAAGGTTAAATGTTAGAATAAATACCATACAAAAACTGGAGGAAACATATGGCAACAAAAATTGAGGTAACAAAAGATTCCATTATTGGAGACGTTATCAAGTCTGTGCCGGGCGCAAGAGATGTCATTCAGAAATATTTCGGCGGAGGCTGTTTTACTTGTCCGGGCATCAACATGGAAACAATCGCTTTCGGGTCAACCATGCATAACCTTGATCCTGATAAAATTGTAGATGAAATCAAAAAACTTGCAGGGGATTAAGAATGGACAGTAAGTGCTTGAATTGCGGTGTTACAAGCGATCAGGTTGTATTGATGTCGTGCCAATATAAAGGCGAGTCGCTGTTTGTTTGTGTAAAATGTCTGCCGGTGCTGATCCAGGGCCCGCATTAATATCCGTTGAGTAACTTCTTGCGGGCCTTCACCTTATCACTTATTAAATAATTGCTTCTCTCAAAAATCATTGTTCCGCCCTGTCCTCATCCTTATTTAAATTCCGCTGAGCCCGGATGAAAAGTGCGCGGGCAGTAATCAGCCTCATATATTAGATCTATCCATCTTCATGGTATTATAGAATCCACATTAATTGTTGTCATTCCGGCTTGTCAGGAATCCTTTTTGAAGAATGCTTCCGGACAAACTGTAATAACACTCACTGTTAGTGGAGACAACTATGAAACGGCTTAAGGTAAAAAATATTCTTTCTGACGGAAATGCCGGGCAGGCGATCACTGTCTGCGGCTGGGTGAGGACGAGGCGTGAATCAAGGGGCATTGCCTTCATTGCGCTGAATGACGGCTCTGCGCAGGACACCCTGCAGCTCGTCATTGCTGAAACATCGCCGGCTTTTCAGAAATTAACCCGCTGCAACACCGGAGCTGCAATTAAAGCCACAGGCATTTTGAAAGAATCTCCGGCACAGGGGCAAAAGTTCGAGGTGGAAATATCCGAAATTGAAATTTTCGGCGATGCTGATCCTGCTTCATATCCTTTGCAGAAAAAAGGGCACACTCTGGAATTCCTGCGCGAGATAGGACATCTGAGACCACGGACAAACACGTTCGGAGCAGTCTTCAGGGTGCGCAATATACTTGCGGAAGCAGTGCATGAATTCTTTCAGGGACGGGGATTTGTCTGGGTCCATACGCCGGTAATCACTGCAAGCGATTGCGAGGGCGCCGGTGATCTGTTTACAGTGACAACGCTTGATCTGGAGAAGCCACCGAGGGACAACAACGGCATTGATTTTTCACAGGACTTTTTCGGCAAGCGCGCTTATCTGACAGTGAGCGGACAGCTTGAGGCGGAATTTCTCGCGATGTCGCTGGGCGATGTTTATACCTTCGGCCCTACCTTCAGGGCTGAGAACTCGAACACCACGCGCCATCTTTCCGAGTTCTGGATGATAGAGCCGGAGATGGCCTTTGCAGATATCAGGGACGATATGGAGCTGGCTGAAAATTTTTTCAGGACCCTGTGCGGAAAGGTCCTTGAGAAAGGCGAGAGCGAGATCGCATTTCTTGAGAAGTTTTATAAGAACACCTCGATCTCCGAGCTTAAAAACCTTTCCGAAAAATCTTTTGTCCATATTACGTACACCGAAGCTGTCAAAGAGCTGGAGAAGGCAACAGAGAAATTTGAGTTCCCTGTGAAATGGGGGCTGGATTTGCAGTCTGAACATGAGCGTTACCTGACAGACAAGGTCTGTAAAGGGCCCGTGATTGTGACGGATTACCCAAAAGAGATAAAGGCGTTTTACATGAGGATGAATGACGACGGGAAAACCGTTGCGGCAATGGACGTGCTCGTCCCGAAGATCGGTGAGATAATCGGCGGCAGCCAGCGCGAGGAAAGGCTTGAAGCGTTAACTGAAAGGATGAGTCAATCAGGGATACCTTTTGAAAACGTTGAATGGTATCTGGACCTCCGCAGGTTCGGCTCCGCGCCTCATGCGGGATTCGGATTAGGATTCGAGAGGCTGGTGCAGTATATCACCGGGATGCACAATATACGAGATGTCATCCCATGCCCGCGCGCGCCACAGACAATTAAATTCTGAAATACAGGCGGCGGGCAGCCCCATTTCATCCCGCTCCTTCTCCAAGAATTTCCAAAAACGATTTTATGATCTTCTGATGTTCGGAATTAAGATTGCTGAACTCTGCGCCTAACATTTCTATGTTTTCATGTTTATGAGTATTCTTAATAGCAAGCCCGATATTTTCCAGCGACGTATTAAGTATTGAGAATGAAAGACGGCAGCTCTTGACCGTCTCATACCCTGCTGCATCCTCTGACAACATTCTCAAAAGACAACCGCTTGCGCTTATGTCTGCAATAAGGACGTCAACGACGGCGCCTTCATCAAAATATAATTTAGCGGGAATATTGACACTGAATCTCCTGTTCCTTCTGAAAGGCGTCTTCTTGATAACCGGAGGGTATTTGAAAAAGAGCAAAGGGAATGGGACATACTGCACATGAATTATCTCTGTCTCAAAAAGAAATGCGCTGTCTTCTTTTATAAAACTGACTGTGCATTTATCGTTATTGTGCACGTCAATAGGGTATCCCCCTTTAAAGGGGAGATGTGTAATGAGGCATTCATTTGTCTGCCAGCCTGTTAAATGGGTCCATACATCTTTATACTTTTGGGTCTTCAGCAGTAATGGCAGTCCCACGCTGAATATCTGTTTTGTCATTCGGTCCTGTATCTCTTTTGTATTCTGGAAAACCAGCTTTTCTTCGTCAAGAACCAGCTTGTAGAAATCGCAGTTCATACAGGTGTCGAGCTTTGATGCAGAGGTCCCCTGAATCTTTCCTCCACAGAAGGTCCCTGCAATAACCCAGCAGGCCCTGCCGGCGTGCTTCCCGTCATTCACTCCGTCTGTCCTGTCCTCAAGCGCAGTCGGACATATGCCGAATTCAGCCACCTTGCCGCCGCCCGGCTCCCTGCCGCATTTTTTAAATTCCCAGCAATTCAGTTTTGCCATGTCATCCTCAGTTCAATCCCGGCTCAGTTACCTCAACCCTGTTCTTGCCTTTTTGCTTTGCCTGGTATAACGCATCATCCGCCTTTTTTATAAAGGCTTTCATATCCTGCGTCCCTGGATAGCAGGATGTAACGCCGAGGCTGAGGGTGATGGCCGTCTTTGCCTCAACGGATTTCCTTATCCTCTCTGCTACCTTGCAGGCTATTGCTAAATCTGTTTCAGGAAGCAGTATTATGAATTCTTCTCCGCCAAATCTGGCAACAAGGTCCAAAGCCCTTACCTCTTCTGACAGTATGCACGCGACTTCAACAAGCAGCTTGTCTCCGCCGGTGTGCCCGTGTGTATCGTTATATTTTTTAAAATTATCCAGGTCCAGCATGATGATTGAAAAGGAACTTCCAAACCTTTTGGCCCTTGCAAGGCTTCTTTCAAATTCAATGCTCATCATACGTCTGTTGGCAAGACCTGTAAGCGGGTCGTGCAGTGAAAGCTCTCTCGTCTCTTCATAGAGAATGGAGTTGCTGATGGCTGCGCCGATCTGATTTCCTATTGCACCGAGTGTGGCAATTAAGCTCTCTCCCACTTCAGTGCCGGGCGCAAGGTAGAGGTACAACACACCCAGAATTTTATCTGCGATTTTCAGCGGTATAATTATATGTCCGTGCAGTTCCATGCCGGGGTACTGAATTGTGTGATGGCAGTCAGCATGGGAATCTTTACAGATAACAATCTCTCCTGTCCTTGCCGCCAAGCCGCAGAGGCAGTCGTTTACTGTCATGTTTTCATGCAGGTCTAAAAAAGCCTTTGGGTGTCCGAGATGCGCGACAAGATTTAACCTTTCCCCTTCTAAAACAAATATTCCGGCCTGACGTTTGACCTTGAGTATATTAAGCTCGGTAATGGTATTCAGAATATTTTTAAAGAGACTTTTTCTGTCTATTGTTTGACT
Organism: Nitrospirota bacterium; assembly: GCA_016213945.1. GTDB lineage: Bacteria > Nitrospirota > Thermodesulfovibrionia > UBA6902 > UBA6902 > SURF-23. Next base: position 19,267 of record JACQZF010000089.1, on the reverse strand, counting down.
GATAGCCGATGAAACTTTGTGAAGCGTTAACAGCTCCATGTTTTTATTTGCAATCTCACAACTCTGACTGACAATATCCTCCTCTATCCGTTTACGACCTGTTATATCACGAGCGATGCCGAGTACACTGATAACTTTTCCGTCAGAAATTAAGGGGGTGGAAGTAATTTCAAACATAAGATATTCACCCTGTTCGGACAGGATGCGCAATTCAAAGGTTGGTGGTATTTCACCGCGCAAGGCACTCTGGAACATCTCCTTTACCAATAGCGCCTCATCAGGATGAAGCAGCGGCACAAATGACTTGCCGATCCACTCACTGCACGGCCATCCTGTAACTTTTTCAAAGGCGGGATTCAGGGAAGAAAAGGTGCCGTCTTCCGGTAAAAGAGTAAAGATTATATCTCTTGCATTTTCAACTAAATTTCTGAATTTCTCTTCTGATTCCAGCAGCATCTTCTCTGTCTGTTTACGGCTTGTGATGTCACGTACGATAGCGGTAAAAAACGTCTCTTTATTTGCCTGCCACTTTGAAAGAGTCAGTTCTACAGGAAATTCGCTGCCGTCCTTTTTTAATACGGGTACCTCAATTGTCCTTCCTATAAGCCTTGGTACCCCGGTTGAGGTCAGACGTGCAAGCCCTTTTTCATGAGCTTCACGAAATTGTTGAGGGATTATAATGTTAAGCGATTTGCCAATTGTCTCAGCAGCAGAATAGTCGAAAAGTTTTTCTGCTGAGGCATTCCAGAAAACTATAGCTCCGCTGCTGTCTATGGAAACAATTGCATCAGTTGCAGACTGCGTTATTGCGCGGTAACGATCTTCACTCTGGCTGAGTTCCATGGTCTTTCGCTTGCTCTCGGTGACGTCCAGCAAAGTCCCTATGACCGCAGGCTTGCCGTTATACATTGTTCCGGAGCCATATACCGACACATCAATTATTTCATTATCTTTTCTTACTACTCTGAAACTGTAGTGAATAGATCCGGCCTCGCCGGACATCCGCTTCTGCAAATTCTCTTTAACGAGAGGCCAATCTTCCGGGAAGACAACATCTGCCGGGCCTTTCCTGTCTATCAGTTCATCGGCAGTATAACCAAACAGTTTGGCCAGTTCCGGATTGACGTACCTGAATATTCCATCCTGTATAAGATAAATACCCGCTAATGATTTTTCTGCCAGTGCTCTGAATTTATTTTCCGATTCCAGCAGCTTCTTCTCGGACTCTTCGCGTTTGATGATTTCATGATGAAGCTCATTCCATCTGCGTATTGAGAAGATACTGAAGGCAATCCCAAGGAACGCGAATACGATTATAACCTCATCAATATCCAGGTCTAAAAAACGCCGGCCTTCTGCCCATTGATCAATTGCGTGGTGCGCTTCTGTGTGAACTGCTATTAAATACAGGGTGCTTCCGAGGACCCCGATTATGAGGAAATCGATGATCACGGTTAAACGCTTACGCTGTTTCCATGCAAAACTAAAACCCATACAATATAATTTCGTCTTTTTATGCCTTTTCCTTTAGTGATGTATTTAATAATACAACATAAAGGACATATGCCCTTCCATAAAATAACTCATAACCCTATTTCGCTTTAAAACTCTCCTTAAACCTCGCGAGCCATTTGATATGGCTTCTCTCTTCGTTGATTATCTCATCAACAACGTCCTTCTCTTTAACGATCTCACTTACCGCGTGGAAGTAAAGCAATGTTTCTTTTTCAAAGCCCATGGCAAAGTTCACGGCATCCTCCACGGTCCTGACGTGCTCAAGCTGAGGGAGGTGGCTGTTTTTGCCAAGGAAAAACTCCGACTCGACAATCGCCCTCAGATAACTTGAAGCTTCTTCCCATCCTTCCGGTTCTTCCTCTCCTGATATCTCCTTTAATTCGGTAAACATTTTCTCATGGCGCAGCTCTTTTGTTGCGAGCATGTCGAAAAGCTTCTTCAGCCCCTCGTCTTTTTCAAACCTCTTTGCCATTGTGGTATAAAACTGATAGCCTAACTTCTCCGTCTGCACAGCCTGTTCAATCACTTCACTTATTGAAAACTTTTCCATGTACTGCTCCTTTCTGTTTGTGTGTCATTCCGGCTTGTCGGGAATCTTTCATCAGAAAGACTCCCGACAAGCGGGAGTGACATTTCTATGCTGGTTTGACAACAATTCTTAATCAATTGCATTTCACTTTTTTTATGCATTACTATATCTTCTTGCGTAATATTTTCTCAATTCCTCTGCCAAAAGCAGTCCGATGCTGAACGGTATTAAGAGCAGCCACACATCCGCTCTTAGGGGCGCGGTCCCGAAGATCCTGTTGCCCCACGGGTGATAAATAATGAGCGCCGAGAGAATTATCTCGGCGGCTGTTCCGAGTATGACCAGTTTGTTGGAAAAGAAGCCGAGCCTGAAAATCGAGTCTTTGAATGAGCGGCAGGCAAACACATTGCCGATCTGTGAAACGATGATCCCTGCAAGACAGGCTGTTGTGGCCTGCATATACAACACTTCATGAGAAGGAAGCATCGTTCCCCACTGCCAGCCGCCTGAATGCAATACATAGAAAAATCCGGAAAGCCCGGCAAGCGCCTCAATGGGGCCGAGGAACAAATATGCGCGGCCGAGTATTTTAAAATTCAGCAACTTTTCTTCAGGGCTTCTGGGAGGCTGCCTCATCGCGCCCCTTGCCGGTTTTTCAGCTCCGAGGGCAAGCGCGGGAAACATATCGGTCCCGAGATCAACCGCCAGTATCTGCATGATGGTGAGGGGAAGCGGGATGTTAAAGATTACATATGCAATGTAAGGGACAGCTTCCGGTATGTTGGATGCGAATATGTAGGTAATAAATTTCCTGATATTCTCAAAAATCCCTCTCCCCTCCTCTATTGCATTTACGATGGAGGCAAAATTATCATCCAGCAAAACAATGTCCGCCGCCTCTCTCGCCACATCAGTTCCCGTCAGACCCATAGCGATGCCGATGTTCGCCTTCTTCAGCGCCGGCGCATCGTTGACCCCGTCGCCTGTCACCGCGACCCTCTCCCCTTCATCTTCAAGAATGGTCACTATCCTCATCTTGTGAACAGGCGTCATCCTCGCAAAGATGATTTCATCTGATAAAAGCTTTCCCCTGAGGTCACTATCAGACATCACATTTATTTCATGCCCTTCAATCACTACAGGATTGTTTTTGACAAGACCGATCTGTTTTGCAATCGCAACCGCCGTCCTGCTTGCATCGCCAGTGATCATGATGATTTTAATGCCTGCGCTGTGACACTTCTCTATAGCGTCAGGGACTTCAGGCCTTGGCGGATCTTCAAGCCCCATGAGACCGAGGAAGACGAGGTCGGATTCAATATCAAATCCCCCCATCCCCCCTTTACTAAAGGGGGGTAAAGGGGGATTATCTGTATTCTGTATTCTGTGTTCTATGTCCCCTATTTCTTTATACGCAAACGCGATTACCCTCAACCCTTCATCCATCATGGAGTGATAAGTGTGCATGAGGGAGTTATTATCATCTTCGCTGATTGCTTTTACCTCATTGTCCCTGAGAATATCTGTGCAAAGCGGAAGGACCGTTTCGAGAGCGCCCTTGGTAAAAGAAAAGTAAGAAGTAGGAAGTAAGAAGTGAGAAGTTGATGTTAGTAAGTCCTTTTCTTTTACTTCCCACTTCCCACTTCCCACTTCCCACTTGTAAACAGTCGTCATCCTCTTTCTCTCCGAGTCAAATGGTATCTCATGGATGCGCTCGGCTTTCATGTCTCCTATGGCTTCTCTCGCAGCCTTCAAAATTGCGGCCTCTGTCGGGTCGCCCTTGTATTTCCCGTTATCGTAAACCGCATTGTTGCAAAGGGATGCAGCTTGCATGAGCATGTTGTAAGACTCCCCTCCCTTGACGGGAGGGGATGAAGGGGAGGGTGAAATACCAGACCAAGCCTCACCCCCACCCTTACCCTCCCCCCTCAAGGGGGAGGGAATTCTGAGGGCATCTGAATCTGACAGTGTCCAGATTTCCTGCACTTCCATCTTATTCTGCGTCAGCGTGCCTGTCTTGTCGGTGCATATCACCGTAACAGAGCCGAGGGTTTCAACTGATGTGAGGGTCTTGATCAACGCATTTTTCTTTGCCATTCTCTGGCTGCCCATAGCCAGAGAAAGTGTGACCGTCGGTAAAAGTCCTTCAGGGACATTGGCGATAGTGATACCGATGGCAAACAGGAGATTATGCCAGAAGCTCCTGCCGATGAAGGTCCCAAGGACAAAAAAGAATATCCCCGTGGTCAGGGCGATAACGGCTATTATTTTCGTTACCTTTATTATCTCTTTCTGCAACGGGCTTAATCTTTCCTGAACGCCGCTTGTAAGATGGGCTATCTTCCCGAATTCCGTAGACATGCCTGTAGCAAAAGCAACGGCCCTCCCTGAGCCGCTTACTACATGAGTGCCTGCAAAGACGATGTTAGGACTTTCAAAATAATCGCCTTCGAATGCCTCATGACTTCGCGGCCTTGTATCGGATTCTCCCGTGAGCGGCGCATTGTTTACCATTAAATAATTTGATTCGATGAGCCGCGCGTCAGCAGGCACCTTGTCGCCTTCCCCCAGGAACACTAAATCTCCGGGTACTACATTTTCAGCACAAATCTCTTTGGTTGAACCATCTCTTGAAAGTTTTACATTGAAGGGCAAGAGCTTCTTCAGAGCTTCAATCGCCTTTTCAGCACGGTATTCCTGTACAAAAGTAAAAACAGCATTGATCAGTATGACCCCGAATATTGCTATACCGAGGGAAACCAGCCCCTCTCCGGGATGCAGGTATTCAGATAAAAGACAGAGTCCCGCAGCAAGCCAGAGAAGGATGGCGAGGAAATGCGTGAATTGCGCAATGAACCTGTGGAAGAGAGATTTTTTTCTTACTTCCTTTATCTCATTCAGCCCGTATTCATGCAGCCTCTTTGCCGCTTCAGTTTCAGAGAGCCCCTTGTCTGAAGTAACAAGATTTTTCAGTACAGTATCTTTGGAGAGATTGTGTATGTTCATAGCCGGCCGTCAGCTTTTTCTTCCCCTGAAAATTATCAGGTTGCACGGCGTCTCCCGTAAGACGGTCTCCACGGGATTTCCTTTAACAATAGAACTCAGCAGGCTCCTCTCGCTTGCCCCCATAACGATCAGGTCATTTTTCCTGTGCGCGGCCTCAAGTGTTATCGCCCTTGCAATGCTGCCTGTGCCGGTCTTCTTCTCATGCGGTATTTTATATTTGTTTAAATGCTCCCGGAATTTCTCGACATCCTTCGGGACATACTCATCTCTCTGAACAGGTTTTAAGTGCATTTCTCCATTAATAAAACTTGTGATCGGTTTATGCAGATGGAAAAGCGTGATACCCGCGCCGGAGCCTTCCGCAAGCGTCGCCACAAAATATGCTCTCTCTTCAATGTCCGTCAGGTGCCCGCGTAAGGGAACGAGTATGTGTTTGGGATGAATGCCTGCCATCTTCACCACCCTTACCATCGCCACCGAACACGGAAGCTTTACCATCAATTGCCTTGAAAGTGTCTTTACAAAAAATCTTTTCTTTACGTCTTCTCTCCTTGTGGCGGCAAAGACAATATCTATGTCATGCTCCTTTACTAATTTTTTTATCTTACTGACAGGCTCGCCGCATTCCGTAATACTTTCAACGTCAACACCGGTATTCCTGGCTTCTAAAAAGAGCCTCTCAAGCGCGGCCTCGGCATGACGCAATTTGTCCTTTTCTATCTTTTCTTCAGCAACAAACACGAGATAAAGTTTTGCGTGAGAAGATTTCGCGAGCGTTATCGCATACCGCGAGGCTATCTCCGAATTTGAAAATTCATTTACTGCTGCAAGAATCTTTTTGTACATTCGAAACCCCTTTAATATTTATATATTACTATTGCACCTGCCTGTCAACGGTTAAATCAAATTGACTTATAAAACAGGATATGTTTATTATTTCAGCATCCTGATTTTTTACTGAAAACGCAGGGTGAAACCTGCGGCTGCCCAAAAAAGGAGACATTATGTCGGAAGCGAGATTAAAAGTTATTCTTCTGCGCCATACGCCGGACCCGGAGGAGACAGTGGCAATGGCCGCGAAGCTCTGTTACAGCCCCTCGGATATTGAATCCCTGAAAGATAAAATAGGAACTAAAGACCAGAAGGCCTTCGTTGAAAAGCTTGTGAAGATGGGACACATGAGTCCCATTGAACACGCTGTTTTTACGTTTGCCATTGAAGGAATTTCCCGCGCCTGCTCGCACCAGCTTGTAAGGCACCGCCTTGCCTCTTACAGCCAGCAGTCGCAAAGATATGTCAGCGAAGAGGCCGGGTTTGATTACATCATACCGCCTGTTATCAAAGGGAATAAAGAATTGAAAAACGCCTTTGTCTCTTTTATGGAAGACGCGCAAAGGGCATATAACGAAATGGTCAGGAAGTTAAACGAACTGGGGATAAAGGGTGAGTCTGCCAATCAGGATGCGCGTTTTCTGCTTCCAAACGCAGCTGAGACAAAAATAATGGTGACCATGAATGCAAGAGAGCTTATCCATTTCTTCCGTCAGAGATGCTGCAACCGGGCCCAGTGGGAGATAAGAAAAATGGCGGAGGAGATGTTGAAACTTGTCAAAAAAGCCGCCCCAACTTTATTTTATAAAGCAGGCCCGGGTTGTCTTTACACTCCTTGCCCGGAAGGCGATTATGCCTGCGGCAAGATAAAAGAGGTCCGGGAAAAATACGGCATCAAAACGGGAACCGGGTAAAACGGTTAGCAGCCACAGAAGGCTGCTGCCGGACAATTTCATCACTTCCGCTATTTGCGCGATTCCGCGAATATAAAATTCTTATAACCTTCTTAACCCCTATTGACTTAAACAAGCACAGGATGTATTAAACAATAACGAGTTGTTTACTAATCCTTCAGGGGGTGACAAATGTTAGAAAAAATCAGGGCTGATAATGTTAATCCTGTCATTAACGCTAAAGTGTATGAGTCAGTAGAAAGGATGCTCGTATGTTTATTGGGCAAAGATGAAAAAAATTGCAAGCACTGTAAGGATTGTAACGCTTGCAGTTTTTTAACACAGGCGGTATTCACAATCGGCTGTAAATAGGGCCTGTTTTTAAGTGCCTTTTTCTGTCATTCCGGCTTGTCCGGAATCTTTCTCCAAGATTGCCGGGTTTATAAACAAACTCTAATTATCTTCAGCTTTCATTCCCCGAGTAATGCACGACTATCTTATTCTACTTTGCAATCAAGATGACACCTTTGTCATTCCGGCGGCTCCGCCCGACCTACTGTTGGCTTGTCCGGAATCTTTCTTTGTTTTCAGAAGGATTCCCGACGCGCTCCGCTTGCGGGAATGACAACTTAAACACTTAATAGAATTAGTCTCTGTCTTCAGGAAGTTTATACCCGGCTCCGGCAAACTGTATGTTGGCAGGATCTTCGCAGCGAGGTGGAGACACCGCATGAACACCGCCGCATTTCGGGCACTTTCCGACAAATGTCTTTAATATGAACGCCTCTCCGCAGCCCTGGCATTTTGCCTTCAAGCCGTTAGGAAGGGGCTGGTCCTTAATTGCTCCCCCATGCGCGTTGTAGACAAACTCAACTAAATCCTTTCCTTCAGAAAACGGCCCTGCCCCGGAACTGCAACTGCCGCAACTTCCCATTTTTGATACCTCCTGAGTAATATTTTTTGTTTTCATATTTTAAACAATTCAACCGCTTCAACAATATGTTCTAAATCATATCCCAACATTTCTGACGTCTTTATTAATTCCCCTTTTTATGATACATTTTCGGGAGGTAAGATTTTATGACACTGAGCGCTTTGTTATCAAAACGGGCAAAGGAAATTCCGAAAAAGATTTGCTTGAAATTCGGGAAGAAAAAATTCACATACTCAGATTTAGACAGGCTTGTCAGCATTACCTCCGGAGGGTTAAAAACCTCTGGATTAAAACATCAGGACCGGGTTGCGGTCCTGATGGACAACTGCCCTGAATACATAATCTCATATTTTGCGGTCCTCAGGGCGGGCGGCGTTGTTGTTCCTTTAAATACATTTCTCACTCCTGATGAAATATCCTATATCCTTAATGACTCCGCTTGTAAGGTCCTGATCTACAGTGCCGGGTTTTTGCCTCATGTTGAAAAAATTAGAAATGCCGTTCCCGGTTTGAAGGCGTTTATGTTTGACGAGATACCTGTAATCCCCAAAGCCTCCCCTTTAGAAAAAGTAGAAGCGGATCTTGATGAAAATGAAGTCGCGGTGTTTTTATATACTTCAGGCACAACGGGATTTCCCAAAGGGGCCATGCTCAGCCACAGAAATCTCATTGCAAATGCTGAAGCGAGCATGAAGGCAATGGAGGTTTCAGGAAGTGACAGGATATTGCTCTTTCTTCCATTGTTTCATTCATTCAGCTTTACGGTCTGCGTTATATTGCCGATATTCGCCGGGGCCCAAATAATACTGCTGGCGTCTGTAAAGCCGTTTTCAAAGGTCATAAAGAGTATTTTCACTGACAGGATAACCCTCTTTGTCGCGATCCCTACGATATACAATATTCTCTCCAGGAAAAAGATGCCTTTCTTTCTGAGGTTCTTTTTTAAGTTCCTCGTAAATATCAGGGCGTGTATATCGGGAGCGGCAGCATTGCCTGCGGATACGATCAATGCGTTTGAGAAACGCTTCAATATCCCGTTGATCGAGGGATACGGGCTTACCGAAGCATCTCCTGTGGTGGCCGTAAACCCGCTGAGGGGGGTACGGAAGCCTTCTTCCGTGGGACTGCCTGTCCCCGGAGTTGAAGTTGCGGTTGCCGGGGAAGACGGCAAAAACCTGCCGGACGGAGAAACCGGCGAGCTGATCGTAAGAGGCGCTAACGTTATGCAGGGATATTACAACAGGGAAAAAGAAACTGAAGAGGTCTTAAAGGACGGCTGGCTTTATACCGGTGACATGGCAAAGATTGACTCAGACGGGTACATCTATATTGTCGACAGAAAAAAGGACCTTATCATAATCGACGGGATGAATATGTATCCGAGGGAGGTAGAAGATCTTGTAATTCAACACCCATCCATTGAAGAATGCGCGATGGTTGGGATACCGGACGGCAGAGGCTCGGAGATACCCGTGCTTTTTATAAAAACCAAAGACCACTCAGTCATTAACGAGAGTGACATAAGAGGTTCTTTAAGGGGCCGCTTTGCCCAGTATAAGATGCCAAAGAGGACAATTTTTATTGAGGCGTTTCCAAAAACAGCTACAGGAAAGATTAAAAAGACCGAATTGCGAAAATGGAAAATATAACCTACGATAAATTTGTGAAGGACTTCACATTCTTCAAGCTTTTGATGAAATCCAGATATTCAACAGACGTACTTAAAAGTTCAACGCCCATCCCGTCGTAATGATCATTGCCTTTCTTTAAACGCCTGACCTTGGCAACCACCTTAAGAAGCTTACTTTCCAGACGTATAATTACAACAAACATAGATTCAGAAGGAAGACATCTCCTGGTATTTATCAACATTCCTCTTTCAGAAATGTTTAAGATATTTCCAGTGTAAAACATATTGCCGAAGAAATATCTTGCGGTAATATTTGTGTCAATTCTCTCAAAAGCTCTTCGTTCCATAGACTATTATTCCTAATAATTAGGTTTGCAAAAAATATGCCGGAAAAATATCTAAGTTAATTAACGGGTTTAGCAACTTCAGCAATTAAAAGGAATGCATCAAAATGGCAATTTTGCCATTTTGGCAATATATTTTTTATCATAAATTTGAATCAAAAAGATTATTAGCATCTCAAAATAATATTCATTATTGACAACGGCTTTTGATGAATAGATAATAACACATGCTAATAACAGACCAAGTGACGCAGAGCCCGGTGAACAGAACTCAGACTATGGGACAAGGGATCGACAGGCAAACCGCCCTTCACCTGTCACAGCGGACAGGTCCCGAAATTTATGAACTTCTTGCATCGGCCAACAAAATCAGGGAGCAATTCCGTGGCAACAAGGTCGATCTATGCTCGATTATTAATGCCAAGTCAGGAGCCTGTCCAGAAGACTGTTCTTTTTGCGCTCAATCCGCACACAATAAAACAAATACCGGGGTTTATCCCCTGGTGGACAAGGACAAAATCCTCGAAGCTGCAAGTTCGGCAGGACAACGGGGCGTCAAGCGTTTCTGTATTGTTACCAGCGGTAAAAAAACTTCAGGCAAAGATCTAAAAGAGATTTGCAGCTTCATTCGTGAAATAAGAGGCTTGGGGCTTCTGCCGTGCGCCACGCTCGGGATACTTGAACATGAGGAGCTTGCTGAGTTGAAAGATGCCGGGCTTCACCGCTACCATCACAACCTCGAAACCTCCGAGGCCTTTTTCAGCGAAATATGCACCACTCACACTTACATGGATAAGATAAAGACCATCGAATCCGCGAAGGCCCACGGACTTTCCATTTGCAGCGGCGGCATATTCGGACTCGGTGAATCATGGGAAGACCGCATAGACATGGCATTTGCGTTAAAAGAGATCGGCGTTGATTCAGTGCCGGTAAATTTTTTCACCCCTGTCAGCGGCACCTCTCTGTCAAACAGGGAGCTGCTTGACCCACTGGAAGCTCTGAAGATAATAGCAATCTACAGGCTTATCCTTCCAGACAAGGGGATAAGGGTCTGCGGCGGCAGACCTGCGACCCTCAGGGACCTGAACTCGTTTATATTTCTTGCCGGGGCCGACGGGCTTTTGATAGGGAACTATCTCACGACAACCGGGAGAAACCCTGCGGATGACCTGCAGATGATCAAAGATATGGGGTTTAAAATATAATGTCAAAACACATTCACTACAGCGTAAGGATGAGGGCGTCTAAAAACAGTGTCCATGTTTCAGGCGCCGAGGGGATCTATGAAAAGGACGATATCATCAATGTCGTCAAAGAATACACTGAAAGGGCCTTGACGCATGACAAAGGCAAGGCGGATGAAATACGCCTTGCCGTAGAGGAGCTTAAAGAAAAACCGCGCAAGATATCTTCCCTGCCGCTTTGCACATTAAATACAAAAAATACTGAAGCGGTCAGGAAAGCTGTGTTCAAGATCCTCTCGACTATCGGAATTACCGAAAGGGCGATTGAGGAGGCCTTCACGTCCCTTAACATCGGCATCACGATGAGGGGGGCGATGTTAATGGACATCGAAGGAGTAAGGCTTGAGCCGGACCTTTTGCGCGGGGTGCGGGTCACGCGGATGGGCATCACAAAGAATGCGGATGCAGTGCTTTCAAAACAGTTGGCCAAACTCGGCCTCAAAAATGACACCGTTCAAGAGGCCCTTATTTTAGCAAGCAAGGTCCACAAATATCCGATGGTGCTTGGGGAGCTGTGCATATCCGATGACCCGAATTATACGACAGGTTATATTGCCTCCCGCAGCTTCGGATACATCCGGCTTCCGCACATAAAAAAGAGGGGCCTGCCGTATGGAGGCAGGGCGTTCTTTATTACAGGCGGGGAAGTGAAGGAGCTTATTAAATACCTCCAGACAACGCCTGTCCTGATCGACAACATCAAACCCTGCGAGGGTACCTTAACCTTAAAGGAAATCCTTGAACGTAAGTCTCATCGTAAATCCCATAGCCGGTAACAGGGCTTACAGGTCAATAGATAAAATTGAGAGGCTGTTAAAGCAAAGGGCATCTCTCACCCCCTTCATTACCGAAAAAAAGGGAGACGCCTTTCAATTCGCAAAAAGTCTCTCCGGCGTTGACCGCATCATAACCGTCGGAGGCGACGGCACATTGAATGAAGTGATCAACGGAGTCCTTTCCCCGGAGAACACAGATCCGGCAAATGTTCCCCTGGCCCTTATTCCGCTTGGGACTACAAATGTCCTTGCAAAAGAACTCCTCATTCCTGAAGACATTGAAAAAGCTGTCGAGCTCGCGCTGACCGGCACTGCTCGAAATATCTGTCTTGGAAGGATCAACGGCCGGTATTTTGCGTCAATGGCAGGGATCGGTTTTGACGCAGAAGCTGTATTGGGCGTTAAAAATAACCTGATAAAAAAAATCTCAGGCAAGGCCGCGCATGTCGTTTCAGGGTTTAAGGTCTTAACACAATATGGTCCTCCGCTCATAAATATTAAAACCCCTGAGAATGAATTTACCGGCTATACGGTTGTCGCAGGCAATGCGAAGAATTACGGCGGACAATTTTCAATTACTCCACATGCATCCATCATCGAACCACTTCTTGAGGTATGCATATTCAAAGGCAAAACAAGAAAAGACCTCTTGAGGTTTATCATCGGCGTTATCAGCGGAAGGCATTTGAAATTCAAAGATGTCTTATGCCAGAAAACTTCCGGACTCGAACTCACCTCCGGCGGCGAAGTCCATATTCAGATAGACGGCGACTACTTCGGGACACTGCCCGCAAAGATAGACGTCGTGAAGGATGCGCTTAATTTTGTCTGGTAAGCGATCATATCTTTCGTTCGTGTCTCAACTTTTATTAACCACGGAGGCACAGAGAATAATATTCGTCCACATATTACGCAGATTTTCAGAGATTTATTAGAAAGCTTTTTTTCAATCTGAGTCATCTGCGAAATCTGTGGATTTCTTTCTCCGTGTCTCTGTGCCTCCGTGGTTGATCAACATATCAGGAATTCGGATTTCTTTTAATTACGTTAAGTTATAACCGCAGGCCTAATCCTTGACACACAATAATTATTGTTGCTATATTAATAGCACTCAACGCTTAAGAGTGCTAACCAAAGATGGAAACCCTTGATGAAAGACGTAAAAAAATACTCTGTGCAATAATTCAAAGCCACATCGACCTTAACATCCCGATAGGCTCGTTCTTTATAACCCAAAAGTTCTCAGTCGGCTTGTCCTCCGCTACCATTCGAAATACGATGGCGAAATTGGAAGAGTTGGGCTATATTTCTCAACCCCACACCTCCGCCGGAAGGGTGCCGACTGAAAAAGGATACAGGTTTTTTGTGAGCACACTTTTAGAAGAACAGACATTGGCAGGTAATTCGGAGCTTTCTGACGAGTTGTCAGGCAAACTCATGCTTACGGAAAAGGACAACGGCAAGATCGTAAAGGAAGCGGCAAATACCCTTTCTTTATTTTCACATTATCTCGCGCTTGCGATCCCGCCGAAGACAGAGGACATTGTTCTTAAGCACATCAAGTTCATCAAGTATGAAGACAGAAAGGTCTTGGCCGTCCTGGTGTCTGAAGAGGGGATGATCAGCAACAAGATCATCGAGCTCGACAGGACATATTCACAGAAACAGCTTGATAACGCGTCCAGTTACCTGAACGGCAAATTTCATGGATTGACTATAAAAATAATAAGGGAGGAGATAACCGGCCAGCTTCACCTGGACAAAGCGGCCTGCGACCGGTTGATCGCCAATCTGATCGCGCTCTGCAGAGAGGTATTTACGTCAGAGACTGAAGATCTCACCCTGAACATGCTTTCCGGCGCGTCCAACCTCCCGGACTTCGCGACAATGAAGCAGATAAAGGAAATCCTCAGAGCTATTGAAGACAAACAATTTATGCTAAAATTACTTCATCAAATGAGCGGCTCTCAAGGCACTCAGGTATTCGTGGGAATGGAACATATTATCCCTTCATTGAGGGAGCTGAGCCTGGTAATTTCCACATACAAGGACGGAAAGCAGGCCAACGGGGCCATCGGAATAATAGGCCCGACAAGGATGAACTATAAAAAATTGATCCCGATGGTAGACCATACCGCCAGGGCATTAACAAGGATATTGACCGAAATCTAAGGAGCATCGCATTGATGGCTGAGAACCAAAATACAGAACCAACAGAGCCGGAACAGACAACCGGCAGCGACATTGAAGATATCGAGGCATTAAAAAAATCCCTGTCTGAGGCCGGCGATAAATACGTCAGGCTTTACGCTGAATTTGAAAACTACAAGAGGTTTGCTGCAAGGCAAAAAGAAGATCAGCTTAAGTACGCCAATGAAAGTCTTCTGAAAGACCTCCTTACCGTTCTCGATCATCTGGAGCTTGCGCTTCAGCATACCTCCGGTAACGAATCATCAGGCCCGCTCGCTGAAGGGGTACAATTAACTTTGAAGGAAATAAAAACCACATTTGAAAAATACGGCCTGACCGGCATTGACGCACTGAATAAACCCTTTGATCCAAATGTCCACCACGCAATGGCACAGGTGGAAGCAGGAGACGCAGCGGAAAACACCGTGGTCAAGGAATTCAGAAAAGGGTACATGTTTAAGGACAGGGTCTTAAGGGCGACGCTCGTCGGCGTTGCGAAGAAACCGTCCGCTGCACAGGCAGGCGTCTCACAGGACCAGGCCGTTACAACAGAAGAGAACTAATATCAAACTCAGAAAACAGATTTAAACAGGAGGAATAGATTTATGGGAAAAGTAGTTGGAATAGACCTTGGAACTACCAACTCGGTAGTCGCTGTAATGCAGGGCGGAGAACCAACCATCATCGCCAATCAGGAGGGCACAAGGACAACGCCCTCTGTTGTGGCTTTCACTGATAAAGGAGAGAGACTTGTCGGGCAGGTCGCAAAAAGGCAGGCGATCACAAACCCTGAGAATACAATCTTCTCCATAAAGAGATTGATGGGGAGGAAGTCCAATTCAAGAGAGGCTGATGAGGCAAAGAAAAAGCTTCCTTACAAAATAGTCAGCGCGCCAAACGGAGACGCCCATGTTGAGGCGCACGGCAAGACTTATTCGCCTCCTGAGATCTCCGCCATGATCCTGCAGAAATTAAAACAGGCTGCGGAAGATTATTTAGGCGAGCCTGTCACTGACGCGGTCATAACCGTGCCCGCGTATTTTGACGACAGCCAGCGCCAGGCCACAAAGGACGCAGGCAGGATCGCGGGACTGAACGTACTTAGAATTATCAACGAGCCGACCGCCGCGTCTCTCGCATACGGAATGGACAAAAAGAAGGAAGAGAAGATCGCCGTTTATGATCTCGGCGGCGGCACTTTCGACGTATCAATACTGGAAATAGGCGAAGGCGTTGTTGAGGTAAAATCAACAAACGGCGACACTTATCTTGGCGGAGATGATTTTGACATCAAGATAATGGACTGGCTTGTTACTGAATTCAAGAAAGATTCTTTCATTGACCTCCGCAATGACAAGATGGCGCTTCAGAGATTAAAGGAAAGCGCTGAGAAGGCAAAGATAGAATTATCATCCGCGATGGAGACTGAGATCAATCTGCCTTTTATCACAGCGGATGCAACAGGTCCCAAGCATCTGGTAAAGAAACTGTCTCGTGCACAGTTTGAACAGCTTGTTGATGACCTGATCCAAAGGACCGTTGAGCCGTGCAAACGCGCGCTTGCCGATGCCGGATTGAGCGCAAAGGACATTGATGAAGTAATACTTGTCGGCGGACAGACGAGGACGCCGAAGGTCGTGCAGGTGGTTAAGGAGTTCTTCGGCAAAGAGCCTTCAAAGGAAGTTAACCCTGATGAAGTAGTTGCCGCGGGCGCAGCGATCCAGGCAGGCGTTCTGAAGGGCGAGGTCAAAGACGTGCTCCTTCTTGACGTCACTCCGCTTTCTCTGGGCATTGAAACCCTCGGCGGAATATTTACCAAACTCATTGAACGCAACACAACGATCCCTACAAAAAAGAGCCAGGTATTTTCCACAGCATCCGATAATCAACCGGCTGTGACAATCAAGATATGCCAGGGCGAAAGGGAAATGGCCGCGGACAACAAGCTCCTTGGTAATTTTGAACTCGTCGGCATCCCGCCGGCGCCAAGGGGGGTCCCTCAGATTGAAGTCACCTTTGACATTGACGCAAACGGCATTCTTCATGTGTCCGCAAAAGACAAGGGCACCGGAAAAGAGCAGTCCATCAGGATAACCGCGTCAAGTGGTTTAAGCGAAGAAGAAATAAAGAGGACAACAGGCGACGCAGAAGCCCACGCCGCGGAAGACCACAGGAAGCGTCAGCTTGCAGAGGCGAGAAATGAGGCTGACACGCTCATATACACGGTTGAAAAATCTTTGAAGGATTATGGCGACAAGGTATCTCTTGCTGACAAGCAGAAAATAGAAGAGGCGCTTGTAAAATGCAAAAAGGCAAAGGACACCGCAACCGACCCTGATGAGCTTAAGAAGGCAACTGAGGAGTTGACAACAGCGTCGCACAAGATCGCCGAAGAAATGTACAAATCACAAGGAGCTGGAGCGCAGCAGGCAGGTGCAGGCGCTTCAACTTCAGACGGCGGACAGAAAGAAAAAGAGGACGTTGTCGAAGCCGAATTTGAAGAAACGGACAAGAAAGAAAGTTAAACAATTAGCGGTTAGCTGTCAGCGATTAGCAGTAAGTTATATTTATGCAAAATAAAGCTGACCGCTGACAGCTAATTGCTGACAGCTAAAATGAAAGACTATTACCAGACACTTGGCGTAGATAAAGACGCGACGGATGCCGATCTTAAAAAGGCATACCGGCAGCTTGCGTTAAAATTCCATCCCGACATAAATCCCGGAGACAAGGCAGCCGAGGACAAATTCAAAGAGATAAACGAGGCCTATTCGTGCCTGAGCGATGCCGAGAAGCGTTCCAACTACGACAGGTTCGGCACATCTGAAGGCGCGGGCGCGGGCTTTGATTTCGGCGCTGGATTCGGCGGCTTCTCTTCTTCAAATTTCGGGGACATCTTTGGAGATGTCTTTGGAGACATATTCGGCGAGTTCACGGGGAGAAGAAAGTCGCGCCCGACAAAAGGGCAGGACCTGCGTTACGACCTTGAAATAGCGCTCAGGGAATCGATCTTCGGAGTGGAAAAAGAGATAAAGATCCCAAGATGGGAAAACTGCCCTGAATGTGAAGGCACCGGTTCAAGGCCGGGCAAAGGGCCTGCTGTCTGCCCGAACTGCAAAGGCACAGGGCAGATGAGGATGCAGCAGGGCTTTTTCACGATCTCAAAGACCTGCGGCAAGTGCGGAGGCCACGGCAAGATCATCACTGACCCTTGCGCCAAGTGCAAAGGCCAGGGCAAGGTTAGAAGAGAGCGCTCCATATCGCTGAAAATACCAGCCGGAGTTGATACCGGCATCAGGCTGAAGGTTTCAGGCGAAGGAGAGGCAGGATACTACGGAGGCCCGTCCGGTGATTTATATGTGATCCTCAATGTCACCCCGCATCCCTTCTTCAAAAGAAAAGGCAACGACCTCCTCTGCGAAGTTCCTATCTCTTTTGTCCAGGCGGCCCTCGGCTCTGAGATCGAAGTGCCGACAATGGACGGGTCCGCTTCAGTTAAAATCCCCGCAGGCACGCCTTCAGGCACGGTCTTTCATCTGAAGGGCAAAGGCGCTCCCAAGCTCGGCGGGTACGGCAAAGGCAATCAGTATATAACCGTCTTCATTGACGTCCCCAAGAAACTCACCCCCAGGCAGAAAGAGCTGCTCATGGAGTTCTCCAGGCTAAGCGGAGAAGACACCTCAAAAGGCTTCATGGACAAAGTCAAAGACCTGTTCAATCATAAAGAACAGGCGAAGTAGCTACTATCCGCTTAATCCTTTACCCCATCGCGCTTTCAGCCTTACGCGATTTCGTTCTTTTGGTTTCTGTTCTTTTGCGCTTCTGCACTATTATCGTCTTGCTGTTTCTCTGGGAGTTGAACTAAAATTAAGCGATTAAGTTTTAAGGGGGAAATGCTGAACAAACCCGAAGACAAAGCATGTGAAGTTATTGATGAGAAGCTTATTACCAATCTCAAACACGCTGAACGCTTGCGGCAGTCGATACTGAAGAAGGCGTTTTCGGGGAGGCTTGTAGAGCAGGAGAAAAACTATAACACTATGAGAAATACCTAACGCAATAAAGTTGTAGGAGATAGCATGAGTAATCTAAGAGCCTTTGTAGGTCATAGCTTTACAGATAATGATAAAGATGTAGTTCGTGAGTTCCTTGATTTTTTTGATCGAGTTCAAAGGATGGGGCTCGGATTCACATGGGATCATGCTGAGCCTGCTGCTCCAAAGATTCTTTCTGAGAAAGTATTAAGATTAATGGAAGATAAAAATCTGTTTATTGCAATATGTACGGCAAAGGAACAGGTCATAGATCCAAAGAATCTAAAAGAATCATGGCTAAATAAGACAATTTTGAAAGCAAAAAAAGATGCTTTTAATTGGAAAACATCTGACTGGATTATTCAAGAAATAGGAGTTGCTGTTGGGAAGAAAATGGAGAAAATTATTTTACTTGAAGAGGGGTTAAGAAAACCTGGAGGACTCCAAGGAGATTTAGAATATATTCTTTTTAAACGTAACGAGCCATCAAAATCCTTTAATAAAATAATTGAGATGTTAACAGCACTTTCACCAAAGGAGACATTGATCAAAGCTTCTCAATCGGAATCATCTGAAAAAACAGAAATTGAGTCAATTCAGCAAGGGAAAGAGGAGAAAGTAGAACCTTCTGCTGCTTGGGGAAAAAATGATTATGATTTTGCACTGTTTCGAGCTATTAGAAAAGATGATAAAGAGCAGGAACAGAAAATAATTAAGGCATATAACGATTCAGAAGAAGGACAAAAAGACTCTAACAAAGCTTCTTTTGAGGCCTTAAAATACTATTTCCGAAGATTGCACGGTAAGGGAATATTCATAGAAGAACTAAAAGCACTGGCCAACAAACATCCTAATAAGAGTGAAATTTCTTATTACTTAGGAAAAGCATACGAGGAATATAAAGACAATGATAAAGCTGCTGTTCAATATGAAACATCTGCAGAGCATGCGCAAAGCCTTGAAGACAAGCTTGATCGTTATTGTGATGCTGCAGTGGCTAAATGTAAAAATGGTTCTAATAATAGTGAAGACTGGCTGTTAAATAATGTACGAACGTTGATCCCTAACCCTGACGGTTGGGAATTTAGACTTTTAAGGGCATTAAGAGATATTGCTGCAATCGGGAATAATAATGACAAATATTTGGCATTTACAGAAAGGATGCTTGATATTAAACCCGACGATAAAGATTCAAGATTTTCGAACTTGTCCCTTTCTTTCGTTGAAGTGGGAAGGACCTCGGCTTCATGATTTTAAGCAGCCATCTCCTTTCCGTCAAGAGTTTTCTGCCTGAAGGCAGCCACTAATTTTGGAATTTCCTTATAGCCCTTCACACGT
>JACQZF010000088.1 GCA_016213945.1 Nitrospirota bacterium | reverse complement strand
GGCCTCCTGTTTCTTGACGAGCTGCCGGAGTTTAAAAGAAACGTCCTTGAGGTCCTGCGTCAGCCGCTTGAAGACGCCACTGTGACAATCTCAAGGGCGCTCAGTTCAATCACCTATCCCGCATCTATTATGCTTGTGTGCGCGATGAATCCGTGCCCTTGCGGATACATGGGCGATTCACGGCACCAATGCACGTGCTCTCCTTCGCAGATACACCGTTATAGGCAGCGTGTATCAGGGCCGCTTCTGGACAGGATAGACATTCATGTGGAAGTCCCTGCCGTACCGTACAAGGACCTTTCAAATGAATATTGCGGCGAGACCTCGCAGTCCATCCGGCGCAAGATACAGGAAGCCAAACATCTGCAGGTTGAAAGATTCAGGAAGGACAGTATATATTCAAACTCCAAAATGCGGTCAAAGCATATGAAGAAATACTGCAATCTCAACCGGGACGCGCAAAATATAATCGAGGCAGCCATGCACAAGCTCGGCCTGTCCGCAAGGGCGTATACAAGGATACTCAAGGTCAGCAGGACCATTGCCGATCTTGCTGAATCAGAGCAGATACAGGCGGAACATATCTCTGAGGCCATCCAGTACAAGATGAGAACCATGCAGAATATTGCCAACGAGCACGAGAGCGCCTCTTAATAGCTGGCGGCGGCATAACACCATCTGTGGTAAACAGTACATTCAAGGAAATTAAAAAGCAGACCCTTTCAGTCGCAGTCGGCATCTCGATTTCGAATGACAAATACTCTCTTATTCTTGATGCAGCAGAACTGTCTTCACAATCTTCCACCCGGAAGCTGCTTTATAATCCTATCATCTTTTTGCCCCATCAAAAGATAAGCAAACAGCACAAGCTTTTACTGGCGTTCTATGGGGCGGCCTTAGGCCACGAACAGAAAATAGAACCCGCTAACGGGAGGATTATTTTTGGTGATAATCTATCTTCCACTAAGGTGCAGCTCGCCTCCCTGATTAAGACGGTACGAAAAATAGAAAAAGAAATTACCAATATGATTGACAAGCAAACTGCGCCGCCTTTAAGGCTCAACGATCATTGTAAAATATGCGAGTTTCAGGAGATCTGTTATGCGGCTGCAAAGGAAAAAGATGATCTGAGCCTTCTGAAAGGTCTCAGCGGAAAAGAAATCGATCAGTTAAACAAAAGAGGAGTTTTTACGGTAACGCAATACTCTTATACCTTTCGTCCACGTCGGGCGAAAAAAGTGGCGTCCCGGCAAATCCTAAAACATTATCATTCCCTTAATGCATTGGCTATCAGGACTCAAACTATTTACATCGCGGGGAAACCGGAACTTCCCGCTGCGACGACTCGGGTATATCTTGATGTTGAAGGAATCCCTGACGAGAATTACTATTATCTGATCGGCCTGATTATTGACGATGGGAAAAACGTCTTTTCACATGCCTTCTGGGCAAACGACAAGACCGGAGAAAAAATAATCTGGGGTTCATTTCTCGAAAAGATGGAAGCTTTGAAGGATTTTGTCTTGTTTCACTATGGGAGTTATGAGACTAAGTTCCTCAAGCTAATGAGTGCACAATATGGAGGCAGCAGCGAATTGCTTAAAAAGATAACATTGCGGTCTTTCAATGTATTGTCTGCAATATATGGCAAAATTTACTTCCCAACGTACTCCAACGGTCTGAAAAGCATTGCGTCTTTCATGGGCTTCAGATGGTCTGACCATAACGCCTCTGGCTTCATGAGCTTATTGTGGCGGCAGCAGTGGGAGACATCAGACAATGATATTCTTAAACAGAAGTTGATTACTTACAACCATGAGGACTGTCAGTCCCTAAGAACAGTCGTCGATTATCTGGAGGGCCTATCTACCTCGAACAACTTCGAGAAATATACAACGAAACATACGGATCAGATTAAAAGAGACAAGCCTTATAACATTTTCAGGGAGAACAATTTTTATTTTCCGGATCTTGAGGAAATAAACCGATGCGCCTATTTTGATTACCAACGAGACAAAGTGTATGCTCGCATAAGCCCATTGCACAGAAAGTCCATCACCAAGAAAGCTCATAAGTTCAAAAGGAATCACAAAATCAATCAAACGATAAATTTATCGCGTCCCCCAAAATGCCCACAGTGTAATGCGATGATTCCATATAGGCACGCCAATTATTCAAAAATTGTTTACGATATAAAAATGCATGAGTCAGGGATAAAAAGATGGGTTGTTAAGTACACATTTTCACGATTTCGCTGTAAAGAATGTAACAAAGCATTCGTTCCAACCATATATAAAGAAGCCACTGCTTCAAAATACGGGCAGCATCTGATGGCATGGGTAATATATCAGCATATAGGACGACTAAAATCACAACATTCCATCATTGAGGATTTGCAGGAAATATTCAAGTATCATTTCCCCATGTCCATTATTGGTGATTTCAAGACACGTGCTGCTTCCTGCTATAAAGATGATTATGCCGAATTATGGTCGAACCTCTTGAATAGCACATTGATTCATGTGGATGAAACTAAAGTGAGCGTAAGGGGTACGACAAACTACGTCTGGGCATTTGCAAATATAGACACTGTTTATTACATGCATACGAATACCCGCGAAGGTGATTTTTTGAAAGAAAAATTAAGCGGCTTCAAGGGCGTACTTGTTTCAGATTTCTACACGGCGTATGATTCGATCCCATGCGTGCAACAAAAGTGCTTAATTCATCTGATCCGAGATATGAACGAGGATATTTTGAGAAGTCCTTTCGATTTGGAGATGAAGGAACTGGGCAAAGACTTTACTGCTTTATTAACTCCGATTATCGGAACTATTGATAAATACGGTTTGAAAAAGCGGCATTTACATTTACACGAACGATCTGTGCTCAGATTTTTCAAAAAAATAGAAAATAGTGAGTACAGTTCAGAATTAGCCAACAACTTCCGAAGGCGGATGGTCAAGTACAGGGATAAACTTTTTCCGTTCTTGTTCTATGACGGTATCCCATGGAACAACAATAACGCGGAACATGCGATTAAGCGATTTGTATTCCTCCGCAATGTTATCAATGGGCTATCGACTGAAGAGAGTATCAAAGAGAACCTGGTATTACTCAGTATTTGTGAAACATTGCGCCTTAGAAACGCCAGCTTCTTCAGATTCCTTTTATCGGGACATCAATAGCGACAAGTTACTTGAGAGGAAAACGAACCGGCTGGCTTGACAATACATCAACCCTGATGTATATAATAAATATGAAGCGGGGGTGTCATTGTATAATCTGGTCTTCTACACTACAGAGCGCGGCGATTCGCCGATTGATGATTTCTTGGATGGTCTGGACAAAAAGTCACGAGCAAAGGTGGCTGCGCACCTATCTCTCCTGGAAGAGCAGGGGCCGCATCTCAAGCGGCCTTATGCTGATGTTGTCAGAGGGAAAATCAGGGAGTTGAGGATACACCAAAGTTCGAATCAGTACCGTATCCTATATTTCTTTCAATTGCGTGACCAGATTATTCTGGCACATGCATTTTCGAAAAAGACACAACAGTTGAAAGAGAGAGATATAGATTTAGCAGAAAGAAGAATGCAGGACTGGATAAAACGGAATCCTGCAGGAGGTAACATATGAAAAAAGCTGAAGTACGAACTTTCCGTAGGCGTCTACGTGAAGACCTGAAGGATCCCCAGTTCAGAACACATTACAGAGATGAGCGTCAGGCGCTAAAACTTGCTATGAAGATCACTGAACTCAGGGAAAAGAAGGGGTTATCTCAGCAGGAACTGGCGAAATTGATGGGGACCAGCCAGCAGGCCATTTCAAGGATTGAGAGTGGAGAGTACGAGGGCTTTACCCTTAAAACTCTTGAAAAGCTCGCTGAGGCGACCGGAACGCAGCTCAAGATCGAGTTCATAGCGGCATAGTTTTTCCAAACTTCTTTTTTCGAGAAACTCGTTAATTGCTTTGAGGTCCCTTTTGCATGACCGTTATTTGTTATAATGGGATACTCATCAGGACGTCAATAGCTCTTGGTAATGAAAACTTGTAATGAGGGGAGATTAATGGCTGTCCATCGTTATAATAATTTACAAAGGTGTCTGCACATATGCTCGTGTGGAGATTTAGGTGATTCCAGATCGCAGGGGCACCGCTACAGCCAGGGGGCTCCGGGCTGTTGCATATCTCTGAGGCCATCCAGTACAGGACGCTTGACAGGGGAACGGTTAATCCCCGGAGTTCTGGAGACAACTTATGAAACGCACAGATAACTGCACACATCCTGACGGCACACTCGAACACCTGCAGAAGCGCATTCAGGAGCTTGAGATGTCCCTCCAGCTTTACCAGGAGGAGAGCATCCGCAGGAGAGACATCCTTGAGACTTCGCGTGAATATCTCCAGACCGTGATCGACAATATCGGAGACCCCATGATTGTCATAGATACCGGGTTCCATGTTGTGCTCGCAAACAAAAAATTGAGAGAGAAGACCGGCGGGATCGACCCGGTAAAAGAGGACCTTTACTGTTATGATGTTACGCGCCTCTGCAAAATGCCTTGCCCCAGGCAAAAGAACACCTGCCAATTGAAGAAGATGTTAAAGAAGAAATCCCAGGTCAACATGACACGTGTGCATACCGACGGCAACGGCGGCAAAAGATATGTTGATATTGTGGCGGCGCCCATACTGGACAACTCAGGCAATATAGTTTATATAATCGAATCGTGCAGGGACATTACCGAACGCATGGAGATGGAAGAGGCATTGCGCGGGAGCGAGATACGTTACCGTTCCCTGTTTGAACACTCCTGTGATGCCATATATATTGTCGAGACGGAAGGCGAAGAGGCGGGCAGGATACTTTCCGCTAACCAGGCCGCGTGCGAGATGCACGGTTATACCGAGAAAGAATTGCGCCGGCTGTCGATCACTGACCTCAATGATACGCAGGAATCAGCTTCAAAGGCGCTGAGACGCATAAAGCGGATACTCGATGGAGAGAATTTAAGGGTCGAGGCCACGCACAAAAAGAAGGACGGCACGGTCTTCCCCGTAGAGGCAAGCGCCTCGCTCATGAAAGCAGGTGATAAAAAATATATCCTGATAATCTACCGCGACATCTCGCAGAGAAGACAGGCTGAGGAAGAGCGCGACAGGCTGATGAAAGAACTTGAACAAAAGTCGCAGATCGACGGGCTTACCGGATTATTAAACAGACAGTATCTGGACAAAAGGATCAAAGAAGAAATGAAGAGGGCCAAAAGATACGGGAACCCCCTTGCCATGATAATGTTCGACATTGATAACTTCAAAAAGATCAATGATTCATACGGCCATATCGCAGGCGACAAGATCGTTCAAACCACCGCCGATGTTATAAGGGAAGCCCTAAGAGACACCGATGTTGCCGGAAGATTCGGCGGCGATGAGTTCATCATCCTGCTGACCGAGACGGACATGGACACCGGCGCAAAGGTGGCTGAGCGGATCCGCAGAAAGATCGAAAAGGCGGACATCCCCTACAAAAAAAACCAGGTCATAAATTTCACCATCAGCCTTGGCATCTGCCGCTACGATGATAAAGTCAAAACCGTTGAGGATTTTATCGCAAAGGCGGACAAGGCCCTGTACACCGCCAAAAGCCTCGGCAACAACCGGGTGTGTAAAATAGAGGAGTAGGGATTTCGGGACTATGCGTAAGCTGAACTAATCAGCATTCTAAGAATGACTCTTTTTAAATGAGTTATGCTCGGAACTTACCATTTATTTTATTTGTTTTCCGAAGTAAATAGTTCCCCTTGACAAGAAAACATCCCATCCTTATAATTTATCCATGTTAGCTAAATTACCGAATACATACGGAGGCGGTTTTGGCGATTAAGAGCGTTAGCTCCACTCAGGCACAGAACAATTTCGGACAGGTTATTGATGATGTTACACAGAATCATACCCGCTACATCGTTGAACGGCGTGGGAGTCCTAAGGCCGTCATTCTCAGTTTCGACGACTTTGCAAAGGTCTTAAACGACGCAAAGGAACGACAAGAAATGGGATCAATTATCCGGGAACTTCAGCCGGAGTATGGTGTAGGGCAGGTTGTTAATCTCAAAACACGCGCAAAATAACTTCTTGAAAACAGCATGGCGATTGCGACTAAGACAGTAAAAAGACCGACACAATTACGGCTCCCTATAATACCGGAAAACAGTGGTGAGTCGGTTTTGAACGAAAAGGATGCAGTCTTCACCGACCCCAATTTCTCCAGTAACAAAACCCTGCCAATCCATAGGTGGGTTCCATGGATCGCCGGTTTTTCAAGCGGCTTTGTTAAGAGCGCTTTGAATGGGTATCTTAAGAAGAAAGGTACGGTCTTAGATACCTTTTGCGGTGTCGGAACGACTATAGTTGAGGCTACCCTTGGAGGACATAACGCGATCGGATTTGAAATAAATCCTTACGCTGCCCTTGCCAGCCGCGTCAAGGCAAACGCTTATCATTTAGACCTGAATGAATTCGCCTCGGCAATCGAGGACTTCCGCCGGTTCTATAAGAAGATGGCTACATCGAATTATGAGCCGCAAAGCGCCCCGCCTCAGGGATTTAAGACCAGGGCGCTTTTTTATAATCCGCTTGTGCTTCACAAGGTATTGACAGTGCAGGACTTTGTTCTTTCCATTGAAGACGATAATCTTCGTGATCTGTTCCGGCTTGCCTTTGCCTCAACTATGGTGAGTTATTCAAATTATTCCTATGAGCCGAGCCTGGGTAGGCGTGTAAGTGCGGGCCGGGAGGAAATTCATGACTTTCCGGTTGCTAAAGCTATCACTGATAAGCTCTTTGATATGATGGAAGATATCACCTGGATGCAGGAGAAGATGGAGCGCAACAATTTAGAAGTGCAGATTATCAATGACTCCTTTTTTAATTGCAGTAATCATCTTTCCCCTGACTCCATTGACTTAGTTATTACGTCTCCGCCATATCTGAATAATTACCACTACAATCGCAACACACGCCCCCAGCTCTATTGGCTTGGCTATGCGCATTCCCCGGATGACTTAAAAAAAATAGAGAATATGAACTTTGGCAAGTTCTGGCAAACCGTCCGTGATCTCGACCGCTTAGACCTGTCATTTGCTTTGCCTAATACGGATATCGGGGAGCGGTTACAGACTCTCAGGACACTTAATAATGAAAAAGGAACATATGGCGGCAACGGTTGGGCCAACTACGCGGCTGCCTATTTCAATGACTGCCACAGGTTCGCAGAAGGCATCCACTACGTACTAAAGTGCGGAGGTACGGCGCTGGTGGTCATTGGCAACAGTATATTGCAAGGCGTGATGATACCTACGGATGAATATTTTGGGAAGATCGCGGAGTCAGTAGGATTAGAATTAGTGAAGATCGATATTCCCCGTGCCACACGTGTGGGAAACAGCATAATTCAATCCGATGTCAGGGTAGGTAAAGCCAAATTACACCATCAGCTTTACGAAGCTGTAGTTGTTTTAAGAAAATCTTAGCTACTCCAAGGCTTTTTTTATTTTGATCTTTATTCCTTCCAAATTTGGCGACTTCCCCTTGAGTTTTTCAGCCCATGATCTGCCGGGATGAAGTATATCCCATTCCGATTTGGCTTGATCATATCTTCCTGATCCCGGATCATGGTTGCCGAATCCATCGACAATGGTATTCCAAAGCGGCCTGTATTTTCTAATTAATGCAGCCTCAACAATAGTAATCATGCTGCTTTCTTCGCCATTTAAGATCATAAACCGACACTTGAAATCATTGACATCTAAACCGGAACCCTGTTTGATACTTCTTGAGTGTTCTCGTAATCTCTGGGCCAGGGTGGCATCCTCTTCACTTCCTGTGCGTGCCGTTCGCCAACCTTTCGGCACAGCTTTCCCAACATAGATCGGGTGATTGCATTCTGTCATATTGGCGTCTGCGATCTTTTTATAAATGTCATATTTACCAAGATAATAAAGGCAGTAAACTCCAGTGCCGATGAAAGATTCAGGAGACGGTAATTGATATATGGGTGTTTGATTCAAAAATGCTATCGCCTCGTTTATTACGGCGTGGACTTTGGGAGACTTGAAAATGTGCTTGCCCGGATTGAATTCCATTTTGGCCTATACTACTACAAATACAACTTGCACGACAAGTAGAATTTCACTTTTGAATTTCACTTTTTTGGGAGTACCTTTGCTTGACATTGAGAAATGATTAGCCTTATGCCCACATTTTTCTCCCTTCAAACGCTACGTATCTGTAAATTGATTTTGCGATGCCAGATAAAATCGGGATATCAACGACACGTTTTCCCGAAAGAGGGCGTCCGTGCTCATCGTATATCCCTGACGCTGGCATCTTTCCACTTAAAGTTTACATGCAGGGTAGTTTATAATGTCCTATGCTCAGCCTTGAACAGAAACTCTACCAGCTTATCATCAACAGGCTTGACGGGGACAAGCTCTCTTCAATCGCGTACCGGGAGAGGGCTTTTGAATTTGTTAAAAAAGGAATCGGCGGGTTCATTCTTTTCGGCGGGAAAAAGGATGAGGTGAAAAGTTTTATCGCTGAGCTTCAGTCCATTTCAGAAACACCCCTTTTCATTGCGTCCGACATAGAACGCGGGGCAGGGCAGCAGGTCAACGGGGCAACGCGTTTCCCCTGCCAGATGGCTATTGCCGCGGCAATCAACAGGGAAAACCCTGATGACGTGAAGGTCCTTGAAGACGCAATTTCCGCCATCGCTGATGAGGCGCGTGACATCGGGATCAACATGCCGCTCATTCCAGTTCTGGACGTGAACAGGAACCCTGATAATCCGATCATCTGCACGAGGGCCTTTTCCGACGATCCAGAAGAAGTTTCGTGGTACGGCAATATGTATATCAGGACGCTTGAAGCAGCCGGACGGATAAGCTGCGCAAAACATTTTCCCGGGCACGGC
This sequence comes from Nitrospirota bacterium, assembly GCA_016213945.1. Classification (GTDB taxonomy): domain Bacteria; phylum Nitrospirota; class Thermodesulfovibrionia; order UBA6902; family UBA6902; genus SURF-23. Next base: position 546 of record JACQZF010000088.1, on the reverse strand, counting down.
GACACATCAATGGATTCTCATATCGAACTCCCTGTTATCCATAAGTCGCGGCAGGAATTAACGGACGTGGACCTGTTCCCTTTCAGGGAGGCTGTTAAAGCCGGGGTAAGCAGCATCATGATCGCCCACTTAAGCGTTCCGGCATTTGATGCGCTGCCGGCCACTCTTTCAGAAAAGGTGATCACAGATCTGCTGAGGAAAGAGCTTGGCTACGAAGGGCTTGTTCTTACTGACGCATTGAACATGAGCGCGCTGGAGGAAATAGAGGACGTCCCGGCGCAATGTATTAACGCGGGCGTTGATATTCTCCTTCACCCGGTAAATGCGGACGCGGTTGTTGAAGAGCTGAAAGAGGCCATGAGTGCGGGAGAAGTTGCGGAGGGAAAGATAGATGCGGCTGTTGATAGGATATTGAATTTTAAAAAGAAGATAACCCCTCTTTGTCCCCCCTTGCCAAATTATGAAAAGCACGCTGAACTTTCTTTAGCAATTTCAGATAAAGCAATTACACTTGTGAAAGATACGCCGGGGTTACTGCCGGTCAAA
>JACQZF010000001.1 GCA_016213945.1 Nitrospirota bacterium | reverse complement strand
GCGGCATATTAAAACTTCTCCCCATGCTTTCGACAGCCCTTAGCGCTACCAGCACCGACTTCGGTTCAGCAGGGATCGTCATGTCGTAGGACGGCGAGGTGTCAACAACTCTCACCTGCTGACGTTTGTCTCCCATGAGCGCGTCTTTGATCTTGACCGATTGTGATTTTTCTATTTCCCTGTGATACAGCCCCTTGATGACATCGATCAATATTTTATCGTCAACGGGCTCGGTCTCGCTGAAGGCGGTCTCAACCACGCCGGCATTATGAAGAAGATTCATAATATGTTCGAGGTCTTCATGCCCGATGGAAAGCGCTTCAGAAAGGTTTGATGAGACAGTGGCCGGATTGTTTCCATAGAGATGATCGAGCACTCTGAGAGAAGGTTTCCGGAGATCGAGTTGCGGAATGTAGGTTTTTAAAATTGACGTCCAGTACTTGAATGTTTTGCCCCTTGTGATCTCATTGAAATATACGAGCCAGAGATCATCCGGGGAAAATAAGCTGCCTGCCTGCCGCGCGGCCTGGATGAAATTTTTAATATAGAAGGGGTTCCCGTCAAACAGGTCAATGAAGTCATCCAACTCGGTCCGGACGTTCAACCCGTACGTCTGACTGAGCGCTGCAAATAACTCCCTGGTGTTGTCATGTCCCAGCCCGGTCAGGTTGAACAACTCGAGGTATTCGCCGAACAGCGTGTCTTCAAAGAACATCCTGTCAAGCTCTGACTTGTTGCCCGAAAAAATATGGGGGGTATAGCGGAATTTGACCGGGACCTCAAAAAGCGTCCAGTAATTCCTGTTGCCGTCAACCGGATTAAGTTCACAGAATTTTCTTATCTTGTGGAAATCGTCTATCATCACGATGACCGGCAGCCCGGCGCTCAGGTAGCAGCGGGACGGGGCTGAAACGGCGAACGAGAACAGCTTCAAAGGGTCGCCGCTGTCTTTGATGCGCGTGTAATCATTGACGATATCAACTATCCACTGAGCGTCCGACTCTTTCGCGAAACGGGTCAGGTCTTCAAGGGAATAAATGCAGGCGTCTATCATGGTCAGATTTTTCTTCAGGAAGGCGAGGGTCTGAAGTATAAAACTGCAGAGATAGTCCTTTGAGAAATTTTCCGTTGAAGTGAACGCGGTCTTAAAAGTATAAAAGAACGGGACTGCTTCGTTCTGGTTGTTGAAAAGGTGGTAATAAGCCTGCCTTAAAAGCTCGGTCTTGCCGATGCCGTTTCTGCCTGAGAGGAAAATGCCTGTGGCATCGCCTGATTTTGCCTCCAGATAAATATTACGGAGGATTTTAAGTTCATGGTCCCTGCCGAAGAAATTTTTTACGGTAAATTGTGATGGCATAATTATTTAAAATGCAAATTAAAAATATGAAGATCAAAATCAGGAAGAATTGTTTCGATAAAATATTTTCCTGATCTTGAATTTTTATCTTTAATTTTTCACAAGTAGACTACCTTGTTCCCTCCTCCCCTTTTAGCAAGATAAAGAGCCTGGTCTGTTTTCTCCAGTAGCTCCCCGATAGATGACGCATCATCAGGATATGTGGTAAGCCCCATGCTTACGGTCACCGGTATTTCCAGGGTCTCCTGGTGCAGGGCCTTGTCAATCTTTTCCTTTAACCGGTTTGTAATATGTATGGCATCGACCTTTGTGGTCTGAGGGAATATTGCGACAAATTCATCGCCGCCGAACCGCGCTGCTATATCAACGTTTCGCAGGGATTTCTCCATTATGGTCGCAAGGGCCTTTATTAACTTGTCACCCAGTATATGGCCGAAGGTGTCGTTATATTCCTTGAATTTATCCATATCGAGCATCATAAAACTGAAAGGATGCTTGTACCTGTTGTAACGCGTGATTTCCTCTGAAAGCCTCGTGTTGAGATACCGGCGGTTATAGATGCCGGTGAGGGGGTCTGTTATGGACAGTTGCTTAAGCTCTTCCGTCTGTTTATACAGGAGGCTCCGCTCAATGGCGATCGCGGCGTTGCTTACAAAAGATTGCAGTAATTTCAGGTCTTCATCAGTAAAGGCGTCGCCGCGGATTTTGTCCGCTACATTGATAACGCCTGTCACCCTGTCTTCGATTTTTATCATTATGCTGATAAAGGACTTGGTCTTGTAGTGTGACCTGTTTTCCCGCTTGACCCTGGGGTCTTTCTCTATGTCTTCGACAAGGAGAGGTTCGCCGCTCTCAATGACCCTTCCCGCTATAGTTTCTTCCTTTTTGAGACGCATCTTCTCCTGCACGGCATCATCCGTGCCCTTTCTGGCTTCTACCACCAGTTCGGACGTATCGTGGTCCAGAAGCATGACTGAGCCTTGCTCCGCGTGGAGGTATTGCAGAGTTTTCTCAAGCAGGGTGTTGAAGAGTCTCTCTCTGCCTAAAACTGCCGCTATGGAATTCGAAAAATCCGCGATATATGCGAGCTTTTCGTCAGCCTTTTTCATTTTAGTGATTGAAAAACGCAAATTATGATTTTCTAGATTCAACTGCAGGTAATCCCTGAAGGCATTCATTATCTTCAAATCTTCACGGGAAAGACTCCTGTCAAAAATGCCGATAATTTTTTCAATAGTGTCTCCGATAAAAATTGGGAAGAAAAGGAATGACGACGTCTTTTTAAGCGGTTCTCCCGCTGTATGTTTCTCTGTGCCGCCTGAAAAAACGAATGTTCGGGTATTAAACATGTTATGCACAAGAGGGCTTTTTGCGTCAAGCTGAAAACCCGCAAGATCATCTTTATATACCCCGGTACTGTAGATGCTTTTATAAACAAACTCCGAATGATCAAGCACCATTATGGTTGCTGAAGTTTTACCAAGGACAAATTCGATGGTGTCTAAAATGTATCTGTGTAGCAGGTCCGGATTCTTGGATAATGTCGCAAACGTATGACTGTCAAAAAGCGATGTCATGCGGAGGAGCTTTTCCTCGACGCGGTATTTTTCGTCAAAGGTGCTCAATAATTTGTTTACTGTCAGATAAACATAGTTTGCTATAGCGCTTACCGATTCTTCTTCCATAAAATTTAATGGCATTGTTGAGAGTAAAGGCGGCAGAACAGTTTCTTTTGCGAATTTTAAAAAGTCCAGAAAGGCATCATACGAGGCAAACCCTCCTATCCCTCTTATATATATTTTTTCATCAAACCGCTCCACCGGGAAAGAAAAATTCATTATTCCAGCGGGGCACTTATAAATCGACGGCGTTATTGCTTTCAGAGATTCGAGCATTAATTTAATACACGAATCAGAACAAGTTAGACGCTCCACTTTAGCTGATTCAATGAATTTGCAAAATTTGTTTTCCCCTATAGAGAATAATTTGATGCCATCTTCGTCATAAAAATGAAATTCAAAATTTAGTGTCTTTGAAAGGTTGGAGAAATACTCAGACCAGTCTTTTGACGATAATAGTTCTGAAAAAGTCATATTATCTCTTTTTATATAGTCAGGCATTGTTGTTATGCTCCATCTCCTGTCTATTTAGGTGGTATCTGATTAACCTGTGAATTAGCAACAGAGAATTTCGCCGAAAAGTTGCTAATTCATCTAATACCCCAATTTCATTAAGCAATAAGCTAACCACTTTGTAACTTGTTGAATTAATTGTTTTTTGAATATCTGGCTATAGTTATAGTGTAATATATTCCGACATGAAATTGTTAGTATTTTTTAAAATGAGTAGAAAAATAATTAAATTTAAATAGTTGCCGAGTGTAAACTTGCTTTACGCTTATCGCTTATGTCTTACACTAATTAGAGTCTGTTCATAAACTCGAACATTAACCGTCATTCCCGCAGTCTGTTGAGCGGGAATCCAGTCTTCTTAAGAGGTTCTGGATGCCCGATTAAGGACTTCGGGCATGACAAAAATAAAAAACAGCAATTTATAAACAGACTCTAATTAGGGATTCGATGCTGAGATTGTGAAAAAAATATGATACAAAATAACATGCTGTAAAACACAAAATCAATCGAGGGACGTAGGGAAATATATTTACCCCTTTATGAAGATGAAAGTATTCTAACTGGGGTTACCTGTAAGTTTTAAAGGATCAAGCAGGCGGTTTGCCTCCTTCTCTTTTAATATTTTTTTCTCGACTGCAATTTGCTTGACGGACTTTCCTGTTCGATAGGCTTCCTTTGAGACTTCAGCGGCAGCGGCATAACCGATAACCGGATTCAGTGCTGTTGCCATTGCGAGGGTAGTGTCTGCAAGTACCCTGCATTTTTCAGCATCTGCCTTGATGCCTCTCAAACATTTTTCCGTAAATGCGTTAATCCCATTTGTCAGGATGTCAATTGCAAAAAGAAGATTATAAGCTATTACCGGCATCATGACATTGAGTTCAAGCTGTGATGCCTGTGTTGCATAAGCGATAGTGGTATCATTCCCTATCACCTGAAAGCAAATCATGTTGAGCATTTCCGCCATTACGGGGTTTATCTTGCCTGGCATTATTGATGATCCCGGCTGAACCGGCGGGAGCTGAATTTCTGCGAAACCAGTGCGGGGTCCTGAGCTTAATAATCTTATATCGTTGGCTATCTTTGTAAGTGTTATTGCTGTCCCCCTCAGCGATGCGCTGAGCTCAAGAGCAGGACTTACATTCTGTATGCCTTCAAACGGGTTTTCACAACTTTTGAATTTAATGCCTGTGATCTTTCCTATCTCCCGTATAACAAAACTTTTAAATTTCGGAGCGGCATTTATTCCAGTGCCGACAGCATTGCCCCCGATGGGCAAATACAAAAGAGCCCCCATTGCATTCGATACCCTGCGAATGTCTTTATTGACCGCCTCTGCATAACCGCCGAATTCCTGGCCGAGCCTTATCGGGACCGCATCCTGCAAATGGGTCCTGCCTGCCTTCACGATTTTGTCGAACTCCCGGGATTTCTTAGACAACGCTTCCTTCAGTTTTTTCAGTGCAGGGAGTAATCCTTCCCGAACAGCTTCAAAGGATGAAATATATATTGAAGCAGGAATCGTGTCATTGGTTGATTGGGCCATGTTTACATGATCATTTGGATGAATGAGTTTATAATCACCTTTCCTGCCTTTTAATATCTCGATCGCCCTGTTCGCGATTACTTCATTGGCGTTCATATTCTGGGAAGTCCCGGCGCCTGCCTGGTACACGTCAACAACAAAATGCCTGTCATGAATTCCCTCGATTACTTCCCGGGCCGCTTTTTCCATAGCTGATAAAATTTTCCTGTCGAGAAGACCCAGGGCGCCGTTTGCCCTCGCTGAAGCAAGTTTAACTATTCCCTGCGCCCTGATAAACCGCCTCGGCAGTTTCAGCCCGCTTATCGGGAAATTATCGAGTGCCCTTTTCGTCTGCGCGCCGTAATAAACATCATCAGGAAGACTGAGTTCACCCATGGTGTCTTTTTCGGTCCTCAATTTTTCATCTCCTTTTGGAATAAAGAAATCCGCAAAATCATGATCGTGACGGAAAAGTCATTATACATAAAATCAGACAATTTTTGACAGCGGATGAAATGCTCAATTATAATGTCAGATATGATATCTGCTTATGAAGTAATTGTCCGGCTTATTCTCGGCGCTGTTATTGGCGGCGTTATAGGTTTTGAAAGAGAGGTGCACGGCAGGGCGGCGGGCTTCAGGACGCAGTTGATTGTCTGCTTAGCTTCGGTGCTCATAATGGTGGTCTCCGAAAACTACTATTTTCACATTCAGAGTCTCGACCCAACGCTCAGAATTGATCCCGCGAGGATTTCAGCTGGCGCGTTAATCGGTATCGGCTTTTTAGGCGCAGGTGTGATTGTAAAAAGCGGTTTTGCAATCAGAGGACTGACAACCGCGGCGTCTATATGGATCGTCTCCGCTATCGGACTTGCAATCGGGGGCGGGCTCTATTTCGAGGGGATTGCGACTTCCATAATTACCATCATCGCATTAATTGCGCTCAGGGCTGTTGAAAGGAAGATAAAATTTTTACGTTACAAAGTGATTACGGTTTCCATGCTCATTACGGCAAACAAGGAGGAGGAAATTACATCTATGCTCTCAGGCCGCGGATTTCACATCCACTCCATTGATTACGAGAAGCATAAATCAAAGGGCGAAATTATATATAACTTCACAGTCTCTACAAGAAACAGGGAAGCGGTAAGGCAGCTATTTGCTGAATTGAACTCGATGGAATTTATAAATACACTAAAAATTAGCGGATGATAATGTCGTGATTTTGAATTGCTGCTGAAGGGGCAGTATTATTGGACGCTTAAAAGCTTGTTGTAAGGATATCTCCTTAAGAACCCCATAAATTGCTCAACTGTGTGTGAAGGCTCCTTGGACTTCCTGTATACGAGCGAAAAATCTCTTACGAATTTCTCTTCTTTAAAGACCGCTGTTTTCAAACTTCCGTACTTGCACTCTTTTCTGGCTGCCCACTTTGAAAGTATTGAAATGCCTAAGCCCTCTTCAACGGCGCTTTTTATTGATTCGGTGCTTCCCATTATTATAGAGATCTTCAGGTTCTGCTGAGTTATCCCGTGCTTTGAAAGATACTTCTCTATGGCCTCTCTTGTCCCAGACCCTTCCTCTCTGAATATCAAAGGCTCTTTTGCGAGTTCCATGATGGAGACGGTGGATTTTTTTGCAAGGTGATGATAAGGCGACATTATCAAAACCATTTCGTCGGGGATGAGTTTTTCCAAAATCAGTTTCTGTTTGTTGACCTCTCCCTCAACAAGTCCGATATCAACGCTGCCTGCATTCAAATAATCGACAACGGCTTTAGTGTTTCCTACATGAATATGGACCCCCACCTTCGGAAACCTTCTCTTGAAATCAGATACTACGGTCGGCAAAACGTAATTGCCTATGGTAGAGCTGGCGCCGACGGTTATCACTCCTTTTACAAGACCGGTGATCCCGCCTATCTCTTTTTCAGCGGCTTCATAGAGAGCGTTTATCTCTTTTGCGTATTTGTAGAGCATTTCACCCGCAGGCGTGAGAGTTATAACACAACCGGAGCGGTTGAATAATTTTGTGCCGTACATTTCTTCGAGAGCTTGTATTTGAAGACTGACGGCAGGCTGGGTAAGGCGAATGATTTCAGACGCCCTTGAAAAGCTTTTAGTTTCCGCAACTATACAGAATACTTTTAACTTGTGATCATCCATAGGTGGTAGATAATTCTACCCTTAATGATTTGCAAAAGTCAATCGGCAGAATTGCACATCTTATTAATATAAATCTGCAAAAAATTGTATCCTTACTGCAATAAATAAAGTTTTCTAATTTTGCTATTATTAATATTGCCTTGAAGAATTTTCAAGGTATTATTATAATGTCTGAGTTTTTGACCCCATTGTAAATTCAGCCGTTTAAATTATCTAAACGGTGTAAATCTACAAACTAAAATTCATTAAAAAGGAGGGTGTATGAGATTAGTAGTCACATTAGTATTTCTCATCGCGTTGGTTGCTGTTCCGCTGTCTGTATCTGCAGAACAGGCAAAGACAATTGATGAGCTTGCGGCAATGTACAATGTTGACGCATGTGCTGATTGTCATGAGGATATCCACAAAGACTGGAAAGATTCATGGCACAGCAAGTCTCTCACAGATTCACGCGTCATCAGGACATGGAGGACTTTTATCCTGAATGGCCTTGACAAGGACGGGATGCCGAGGGCGGCGCTGAAGGACACATGCTTAGGCTGTCACGCCCCGCAGATCAAGGACGCTGCGCCTGAAGTTTCAGTCAAGATTGCAGAATTGATATTAGTAGCTGCAGACGACCCTGACGCGTCAAAGAAAGAAGCCGCGGTGAATGAATTGTCAAAGCTGAATGTTAACTGTATTATTTGTCACAATTTAAAAGCCACCCCGGACGGTAATCCTCAGGCCAAAACCATATATGGCCCAAAAGGAAATGTTGACGCCGGACCACACAAAGAACAGCTTGGGTTTGAGACAGCAAAATCAGATTATCTTAAACAAGCCAAGTTTTGTTCGGAATGTCATCACGGCTGTTCACCGGGCATGACGGCTGAACGCTGTCCGACACTTTGGTTTGCTTACAACGAACACTACCTGACTCATGGCGGAAATAAAACCTGTCAGGACTGCCATATGGACGCAAAAGATTATGGCATGTCGCATAAGTTCCCGGGAATCATGGAAGTTGATTTTGCTAAAACCGGAATAGACCTTACCCTCAATGCTTCCGCAACAGAGTATCTTTATCATCTGGACAACAAGATTGTTCCCGCGGTAATCGTGAATGTTCAGGTGAAGAATACTGCCGGGCACGGCATTCCTCATGGTTGAGTATACATACCATCAGCGGCACTGGAAGTGACCGTTAAAGACGAGAATGGAAAGGTAATATATTCAAAATCCGAGGATTACATAGTAAATGACTTTTATATTAAAAACGCTGACCCTTCAAAAGACCCGATCATGGTTGCTAACTGGTGGTTTGACAGACAGGTGCATCTCCATGAAGGGATAGAACCGGGTGAAATTAAATCAACATCCTTTGTGGTCCCTCTTGAAAAAGGGGTGAAATCAGCCACAGTGGAAGCCGCGTTTGTATTTCACTATGAAAAAGGCAAGGACGCCACCTGGAACAAGGCAACTAAAAAGATTGAATTCTAACAGCTTGATTCTGTAAAACGATTCGGGCTTTATTCTGAATATCCTGGAATAAAGCCCGAATTTTTTCGCTCTCGTATTGCAAAAAAATTCATTGAGAATGTAAAATCTACCAGCGCAAGCAGTGTGAATGTGAAGGACCTTCACTGGCGCTAAGTTTAAGGAGAAGCTTCTGCCCGGTTTTAACATTATGAAAAGGATTTATTTTTTCCTGGTACTTGTTGTTCTGATCTCTTTTGGCTGCTCCAAAGAAGTTAAAAAGCCGTCAGAAGATTCACAATTGGCATCGGAGGCAGTGAACAAGATCGAAGCCATAAAAACAGCGTACCAGGAAAAGGACGCCGCGATCTTGCAGCAGCAGTTGGATGCCGGACTTTCTGATGACATTTTAAAAGAACTATCATTTGAAAATGCTGAATTATCTTTTACCCCGAGATTTGTGAGTATAAAGAGTGACTCAGTTATAATTAATTTAAGCTGGCAGGGATCATGGCTCATTAAAGACAAGAGGCTTGAAAACAGGGGCACGGCTAATTTAGTATTACATAGAGACACAATGAAGTTGACGCAAATAGAGGGTGATAACCCTTTTCACTTACCATAACTATAAATGCCGAAGTGGCGGAACTGGCAGACGCGCTAGGTTCAGGGTCTAGTGGTCGAAAGGCTGTGCGGGTTCAAATCCCGCCTTCGGCACCATCTTCACAAAATAGTAATCAGTGACGAGTGACGGGAATGGAAATCTTAACTCGCCACTTCCATCCAAAATTAAAGTCTGCCTCAGAATTTCTAAAATCGACAAACGGCTTATAACATTTTTGCTTCAGGCAACTGTATCCGTGACTTTAACTCTATGCGCTCTGCTCTTTGCCCTCTGCTTATAAAGCCAAAATTTTTTGACACTTGCGGGCGGCTGAAAATGTGATAACATTTCACTATAGAGAATGGACAAACATCAAGCAAGGAGGACACGATGTACAGGATAGCGGTTGTTATTTCATTGATATTGTTAGCGGCAAGCCAGTCTTATGCAGGCGCGAAGGTCATAGGGCAGGCTGTTGATTACAGCGACAATGGCGTGGTGATGAAAGGGTACCTCGCGTATGATGAAAATATAAAAGGGAAACGACCTGGTGTGCTGGTTGTTCATGAATGGTGGGGGCATAACGAATACGCCCGCAAGCGCGCGCGGATGCTTGCGGAACTCGGATACACGGCCCTTGCGGTTGATATGTACGGTGACGGCAAGCAGGCAATGCATCCCGATGACGCCGGGAAGTTCTCATCAGAGCTTATGAAGAACTTCGACGTTGCGAAGTCACGGTTTACCGCAGCCATGAACTTTCTAAAGCAACAGCCTACTGTTGATCCCGAACGTATCGCCGCTATCGGATACTGTTTTGGCGGAGGCACTGTGCTCAATGTGGCGCGGCAGGGCCTGGAACTTAAAGGGGTTGCAAGTTTCCATGGAGGGTTGACAGCCGTAAAGCCGGCGGAGCCCGGAGCTGTAAAGGCGAAGGTACTGGTGCTTCATGGCGCAGAAGATAAGTTTGTTACGCCTGAACAGATCGACGCCTTCAAGAAGGAGATGAAGGCGGCAGGGGCCGATTCCAAATTCATCTCCTATCCGGGCGCCGTTCACAGCTTTACGAACCCCGATGCTGATATGTATGCAAAGAAATTCAATCTGCTGTTAGGGTACAACGCGAACGCAGACAAAAAATCGTGGAGTGAATTGAAGAAGTTCCTCAAGGCGATCTTCAGGAAATAGAGGTGCGTCATGAATATGAAAAGTCCAAATGTCTTAACAACAATTATATTTATATCATGCGTATCAGTTCTGTATTCCTGTGCCGCCGGAAAATATCTGGGCACAGGCCCCGCCACAACTGAGGAGATACGGGGGACTTACACCCTTTTGCTTCACGGCGGAAGGTACAGCGACGATGTCGAGAACGTGGCGGTCCTTGATAAAGAGGGAGACCGGTACACCTTTGAGATATACGCGCCTGAATATGATTACACAGTGAAGAAAGGCCTGCCGGCAAAAGAGGCACTTGAGGAAGCGGAAAGGTTCGTCAGATTCAACAGCGCTTTTATGCGCTCCAGGCTGAGCAGGATTGTTGATAACGAAGGCAATCCCATCGGATATGAATTGAGACCGTTATATCACCTGTTCGAATTCGGGCAATCGGATGTGCTTTATATTTACTATCAGATGCAAGATAACAGGGTGCTCACCATAATAAGGCAGAAAGAGTATTCAAGGGGGCCGTCACTTTTCAGGGACTCAACGGACAGATAAATTGTATTGCTCCTTAAACTTTCATTGAGCTTTCAAAATTTCCTTCGCAGTCCCATACAGCTCCTGCCACCTCTTTCCGTGCGTACATTCGTTCGTCGTTAATACTTCTGCAATATGGGCGGCTTCGTGGGCAATTGTATCGAGGATTCGCGATCTGCTTAAGGGCATATTAGATTCCATGTCTAACGATATGTAATATCCTGCACCATGACTCCAACCGGCGTTTGCCCAAACACAGCGGATAAAATGCTGGCTGCCTATTTTCCGCATTGGACGGAAGATTATATTTTTTGGCGGGCGGAATTTATAATGCCTCGCTAACCCTCTCATAATATATTCAATATCCGGAGCGTATTTTTCAAGAAATTCTTTGTACTGCTCGTTATTTGTTTTGATTACAATCATATTCATCATGATCAATGCTGTCCCTCTTCCTTATTTCAATAATCCTTTTTGATTTCTATTATATGTCCCGACCTCTCCCATCTGGTGTCCTATGTTTTACAGTAAGTTATGCCTAATAATGCGTATATGTTGTAAGCTATTTGCTGATATGGCAATCTTTTATCCCCCATTCGACACAGATGAATCCCGGGGAATCGAGAGAACCGGGTACCATGCTGAAAAAAGAGTGCTCGATGCGCTTTCTGATCTGAATGATGACTGGAGGATTTTTCACAATCTTGCATGGAGAGAGATCGATCAAAGAAGCGGCGAGCGTTCCGGCGAAATTGATCTGATCATCTTTCACCCGGATTTAGGTGTCCTTGTAGTTGAGGTCAAGGGAGGCGGGGTCAAGCTGCAGGACGGGGAGTGGTATTATGTGAGCCTCTTCGATGGAAGCGTTGTCAGCAGAATGCATTCCCCCATTGAACAGGCAGGCCGCAGCCGGTATTACCTCTTTGATAGACTGAAAAAGACACCCATCGGACAGGAGTTTTTAAAGTCCACTGTATTTACTCATACAGCATGGTTTCCTGATATCACATGGACAGAGGATGTCCCGCCTGAGGTTCCTCATAATGGATTTGTTCTCGATTCAAGACATCTGAAAAATTGCTCTAACCATCTTAGGAATATCATGCGCCAGTCATCTCCCAATCCAGCCCCATGGTCTCGTTCTCAGATCGATTCCCTGATAAGGTCCCTTGCCCCAGAAGTGAATATGCTGCCGCCGTTAGGAGTTGTGCTTGGGACTATAAAAGACAACCTCTACAGGATGACCGAGGGACAGATCAAGACGCTCAGGGCTTTGAGAATGCAGAAGCGTCTCCTTGTTGAAGGCTGTGCAGGTTCAGGCAAAACGCTACTTGCAGTGAGACTTGCACATGACCATATAAATGATGGCAAGAAAGTTTTATTCACTTGCTTCAATAAGAACCTTGCCGAATATGTTGCTTTTGAATTTCAGGGTAATGAAAGGATAGATGTGCTTAATTTCCATGAGCTCGTCAAGAGGCTCTGTGAAAGACATGCGGTCACTTATGAAGTCCCGGATGAAGAGGAAATGAAACGGCATTTCTTTGATACCGGCTGCGCGGAACTTCTTGAGAAGACTTCCGAGTTTATCGCGCATAAATATGACACCATCATCGTTGATGAAGCGCTCGACTTTAAAGACACATGGTGGATATCGCTTGAATCATTGGGAGCTGACAACCATTCTTATTATGTGTTCTACGACAGGAACCAGAACCTGTATAACGAAAGCGGAGAATGGAATGCCCCTTTTATGGCAGAACCTTTTGTGCTGGAACAGAATGTACGGAATACAAAACCTATTGGTGACTTTGCGCTCAAGATCGGAAACATACCGGGGAAAGCCCAATATGCTGTAAACGAGGGGCCGAAACCTGAGGTTAAATATTACTCTGATATCAATGAAGTTCCGGTTCTGCTAAAAGGATTGTTAGATGATCTTCTCAGAAAGCAAAAGGTTTCCCCCGATGAAATAGTTGTGCTGTCTCCCTATAAATATGACAACCAAAGGGCCGGTATAAAACAGATGATCGAAGAAGGAAAAGACCTGTTCACGACGGACATGGTCAAAAAGGGACAAGGCAAAATCCGTGTGGGAACGATACAGTCATTTAAAGGACTTGAGGCTGATGTTGTTATTCTCTGCAGTATCGACGGACATCTGCCGGCATGTAAGCCCTCGAATCTGTATGTCGGAGCGACGAGGGCGAGGGCTTTGCTGTGGGTGTTGAAAAAGAAGGAATGAAAAATATTAAAGTAATATCTAAAAACCTGAGGTCTCTAATTTGAGATTACTTTTCATTTAATATTGTCCTTAAATCCTCCAGATGGATTTTCACAAAGCGGATTGTTTTGTCTTCACGGGCAATAGTTACAGGAATTGAGAGGTCCTCGTTGTCAGTATCCGAAAGCTTTGCACGGAGGTCTTCCGGTTTAGAGGTATTGGCGTGTTTGTATTTGGCTGCGCAAACTGGACAGAGGGCGAGGTAGTTTTCCCTGCATTCCTTGGGAAAGTCTTTTATGCACTCTACAGCCTCAAAGTAATGAGAGCCATCGTCAAGCTTAAACGGCATAACTTCTTTACATACTTGGCAGAACATTTCTCCATCCTCATTCGTATAATTGTTACGGAGATATATTTTGCCATCCGGCTTGATTTCATTAGAAGTCGTTCTAACGGAGCGATCCCTTACTTCATATTCCTTTTCGGGTGCGCCTGCTAAATTTTCCTTGATCTTAGAGGCCCTTCTTTCAGGATCGGCGGATTCTTTTTCGGGGAAAGATGGGTTGAGTCTCTTTGTCTTCAGTTGACCAATGATATCTTTCAATAATTGCTTTTGCTCGTCCGATGCTATTCCCTTCAATTCATTTATTAATTCGAAGGTGTCATCATCAAACCCCATATTTTCACATAGTGTTTTAAATGTCTTATATTCTTCTGTTTGTTTTTTCTGGTTTTCTCCAAAACCGATAGCTGTTAGCCACCCGTTTCTGTCGTCATAAGGGAAATCTTTGTGAAGCATGTCTTGGGTAATATCACATGGCTTATGAAAGTTGCCTTTCTTATCAGGAATCCAGCTATATTCCTTAAGTTGTTTTATAACTAATGACGAATCTGTTGTCTCATTATACTGTGCATTTGGTTTATATTTTGCTCTTAATATCTCCGGGGAAGCGTTGCTCATACATTTCCAGAGCAGCTTACTGAGATAAATATTATTGCAATCTAACTTAAACATCCCAATGTATTTGGATGATTGCTTATTGTACCAGTGTAGACCATTAACAAAATGATCTTGATTTATAGTATTGACTGTCTGGTTACCATTTTTTTGAAAAATCCTTGGTTGCAATAGTGTTGCTGAAGCTTTTCTAAGTTCTAATCCATGCATCACACCAGCAGCTTTAGTAAACTCTTTAAAATTAGCAATTCTTTTTTCCGCATAACCATCCCATAACTTGTATTTTTTCACCTCTACATTCTTTGTATTTTGAAAAAAATCTGTAAGTCCTGTTTCAAGATAAGGCATGTCAATATACAATTCTTCTGCTGAACGGAGAGTTGAGCCGGAATAGTCATGAAATATTTCATAACCTGAGAACATATCTACAGTATCTTCCTTATGACCATTCCAATAAGATATGAATTTCTTCATATGCTGAATATGTTGCTTAATAGAAGGAGTTTTTTTAGAGTTTTCTGAATAATATGTTTTGAATATATACTCTACCTCCTCCTTTTCGCCGACTTCCTTGACACCCATATACTCAAGGAACTGACGAATCTTTTCGATTTGTTCTTTTCTGCCTTTAAATATTTCTGTTCTAACACGAGGTAAAGCGCTTGTGCCTTTGCTATCTTTATCTATCAAATCCGGGAAATAAACTCCATCACCGCTTGTATGCTCCCCTGACTCTAATCTTATAATCTCGCACTGTCTTAATTTCCAAGGACGTATCTCTTCTGAATCCAATGCTTTTTTTAATAGACCATATAATTTTTGCATCCACATATCTTTTCTATGTGACAGCCATGAAAGAGCATTTTTATCCGCTGAATAGAATTTATCTTCAATTGCTTCCGTAAGTTCAGGCCATCCCCACTCGTCTATCCCCAACGTCTTCATGAACTTTTCTTGCCGTGAGTTTTGCATAACTCCAATCGCCCATTTAACTTGGTCCGTATCCGAAAGGAATCCAAGGTCATCGTCAGAAATAACTTCCCGAATAGCTGCTGGTCCCTGATACAGATTGTCTGCCGAAGCAAAATCTTTACTGTGCGTAGGGACAAGTGGGCTTGATTTCATTTCCTTAATAACTGCTGCCTGAATCGGTTTATAGAATTCTGCCAGTTCATCAGTATCATTAGGCAGCACGGCAAGAAACTCCGCTGTGAGCAGTCCCATTTCTTGTATTTTATGCAGACTTTCTGCCAACAGGGAAGCCGTCATTTGCAGAAGTTTTTTGTTACCCTCGTTCTTATCAGGAATACTGTCTCTTGCGACAGTTGAGGCATAAGGGCCGTGAATATGAAACTTGAGGTTTGTCGTTTCCTTTTCAGCAGGGAAGAAGATTGAAAGTCTGCCGTAGATTGGCGATATGGTCATTTGTTTTGCGATTGTCTTCTTATCGTCCAACAGACTCTGAACCTCTGACACAAAGGATAGTTTAAATGCTATTGCTATATGCAGTTTTGCATCTTCCCTATACGGCTTAGTAAAACGTAACCAGTGAGAGGTTGCCCTTTCGCCGGTTACGCTCTGGTAATCTATCTCTATATGGTTTTCGTTATAGGGCAGCCGTGTGACAAACCCTCTTCCTTGCCCTTCTATCTGCCATTCTACTTCATCAATATTGTTCAGAAATAAAAGCACATTTTCTTTTAATGACTGGAGCATATTGGCAGTTTCATTGAACGACTGCTCGGCGTTCTTCTTTTCATGATTAAAAGGAAACTCAAACAACGTGTGTTGCCCTAAATCGAGAGGTTTTTGTATGGCATACGGACAGACGAGATCCCTCAGTTCAAACGAAAAATTACAGGAATGTACGAGAGGGGTACTTGTGTATGAAAACACCGATTTAAAGCCCACGCCGAATTTGCCAATTTGGTTTACATCATCCTTTTTTGTACTCTTGCCTATGTTAGTGATGGATTCAACATCTTTCTCATCGAACACCCGTTTGCCATTATGAGTAACTCTCAACATATTCTTCTTCAGGTTGAATACAATTTTTGTTGCTCCTGCGTCTTCGGCATTTTGCAAGAGCTCAAATATGAAATGGGCTGTATCTGGATATAATTCTGTAAGAAGGGTCTGAATGCCTTCTTCAAAGTCGTTTTCTCTGTTTGCCTCAACCCATTTTATGCGCTTTGCCAACACGCTTGAAAGAAAATTAAGTTGGTCACTCATCTACTGTCCCCCTTTATTCAATAATAAATACCCCAAAAGCCACTGGCTCACTGATAATATCTGCCTTTGTTCTCGCTTCTTCTATCTCTTTCATCCGTCTCTGGAAATCAACCTCTGCCGATGCAATCTGGCTAATTCTCATGCGTTGTATCCTATCGTTTTCCGCCCTGCTTAACAGATCATTCAGTTGATTCAGTCTTGCGTTATGACTCGTTTTTAAACTCTCGGTACGAAATTCTATCATTCGGTTATTACTCTGAACGTGTTTATCTCTCGCATTAATCCACAGACCGTAATGCTGCTTATCCAGTTCGTCAAAAACATGCTTGTCCGGTAGTCCATAAAGGCCTTCTTCTGCATCGGTTGCTGTTGTAATCAACTGCATAAAGGAGCTGGAAACAGCTTCTGAACTACAAATCACCTGAAACTCCGCATCTGATTTGACCCCTGTCTTTTGCCATTGGTAAACAGCAAATGGATACTTCCCAGATGGTATTGAATAACCAGGATATCTAACAATGACATAAAGAGGCGGCTTCTCATGGAGTGTAGATGCCGCCTGACGTATAAGAGGGTGGACTGGTGTAATAAAAATAATGTCCCGGTTTTCTGTAGCGTACCCGGCGTCAAAAGTAAGCGGAAGATGTGCATCTCCACCCTTAAGCCATTTCTCCCAGTCCCTATAAACAGGGGAAGATTGTTTCGGTATCTGACGGTAATCTGATAAAAGTCTATTTCTTGCCTCTTGATTTAACCGCAATGTTTTTGAGTCCTTCTCTCCAAGAAGGGATTGTTCTGCTCCGGTGACTTTTTGCAGATATGTTTCTACAAGATTCTGCAGCGCTTCAGGGCTAAGCCAGAAACTACTCGCGTCTTCAATATCCTTTCTCGCTTTATCCAGCGGAAGACTAAGCCCGAATAGCTCTGCCTGCCTTTCTTCCAATTCATCCTGTTCCATTTGAAGGCGGATTTCATTATCTGCAAGCTGCTGCAATTTTCTTTTCCTTTCGTCTTCCGTAAGCTTATAATTTTCTGCTATATCCATTATCTGCCGACTGATTTTCCCTAATATCTCCTCACTGCCTCCAAGACTTCTTTGAAAAACCCCGATTCTTATAAGACAGCGTTCATATATATCTGCATCCACTGTGTCAGGAGTGATGAAGTTATAGATAAGCACACTCTCGCTCTTCTGCCCGTATCTGTCTATGCGCCCGATACGCTGTTCAACTCTCATGGGGTTCCAGGGTATATCATAGTTAACCATGCAATCGCAGAATTGATAATCCAATCCTTCACAACCGACTTCAGAGGAAAGCAGGATATCTATTGCATCAGCGTTCTCTTTTGGCAGACTGAAACGATGTCTTAGTTCCAGTCTCTCATAATCTTTGATATCGCCATGTATCATTCCAACCCTTACCCCGCCCTTGACCATTTTCGTATAGAGATAAGTCAGTGTATGGCGGAAGGTACTGAAAATCAGAATTTTATTATTAGGGAGTGACTGTTTTTGTTTTATTACATTTAGCAATGCTTCTGATTTCGGATCTCTTTTATTAAGTCTTTTCCCTGCTTCAATAATGGTCTGAAATTTACTCATAAGACTTGTAAGGTCTTGTTTGGTTATCTTCTGGATAGCGTCGTTAAATGCAGTTAATGATTCTTCCCAATCTTCCTCAAGATTATCACCATCTGTAACCCTGCTTAGATTCCTGTTCAATATAGCCTGCATCAATGGAACAAGCCCATGAATGCAACTTGAGGCCTGTCTTCTCAGTGTTGTCATCATAAATTTAATATGCTGGGGATCATGAATCATGCCAAGCATTTCTGCTTGTATATCCAGTAAAGAATCATGAAGGTCCTTCTGTTCCTGAGTAAACTCAATCGTAACTGTCTCTGATTTGCGGAGAGTGAAGGCGCCTATGTCCCTTCTCCTTGTTCTGTTAATCAACCCCGAAAATGTATGAAATTGTTCAGTGGCCCGGACAAATTCAAGGCGTTGCTCTGCGGACAAAGGATTTTCAAGAAGCGTTATTGCCTGTTGAAAATCAGGATTACTTTTCAGCATTCTTTGCCCCCAGCTTGTTAACGATGCCTCACTTAAAGCAGCCCTGCTTCTTGCTTCCCATTGAGGCTGAGCGGCACGTGCAACATCTATTGCCTGGTTAATAAAAGGATTAGGTTCTGCCATGTGTTCAAAACTGCTGCGGTCAATAATCAAGTCTGGACGTAACAGGTTGAGCAGGACATAAAGATCATTATCTCCCAATTGTATAGGTGTTGCAGAGAGCAGGAGTATAGCCTCTGCGTTTTCACAGAAATACCGTGCTACCTGATGAATATAAGTGTTTGTATTACGCAAATGATGCGCCTCGTCAATTATAACGAGGTCAAACTGAACCGGCGGGTCAAGTTCAAGAAGGCCCTTCTGTTTCTTTTTTCCTTTTCCTTCTCCAGTTAAGAGCGACTCATTGAAAAGTGAAAAAGGCATAATGGTTTTACTATGCTGAGTCGGCCATCTTCCGTCTAAATCCGTTTCATTAATACAGTAGCGTAAAGCAGGACCATCAAGGTGTGTAAATTCTTCGTCAAAACGCTTTAACTCAAGCTGCCACTTTCGATCAGTAACAAGAGGCTTGGGACATAAAACCAATATAGATTTAATATTCATTCTTGCCTGCAATTCACGGAGAATCAATCCCGCTTCTATAGTCTTACCGACTCCCACTTCATCTGCAATTAACAATCTTGGGCGGTCAGAGCGGATAAGTTTCAGGACGGGTTTAAATTGAAATGGGATAAAATTGACTCTTGCAGAATGCAGAGAATAGAGAGATGCAATTCCGGGATAATTGATTTGTATTGCCGTTAATCTCGCATTAAATAAATTTAGCGGTATCGTCTTAATTTCTTCTTCAGTTTGTTGAGAAGGAATTATTTGGCTTGCATAGTATATATTCTTTGAATTTCCATGAAAAACTTCATAACGTGTTTCGTGATCGCCTCGCAATATTTTTGTAATAACACCCATGACCGATGGGTTGGATTTCAAGGCAACCACTTGCCCAATCTGAAATATACTTTCACTCAAAGCCAATTTATCTCACTACCCCCATTAATAAATATTTATTAGTCTATACCCTTGCATCACCAAACCGATGTCCTACATTTTAAAAAGTACTTTAAATGATATGTATTACAACCCAAAAGTGACTATAAGGGCCTTATCAACAGCGGCAATGTCCCCAATGTCTTATCAATTTCTTTGAATCTGACTGTGGCAAGATTATCCGCCATTATTACCGAATCCGTGAGTATGCCGGCAGATTTCCCTTGCTCTGAATCTCTATTAATGCGAAAGCGACTTGGATGTCCGTCACGATTTAAGTTGCTTGTTATCATTGCCACGACAACCTGATCCAATCCAGTATTCAAATTATCAGCCTGTACAATCAAGGCTGGACGGCGCTTTGCCGTTATCAGATCCGAATTTGGGAATAAGACTAAAACAACCATACCTTTTTTATACTCTGTCATAAAGCTCCATCCCAGGCGTGTTCCAGTCATCTTCAAAAGTGTGCAATCTGCCTCTTAAATCTTGTGCTTCTTCTTTTGATATACCTCGCGATTGAAGGTCTATCGATTCGCCATTCTCGATAAACGTTACAAGAACGTCACATTCTTCTACCTGTGGCTTTTCGTAAAGTTCTAATTTGCCTTTACTGTAATGTCCCTTAACGGTTTTTAGCATTAAATCCCTCCATACTTTTACCCATAAATTTTTACTCCGGTCTCTTCCACAAGGTTGTTAAACAAAGTCTTCCTGGAAAGGTCTATCAGGTCAACAGGTTTTGACAAACGCTTAAACAGCTCCGCATAAAATTTGAAAAATAGGCGCGGTTCTATCCCTTTGACAGCTATATCTATATCATTAGCCTCCATGTCGTCCTCGACAGACGACCCGAAAAGGAAAACAGAAGCGACATTAAACTTTTTTGCACACTGTAAAATTATAGTTTTATCTGTTTCATTTATCATTGTTCAACCCCATTGATTTTCATATCATTATATCAAAGCCCCAAATAGGCGATATTTCACAGCAGCCGTCTCTTCAATATCTCGTAGAAATTTTCTCTCTTTGCCATCATCAGGAAATAAACAACTTTCCGGGACTTATCAATTGAATAGGCAATTCTGTAATCTGCCTTATTTTTTCTAAAATGGTAGCTCGATGCACCCTCAAGGTCTCCGTGAAGATTTTCGTTAACGAAGGGGTGATGTAAAATATTGTCTATATGTACATCATAAATTTCTCGCGCAACAGCTTTATCAAGTTTTTTTAGATCTGATTTTATTTTCGGATGATACTCATCCTTAAAGGACATTCTTGAAGGTCTCCTCTCTTGTCAGAGTTTTTACTTTTCGGGAATTTACTTCTTTCAATCTTTTGGCAATTTCCTTGCCTTCTCCTGACAACATAAGGAGCAGCATTTCCTTATCTGATTTTTTCATTTTCTTAATCGAAGCCGCAATGTCTTCTACCTTTAACTCAACCATGACGCCGACACTCATTTTTTACCTCCTTGAAATAGCTATAATTTATTTTATTATTATACCCCAGTCATAAAAAATGGGAAATTGAGCATGTTTGTTTCTATACTTCAATAAATTCCCGCAATCTTTTCCGCTTCCGCCTTAATCAGCTCCCTAACTGCCCGTGGCGCAATTACTTCTACATCATGCCCGTGACTCAAGACCTCCATTTCGATCTCCATGAATGATGCCGCCGGGAAGCTCAGTACGAGAGAGCCGTGGCATTGGGATACTTGCCTGATCTGACCTTGCTGTCAAACCATGCGAATCTTTCGTAAATAGTTTTATTGCCCATTAACCCCGTCCTCTATTAGAGAATATCTCTGAAAGATTTTACATTAAACGGCAGTAAAACAGCCACATAGAACATCTCTTGGGATATGTCTGCCGTCATGATATTTGATGAATCTATAAGCAGAGAAAAATGACGTAAAACTTCGCGGAACTACTCCATTTTTTGCGTGGCAGGTAGAGGAGACATAATGGCTTTGACAAATAAAATTAATAATGAGGAATGAATATAATCCTGTCAGTCGTTCTGAATAAAGCTCAGCAGATATTCTTTGAACTTGCTTGGCAGGAGCCATCTTATGCCCAGCTTCTCGGCCCATTTTATTGCGCCGTGATCGACGGTGACAAGGAGCGCGTCGAGTTCTTTTGCCAGCAATATCAGGTCCACGTCTTCCTTGCTGTCGATTATTCCCTCGCGAAGCGCCTCCCTGTAATTTTTCCTCATGGCCTGGATGACTTCACGTTCATCGCTTTTGCCCGCGGTCCTTACGGCCTTCTCAGCGATCCTTAATCCTTTGTTAACGCGCTCCCTTATATCTTCGATGAGCTCGTACAGGAAAAAGGCGGGGCAGGTCAGTTCATGCTTGCTTGGGGACTTTTGATGAAGCACGGCAAGAAGCGCGCCGGGGATCTCTTTTTCATTCACAAAATTCAGGAGCTCCTGAAAGATGGAAGAGGGCATGTAGAATTCGAGCGAGGGTATCTGCTCCGCTATCTGGAGAAATCCATTTATTGCCTCTGTAGGCGAATCGCCGAAATCATTGCGAACGTCGGGATTTACAAAAAGGCTTGTATCAAGAACTACTCTGTCTTTTCTTTGTCTTGCAGACTTCATATGTATTCAGGACGAAGGTGTTCCAGGTCTTGCATGAAGGGCATCTCCCGCCCCAGTCTTTTGAGGTGTACCCGCAGTTTGAGCAGCAAAAAGGCACAAGCAGCGGCTTGTCAACTTTCAGGGCTTTCTTGAATTCCTCGGCGGCCTTTTCCGCCTGGGAGCGTCTCTGGTAAATATTGCCTAAAAGGATGTGCAGGTCGGGAAAATCAAATGCGCTGGTATCAAGAGCGTTGATTGTCTCAAAGGCGTAATCTATCATCTCAAGGCGGTAATAAAGTTTCGCAAGGAAGAACTGGAGCTTCAGGTCACGAGGGTCTTTCTGCACCGCCTTTTGATACAGATCGATTATCGTGCCCGGCTCTCCCATTGATATGAAAAAGTCCTCCAGGCGCACAAGCAGGACCAGTGAAGAGGTCGTTTCATATCCCTTCAGCAGAAGCTCCTGCGCCTCATCCGTATTGCCGTCTTTTAAATAAGCTTCAGCGAGCGCGATGTACGCGGAGGCAAAGTCCTTGTCCGCCTTGATAACGGACTTCAGTATCTTCACCGCCTTTTCAGTGTTATTCGTTTCAAGATAATGGCATCCAAGCTCGTACCTGTAGCCTAAATGTTTTTTGTGCTCTTCCTGCTCTTCTTCGGGAGAGAGATCACATTTAAGCACCTTGTGCTGAACCTCTAAAACATCTTCCCATTTTTTGTCCCTCTCGTATATATCGCGTTTCCTGTAAAGGATCTCAGGGTTCTCTTCGTCGATCTCAAGGATGGTGTCAAGATATTTCAGGGCCTCATTCCATTTCTGCTGCCCCTCAAAGACCTTTTCAAGCGAGAGCAATACCTCAACGCTGCGCGGTTTTATTTCCTTGGCCCTTGTATAAAAATCCTTGGCCTTGAAATAATCTTCTTCATAGATCGCGATGTCCCCCAGCCTCAGCAGGGCGTTTACATTGAACGGGTCTTCTTCAATAACTTTTGTGAAAAGCTCCTCCGCCTCTTCGTACCTGCAGGCAAAGAAGGCGTCGAGTCCCCTTGTGTAGGATTCCTGGATCTTCAATTCCTTCTTCTGGCGGCGGTTGAACTGCCAGTTGCTGAAGAACCGCCTTGCGTCCCTGATGGAAAAGACAACGAACATGGCGAAGATGCCGGCCGCGGTGGAGATCAGTATAAGGCCGATAACCGGGACTTCATAAGTGACGCCCTGCCAGACCGTCAGGTTGACTGTGTCCTTGTTGAAGAACGCCAGTATGCCCACTACAAGCAGGAACATGATCGTCAGGAATACTGAAAACTTTGCCATATTATTTCTTGTGCTCCTCTACCGGTATTCTCGGCGCGTCTATCCAGAGCTTTTCCAGGTCGTAATAAGCCCTGGTCTCATCATCAAAGATATTGATTATCACATCGCCGTAATCTATCAGGACCCACCGGGCGAAATCCAGACCCTCTTTCCCGAGAGGGAAGACATTGTGCTTTGAAAAATTCTCCTGTATGGCTTCCGCTATCGCCCTGATCTGCGACGTATTATCTCCCGAACAGATCACAAAATAATCTGCAATCGTTGAAAGGTCTTTTAATTCGAGGATGATCGTGTCTTTGGCTTTTTTGTCGAGGGCCGTCTCCGCGGCCCTGACTGCCCTTTTCTTGCTGTTGCTAATTAAAGGAATCTCCTTTTCCAAATTGCAGGTGCGAACGGCCGTCCGCCCTTACTATATAATTCATGTGAAATTATATAGTTTTCTACAGAATCAGGCAAGAGGTACTTAATATTCCTGCCGGACGCAACCAGATTTCTGACGCGTGACGCTGAAATATCAAGCCCCGTGACATTGCAAAGGGACCCTTTCTGTTTCTCAGAGATGTCAAAAGAAAAACAATTCCTTGTCCCATTATCAAGCTCCTTCAGTATCTTCATAGGCACATTTTTGAGATACGGGGATGATGAAAGGGCCGCAAACGCATGGGACGGCCTTGATATAACGACCATGTTTGTAAGATCGAGAAGCTTGCCGGGCTGCTTCCAGTGCGGCAGGTCCAGGAAGGCGTCAATGCCGAGGATAAAAAACAACTCCGCGTTCCTATGTTTGAGTTTCAATTTGCTGATAGTGTCAACAGTAAATGATTTGACGGTTGATTTTGCCTCAATGTTAGACACATCAAAACGGGGATTGCCAGCAATGGCGAGCTTTACCATTTTATAACGGTGAGCGGCCTTGATGAGATCGGGTTTTACAAACGGTGTCCTGCCTGCGGGTATAAAGAGTATCCTGTCGAGGGAAAGCTTCTCAAAGATCTCCTCTGCGGTCCTCAAATGTCCGTAATGTATGGGGTTGAACGTCCCGCCGTAGATGCCGAGTTTCATGGTACATTGAAGTATACAGAAGGGAGGGATTTTTCGGCAATACTGAGAGCAGGGACGAATTGGTATAAAAACCTTTCTATCAATTAGTTGTGCGTTTTTTTTACCAAATTCTCATCAATTTGCTTGAAAAGGTCTTCCTGTTTTATGGTATCGCTACTTTGAATAGCTTTTTCTCCATGAGCAGTTAATAGGGCCATTATCCCTTTGCTATCACATCGCCTAATCATAGACTTGCACTCCCCGTTTAATCCTGTATACTTTGAATTAAGTAAAGAGCAACAATGCCGATGCAGTCCCATCATAACCACTTAAGCATTAGAGGAGGGTTAACATGTCAGAAGATAAAAAGATATTGACAGGCAACTTTGGAGCGTCGGTCTATAACGACCAGAACAGTATGACAGCGGGTAACCCGGGTCCCGTCCTGATGCAGGACGTTCATCTGCTCGAAAAGCTGGCTCATTTCGATCGCGAACGTATTCCTGAACGTGTCGTTCACGCAAAAGGCGCAGGCGCTTACGGATATTTCGAGGCTACTAACGATCTCACGAAGTACACCAGAGCCAAGTTCCTCTCAAAGGTCGGGAAACGAACTGGTCTTTTTGCGCGTTTCTCAACTGTTGGCGGCGAAAAGGGTTCCGCGGATGCTGAGCGTGATCCGCGCGGCTTTGCAGTGAAGTTTTACACCGAAGAGGGAAACTATGACATGGTAGGGAATAACACGCCTGTATTTTTCATTCGAGACCCTCTTAAATTCCCCGACTTCATTCATACTCAAAAGAGACACCCGGTCACCAATCTTAAAGACCCGGATATGTTCTGGGACTTCCTTTCACTTACGCCGGAATCCATACATCAGGTGACTATACTTTTTTCAGACAGGGGCACACCCAGGAGCTTCCGCCACATGAACGGTTACAGCAGTCACACCTTCATGTGGTACAACGACAAGGGCAAATACTTCTGGGTGCAATACCACTTTAAGACCGAGCAGGGCATCAAGAGTTTTACACGTGAAGAAGCCGACCGGATGAAAAGCGCGGACCCTGACCACGCCACACGCGACCTCTCTGACGCGATAAAGCGAGGTGAGTATCCCTCCTGGAGACTGGAGGTTCAGATCATGACGCCGGAGCAGGCTGAGAAATATCGCTTCGACCCCTTTGATATTACCAAGGTTTGGCCTCACGCCGACTATCCTCCTGTCACAGTAGGCCGCATGGTGCTTAACCGTAACCCTGAAAGCTACTTTGCCGAGGTGGAGCAGTCTGCATTTTCTCCTGCCAACTTTGTGCCGGGGATTGGCCCGTCTCCCGATAAAATGTTACAGGGGCGTTTGTTCAGTTATCACGACACCCATCGGCACAGGCTCGGTCCTAACTACCACCTTCTGCCAGTCAATGCATCCAAAGCAAGCAACACTAACAACTATCAGCGTGACGGTTTCATGAACCCAGGAACTTCAAATATCGGTTACCCGAACTACTATCCAAACAGTTTCGGAGGCCCTGCGCCTGATCCAAAGGCAGTGGGTCCAGCCATTACGGTTTCGGGACAGGCTGCTCGTCAAGAATATATTCATCCGAACGATGATTTTGTACAGGCTGGAGATCTTTACCGGGAAGTAATGACAGAAAGTGACCGCACTAACCTCATTGGGAATATTGTCTCCCACCTGGGCAACGCACAGAAGCGCATCCAACTCCGGCAGACAGCCATTTTCTATAAAGCAGACCCAGATTATGGCAGCCGTGTGGCAAAAGGACTGGAATTGGATCTGAAAAAGGTCAAGTCACTGGCCAAGATGTCACAGGAGGAGCGAGTCAAGGCCACACAAAAGTGAGCAGATAACCTGTTAACGCACTCAAATGCATGACAGCATTATCGTATTAAACTGCCTCACACTCTCAGTTGTCCGCTGCCGAAGACAATGAATTTTGTGCAGGTAAGTTCCTCAAGCCCCATGGGGCCGCGGGCGTGGATCTTGTCGGTTGAGATGCCCATCTCCGCGCCGAGGCCGAACTGGAAGCCATCGCTCAACCTCGTTGACGCATTCACAAATACTGAGGCGGAATCCACCTCGCGGAGGAACCTCATGGCCTTGCCGTAATCTTTTGTGACGATTGAATCCGTATGCGCGGAGCTGTATTTTGCGATGTGCTCCATTGCATCGTCTACATCTTTGACTATTTTAATGTTTAAAATCTTGTCGAGATATTCAGCGTGGAAGTCTTCCTCTTTGGCCGCCTCAAGAGACTTATCAATTTTAAGTGTCGCGGGACAGCCTTTAAGCAAGACACCGGCGTCTTTGAATCTCTTGATCGCCGCCGGCAGAAATTTCCTCGCGATCTTTCCGTCAACGAGCATTGTCTCCATGGCATTGCATGTCCCGGGACGCTGGACCTTAGCGTTAAAGCAAATATCCTCAGCCATCCTGAAATCGGCATCGCGGTCAACAAACACGTGGCACACGCCTTTGTAATGCTTGAGCACGGGGATACGCGAATTTTCCGTGACCGCCCTGATAAGCCCTTCACCGCCGCGCGGAATGACGAGGTCGATGGTCCCTTCGAGTTTCAGCATCTCCATCACCGCTTCCCTGTCGGGAATATTGATGAAGGTCACCACTCCTTCGTGAATGCCCTCGGACCTCAGCACGCCCCTTAAGATATTCACTATCGCCAGGTTTGAGTTTATCGCCTCTGAACCTCCGCGAAGTATCACAGCGTTTCCTGCTTTCAAACACAATCCTGTTGCGTCCGCTGTCACGTTCGGCCTTGACTCATAGATTATCGCTATGGTCCCGATCGGCACGCGCATCCTGCCGACTTCCATGCCGTTAGGCCTTCTCCACATTTTAATTATCTCGCCGACAGGGTCGGGCAGGGCAGCGATCTCGATCAACCCCTTTGCCATGTCTTCAATCCTCTGAGTGGTCAGGGTGAGCCGGTCGATCATTGCCTTTGACAGGCCTTTCTTCTGCGCTGCTGCAAGGTCTTTCCTGTTTTCCCTCTGAAGTTCCTTTGTCTTCTTTTTCAGGGCATCAGCCATTTTTATCAGAGCAGAGTTTTTCCGCTCAGACGAAATCTTCGCAATTGCCCGCGCGCCTTCTTTTGCTTCCTGTGCCTTTTTCAGAACGAATGATTTTATGTCCATGATTGCCTCCTGTCAAATTAACCACAGAGAACACAGAGAATAAGTTTGTCCGCAGATTTCGTAGATTACACAGATTTGAAATAACAGAGAACTAATTATGTATTAAATAAATCTGCGTTAATCTGTGGATGGTCAAGTAAAATAATCTCTGCCCTTTCCGCGTGTTATTTTTTTTACTAACGGGATATTTTAGCATACGGGAATTTACTTTGATAAAACCCCCCCCGATAGTGTATTATTTTTTATTCTTATGAGAGACATCGTTTTAAAAACAGAGATGCCCGACATCGGCGTCCCACGGCGCGGGAAGGTGAGGGACATTTACGACCTCGGAGAGCACCTCCTGCTTGTGGTGACAGACAGGGTCTCGGCCTTCGACGTTGTGCTGCCAAACGGAATTCCCGGCAAAGGAACGGTCCTTACCGCCATCTCCGTGTTCTGGTTTAAGATGATGGAGGACATTGTCAAAAATCACATTGTCGCAACCGATGTAAAAGACTTCCCTCAGAAACTCCAGAAGTACAAAGATACCCTTGAAGGCAGGAGCCTCCTTGTAAAAAAGGCAAAGGTCGTGCCTGTTGAGTGCATAGTCCGGGGCTATCTTTCAGGAAGCGGCTGGAAGTCGTATCAAAAGGACGGCACTGTCTGCGGGATAAAACTCCCTGCCGGTATGAGCGAATCTTCAAAGATCGAGCAGCCCATTTTTACCCCGAGCACAAAGGCTGACGCAGGGCATGATATAAATATTTCTTTTGACGAGGTGAGAGAAATCATCGGCGATGATACTGCCGCAAAATTAAAAACCCTGACACTGAAGGTTTACGGGCGGGCGAGGGATTACGCGGAGAAAAAAGGAATAATCATTGCCGACACGAAGATGGAGTTCGGTATTTACAATAACGAAATAACTCTCATTGACGAACTGCTCACACCTGATTCCTCCCGCTTCTGGGGCATAAAAGACTACGCCCCCGGCAGAAGCCAGGACAGCTTTGACAAGCAGATCGTCAGGGATTATTTACTAACGCTGGACTGGGACCAAACCCCTCCAGGACCTGAGCTGCCTGAGGATATAGTGAAAAAGACTTCCGAAAGGTATCAGGGGATATTAAGAATCTTGACGAACTGAATTACCCCATTTTTATCTGATATAAGCTTCAGTGACGTACCTGCGCATCATCCTGTGGCTGTTGAAATAGTAGGCGTTCTTGCCGATGGCGTTCTGCATCATCCTTACCCAGGTCTTGCGGTCATTGTAGTAGAGGGGAATTATTATGTCTCCAAGTTTATGGTAGAGGTCTTCGGCGTCTATTTTATTCATATTATTGTCGGGCCTTATCTCTGTCGGGGCAGGGCCGATTGACCATCCTGTAAAACCTTCTATATGCCCTTCTATCCACCAGCCGTCAAGCACGCTGAAGTTCATCACTCCGTTATGAGCCGCCTTCATGCCGCTTGTGCCTGACGCTTCGAGCGGGCGCAGGGGGGTATTCAGCCAGATGTCCACGCCGGAGGCGAGTTTTAAAGCAACTTCCATATTGTAATTCTGGATAAAGGCTATCTTGATCTTTCCCTTCAGTTCCTGTTTGTAAGCGAATATCTTCTCAATCAACTGTTTGCCGACGGTATCTTTCGGATGGGCCTTTCCCGCGTAGATGATCTGGATCTTACCTTTGCCTATTTTTTCAAGCCTCTTTATATCGGTGAATAAAAGGTCCGCCCTTTTGTAAGCAGTGGCCCTTCTCGCAAAACCTATTGTCAGGGTGTCGGGATCCATCCCGGCATCCGACAGGGAGTTGACATAGTAGATCAGCTTTTTCTTTGCTTCCATGTGGGCCGCCCATAATTCCTCGTCAGGGATCGCTCCAACCCTTACGAAAATCTCAGGCTCGTTGGCCCAGCCGAGGAGATATTTATCAAAGACCTTTTTCATGCTGTCGCAGGTCCATGTGTAAGAGTGCACGCCGTTTGTTATTGCATTGATAATATAACCGGGGAACATTGACTGGGACACTTCCCCATGTTTCTTCGCAACACCGTTGACGTACTTGCTCAGGTTAAAACCAAGAAGCGTCATGTTGATCTTACTGTCCCCGGCTAACCGTTTCAGGATCTTTTCCGGAAAATAGTCTCCAAACACCTTATTGTAAAGTTCATAGGAAAACTTGTCGTGACCCGCCTCAACAGGTGTGTGGGTGGTGAACACGCACAGGTCTTTTACTGCTTCGGTGTCCCATATCTGGGATTCGTCCCAGACTGCTTCGATATCTTTTTTAAACTTATGCAGCAACTCAAGGGTTAAGAAAGCGGCATGACCTTCGTTCATGTGATATTTCTTTATCCTGAACCCGAGCTTGCGGAGCATCCGCACTCCGCCGATGCCGAGGATCGCCTCCTGTTTCAACCTGTAATCGTCTCCACCGCCGTAGAGGTGATCTGTCAACGTCCTGTCATCAGGATGATTTTCAGGCAGGTCGGTGTCAAGATAGATCACCGGGACGCTGCTGCCCCTTGGACTCTGCACTATGTAGACCCATGACTGAATAACAACATCTCTGCCTTCCATCATAAGGGTAACTTTGACGGAGGTTTTTTTCAGCATTTTTTCAGGGTCCCATACTGCGGGACGCTCTATCTGATGTCCCTGGACGTCGATCTCCTGGTAGAAATATCCCTTTCTGCTGATAAGCGTGACCGGCACGAAAGGCAGGTTCAGGTCCGCTGCGGACTTCACTGTGTCGCCGGCAAGAACGCCGAGGCCGCCCGAGTAGGTGGGGATCTCGTCCATCAGCCCGATTTCCATTGAAAAGTATGCGATCTTTGGTTCGGTAATGTATTTATCTAAAATTGACATGGTAATGATTATATCAGATTTTGTTCATTGAATTAAGCCTGCACAAATCTGATTTCTCTCCTGTCTTTGTTAAGCGTGTCTGACACTATCTCGGCATTATCTTGCGGCTTCTTTAGGTCCAATCTCATTTACCCGATCGCTTTTATTGCGTACTCTAATCTCCGGATTGTTTTTTCTTTGCCGATTACATCAAGCACTTCAAATATGCCCGGGCTTTCCGTGCCGCCTGTTAACGCGACGCGGACGGGCTGGGCGAGGTCTTTGAGCTTGACGCCGTGTTTCTCCACGATACTCTTGAATATCTTCTCGAGTTCCTGGTGTGAAAATTCGGGAGATGATTCAAGGCCGCTTTTTAACTCAGCTAATAAATCGCGGCTCTTTTCATTCAGGAATTTCTCCTTCGCCTTTTCATTGAATGTAACTTCCTCGGCGATATAGTAGCGCAGGGAATTCGCAAGCTCCACCAGCGTCTTTGAGCGCTCCTTTAAAGTATTGATCGCCTTGCAGAGCCATTCCTTATCAAGGTCCTGATCTTCGCTTATGATGTTTTCTTTGACCAGAAACGGCATGACCAGCTCCGCGAGTATTTCAGTCGGTGTATGAATAATATACTGGCTGTTCAGCCAGAGGAGTTTTTCGGGATTGAAGATTGACGCCGCCTTGCCGACATTCTCAAAAGAGAAATATCCTGTAAGTTCCTCCCGCGTAAAAACCTCTTTATCCCCGTGTGACCACCCGAGCCTCACAAGATAATTCACGAGCGCGTCAGGCAGGTATCCCATTTCGTAATACGCCATGACGGATGTCGCGCCGTGCCTCTTTGAAAGGCGCGTCTTGTCGGAGCCAAGGATCATCGGCAGGTGGGCAAACAACGGGGTCTTGTAGCCCAGCGCCCTGTAAATGTGTATCTGTTTGGGAGTGTTGTTTAAATGGTCGTCGCCCCTTATAACGTGTGTGATCTTCATGTCCACGTCATCAACTACGACCGTGAAATTATAAGTCGGCGTGCCGTCAGACCTCATGATGATGAGGTCATCGAGCTGTGTGTTCTCAAACTCTATTGTCCCCATTATCAGATCGTCAACAACGGTATGCCCTTCCTGCGGCATCTTGAATCTGACAGCTGGGATCTCACCCGGGATCGGCTCTTTCAGGTTCCTGCCTCTTCCGTCATACGTAGGTGTTTTGCCCAGGGCCATTGCAAGCTTGCGCCTTTCTTCAAGGTCCTCCGCTGAACAGTAACAATAATACGCCTTGCCTTCGCGCACAAGCCTGTCAATATAATTCCTGTAGACGTCAAACCTGTCTGTCTGCCTGAACGGTCCCTCGTCCCAATCGAGCCCGAGCCATTTCATCCCCTCAATGATCGCCTCGATGTATTCATCAGTGGAGCGCGTCCTGTCGGTGTCTTCAATTCTTAATATAAAAGTGCCGCTGTTATGTTTTGCGTAAAGCCAGTTAAAAAGCGCCGTCCTCGCTCCTCCTATGTGAAGGAACCCGGTGGGACTCGGCGCGAACCGTACCCTAACTTTCTCTGTCAAAAGAACCTCCCGAATTAGTTGTTTTGTAAAATCTCCCCTAACCCCTCTTTACCAAAGAGGGGGTTTAAGTCCCCCTTTGAAAAAGGGGGATAAAGGGGGATTTTGTGGACTATTATTTCATCCTTGATATTATAAGCCTTAAAAACTTTTCTGTCCTGTCTGTTGCCGTGAATCTTCCGTCAGCCCTGTAACCCGCAATCCAGACAACGTCATCACCGGAAACGACAACCGGCACCGCGTCCCTTTTGTCTCTCGGTATCTTTTCATCCACGAAAAAATCCTGGAGCTTTTTTCTTTTCCCGAAACCCGCGGGATAGAAACAGTCGCCTTCTTTCCGGTGTCTTACGGTCAGCGGCAGGTTGATTTTGTCCGCGTCGAAAACAATATCTGATTTTCCGTCTCCGTAACCTTCCACGCTGCCCGTCAAAGAAGACTTGATCACAACCCCTGCCTCTTTCAAAGCAAGCTCTCCTGGGACATCGAGGCTGTGAGAATTTATTTTCACAGGCGGCGCGGATGTCAGTTTTAACGTGGCATACGACTTGATCACCCTAATGCCCTGCGGCAGATATATCCTGTCGCCTGACGCGCCTTTCTTTACGAGATTGATGATGTCCTCAATATGAACAAAGCCGATCTCTCTCAGTCCTTCTGTTGCATCAATCGCCCTCCTGAGGACACGTCTTAATATTGGTTTCTCCATAGTCTCAAGTGGGACAAGAAAGAGTTCTATAGTGTCGGCGGTTTTGTTGGTTATTAATTTCATGAGCGTTTTTGTAACGATGATCTCAAGGTAGTTGTCTTCCTCACGCAGGATGTCCATAGTCCTGCAGATGTTCTGCACGAGCGACGGGTTTCTTTTCCTGAGTTCAGGCATAACAGTGAGCCTTATCCAGTTCCTGAAATAATCTTTCCTGAGGTTGGAGGAGTCGATCATAAAAGGCAGTGACGGGTGACGGGTGACGGGTGACGGGCCGGAATTAAAAAATTCTTCAATGTCCTTACGTTCAATCTCGATTAGCGGCCTGATTATTAATACATTTTTTTTGACGCCTAATGCTGAGCGCTGAACGCTCAACGCTATATCTCTCACGGGCGGGATCCCTGCCAAGCCCTTTCTGCCTGCGCCCCGCAGGACCATCATTAAAAGTGTCTCCGCCTGATCATCCGCGTTGTGGCCGAGGGCTATCTTTGTTGCGCTTATCTTCCCTGAAATCTCATCGAATATTTTATACCGAAGTTCCCTTGCGGCTTCCTGTTTGCTCAGCCCTGTATCACTTGCATGACCTTTGACATCAACTGATTCGCAGAAGAAATTGATCCCGAACCCATCGCAAAATTCTCTGCAAAATGCCTTTTCAGCCTCAACCTCATCCGGCCTCAGACCGTGGTCTACATAGACCGCTGAAAGAGAAAGATTGAAATCCTTTTTTAGTTTGTCTAAAATAGCGGCAAGGCATACTGAGTCAGGACCTCCGGAAAGCCCTATAAGGACGCAATCACCTTCTGAAAGCATTGAGTATTTGCTGATTGTCTCTTTTACTTTTTTCAGGAGTTCCATAAGCAGATTAATTATAACTTAAAAATAGAATCAGAAAGTAAAGAGGAAAGTTGAATTGTATGTCATTCCCGCTTGTCGGGAATCCTTCTTTCGGTCCAGGCTGATTCGCTAAAACAATAAAGAAAGATTCCGAACAAGTCGGAATGACATGCCGCGCCGGAATATTAGAGATATGGCAAATCTTATATCAACATGCATTAAACAACCATGAATTGTTTTAATTACAAAAAATCCGAACTGTACGCAGAGAACGTTCCTGTTAAGAAGATAGTTGAAGCTGCAGGCTCGCCTGTTTACATCTACAGTCACGATACCCTTGTTAACCATTACAAGGCTTATGAAGAGGCATTCGATGGTTATCCAAATGTGATCTGCTTTGCACTGAAGGCGAATTCGAATCCGGCGATCTTAAGGCTTCTCGCAAAATCCGGAAGCGGCGCGGACGTTGTCTCAGGCGGCGAGCTTTTCTTTGCCTTGAAAGCCGGCATACCCGCCAAAAAAATTGTTTATGCCGGGGTCGGCAAGACTGAAAAAGAAATTGCATACGCCCTGAAATCCGGCATCCTCATGTTCAATATAGAATCCTCTGACGAGTTGACAGCCATTGACAGGATAGCCGGGAAGCTCGGAGTGAAGGCGCCGATAGCGCTGAGAGTTAATCCCGACATAAACGCATCCACGCATCCGTATATTTCAACGGGATTGAAGAAGCACAAATTCGGCATCCCGATCCATGAGGCGGTTGAATATTACACCCTGGCAGACAAGCTCAGGAACATAAAGGTCATCGGGATCCACAAGCACATAGGCTCCCAGATCACCAGGATCACCCCTTTTGTTGACGCGTTAAAGAAGGTCCTGGCGCTCGCGCAGGAATTGAAATCACGGGGGATAGAAATTAAATACCTTGACATGGGCGGCGGCCTTGGGATCCCTTATAACATGGAAGAGGACCTGCCCCAGCCTAAGGACCTTGCAAAGGCGATACTGCCTCTGATAAAGCTGCATGACTTTACATTGATCATTGAACCGGGAAGGTCCATTGTCGGAAACGCCGGGATGCTTGTTACAAAAGTCCTTTATCTGAAAAAGCATCACAAGAAGGAATTTGTGATTGTTGACGCCGGTATGAACGACCTCATAAGGCCGAGCCTGTACGATGCTTACCATCACATTCAGCACGTGGCAAAGAACAACCGTCCGCTCGCGCTTGTTGACGTAGTCGGCCCGATATGCGAATCAGGCGACTTCTTTGCGAAGGGGAGAAAGATTAACGCTCCCCGTGCTGGAGATCTGCTCGCTGTTATGAGCGCCGGTGCATACGGGTTCTCCATGAGTTCAAACTACAACGGCAGGCCCAGGGTCGCTGAGGTCCTGGTTAAAGGGAATAAATTTTTTGTAATCCGTGAAAGAGAGACTTACAAGGATTTAATAAAGGAGACAAAGATGCCGGAGTTTTTAAAATGAAACTGCAATTTACAAAGATGCATTCACTCGGCAATGACTTCGTTGTCATTGATAGCAGGAATTTGAATTTAAAGAAACTTCCGGAGCTCGCAAAAAAACTCTGCGACAGGAGATTTGGCATCGGCGCTGACCAGATGCTGCTGTTGAGTCATTCGGAATTAGCTGATTTCAAAATGCGCATATTCAATGCGGACGGCCCGGAAGTTGAAATGTGCGGCAACGGGATAAGGTGCCTGGGGCAATACATATGGCATGAAATACTGCGCAGCAAGATAACGCAAAAGCAAAAATCGTTTATTGATGTTCTAACTGTAGAGACCCTTGCGGGGACCAAGAATCTGAAAAAAACCGGCAGCCTTATAGAAGTCGACATGGGAGAGCCAGTGCTTGAAGCGGAGAAGATACCGGTGAAAGTAAGTCAGAAGTCAGAAGTCAGAAGTCAGAAGTTAAATCCTACCCTTTGTAAGGGGGGGCAACGGGGGAGTAACCCTAAACCTGTTATCAATTATCCATTAAAAATAGCTGATAAGACATTCAGGATCACTTGTGTTTCCATGGGCAATCCCCATGCGGTGATTGTTGTTAAAGATGTCGGGAAATTTCCTGTGGAACAATATGGCCCCATTATCGAAAACCACAGGCTTTTTCCAAACAGGACGAATGTTGAATTCATACAAATACTGAACAGGAAAAACATTAAGATGAGAGTCTGGGAGAGAGGGGCAGGGGAGACAATGGCCTGCGGTACAGGCGCTTCCGCCTCAGCGGTTGCTTCAGCACTGCTGGGGTTGACCGGCAGAAAAGTCACCATGCATCTTCCCGGAGGCAAGCTCCTCATTGACTGGCCTGCACAGGACGATCATGTTTATATGACGGGTGATGCAGTGAAGGTTTTTGACGGAACAATTGAAATATAAAAAGTTTCAGTTGAATCTTTGTTTTTGTTGTCATTCCCGCTTGCCGGGAATCCTTCTTGAAGAGCGATTCCGAACAAGTCGGAATGACAGAAATATGGTAACCTTTCAGTAAGCTAAAGGATATTCCAGATTTAAAAATATGAAAGTAAAGTGTCCTACCTGCAAAAAATGGACTGAATGGCAGAATAACCCTTTCAGGCCTTTTTGTTCTGAGAAGTGCAAGCTCATTGACCTTGGGTCCTGGGCCTCTGACGAATACAGGATTGAGGGCAAGCTCAGCGATGAGGCAGGGCAGACACCTTCGGAAAAGGAGAACGGAAATGATTAACATGATCGTATCGGGAGCTGCCGGGAGAATGGGCAGCCGCATTATCGCGCTTTCAGGGGATTTCAAGGACATAAAGATCTCAGGAGCTTTAGAGAATAAAAATCATAAAGACCTCGGAAGAGATATCGGGGAGGTCATCGGCATTGGTGCTTCCGGAATTAAGATCACCGGCAGCGTAAAGAATATCACCGGGAAGGCTGACGTACTTGTGGATTTTTCTTCCACGTCTGCAACAATAGAATGCCTGAAGTCTCTCTCGGACAAACCGGTGCCTGTAGTTATCGGCACAACGGGCTTCAGCAGGGATGAATTAGATTTTGTAAGTTTATACGCCCAAAAAGTCCCGTGCGTTCTTGCTCCAAACATGAGCGTCGGGGTGAATCTTCTTCTGAAAATCCTGGCAGACATAGCAAAGGTCACCGGCGATGACTATGATGTTGAAATCGTTGAGGCCCATCACAGGATGAAAAAAGACGCCCCCTCCGGCACGGCAATTAAGATGGCCCAGGTCATCGCGTCTGCGCTTGACAGAAACCTTGAGGAGTCGGCAGTTTACGCAAGGCATGGTTTAATAGGTGAGAGGACAAAGAAAGAAATCGGCATTCAGACGGTCAGGGCAGGCGACATTGTCGGTGAACATACGGTCATCTTCGGGACTCCTGGTGAAAGGATAGAAATCACGCACAAGGCCTCAAGCAGGGACACTTTCGCCAGAGGAGCGTTGAAAGCCGCCCTGTGGGTATACAAGCAGACGCCCGGACTTTACGATATGCAGGATGTCCTTGGACTGAAATAAACATCAGGTACCTGTACAAAAGGACAGGTGACACCGGGTTTAATAAATGTTAGATTAAACCAACCAACTAAGATTTAGCCTGAAAAAAATTTTATTGAATATTGAGAGAGACATGGTATGGAGAAAAGAGCAAAAATACTTATTGTCGATGACGAGTTTGCGTTAAGAGAAATCCTCAGTTTTATCCTGAAAGACAAGTACTCCGTTGCAACAGCCGGGGGGGCGGCAGAAGCCTTTGATTATCTGGCAAATAATTCTGTTGACCTGGTGCTGCTTGACATTAATATGCCGAGGATGGACGGCATAACCGCTTTGCAGGAGATAAAGACAAGGCATCCCGGAATCGGGGTAATATTTGTGACCGCATTTGCGGCCCTTGAAACAATAAGAAAAGGCATAAACCTCGGAGCGTTCGGTTTTATTATGAAGCCTTTTGACCAAAAGAGACTTATGAATATGGTAGAAGAAGCGCTCAGAAACGGACCGCCCGGTAATTTTTGCGTCAGGGAAGGGAAAGGACCAAGGGAATCAGCTTTTAATTAGTAAGACCCTTACGCGGAGAGCAAGATCTAAAAAAGCGTGACCCTGCCGTTTAATATGATTTCAACTATCGCGGGATCAAACTGGGTCCCCGCGTTATTCGTCAACTCACTCATCACATTGTCCACCGTGAGAGCGGCCCTGTAGGGTCTTGCGCACATCATTGCGTCAATAGCATCGGCAACATTAACTATCCTCGCAGCCAGCGGTATCTTATCTCCCTTTATTCCCTCAGGATATCCTTTGCCGTCATATCGCTCATGATGATACTGAATGACCGGGATTGCATCTTCAAGAAAAGGCACTGATTGCACAATCCTGACTCCTATGGCCGGATGTTTTTTCATTTCCATATATTCGTCACTTGTCAGCCGGCCGTTTTTCTTGAGGATGTTTTCGTCAATGCCGATCTTGCCGATGTCGTGGATGCAGGCGGCATGTTCTATTTCTTTTATTGTCTTCTCGGGCGACCCTAACACTTCAGCCATTGCAGAAGACAGTTTAGCGACGCGGTTTGAGTGATTATAAGTGTAGTGGTCTTTGGCGTCTATTGTAAGGATCAAAGCATTGACAGTGCCTTCATAGCACATCATGATATTGGTCCTTGCTTCGCTTATCTGCTTTTCAAGATATGAAGCCCTGTCAAGCAATATGTCCCGTTCCATTTTCAATCCCGTGCTTGAACGCCTTTTAGTCAGCCCTTTCTCTACTACCATCAGGATGTCATCCTTGTCAAATGGCTTTAACAGGTAGTCAAAGGCGCCAAAGCGTATGGCATCCCTTGCCGTTTCAAGACTTGCATACGCCGTCAGAAGGATCACCTCGGTATCCGGATGCTTTTTCTTTATCTCCTGCAATGCGGTTATGCCGTCCATCTTCGGCATCTTTATGTCCATCACAACGAGGTCTACGGAATTTTCCGACATCATGCTTAATCCCTCAAGCGCTCCCGAGGCAGTGGATACCGCATACTTGTCCTTAAGCACCATTCGTATCGACTCCCTCGGTGCGAGTTCGTCGTCAATGACAAGTATTCTTTCGCTATTGTTCATTAACGTAACCTCCTTTAAATGAAACTGCAGAGCCCCTCCTGTCGAGAACCGGCAAAGAAATAATAAAGGTATTTATCCCTTCCTTGCTCTTTATATCCAGGCTTCCGGCGTGGCCTTCAATGATTTTGCGGCTTATAGGAACATTCAGCTCTGTATCGAGATTGTCAATGTCAAACAGAGGTTTTGACAGGTTTTGCTCTTCTTCGACGAGCTTGTCCCCTTCATACATTATCGTTATTTCTGCGGAGAAAGAATCCTGCATTATTATGCGGGCATTAATCATGATTAGCGCTCCGTCCGGCGTCCTGTCAATAATACTTTGCACAAGATAATAAATTGCCTTTACTGCTTGTCTCTTATCGGCATTTATGTAAAAAGCTTTATCGGTCAGGTTCTTCGAGAGTTTATGGGTTTGCGGCAAATTCCTGGAAATAAAGTCCGCAGCGTCATTTATTAGGTCGTTTATGTCTTCCTTTTTCAGGTTGTAATCCTGCGTGCTTGAGAAGGTTATGAGTTTATCAATTAATTTATCCAGCCGGTTGATTGACTGACTTACGGAAGAGATATAAAAGTTATGCAACTCGTCATCTTCATGCTTTTCGTTGAGCAGTTGAGTGTAGGTTTGTATTGAGGTCAGGGGATTTCTCACCTCATGGGCTATTTTTGCAATCAGGTCATTGACCGCCTTGAGCTTATCAGCCCTGCTTTTCTGCTCCTCTAATTTCTTGGAATCGGAAAGATCGGAGAATACAATTCCGGCCCCTACGGGATTTTGCTGTTCATCGATGAGCCTGTAACTGTTTATTCCGACGGGGATTCTTGCGGGATTGATAACTGCCTCATAACGCCTGTACGACTTCCCTCCCGACAAGGTTTCATACAGGATATCTCCAAGCGGCGACGGCAGCGCCCTCAGGTCCCTGGCTATCATGTCCGAAGGATGCAGGCTCAGGATATCGGCGGCCTGTTGATTGAAAACGGTTATCTTCTCGTCTTTATCAATTGCGATCATGCCGCTGCTCATGCTTGATATTATATTATTGGTGAATTCCTTCTGATACCACATGTGGTGATAAAGGTCGATGTCTTTGATTGCGGCTGCGAGATAATTGCAGAGCACATAAATTATTTCCAGTTCTTCCCTGTAAAAAGGCTCCTCGGTAATTTTATTGTCAATATTGAAAATCCCTATTAATTTCCCTTTGTGGATCATGGGAAAAGAAACGGAGCACTGCAGGATTTCCATGTCGCTTTTGATACTGACCGACTCCGTATCGAAAAAATTGACCGGCTTGCTCATTATACGCCCTGTCTTTGCAAGCCAGGACGCGAGCGCGCTGTCCTTCCTGAGCTGCAGGTTGTCGGCTAAATAAGGGTCCAGCCCGTAATGAGTTTTGACATGAAAGACATCTTTGTCTTTGAGCATAATGGACATCTTGCTTACCCGGGCGATTTCCATGACAGAATCAATAAAGTGGTTAAAGAGCTTTCGCATGTCAAAGCTTGCCGTCAGCATCTTGGCGAAATTGACAATGACTTTTTCGTGGACATATCTCCCGCTCGGGACAGGATCATAACGGCCTGAAAACACCTCAGACTCATGCTTATTATAGATCTGCATATGCGCTGGAGAGACTATGTCCCTGGATTGTTTTAATAAACCCAATTCGTTCCTGAATCTCTGTCTTTCCAGTGCCCGTTCAA
Organism: Nitrospirota bacterium; assembly: GCA_016213945.1. GTDB lineage: Bacteria > Nitrospirota > Thermodesulfovibrionia > UBA6902 > UBA6902 > SURF-23. Next base: position 30,950 of record JACQZF010000001.1, on the reverse strand, counting down.
CTATCGCGGGAAGCTCGGTTTTTATTGAACCGTCATCAATGGAGTCAAATACACTTCGCGGAAGCTGTTCCTTTGTGTATTTATCAAGTTTTTCATGTGCGATAAGCACTACCCTGTCACTATCCAGTTTACCTAAGAATTCCCCAAGGGCAGACAGCTTGTGAGATACCGTGTCAATAAGAAGCAGATTGAGCGGTATATTGCCGTATAAATCCTCAAGCTCTTCCACAGTCTTCAGGGGATAAACGGTGTACTGTTTTAAAGCGTTCTTAACATGAGGTATAACAAAAGCGTCTCTACCGCTTAATAAAGCTAAAAGTTCCACCTGTTGCCCTTTCAAAAATTAAATGTTTTCATCCCTGCTCGTATCAAAATTCGGAAACCCCGGCAGGAATCTATTTTTTTATTTCCAGCCGTTCCCACTTCCGTGGGAATGGCTGGAAAATAATTATAACAAGATGCTAAATAAATAAACTAAAAAACTTTACTATTATAAACGCATCTTACTCATTCTGTACAGGCAGGGAAATAGTAAAGGCGGTGCCTTTTGCCAACTGGCTTCTGACATGTATTTTACCGTTATGATCTTCCACAATCCTTTTACTGATCGCAAGCCCCAGGCCGACTCCCATCTCCTTTGTTGTTACAAAAGGGTCGAATATCTTTGGGAGGTCTTCGGGATGAATGCCTTCTCCCGTGTCTTCGACAGTTACGTCAACAAACCTGCTGCTGTTTTTTATATCAACCCGGAGGACCCCTTCGCCGTGCATGGCCTGGCAGCCGTTTAATATTATGTTGCCGAAAGCCTGCTTCAGCTTTACGGCGTCTCCCGACATACTGATCGCATTCCCGTTAAAATTCTTTTCAACAACAATCTTTGACTTTTCAAAATCAAGTTTGCCCTTTACGTATTCAACCACCTCATCTACAAGCTCCGCGAGATCGAAGTTATTCATGCGGGTGGATTTTTTCCTGGATGAAAAATCAAGCAGGTCGCTGATAAGCCCGTCTATCTTTTCAATCTCCCCGACAACAATTTTCGAGAAGGTGTCCCTGAACTCGGTATCGTTATATTTCTCCGGCATTAACTGCGCAAAGGTCTTCAGCGACGTTAGAGGGTTGCGTATTTCATGTGCAAAGGTCGCTGACATCATGCCTATGGACGCGAGCCTCGCGGAGTTGACCTTGTCCTGATAAAGCCTGGCATTCTTAAGCGCAATTGCAGTCTGGTTAGAGATCGTCTTTAATAAGTCTATATCTTCATTGGTAAACATATCGCCGGACAGTTTCGTCCCGAGTATTACCAGGAGCGCCAGCTTGTGATCAACAAATACCGGGACTGCGGCGTCGCCGTGCAGTATGTCGAGGTCTTTATTAACACGCTCTATCACGTCCAGCCCGTGTTTTTTTTCAAATGCCGGCAACTCTTCCCTTATCAGGACGTCGTCCGATGTCCTGAAAAATTTAGCGAGCCCGGGATATTTGTTTATTTTTATTTCTTCCTCTTTTTCAAGGTCGGGTTTTTTTCTGGTCTTGTCCTTTTTGAGTGATGAATGATAAACAATATCATAGGCCCCGCCATGCATGGCAGCCATGATGGAAATGTTTTTTATTCCTAATGTGGAATAAATCGTGCCTCCGACAAAATCGTATATTTTTCCGCATTCAAATGTGGAGGCAAGCTCATGACTGACTTTCCGCACAGTGGCAAAATAATCATAAGACTTTTTGTAGAACATTTTATCAATCAGTTTCTGGATCCTGTTTCTGAGAGGATTAAAGAGCAGGGCTATTACAATGGAGGCAAAGATGCTGATCTTAAATGAACTCACATTTGTGAAAGCAGAGAAAAGATTTGTTATCGTTATAACAAGAACGACAAAAAGAGCCATTAAAAGCCCGGCGGAAAGCGAGTAAGCCATGCTTTTCTTAAAGACAAGGCTTATATCCATAAGTCGATAACGGAAAATGGCATAAGAAACGATGATACAGTAGATAACAATACCTATATTCCCTATCGGATAAATTTTAATGCCGAAGTACGGGATGAAATTTGTTAAACCGCTTGAGAATCCTACTATAATAGCTACAAGAAAATATAAAGTTTGAAGCTTTTTGTGTCCCTTGTATTCAACGTAGTTCCTGAATAGTTGATAAATTCCATAAGCTACAAGTCCCATCCATATAACAAATGAAAGCTTACCCCAAAAACTCTTAACATAAGCATAATGGAGATTGTCATATATTAAATATGTATTTGAAATAGATAGATCGGTAAAAATACTCAAGATGCTGGATAGTATCCCTTGAGCATAAGCGAAGATTAATAGCTTACTCGACGAAAGGTTGCAAAATTCATATACAGTATGAAAGAAAAATACACTAATAAATAATATTGGAACATAACTGATTCTCCACAGTACTAATGCATCGGGCCCATTAGACGTCCTCCCTATAAAAAAAGCACCCCAACCCCAAAGAGCTACGGCGATATTAAACAACATCCACAGATAATGCAATTTGGATTTTCTGAGCCTGAAAATGACAATTGTTAATACAGTGCCTGTCAGACCTAATAAAAATCCGCTAATTGAAAACAAATTTGCTATGTTCATTTTCTCGATATATTATCCATTATCAATAAATTATGTTTAATTATTAAAATGTCTTCTCACAAGTTCAGGTGCATTCTGCCAACAAACAGCTTATGACGGTTTTGTTTGGAAAAAAATTTTTATCTATCTGCATTACAGTAGAGGCCTACCCCGAGAGCTGTGCCTTTCCAAGTTCTATTTTCCTATAACTATTGCGTCCTAATCATATTTTCCTGTCACGTTTCAGACTACCTTTTTGAATATCGCCGCTGCATTGTATCCTGCAAAACCGCAGGACAGTTTCATCGCTGTATTTAGGGGGGATGTTGTCAGTTCATTCACCAAGTTAAACTGATATTTTTCTTCAAATTCATTACAGTTCAATGTTGGAAGTATCGTGTTTTTTTCCATCGACAATAAAAGAATAATGCTTTCTATAATTGCGCTGCCGCCAAGATTATGGCCGACAAATGGCTTCAATGCTGTAACAAGCGGTCTTTGACAATTCTTGCCAAAAATATCCGTCATTGCTTTTGCTTCATATCCATCGGTAACTTTAAGCGCCACTCCATGAGGGACTATCAAATCAATATCTTCAGTGCCTATAGCAGCTTGCTTTAATGAGCTGTTTATGGCATTTTGATATGACAAACTTCCCATCATAGGCACTGTCACCTTCCATCCTTCAAGAGAGAACCCTCCTCCAAGATATTCCGCATATATATGGGCATTCCTGTCTAAAGCGTGCTCCATATCTTCCAGCACCAGCGCAGCAGCCCCGTCTCCGAGAACTATGCCATCGGCATTTTTAGAAAAAGGCTTTATTCTTCCATCCTCTGCATAAAGCCCTTGTTCTTTAAACCATAGGTGCTTAAACATGGTATTGGATACATCCCCTCCGGCAAGGATAGCAATATCACTCTCACCATATCTAATTTGTCTTGCTGCGGATTCAAGCGCATATAAGCCGGATGCGCATGCATTGTTTGTATAAAGGGAGTACCCGTGGATTCCAAATGCTTTAGCTGCAAAAAAAAGGTACATGAAACCCTGAAGATCGTAGCCCTTTTTTGAGAAACGCTCGAACACCTGTCTGAATATTGTATGTTTGGAAGATTTATTATTCTCAAGAAATGCTATGGCTTCTTTTATTATTGATTCACAGAAAGGTTCAAAACCAGGATGCTCGGATGTTAAGAACAACCCTATATTGTTATACTCTTTATCGTAAGCAATATTACTATCATCTAAAGCCAATCCAATAGCAGCCAGCAAATAGAGAAGGTCTTTATCCTCATCTCCGTTTTTCCATATCCGGATGTCCTCAATTATATCCTTATCGACCCCGCACATCGAAACATCAAAATCTGCCATCTTATGAAAATAAAATTTGTCCCATAATTCTCCATCAATATGAATTTCTTCTAATGTCAGGCCGAGTTTTTTGCTTATGATGCCTTCCCAAAAGGCATCTTTGCCTGCTCCTGTCGAAGCAAGAGGACCAATTCCCGTGATAGCTACTCTTCGTTTTTGTATCATATTTTAATTATCAATGAAACTTCCTAATCACCAAACAAGAATTATTCCCTCCAAATGCAAACCCGTTATTCAAAGCTATATTCACCCTCTTTACTCTTGCTTTATTGGGAACACAGTCTATATCGCAATTTATATCAACTGTTTCATAATTTATAGTCGGAGGAATAATATTCTCCTTAACTGTAAGACAGCATGAAACAGCTTCGATCGCTGAAGCAGCTCCCATCGGATGACCGAGCATAGATTTGATTGAATTGACTGGAATCGTTTTATAATGCTCTTTAAAGACCTTCTTGATCGCTGCACATTCATTCTTATCATTCCCCTGAGTCCCGGTTCCATGAGCACAGATGTAATCAACTTCTTCTTTTTGCAATTCCGCATCTTTGAGCGCTTTCAACATAACTTTCTCAATTCCATCGGAATCTGAGGCTGTCATATGGTAAGCATCACAACTAAGCCCGTAACCCGCGATCTCGGCATAGATGGCCGCGTCTCTATTGAGCGCAGACTCCATCGTTTCAAGGAAAAGTATCCCGGCGCCTTCGCCAACCAGCATGCCCCTTCTGTTCTTATCAAAAGGCTGACATTTCTCCGGCGCCATTGCGTATATCCTTTGAAAGCCACCAAATGCAAGTTTTGAAAACGCATCCGCCCCTCCTACGATTATGCAATCCAAATCTCCTTTTCTTATTAAATCAAATCCATAACCAATAGCGTAGTTACCGGCTGCACATGCTGTAGGAATAAGGTAATTGGGACCCTGTATTTTCAAGTAAATTGAAATATTGGCGGGAATATTATTAGCGGAAGACTGTAATATTTTTATCTTGCTTACTTTATCTGCGCCCTTCATGACCCACTCATCAACAGATTCCTCCAAAGGTTTTTCACCCATTGTTGTTCCGATAATAACGCCGGTCCTTTTTTGATTGAGGTCTTTTGCAGATAATTTAGCGTCTTTTAACGCCATGGAGGCAGCGGCTATCGCCAACTGTGAGGTCCGTCCAAAAAATTTCACTCTTCTCTTGGGAATAAAATCCTCCGGATTGAAATTCCTTATTTCGCCTCCGTAATGACACCTGAATTCAGATGTATCGAAAGAAGCGACTTTGCTTATACCCGACTTACCGCTTACCATCGCTCTCCAAAATTCTTCTTTGCCGGTTCCTACCGATGAAATCACACCCAGTCCTGTCACGACAACTCTTCTTCTATTCATTCTTTTTTTGAACGCTGAATATAAGGTTTGCTTTAGCGACGATCCTGTCATTAACCCGTGCTGAGGTATCGACAATTCCGGCTTCATCTATAATTTTTATGCAGTTTGCCTCTATAATAAGTTTGTCTCCAGGATATACCGGCGATAAGAATTCCGCTTTTGTTTTACCAAGGTAATAATCAGGGTGAAGTTTAGCTATTTCCGGTTTGGCGATTGAATATAGAATAATTGAAGCTTGCGCCATTGCTTCAATCAATAGAACCCCCGGCATTACGGGATTGCCCGGGAAGTGCCCCTTAAAATATTTTTCATCACTTTTAACGTTTTTTACTGCAACTACTTTTTCGGTGCCAATTGTCTCTATTACCTCATCAATAAAAAGGAAAGGCTCCCTGTGAGGCAAAACAGATTTTATCTTTTTCTTGTCCCAATTCATGCAGTGTTCATTTAACGGGATGTCTTATATTCAATTATCTTTCTGAGATTTCTGATCTTTGGTATGTCCTGTTCAGGAATAATGATTCTATACTTTTTTTCAAAAGCCGCCACAATTTCGATCGCCTTTAAGGAATCGATGTTCAGGTCTTTGAAAAAATCCGCGTCGAGAGTAAGTTTTTCAAAAGGGACTTCAGTTACATTTGAAACAAGCTGTCTTATTTCTTCTTCTAATAAATTATTGTTTGTCATAATCCGGTCTTAAATCTCCTTTTCAGTGATACTTGGATAAAACCAACGATGCACTATTGCCACCTGGTCCAAAATTGTTGATCAATACATTATTAATCCTTGTAATACGCGAAGCTCCGGCCACATAATCAAGGTCGCATTCATCATCCCTCATCTCATAGTTGATCGTAGGCGGTATAAAGCCACGGGACATGCTGCCGATGGAAGCAGCGATCTGAAAAAGGCCGCCTGCACTGAAAGTCTCTCCTATCATTGACTTGATAGAACTCACCGGAATGTTATAAGCATATCTGCCGAAAACGTCCTTTATTGCTATTGTCTCCAGTTTGTCCTGCTCAGGTACGGAATTTGCCGATGCTCCTATATAGTCAATGTCAGTGATATTTAGAGCGGAATTGCTGAGAGCCTTTTTCATGCTTTCTTGTAATCCCTTTGCCCCAGGTTCATATCTGCCTATCTTATAGGAGTCAAAGCAATAGCCGATATCCTTAACTTCTGCATAGATATTTGCCTTTCTTTCTTTAGCATATTCCTCATCTTCCACTACTATGACTGCGGCTCCTTCACCCAAAACAACTCCATTTCTCCGTTTGTCGAAAGGGCAGGATATTTCTGCGCCGTTTATACCTGCAAAAAAACCCAGACGGTAAAATCCAAGAAAATTTGCAAGGGAAAGACTCTCCACCGCACCTACAAGGACGGCCTTTATTCTCCCCATTCTGATAAAATCTATAGCGTATTTCAATGCATCTATGCTTGAACTGTAGCCTGTTGAAATAGTTGTATTAAAGCCTTGGATATTGAACTTGATTGAAACCTGGCTTGAAGCGGCATTTATTACCATTGCAGGAAACAGGGAGGCATTGGTAAAAAGCGGACCGTCTTCTATCAATTCTTTGCCGAATTGAGCGATATTCCATAGCGCAGACAGGGTAGTCCCGGTGCAGACTCCGAAATCATCCGTGTTGTCATAGTTGATTTTTAATCCTGAGTCGTCCATTGCCAATTTTGCGGCGGAGCATAACAGCCTTGAAGTCCTGTCAAGATTTTTTAATCCCTTGTATCCTAAGAAATAGGCGGGTTTGAAATTGTTAATCTCTCCGCCCAGTTTACACTTGAACCCTCCGGTATCAAATCTGCTGATAGGCCTGATACCTGAACGGCCTTCTTTTAAAGCCGACCAGAAATCTTCTTTGCCGATGCCGTTTGGGGCGATCACACCTAAACCCGTTATCACGATCCGTCTTTTTTGCATTTCCTTACATCATGCTCATTCCGCCGTCAATGGCTATTGTCTGGCCTGTTATATAGCCGGCGTCATCGCTTACTAAGAATTTTACCATCTTTGCCACTTCCCGGGGCCTGCCCAATCTGTTTAAAGGTATTTGTTTTAATATTTGATTCTTGTATTCCTCTGTGAGAACTTTAAGCATATCTGTTTCGATGAAACCCGGAGCAATCGCGTTGACCCTGATATTGTAAGGGGCGACCTCTTTTGCAAGAGATTTTGTAAATCCGATTATCCCGGCTTTGGATGCGGAGTAATTGGTTTGCCGTGGCAGACCTACAATACCGCTTACTGAAGTGATATTAATAACAACGCCGCTTTTCTGTTTCATCAGTGTTACGATCGCGGCCCGTGTAAGGTTGAAAGTCCCTTCCAGATTAGTATTGATCACTTCCCGCCAATCATCAGATTCCATAAGGGCAAGCGCTTTGTCTTTGATCACACCGGCATTGTTAATCACGATGTCGATCCTGCCGAACAGCTCCTTTGTTTTATCAACCCATGACCTCACCGCTTGAAAATCTTTTATATCAGCCTGAAATGACTTAGCGTTGGCGCCCAGGTTTTTTATTTCATTTTCCAGTTCAGCAGCCTCTCTGCCGCTCTTTAAGTAATTAAAACTGATATTAGCGCCTTCACCTGCCAATTCAACTGCAATGGCCCTGCCTATACCTCTTGTTGCGCCGCTAATAAGGACCGTATTGTCTTTCATTGGCATCTCTCTGATAGCAACAATATACGAAGATAAGAATCCTGGAGGCAAAAAAGATAATTAATTAGCGCCAAGTTTAATTTGCTAAGGAGATGTTCTTTTGCAACCAATAGGTATCTCTCTTTTATAAAGTTATTAGCAATCTGAATAATATTAAGGAAAATTGGAATACTATCATGTAAAAAATATAATATAGATGTTATCTTTTTTAACAGATGGTTAGAAGAAAAATCAAGCATAAGGTTACAATGTGTTCAGAAAGAAACCGTATTAAGAACAAGCTGTTTTCCATTTAACAGGAAAAACAACTTTTAAAACAACTTCACTTTTATAGAATAATTATATTATTATTTATTAAGAACGATTTTATTAGGCAAATAAATCTCAAAGGTGGAAGAGATATGAAATGTAAAGAATGTAACGGCAAACTCAATTTGAAAGTAGGCTGAAAGTCCGTTCAACTGCGCTGCATGGAATGCGGCAAAAACTTTTCGATAGAAGAATATATAAATGAAATGGACGCCGGCGCCTGGGAAAAATTGACTAACCGTTCATGTGACAGAGTGTAGGGCTTATCGTCGTCACTTACCGCTTTTATTCTAAGCTGACAATAAAACAAATTGTTTTTTTATTCACGATATTGACAATTAAAAACATAATCAATTATCATGTTATGTTTAATGTCGTCAAAATTACGCATTTCTGAGAGGTAACATGAAGACTTTATTTGCAAAGAATACAGACGTTGTAAGAAAATGGCATCTTGTTGATGCTGATGGCATGGTTGTTGGAAGGCTTGCAGCAAGGGTCGCAGCCATACTGAGAGGCAAGAATAAACCTATCTTTACGCCTCACGCAGATACCGGTGACTTTGTTATTGTTGTAAATGCAGGCAAGGTTCGTTTTACAGGCAACAAGCTTGAAAAAAAGGCATACTACCATCATTCCGGTTATCCGGGGGGAATAAAGATGAAGACCGCTAAGGAAATCATGAAGGATTCTCCAGAACAAATAATTATGGAAGCGGTAAAAGGGATGCTGCCCAAAAACAGGCTCGGAAGGCAACAGTTTAAAAAGCTGAAGGTATTCGGCGGGGCTGAACATTCTCATCAGGCACAAAAACCTGAGGCATTAACATTAAATTAACATAAGGAGTTTTAAAAAGATGGCGGAAATACAATATAACGCAACCGGCAGAAGAAAGACATCAATCGCTCAGGTATTCATTAAGCCCGGACCAGGGAATATTACCGTAAATAAAAAACCACTCAATGATTATTTCCCTTACGAGACAATGAAGATGATAATACAGCAGCCGTTGAACATTGTAGGGGTTGTCGGCAAGTATGATATCACTATAAGGGTTAACGGCGGCGGTGTAAGCGGACAGGCTTTAGCGATAAGGCACGGCATATCAAGGGCACTTACGCTGCTCAATTCAGATTTCAGGGGAAAACTAAAAAAAGAAGGCCTTCTTACAAGAGATCCAAGGGCTGTTGAAAGAAAGAAATACGGTCAAAAGGGCGCGAGAGCACGCTTCCAGTTCTCTAAGAGATAACATAGAGACTGTGATGTGTAACGCGTAATGAGATAAATGATAAATTATTTTATTGCTGCGCATCTATTTTTCACACATAACTCATCACGGACTTCTCATTACGGTATTTAAATGTTAAAAGCTGCCATATTGGGAGGGAGCGGATATGCAGGTTCTGAACTCCTGAGATTGCTCCTCAGCCATCCGCATGTGGAAGTAACAGCAGTTACTTCAGAGCGTTCAGCCGGGACAAAAATAGTCGATTCATTCCTCCACCTGAGAAACACCGATTTAAAGTTCGAACCTCTTGACTTGAAAACCCTGAAGGAGAAGGCAGACCTTTTTTTTCTCTGCCTGCCGCACAAGACCTCGCAGGAGGCGGTTGCCGCTCTTCATAAAGCTGGAAAGAAGGTGGTGGATTTTTCCGCTGACTACAGGATAAAAAATGTTAAGGTGTATCAGGACTGGTATAACACCTCTCATAATTTCCCAGCCTTATTAAAAAAGGCGGTTTACGGACTCCCTGAAATTTACAGGAAGCAAATCAAAAAGGCATCAATTATTGCCAATCCCGGCTGCTATCCAACGAGCGCGATACTTGCGCTTGCTCCGGTGATTGGCAAAGATTTTATAGACGCTGATTCAATTATTGTTGATTCAAAATCCGGGACCTCCGGCGCCGGCAGAAGCCCTGCACAGCCGCTTATGTTCTGCGAAGTAAACGAATCAGTAAAGGCTTACGCAGTAACGACTCACCGTCATACACCGGAAATAGAACAGGAATTAAGCGCTATATCGAAGAAGAAAATAAAGATAATCTTTACGCCTCACCTCATGCCTATAGACAGAGGCATTCTCAGCACAATCTATATTCGCCTAAAAAAGAAAGTAAACCTGCCAGGAGTGCAGAAGCTCTACAATGAATTTTATAAAGACGAGCCTTTTGTCAGGGTTTTGAATAATGGGGTATATCCCACTACAAAGGCCGTAAAAGGGACCAACTTCTGTGACTTGTCCGTGTTTCATGATAAACGGACACAATCATTGATAGTCGTAAGCGCAATCGACAACCTTTTAAAAGGCGCCTCCGGTGCTGCGGTTCAGAATATGAATATCATGTGTGGCTTTGGTGAAACCGCCGGACTGTTGGCATCCCCGCCGTCTCCCTGATGAGACAAGCTACAGCTATAATTCCCGGATTCAGATTCGCCGGCATATCGGCAGGAATAAAAAAATCCTCTGCAAATGACCTTGCCCTGATATTTTCAGAGACACCGGCAGTGACTGCAGGTGTGTTTACAACCAACAAAATAAAAGCCGCTCCCGTAAAGCTCGCTTTAAAACACATTGCTTCCCAAAAGGGACAGGCAATCATCGTAAACAGCGGCAACGCAAATGCCTGCACAGGCAACCGTGGAATCAAAGACGCTAAGGATACGATTGACAGCCTTGCAAAGGAACTCGGCATTTCACCCGCGCTTGTCTACGCATCCTCTACAGGCGTTATAGGCAGGCCGCTTCCAATAGAAAAGATAAAAAAGGCGATTCCCGAATTGGTCGGAAGCCTTTCCCCATCATCATTACAACAGGTTGCATCAGCAATAATGACGACCGACACTTTTGCAAAATTATCATCAAGAAAAATACGAATCGGCGGGAAAACAGGTACTATAGCAGGCATTGCAAAGGGGGCCGGAATGATCTGTCCGAACATGGCCACTATGCTGTGTTTCATAATGACTGACATTGCGATAAAACCTCAGGCCCTTGGTTCAGCGTTGAAAGATGCGGTGCAGAGGTCATTCAACAGGATCAGGATTGATAATGACATGAGCACAAATGATACAGCGATGGTTATGGCGAACGGTTTGCTGAAAAATGCCCCGATCACTAAAAATTCACCTCTGTACCGGAAATTCGCAAACGCATTGGACGAGGTGACACACGAGCTTTCAAAAATGATAGTTCAGGACGGAGAGGGCGCAACCAAGCTTGTTGAGATCGTCGTCAAGGGAGCAGGCACAGAGGGGGATGCGGAGAAGGTTGCCAGGGCAGTGGCTGATTCGATGCTTGTAAAGACTGCGATTTACGGCATGGACCCGAATTGGGGGAGGATCATAGCTGCAACCGGTTATTCAGGTGCAAAAGTGGATGAGAATAAACTGGATATTTACCTTGATAAAATTAAACTGGTAAGCAGGGGCACAGGCACAGGGAAAGAAGCAATCGCCCGGAAACTACTTGCAAATAAAGACATAACAATCACTATTAATTTAAGGTCAGGGACTAAAAGCGCCAAAGTCCTAACTTGCGATTTAACGGAGAAGTATATTGAAATCAACGCGCATTACACAACGTGATATAAATTACATGGAAATATCATACAGGCATGTTAAACTTGACACAAGCGCCGTACTTCGATATTGTAAGGTGTGTAGTTTGCAGATATTGATTGGAGAAGGAGAAATAATATGAAAAATTTTTTTATTGTCTTCGTCATTTCTCTGTTGTTTTGTGCCGCTTACGCTCACGCTCAGGATGCTTCATCCGAGGAATACACAGTTCAGAAGAGTGATACTCTCTGGGGTATTTCCGGCAGTAAGTTACAGGATAATTTTCTCTGGCCCAAGATATGGAGTGTTAACCCTCATATCAGCAATCCGGACCTTATTCATCCCGGCGAAAAGATTATAATCCCGTCAAAAGAAAAGTTAATGCAGGAGACAAAACCTCTTGCACCCGAGGAAAAGAAAGAAACCCAGGCTGCGGATAAGCCGTTTTCTAAACCATTCAATAAACCGGTAGTTGCTACTGAAGCCGCATCCAAATTTGAATTTCTCGCGGAAGCAGGCAAGAAATATATAGTCAATAAAAACCTCTACATATCAAGCGGCTGGATAGCGGATGAATTCCCCGGCATAGGTAAGATAGTTTCTTCGCCTACAAACCGCACCCTGCTGGGAAGAGGTGATTTTGTTTACCTTGAATTTAATAAGAACGTAGGTCCTGAAAATAAGTTCTTCACAATCAGGGACGTAAAAATAGTTCACCATCCTGTAACGCATAAAAAGTTAGGGCACCAGATAAGGGTAACCGGCATTGTAGAAGTTACCGGGACTGATAATGGTCTGCCAAAGGCAAAGATAACAGAGTCTTTTGAAGATATTCAGGTAAGCGACGGACTGTTGCCTTACCAGGAGATGGAGCCACCCCTTATCCCCGGCGTTGTCAGGACCCCCGATAAAAAAGGTTACGTGGTTGAATCGTTTTCAAACACTCAGATGTCAGGGGAAGGCGCGATTGTCTTTCTTGACAAAGGTCGAAATGATGGCCTTGAAGCAGGGGATGTCTTTTCAACACTTGCAGATGTGCCTGTAGAGCGGTCAACAGGCAAGATACAAATCGTTTCAGTTCAGCCGACAACATCCTCCGCCATTATCGTGACAAGCAGCGAGGAGATAATAGTAGGGGCTCGCTGGGGACAGAAGTAACCGCTAATATCCGTACAAGGGATTTTCGCCTGTAATGAGCGAATAAGCATATTGCCGCATAGAGTAGCAATAATGACAATTTCTTAGACAATAGTTGTTGAACCCTACCAATGGCCTTGACAGCCGTCAAAAATCGCGATACGATTAAATTAGAAGAAGACATCGGGCCGTGAATCATAACGCAGCCCGGTGACAGGCTATATGGCCTGGGAAAGGAGGCCCTGAATATGGCGGTAAAACATATTGACATAAAAGGATATTGTGACATGCTGTATAAAGAGCTCTCTGATATTAAGAGCAGACTCAACGGGTTAGTGAACGAGATCGAGTACATGGAGGGAAAGGACAAGAAGGTCTTGGGTTCCCACATGAGACACCTGAATGAGCTTATAGAGTCAGTTGAGTGGAAGATGGAAATTTTCTCCAAATCCTGCCCGATTGACTGGAGTAAATTCGGTGTTGAGAGTGAAACTACTTCGTCCGTTCCACTTACTGACAGCGATGTGCCTGGCGGGTATGCCGGCGGGTAATGGAAGATCGTAAGAGAAACTCCAGCGGCCGATTTTTTCGGCTGCTGGAGTTTTTTTATTCTGTTTTTAATTAAAGAAACTCCAAAGAAAACAGCGACCGGACAGACAAAAATTTAATTCAGCTTCAATCATGATCCAGTCACTTTGAAACTTCGCAAAGATAAGGTTTACTGTAGGTTAAAATTCATATCTTATTTGCACATAAATATTGTCATTCTCATCAAGACTCCCGAACTGGTCCCACTCATCACCGCCGCCAAATACACTCGCTCCAACTGCCGCCCACACGGAATCGGTGAAATTGTATTTGACTTCCGGGTTTAACAGATAATCATCATCTGACGGACTGTAGAAGGAAAAGAAGGAAAACCGCAGTGTCTGATGTATCAAAAATTGTGTAAGCCTCACGGAGGCAAGCTGGTGCAGTTTCTTTTCCTGCGGAAATCCGGAGGGGAGATTCTCTTCATACTCTGAATAATCATCCATGTATTCGCTGTAGTATTGAAGGCCGAGGGTGCAGTCTTCCCACATCTGTCTCTGATAGCCAACGAGAAACCTTGTCTGTGAATTCGGGACCATCGGGTCTGTGCCGTCCCTGTCTTCTCTTGAATCATAATATCCTGCCTCAAGACTGAGAACTCCATCTAACGCCCTGCCCTGAAGGCTCGCGCCGTAAACGGTAAGCTCAGGATAAACGAGGTCGATCTTTGCCGGTGATGTTATACTGTCAGGAAGCATTGAAGGCTGCCTGAAAAAGCCGCGATAGAAATACAATGACGCATCCATGCCCGCCACATCACGATATAATCTGAAGGCAACTTCCGTGTTTTCAAATGTAGTTGCCGGTTTTTCTTCTTCCCTCTCTGTTACAGCAGGCATGGGATTAAACATGAAGAATCTCTTGTGATCGGGAAAGTTGTTCGGTTCAAAGAACGGGATAATAATCAACTCGGCAGAGGCAAAGGACGGATACATGCCGATCTTTACAGCATCACTACCGATCTTCAGATATTCCAGCGGCCTCCCAGAGAAAAATGCCTCATAGTCTTTCGGGAATACATCGTTGATAAAGATCAAATCCCCAAACCCCCATGTGATAATCTGTCTGCCGGTTCTTGCATCCCAGATTGAAGACGTGTAATCGGCATACCCCTCTCTCACGTCTAAATGGGATGCATCGTCAATGTGGTCGTAGAAGATGTCGGTTTTCAAAAACAGACGGAACGGCTCTTTGCTTGCATCAAGCTTTAACTGGACTCTTTCCTCCGCCCATTTGAAGTCCTTACCGTTTGGATTTGATTTAGCGGTATCAACAGAATAGTTGCCCTGGAGAAAGCCGTGCAGGCTTACATCTTCAGCATAAGCAGATAGATACGCAATGCTTGTCGCAAGCAAGAGAATCAAAATAAGCCTTATCATTTGTGTTCACCAAAATATCGATGAAGCACCGGCTCTACGTAGGCATTTAATAAAGAAGTTCTGTCTATTATTCCCACAAGCTTTCTGTCTTTTACAACAGGGATCATCGTGAAATTGTTTTCGAGCATTATTTCTATAAGCTCCTCGGCGGAAGTCTTCATATCAGCGGTCTTTGGCTCTTTTGACATTATCTTCTCCGCGGCAATTTCAGAGAGGTCCACTCCTTCCCGTATATTTCCAAGAAGATCAAATGCTGTCACCACTCCTATGACCTCGTCACTTTCATTTACTACCGGAAGCCCAGGCAGGCCGGTTGACATAAGCTTGTAAGCAATTTCCCGCCCGGTTGAACCAGGCTTTATTGAAGCCCTTTTGTGCAATAGCATTATATAATCTGTGATTACCATGTTAGTGTCCTCCTTTGATTTTTTTTTATTCTCCCTCACAGAAGGGAATATTAAAGTTTTTTTGCCCGGATACAAATAAAACCTGCATCATGTACCAATTTATTATTTACAATCTCTTTCACAGGCTTTTCCGATGGTGGCTGACATAATGTTGATGAATACGCCTCAACACTCAAGCCTGCCTTTTCTATTATTTCTTTAACCTCACTGACGCTATAAAACATTGCATGTTTATAAATAGGATGTCCGTCGTTCTTTTTTCTCTGATAGAATTTACCCCACTGGCTTTCTCTATTAATTATCCCAACAATCAGTCCTCCAGCTTTCTTTAAGACTCTTTTGGCCTCGGAAATCACCTTTTGAGGGTTTTCCACAAAACACAGCGTAAAAAGTATAAATACGCCGCCGAAGGATTCATCTTCAAAAGGCAGTTTCTCGCCCGTTGCCATCTTCACCTTTATCCCGCGCTTTTCTGCTATTTTCAAAACCTCTTGAGAAGGGTCAATGCCAAACTCAATTCCCAATGCCTTTGCAAATCTCCCTGTTCCTACCCCGATCTCAATGAATGGCTTCGAAATATCTTTCATAAGAAGCTTTACTGCCTCGATCTCTGCATCAAAAAGTATTTTCCCTTCGGGGGCATCGAACCATTTGTCATAATCTTCTGCAAGATGGTCAAAGGCTTCAACAACAGATCTCACTCTATCCACTTTCTCGGCGGCTGTTTGAGAAAGCGTTCGCTGAAAAGATTATCCTCTATGTTGATGTTGTAATCTGCTTTAACATATGTTACCTCAGTCCTGTGGCCGCTCGAGAGGTTTTTCATGGTCCTCTTTGTTACAGTAGGAAAACCTTTCACGTCTTTGATTTCCTCACCGCTGAATACCCTGTAGAGCCCGCCTTTTTTGTCATAGTACTCATCTTTCAAAGGCAGGAAATTGCCCTTGTCAATCCATGAAAGCTTATAGCTGTAATCAACATCAGCTTTCTTTGGAGCGCTCTTTATTACGAAGCAATCATTTGCGCCGAGTTTTTCTTCCTTTACAATTTCATGGGTATCGTCTTCTATATCCCTGCCGGAAACGTCCTCGTATGTGAAATCAGATCCTACAAAGCTTGAGCTTTTGTCCTGCGCGGCAATCCTGCGCACCATATTGATCGCAGGCACAAATAGCCATCTGTCATCGTCCTTCGCCGGATATTTATAAACCATGAACGTCATGTCCTTCACGTCGGCAGGCTGATAGAAATACATGAAATACTTCTGCTCGCCGCCGGATGCGCCGTAATTTTTTCTCAGCATGGTGAGTTCACGAACTCTCTCCTGTCCGCTTTTGCTTATAAGCTTCATCATTACCCGCGCTTTGAAGTCCTTTCCCTGGTAGAAGAACGCCTCCTGGGATTTTTTGACGACTTCTTCAGCGGTAAGGGCGTCTGCAGAAAGAGGTAAGCAAAGGGCAAAGAGCATAGAGCAAATGGGAAAGACAACCATAATTTTGAATATTAAATTTTGAATCTTGAATTCTTTCATCTGTATCATCCCTCCTGATTTTTAGTTTTAAGTCCTTTCAAGAATATCTCGTCTGTGGATTCTGTAAGATACTCTTTGGGAGTTACTTTTGTCATCTGAGAGCCTTTTCTGATCGCCCACACGAGAAGCGCTGCGAGGACCCCGGTATAACAGCATGCAAAACCATATTGGATATACGGATTCTCCGGTAAGAGCTCAAGGATATTCTTGGCCTCCATAAAACCTTTGGAGAAAAAAACCTGTTCAAACTGCGGCTTGTAAAGTGTGAACGGCAGATATCCGAAGAAAAAACCCGGAAGCGAAGCCAGCCCTGTAAGATAACCCATAGCTGTCCGGGCGTAGGACCTTATCTCGCAGCCGATCATGAGGACCGCGCCTATGCCTAACAGCGGCCCGCCGACAAGATGCCCGAGATGAAACCCCCACTTGTATCTGCCTGATTCAACAACAACCGGAATGTCCCATCCGAAGAATATCCACGTAACGAGTATCGTTATATTGAACATGAGTATAGCCACAAGCAGCGCGGTAAAGGGCAGGAGCCCTGTAAACATGGTCTGCGTTATCTTTGCGACCTTCATGGAATCGAAATGTTTTTGTGACATGTGAAGGGAGTGGGGCGCCATAACGGCGCATTCCGTGCCGAAGCCGGTTTTCCCGATGCCAAAGCCAAGCAGGACACCGATGAATGTCTTGAGAAGTATCTCTGTCCACGGCAAGCGGCTGATGCCCTCTGTGGACTCTCCTGTAAATGCCGTGTAGAAGGCTGACGCCAGCAGCAGGAACAGGAACGCAGTCAGTATTATTCTCAGAGGGTCTTTGCCCGGTTTATATTTGGGGTCATAACACAGCGTGTCATGCGGGTATTCCAGTTCAACACAGTGTTTGACTGTAGCGTGTTTTTCGTGGTGCTTTAAGTATCCGCCTGCATCGAGTTTTGTCATCAGCATAAATGCAAGAAATGCAAACGGAATACTTACAAGAGCCACTACAATAGACGTAAGACTCATGGCCGGGATGCCGCCTAAATAGTGCCATGTAGTGCATCCCTGCGCAAGCCTTGTGCCGAGTCCGAATGTCGCCCCGCCTATGAATGCAAGCAGGGCAACACGGGGAGGATATTTCGCCCACGCCTTGTGCTCCCTCTCAAGTATTGCGACAAGGAACGCTCCAAGCAGGATACCGATTATGATCCAGTGAATATCAGCGTCATATAATCTTGTAATATAGTCGGTCTTTGTAATATTCTCCTCGATGGAGCCGAACATCTTTGCAAGGCCCGTAGTAATAGGTATCGGTGTCTCATATTTAAGAAAGTAAATCACCTGTGCAAGGCCGACCATGAACCCGCCCCACACGAACGACCACGGTTTTGTAAAAATATTTTTCATGCAGCCTCCTTATGCGCAGCCTGATGTCTTCTGGAATTCCTTGACCTCTTTCACCACGTCTTTCATCTTCAAACCGGAAGCATTGACGATTTCGGTCCAGCTTTTTCCGTCTTTTTTCATTTTTATGATGTCCTTGCCGGGCTTTTTGGAAAGGTTTGTGATGACAATCGCCGCGAGCGCCTCTCCGGGTGTGAGTTCTTTCATCGCGCTCTCGATAACGTCATCCGGCACCGTTTCAAAGAAATAGGCTTTGACCTGATCTGTGAACCTTTTTATCTCCTTTGGAGTGACACGTTTCTTGTTCGTTATCGCTATCCGTTCTTTTAATTCTTCTTCTGTGCCTTTTTCTGCGGCAGCAGCAA
Source organism: Nitrospirota bacterium (assembly GCA_016213945.1). Lineage (GTDB taxonomy): Bacteria > Nitrospirota > Thermodesulfovibrionia > UBA6902 > UBA6902 > SURF-23. The sequence continues at coordinate 12,240 of JACQZF010000001.1, read as the reverse complement.
TTGAGATTAGTGGAAATAAAAAGGAGACTGTTATCAATAGAACTGCAATCCATTTTAAAATCTCCCCTGATCCCTCTTTTCCAAAGAGGGGGACATGACGTATCTCCCCCTTTGAAAAAGGGGGATTAAGGGGGATTTTTAAGTTATCTGTTGTTGTTAAACTTGCTTTCATTTCATACCTCCTGTCTGTTCAATTGGATAATTTTTAGCAGCCGCTTTGTCTACTATGCTTTTAATTGCATCTCCGGCGGGATAATCTTTGATCCATGAGACATAGCCGAAGAGAAGCGTATACGCCTCGTATCCCAGCATCCTCAAGCCTACTACCGGAAGATTTTCAAGCTGTCCTGTGGCGCACGCAAGCACGAGCTTTTTGACCTTCGGAAGCTTTGACAGATTCTCCGGATTCAGGACCGTGTAATACGGCATATGCACTGCCGAAGGGATATGCCCTGCATTGTATTCATCAACACCAGGTCTTACATCCAAAACCATGAAGTCCGTCTTTCCGGTCTTAATCCACATGTAGACTTCATCGGAAGTCACCTGCCAGCCGCCGTCCTCAGGCGCTTTCATGAGCACCCCGGACATTTTCTTTGCCAGGTCGTCCTCTGCAAGTGCGGGCAGAGCCGTGATGATTACGAAGATACTTAAAATCAGAACTATTGCTTTTTTCATTCCTCTCACCTCCAAAGTTTTTTATATTTACAAACATTTATTACATTTAAACAACCATCCCTGCAACAGCATTATCAGCGCAGGCAGAAAGATTATTGTCATTACTGCGCTGAGCAGCATCATGCTGACAATAAACGCGCCCACAGTGATGTACGGTGTTAATGGCGCAAAGAGCATCACGGAAAACGCCGATGCAAAAAGCACCGCATTGCGCATTATCCCCTTGCCGGGACGCGCGGCAGTCCAGAGTAATGCATCAGTGATGGAAGCGGGCACCCCTGCATCTTCTTGTTCCTTCACTCTTTGTTTAAACCTGCTTATGAAATGGATCGCAAAGTCCACTGCCATGCCGAGCGACAGGCAAGAAAGCACGGCTATTGGCATATCAAAGTCTTTGCCGATAAATCCCACGACCCCATAGATGAGAAGGATTGTAAAAAGCAGCGGCGTGTAGCCCACTATCGCCCATTTCACGGAGTGGAAGTTAAAGACGAGGATGACAAAGACCACAATCAGCGCAATTATAAAGCCTTTTATCATGTCCGAAAGCACTTCATCGTTCCAGATAAGATTGAAATAGGCAATGCCTGCGGGTCTGAGTTCCATCTGTATCGGATTGGATATTTTGTATTCATCCACCGCCTTTATCACATCCCTCATTGCCTGCGCATCCCATGTCTTTAACTGCACCCAGATATTCGCCTTCTTGAACGGGTAATCAACGACATTATCCAGATCAGTGGGTTTTGCTGACATTGAGAACAAAAATAAATATTGACCTATCGTGTCTTTTGTTTCAGGCACAACATCATATTTGGGATCATTGTCATGGAGTACACGGTTTATCCTTTTCACGTAATCAACAACCGAAGACGTCTTCCCGACTACTGGAAGTTTCTCAATGTGCCTCTGAAGTCCCTCTATATACCGCATGGCCTCAGGTGTCTTTATGAAATCTTCAGTTTCTGAAATAGCCACAACATAGCCAAGGGATGTGCCGCCGAGGGCCTGATTCATGACCGTATCGGCAACACGTACTTCGCTGTCCCTCTTGAACCACTCGACCATATTATTGTTAACAACTGTTTTTGTTATACCTATGATTGCCAGCACAAAAAATATCAGGCCGATAAAGACAGTGGTCTTCGGCTTGTGCGCTCCGAAGCCGGCAAGCTTCTTCAGGAACTGTGACGTCCTGCCCGATTCAGCATCTTCAGACCTGGACGCCTTCTCTATATGTTCGTCTTTCACAAAGGTAAACATCGCGGGTATGAAGCTGAAGCTTAGAATTCTCAGGGCAACCGTGCCGAATGCAACCATTCCTCCAAAAACCTTGACCGGGATTATGTGCATGAATAAAAGCACACCGAATCCCACCGCAGTCGCAAGCGCGGTATAACGCACGGGACGGCCCACTGCATGCATCGTCTCGATTATTGCAGTCTTCTTGTCTGTTTTCTCTCTGCAGCGGAAGTAAAATTCGTTGAAGATATGTATGCTGTCCGTAGCAATCGCCATCAAAAATACGGGGGCCATCGAAGTCATGATATGAACAGGAAATCCAAGAGCCAATAAAAGACCCATGCTCCAGACAATGCTCACCATAGCGTCCATCATCAGGGTGACAGACAGGAAAATGTCCCTGAACATAAGATACCGGACAATAAGCATGATCATCCCTGCTATAGGCGCGAAGACTGCCATGAGCTTGAACATTTCCACTCCGAAGGTGTCCCTTGCGACAGGGTCGCCTGCGATATAATATTTCTCATCGCCCTTTTCTTTACTCACTATCTCTCTTATCTTGTCCGCTATCTCTTTGCCGTTTGCCCCTTTTTCGAGCGGAATGTAGATTGCCGTGGTCTTCCCGTCTTTTGAGATAATGCGGTTTATAAAAAGCGGATTTTCAAAGAGCATTTTCCGGAGCCTCTGCATCTCTGTGTCATCTTTCGGAACTTCGGTCATAAGCGGCGCCACCTTCAAGGCGCTTTCCTCCGCCGATACATTAGTAATGGTGGGGAAGCTGTTGACGTCCCTTGTTGCAACGCCTTTAATTTTCAGTATCTCATCAGTAATCCTGATGATCTTGCCGAGAGTGTCCTTATTTAGAACGCCTTTTTCATTCTCTATCCCGACCACTATCATGTCTTCATAGAGACTGAAGGCCTTATCCACGTCGTCATTCCATAACCTTACTTCAGACGTCTCCGGCAGCATGTGCTTGGGGTTGGTATCAGTCCTGATCTTCGTGAACTGGGTCATAGAGACGAGGGTAACGATGATAGTCAGCAATACGACCAGCTTAGGGTGATTCACGGAGAATTCAACAAGTGAAAATTTACGCATTTTCTGTTTCCTCCACTTCTCTTTCTGTCATTCCGGCTTGTCCGGAATCATTTTCTCGGAAAGACTCCCGACAAGCGGGAGTGACATCGACGCGCTGATGTATTATAAGTCAAGAATATTCTAAAGTCTGCAAGTACCAGATAAAAAAATATTACTTTTTTGCAAGCTTTCTGACCATCTTATGTCCTTCCTGAAATTTATCGAGCAGCACTTCCCTCATCAGACCGCATGCGGTGATTACTTTTTCATTTGAGACCCTATAGAAAATATTGTTTTTGTCTCTCCTTGATACAAGAATGCCTTTTTGTTTCATGACCGCAAGATGCTGTGAGACATTTGAAGTTGATATGCCGAGTCTGTCGGCAATCTCGCCGACACTCAGCTCCTTGCTCTCAAGTACGCTGAGGATCTCTATCCTCTTGGCGTTTCCCAGTGTCTTGCATATATCGGCATGTATCTCAAAAAGTTTCTTGCTCATGGCGAAATTTTATATACTTTTTTAAAAAACCTCAATACAAGGTCGGTCCAGACTCAATCAAAACGTCAGGTTCATATCTGCTTTTATAACAACTTCCTTATAATATGTTGCGGGGTCAGCTACCTCAACACCATCAACAAAATCTTTTTTAGTCATGCCAAAAAGAGGGACGTTCAAGGGACAGGCCAGTAACCTTGCTCCTTCCTTGTAGAGCATGAAAAGCAGATCTTCAGCCGTAGGGAGGTTCATATCCTCCATCCTTTTCATAACGGCATCGCTTTCCTCTTTTGGCTGGTCCGGCAAACAAACAAGCTTGTTCACCTTGTCCTTATGAAGGGCGTTGACCCCGCGCGACCCAAAAAATATTGTGACTTTGGCCCCCTCTTTCAAGAGACTGTATGCAGTCATAAGCGCATTGTAAACCTGACACAGTTCATCATGGAAACACATTACAGAAACATTTTTAGCAATTTTTTCCATTTTCTTCCATCCTTTATTGTTTTAAAGAAATTAATTTCCAGTCACTACCTGGTACCACATCCTGATCCCGGTTATTGCAATTATTACTGCGATGGCAAGACGCAGATATTTTGTACTGATTTTTTTGCTGACGTTCCCGCCAACCCTGGCCCCTGGTATTGTGCCGATAACAAGGGCAAATGCATACGGCCAAATTATTTGTCCTGTAGCCATCTTGCCGATGGTGCCCATGATCGCGCCCATGAAAACAATGCCCAGTGTGCTGCCGATAACGATGCGTGTAGGAATATTCAGCAGGTAAATCATCACGGGAATATAAATGAATGCGCCGGGAGCGCCGACCATTCCTCCGAAAGTGCCTATCAAAAGGCTCATGAACATCGCCAGCGGTTTGTTATACCGGACCTCATCGGGAGAGATTTTTTCACCCTGTTCGCGTTTCGGGATGAACATGACTATTGATGCGATCACAGCCATCGTAGCAAATATCGCCAGCAGGAATGCGCTCTTTGCGTACTTGGAGAACAGGGACCCTGCGAGGTTGCCGATGGCATTACATATTCCCATGTACAAAAGAAGCGACTTGCTGACAAAACGGTTTTTATTATGGACAATAAGTCCCGTCAGAGATGCGAAGAGGACCTGCACCATACTTATTGCCGCCACCTGCTTCATATCAAGATGCCCGACTCCCAAAAGCGGAGGGACGTAGAGAAGCAACGGGATCATGAAGATGGCTCCGCCAAGTCCGAGGAGGCCGGAGAGAAAACCGCCGCCGAGACCGAGAAAGATGAGAGTCGTCAGAAAATGGATGTCCATATTATAAGTTAGTACCGAGTGAATGGCTGCGAGTAAAATACGTAATGGTCTTTTTCAGTTTTCGCGTTACTCATTACGCGTCACTCGTCACTTCATGCTACGATTTCCCCTTCAGGATTCTGTTCCAGTAGAACCACGGCATTAAGTATTTGATCAACAACCACATGCTGTATCGTTCTTTGGCCGGCTCCAAAGGGAAAGTGGGCAGGAATTTGTTGTCATGGTCAAATTCCGCCAGCACTAATTTGCCGTATCCCGTGATAAGCGGGCAGGATGTATAGCCGTTATATTTGGCCGGCAGATCGGTAAGGGATTTTCGCTCAATGGCAGAGAGCAGATTTGTCACCACAACAGGGGCCTGCTTGTGCACTGCGGCTCCTGTCTTTGTATCGCCTGCGTTTGAAACATCACCGAGACTGAATACATTTTTGTACCTGTTATGCTGCATTGTGACTTTGTCAATATCAATCCATCCGAACGGATCATCTTTGACTGCGAGGGGGCTGTTTTTGATAAAGTCGGGGGCTGCAGCCATAGGAGATACGTGGAGCATATCATACTGCGCGGTCACCTGCTCTTTACTGTCACCCTTAACGACTTCAAAGACCGCCTCTTTGGTTTCGCCGCTGACTTCTTTCAAGGTCGCCTGATAGGTAACTTTGATGCTATAACGCTTGACTACTTTCAGAAGGAGTTCGTTAATTTCCTTAACGCGCAGAAGCCCGGGTTTACCTGTGAAGAAAGATATATCGGCTTTATCTAATATGCCTCTTTTCCTGAAATTATCCGCGGCGAGATACATTATTTTCTGAGGCGCGCCGCCGCATTTATTGAATCCGCCGGGCTGTGTAAACACTACCTTGCCGCCGTTGAAATTCTTAATGCATTCGTAAGTATAAGGGGCGGTATTAAAGCTGTAAATCGAGCAGACGCCGTTTTTGCCTAATGACTCGCGCAAGCCTTTTGCTGCGTCCCACTTAAGCTGGGCGCCGCAGCAGACGACCATGTAATCGTAAGTTATCCGTCCGCCTGACCCGGTTATCAGCGTGTTGCTTTCCGGCTCAAACTTGTCAGCGTTGTCTTTGATCCACTTTACATTTGCAGGTATATAATCGGCTTCACTCCGCACGGTGCTGTTAATGTCAAAAACACCTCCACCCACAAGCGTCCAGCCCGGCTGATAATAATGTTTTTCGGACGGTTCTACTATGGCTATATCCAGCTTTGAGTTTTGACGCAGAAGCTGCGCGGCAACAGAAATGCCTGCGTTGCCGCCTCCAACAATTAAGATTTGATGATGTGCCTTCATCCTACCCTCCCTGATAAATGATTGTTTCTAAAAAAATCCCACTACCTTGTCCGTCTCAGTCATTAAATCTATCAGCCTGCCGTAGTCTATCGGCTTGCCGGATATTTCATTTTCATTAATTCCCCTGAGCTTCAGCTCGTCAAGGAGAACATATAAAGAGCTGTCATTTGAATTTCTTGAAGCGTAGACGGCATTTTGCAAAAGACAGATATCAGCATTGATATCTTTTGCAAGGTTGAATGCGGTCTTGAATTCTTTTGTTTCCGGCGCGCTTGAGATTAGAAACAGCATAATTGCCTCCTAAAATATCATCACTGATTGTGCGTCTTTTATAGCCTGTTTTAAAATTTCTCCATCGTCGATCTTCACACCTTCAACGAGGTTGTCTTCATTTAGGTTGTATTCTTTCAGTGAATTTCTATCAGCATAAATTTCCATTTCGCCTGAAAGCAGTTCAAGGCTTTCGCCAAGACCTGTAAAGCCGGTATTGCCGGTGTCCTGGTTTTTCCTTGCAGTATAAACCCCGCTGTCTATCAAATAGAGAGTAGCCTTATAATCAAAACCAGAAGCGCCTCCGGCATGTCTTACCGCCTCCGCGGCATTGATGACACCATAGGGCGGTTTGCGTAAAATTACCAAAAGATTATCCATAGCGTTTGCTCCTTAAAGACCGAGATTAATAAATATGTCAGACTGTTTCATCAAAGTGAAAAGTCCCTTCAACGCGCCTTTTTGAGGACCTTCGATGTAGCTTTCTTCCGCGATACAGCGGAAATTTACACAGCCGCCTCAGAGGTCAACCTTCAGCCCTTTGTCGATTAGTGATTTAAATCCGTCTGCAGCGTGAGGGAGTCCTCTGCCTTTTTGTCCTTTGAGGAAATTGTACACGCCGTCTGCTGATGCTACCAAATGCGTTTCCAAACCTTTAGCAAGGGCGGCCTCAGCAATCCTCATGGCCGTGTAAGTATTTTCGAAAGAGTATGGCGAGGTGTTTAAGAACAGAGTTAGTTTCTTTGGCATTATCTCCTCCTTTCACCGGGATATGTGCCTTTCTTGGTAACAGGGCAGCATTCGGGACCCGGCAATTCTCCGGCGTATTGTTTTTTAAGGATTTCCAGTAAATCAAGGATAAAAGGATTTTTCAAAAAATAGCACCTGAGCCTGCCGTCAATAAAGAAATCAATAATCCCGGCAAGCCTGAGGGCAGAAAGATGCTGTGAAATATTTGGCTGGCTTATCTCAAGGAATCCCTGGAAATCGCTCACACACTTTACGCCCTTCGATAATTCATCCAGTATTGCTATTCTCGCAGGATGGGAAACAACCTTTAGAAGCTCTATACGTGATGTCGATTCATTCATATTCAAATATTAGAATATGTGAATATATTTGTCAAATGATTTTTACCAAGATGGAAAATCCGCGTCAATTTATCTGCTCTAAAAACATGCTCAACTATTTGCACAATAACGCTAATTTGGAATTTTTATAGGGACTATAAAGAGACATAAAAAAAGCTTGACATTGGTTACACAATAAAGCTTAATAGTAATATAAGTTTTCTTGAAAAGAACAATTCTTATACGAATAGAACACATAAAAATATATTTTGGGAGGTACAAGATGAAAAAATTTCTAACGCTAACTTTAATGCTGCTTGTATTATTGACGAATATAATGCTGTTAGCAACCAATGCTTCGGCGCAAATTGCGCCTTATTTATTTTTTGATACAGGTAATTATTCTTATGATGCCGGTACAAAAATGCTTTCTTTCAGTGGTGTTTCTTCGGGAATGATTCAGTATACGGATGAATCTTATGGCTTTTTTGGTGATGATCCTATCGTGGGGGCTACGTTGTCATTTGGGACCCTGACTAACAGCACCTCGAACAACCTTGTTTTTGGTCCTTCTACTTTCACGATTGACGGGTTCCTGACTGCAAACGTTACCGATTTTGTCGTTGCTGATTCACAATTAAGTTGGGGCACTCTTTATGATATTCAGCGTCTTGATGGCGGTACTTCACGGTATGTAACCGAACTGCTTACTAATGGCGGAGGGAGTGGCAATATTTATATTTCTTTTACACCAATTGGTGGAGGTGTGGAAACATTTACATCGACTTCTTCCGGATCTGTTGGCGCAACAGTAGCAGCGCCCGAACCTGTAAGTGCGATATTATTTATTGCCGGCGGGGCAACTTTGGCCTTTAGAAGATATCGCAGTAAAAAGATTTCATAGCCTTTCTTAGTTATTAACCAAAAGAAGTTATTTTCTTAAGGAAAATTATTGCTTCATTGATAAGAATGAGCATTAAATAAATATTGTTTTAATTTCATTGAATACACAAAGACAAAGGAGGAATAAAAAATGGAAAGTAATAAACGAAGATTGTTAGTGACATTAATAGTTGTATTATCTCTGATGATTTTTGCGGAGTATGGTCATGCAGTTACTTTACTTCCGTGGGTACGTTTTGGCGGTACTTATCAGGCTACTGCCGGAATTGGCACTGGCTCATTGACCCTTAATGCGACTGTAAAGGAAATGGACTACAATAACCTCGATGTTTGGAAGGCAAATGTTGCCGGCGTTGAAACTATTTTTGGTGCGAGAGTGGTCCTTTCCGGAGCCATCAGAACCGGAGATTATAGTTTCAATGGTGATCCGATAAATCCAAATGATGTCACTTTTTCAATTGTTGCATCTGATGGTTATGTTTATTTTACCTCTGTGTTAGATGACAGCGTATTTACGCAACAAGGTACAAATTTTGTCTGGATGAATCAAAATTTGACTGCCAATAACCCGGCCACTCTCAATTTACTGAATGTAACATTGGGTACGAATGCTGATGGTTTACATCCCTCAAGGTATATAGACGAATTGTCAGCTTATATGGGTTCTACAAACGTAAGTGGATTGAAGATGCAATTATTTGTCCCTTCATCAGGGAATTTTACAACAAACAGCTCCGGCGCAATTTCATATGGCTTGATAGATGGCCTTCAGTCACTGAATACTCCTCCGGTTGCCGATGCCGGACTGGATAAAATTATTACAACTGAGCAAGTTGCCAATACCACGATTGATGGGACTGTAACTGATGCGGATGGCGCTTCTACGCTCACATGCCGCTGGACAGAGACAGATGAATCAGGAAATGTTTTACGTGTTTTACAGGATTGGACTTCTGTTGGAATAGATGGTAAATGCCTTCTGAATTTAGGGGGGATTATTCCTCCATTTGAACTTGGCATACCACACATACTGAACCTTGAGGCGAACGACGGGGAGGTTACATCATCAGATAATATAATACTGACAATAAACAACACTGCTCCTCGTGCTGATGCCGGACCTGATGATAATAAAACGACTGAACAGGCTGCTGCTTCATTCACAATAACGGGTACTGCAACAGATTTTGATGGCAATGCGCTCTCATGTCTTTGGACAGTGGATGGGACCCCGCAGGGTTGGACCCCTGCCGAATCAGGTGGTGCCTGCCCTCTGAATATAAGCGCTCTCGCACTTCCCATAGGACCACATACACTGACACTTACAGCGAGCGACGGGCTGGCGACCTCATCGGATGATATGATATTGACGATAACCAACACACCGCCGATTGCCAATGCCGGAGAGAACATTCCTGCTATTACAAGCGATCAGATTGCCGGAACCACAATTCAAGGCACTGCTACGGATTTTGACGGCGATGCGCTCTCATGCCGCTGGATGGAAGGCTTAACTGTCTTACAGGATTGGACCCCTGGCAATTCCATTACTGTCGCGGCAGGCAGTAAAGTTGAATGTCCTCTAAGTTTAGGCTCTCTTTCATTAAGCTTCGGGTCACATACACTGACTCTTGAAGCGGACGACGGGCATGCAATATCATTAAATAGTATGGACTTAACAATAGAGAACTCTGCGCCTCATGCAGCCCCGAACGGATCAGGGGTTTATCAAATTAACACCCCTGTAACATTGACTGCCGATGTATCCGATTTAGATAACGACTCTTTGCATTATGAGTGGACAGATGGAACAACTGTATTATGCTCCGGAGATATTCAGCCGGTGGGAGGAACTGCCGAGCTTCTTGATTGTGTCGTATCAAACCTGAGCCTCGGCATGCATTCAATCAGCCTTCAGGTATCTGATATATATAATTTACCGGAGACAAAAAGCATTACAGTTCAGATAATTGATTCCACGGCTCCGACAATAAAACCTGTCGCAAATAAATATATTCTCTGGCCGCCAAACCATCAAATGGTTGATATTGCTGTTGCGGCAAACGCATCCGATAACAGCGGATGTCCTGTTACGCTAAACGCAACTGTTAGGAGCAATGAACCTGAATATGGTTTAGGCAGTGGAGATAGAGGACCTGATTGGACCCAACCGGTAATAGACCAGGCCACGGGAATAATCTACCTGCAACTGCGCGCCGAGCGTTCAGGCCGTGGTAAGGGCAGGATTTATACCGTAACCGTAACAGCAACAGATTGTTCCGGCAATATCAGCACAGCGAAGGTAAAAATCCGTGTTCCTCATGATAAGGATAATGAAGATAGAAAGAGAGAGGACAAGGAAGAGCGTGAAAGAGATGATAGAAAAGATTGTGGCGATAGAGAAGATAGAGATGATTAGAAGAGGAACAATATAACTCGCAAGTTCTGAAGGGGAGCATGGCAACATGCTCCCCTTTTTTTATGTGCTACAGTGATAGCAACCCGTCTAAAGTTTAAAATGATTGAGCCGATAAAACTACAATACATGTTATAATTATTACATTCATCGCAAATACATCGTTCTACAATAAAATATGAAACTTGAAGAGCATACAGCATTCTCAGCGGCTATTTCCGGGGGGCTTTATTCAGTTACCAGGTCCTGGGAACTGGCTTTTGCCTGCCTGATGTCGGGTATATTCATTGACTTAGACCATATCATTGACTACTTAATTGAATATGGCTGGCCTTTTAACGTGAAGAAATTTTTCCGGGTTTGTTATGAAGGCCGGTTGCAAAAGGCCATTTTAATATTGCACGGATGGGAATGGGTTTGCTTTTTGTTTATATTTGCATGGCTGACCGGCTGGGACCCGTGGATTACCGGCGTGCTCATTGGATTCAGTCATCACATAGTTCTTGACAGTTTCAGCAACGGCGTGCATCAATGGAGCTATTTTCTTTTGTGGAGATGGAAAAATAATTTTGTTCACAAGGCATCTTTCCCCGGATTTGCACCGCAGCAAAAAAGCGAAAGATAACAGCTTGTCCACATCACTTCATAAAGAGTAAAAAGCCGTTGGCGAAATAAAATACGCCGGCCACCCCGCATAATAGCCCGATCAGCCAGACCGGCTTCTTCTTTAAGAGCGCGGCGACTGATGAAAGCAGTATCGCAATCTGCAGGAATATCACCGCCATCCCGAACATCTGGGAATGTATTTGCGCTTTGTCCCTTATAATTTCGTCCTCTCTCGCTTCTTTTTCAATTGTCGCCTTCTCCTCTTCATATTTTTTTATTTTTTGGGAATAGGCATCTATCTTCTTCTCATAATTTTCGCTTATTGCCGAAGCAAGCTTCGGTCTTTTCTCATTGAGCTCAAGTTCGAGCTTTTCTTTTTGTATCTCATAAATATAGCTTTTAATGCTTTTGGACTGATAGTAGGCCCACTGGTTTGATGCCTGGGATTGGACAAGCACCGAGCGGGTGGAATATCCCGCGCCTTTGAAAGTGGACAAAGTCGCGCACACCGCAAATATAATAGTTGTCAAGGCAAGGTAATTTAACCAGGGTTCTTTTTTTTCTTCCGCCATTTAATCCTCCAGATATTTTTTATCCATCTTTCGCATTTAAGTTGAAAGCTTTGGGCTGAGTAGTCCGCAATGCTGATGAATCTTGAGTAAGAAGTATTTGACGTCTCTATAACCATAAGCCATACGCTTCAACCGTTTTATTTTGTTATTGAGCCCTTCCGATATCGCAGTCGTTATTTTGCATATGAAGTAGTTCAGAACATAATGGCGTTTTCTGAAGAACTTGTAGCCAAGCTCTACAAACGACGGTATCCCCGATTTTATTGCTGCCACTATCCATTCCCTCAAATTCG
>JACQZF010000085.1 GCA_016213945.1 Nitrospirota bacterium | reverse complement strand
GTTACCCAGCGCCCCCCGCACAGACCCGGACGTGCGGTTTTCCCGCATCCGGTTCCTCGGTTGTACTCGCTTGCGGCCGGCGGTGTGAAGATGTATCAAAACCGCCGATTTGAAAATGCATCCGGATCTGGTTATGGTGAACAGCCGGAACCGGTGATCGATTCCGGCTGTTCAGATTGTTTTTCTACTATGCCGGTTCGATCTTATCCTTCATTCGATAACTCTTTCCCTCGATCAATACGGTCTCCGCATGGTGAAGCAGTCTGTCCAGAATCGCCGATGTGAGCGTGCTGTCGTTGTTGAAAATTTCCGGCCAATCCTTGAAAGCGCGATTGGATGTAATGATCATCGCTCCTTGTTCGTAACGAAGACTGATAACCTGGAAGAGAAGATCCGCGCCGGTCTTATCAATGGGCAAATAGCCAAGCTCGTCCAATACCAATACCGCAGGGTTCGTGTATTTTTTGAGTTCCTGTTTTAAACGGCCGGCGGTTTGGGCGGCCGTCAACGTATTAATGACATCAATGGCGGTTGCAAAAAGCACCGAATGCCCTTTGAGACAGGATGCGTATCCCAAAGCGCTTGCGAGGTGGGTTTTACCGAGCCCGACCCCGCCAAGAAAAATGACGTTGGATTTCTTTTTGACAAATTCCAGGTGGAAAAGGTTTTGCACCTGAAGACGATTGATGTTTTTCGGCCAGGTCCAGCGGAACTGCTCCAGGGTTTTAATCACCGGGAAGCGGGCAAGTTGTATGCGGCGCTGGGTGGACCGATCATTACGCAGAGCCGCCTCTCCTTCGATCAGCTGGGCCAGATAATGCACATGCGACCAAGTTTTTTGGGCCGCCTGTTTTGCCAGGTCTTTATAGTTTTCAGCGATAAACGGCAATTTCAGGTACTGTAGTTGCGGGTCAAGGTTGTTGTCTTCCATTATGCCATCTCCTTTTTATAATCCATGTCATAAATATTCAGGTCCGGTTGCTCCACCGTAATTTCCAACAGATCTTCTCCGCGGGTCAGGTGTAAAGCGGATGCCTGCGTTTTAAAATGGGACCGCTGCTCCAACAGATTGGCGATATATTCCGAAGAAAAAGCCTGATACTCAAAAGCGTCCTCCATGGCTCTGGTAACGGCGCAAGGGGGATATATTTCGCTTAAGGCGACGATTTTGAGCACATGATGCGCTGGATTCATCCGTCGCTGCTCAAGATTGCGGTAGTAAGCCTCGGCTCTTGGAGAAAGAGACAGAAAGCGCATGAAGATCTTCTGATCCTTGGCCTTTTTGCGCTGGGCCAGAAGCTCCTTTGGATGATCCGGATCTTCAATATCCTGACGGCGGTCATAGCTTCGGGCATGCCGGGCGATAAGCTTTTCTTGATCATAGATGCAAATCCTGTCCGGATAGGTTTTGAGGGCCAGTCTGCTGCCGGCATACTCGGCCGGAACAGAATAGCGGTTCCCATCCAGTTTGATCCGGAACTGATTGGTGGTGCGTACCTGGGAGATAGTGGCGACGTCATACGGATACGGCGGCAAGGGTTTCAGGCAGGGGCGTTCTTTTTCGAAAAGAACAACCGGTTTTTCATGGGTGGTACCATGCAAACGAACGTTGGCGATGGTATCGCGCCAAATAATCGCAGCAGGATGAATCGCACTGAAGTCCGGGATAGCAAGGCCGGCAAGAAAGTTTTTCTTGATATACCCGATTGCATTTTCCACCCTGCCTTTTTCGTTTCCCTTGCCGACATTGCAGGGGATGATTTTAAAGTCATGGCGATCGGCAAAATCCGCATAGCGAGGATTGAAGATCGGCGCTTTCCCAACCATGCGTTTGATAACGGCGGACTTGAGATTATCCACCATGACTTTTTCGGGAACACCCCCGAAGAATTCAAAGGCGTGCTGATGACAAGCAAGAAAATGTTCCATGGTCTGCAATACAGTAAACTCAAGATACATCATCCGGCTATAGCAAAGGACCATGGCAAAAAAGCTGAGCCTGCGACGGCTATCCCCCACATTGACACTGCCGTAGGAACCCCAGTCGACCTGGGCGCATTCTCCCGGCGCAAACGACAGTGTCAGAAAAGCCTGGGATTTTTTGGGTCTTACTTTTCGCACATAATCCTTGATGATGGAATAACCTCCATCGAACCCCAGTTCGCGAACACGTTGCAGAATCTGCATGGCGCTGTAGGGATGGGCCTGCAACATCCGCAATATATCGTTTTTGAAGGGGTCCAGTTTGCTGGAGCGCTGGGAATGTTTCCTCTGCCGGAACCTTTCCTCGGCAAGCCATTTATAGACGGTTCGCGGGTCAAGGAATAACTCCCGTGCGATCTGAGACGGAAAGAGCCCTTCTTCCTTGAGATGCCTCATTTTACAGTAAAGTTCGTAATCGATCATGCGACCCCCTTCATCAACTGTTTAAAAATATCGCCGATGGCCTGCGGCCTTACGGTTTGCGATGCCGGCAGATCAAGGGAAAGCACCTGATAAAGCGGTCTCTCATAGGCGATAAGGCCGATCTTCACAAGTTCCTCCCTGGTTTCCGTCAAAAGTCGGGTGTCCATGGAAAGCCGGTTTTCGAGAGTGGCATCCGAGTAGTAGCTCATTCCCATGGCGTCCGACACCGTTACCAGAAACAAATAGAGGGTCGCCGCACGGTGGGTGCATTGCTCGATGTAATGGCTACGGACCAGGCGCTGGTCCACCCAACTGAACTGTTTGGGTATCTTTCGGATACGCGCTGCACAAATGGGTTTCTTTTGAATCATAATTGCCTCCTTTGGAAGAATGGTTAAGAATATCGTTACCCAATTGTTGCATGCGACTAATGGTTGCGCCTATATCGTCTTGTAACGCAGAGCCGGTTAAATTGGCGATAAGCCCAATTAAAACGGCATTTTGTCGGGTTAAGAGATCTTGTAACGCATGCGGGGTTAAGGCGGTATTAACCGACTTGTTTTTATCCTCATTCTTCCGGAAGCGATCTTGTAACGGATCTTTCTTCTTGCGCCAGTATCCCGGATTTTTTTCACGCCATCGGCGGACGCGGTCCACGTGAACCGGGCCATGGAAATAATCTTTATTTTTTGATTTTTTCAACCACCTGCGTTGACTATCAACCTTGCTGGCTTTGCGGCATTGGGGTTTTGAACAGTATTGTTGGCGCTGAACATTTCTGGGGTGCGGCAGGAATAACTCTTTGCAGTGTTTACATTTTCGTTTTCTGGTGCGTGCCATTGACCATCGCCTCCTCGGTCAATGTTCGCAAAACGGAATAAAAAGGGAATAAAAAGAAAAGAATTGTTATAAAATTAATCTTTTGGAATAAAATAAAAAAGAATACGACGACATAGTCATTCCGGCGAATCTATAGTATTTCTATATTGGCGGCGGCAGGGGCGCCGCCCCAAGCGGAAGACGCCGAATCGTTCGAGGAAAAAATGGCGCGTCTTACGGCCACACTTAAAGAGCAGTTCGCTGAGGGCGCGCGGCTGGAGGCGGAGATCCGCAAGAACCTAGCCGGGCTGGGTTATGAGATGTAGGTATATGGTCGGGGAATGGTATGCGAAAACAGTCGTTGTGGGAAAGTGAAACCGTCGAATTCAAAAAGAGTCTGGCCGAACTCAAGCAGGGGCTGATTTCCATGGCAGCCATCTTAAACAAGCACCAGGCCGGTACTCTCTGGTTCGGCGTACGCAACGATGGCGACATCGTCGGCATCGAAGTCACCGGGAAAACCCTGCGCGACATATCCCAATCCATCGCCGCCCATATCGAGCCCCGGATCTTTCCCCGGATTTCCGAAGTCACCATGGAGGGCAAGCAATGTGTCCGAATTGATTTCGAAGGCCATGATATACCATATTTTGTCTATGGCAGAGCCTTTATGCGGGTGGTTGATCCTGAAAAATGCGCCGGATGTCGTTTTCCGGGAAATCGGGAACCTGTTTATTGTTACCTTTCATCGACCGTCCTTTTTGGAGTCTGTGGGGGAAGAGACCAGCCAAAAGGAGCCTCCGGCTAGCCATAAGACTAGCCATAAAACTGACCAAAAGGATATCAACCCAACCGAAAAAGCGGTGATCGAAATCATCAGGGATAACCCGACTATTACCCGCAAGGAGTTGGCGGTGAGGTTGAACATGAGTGAAGGAGGGGTGCGGTATAATACGGCTAAGCTGCAGAGCAAGGGGATTTTGAGGCGGGGTGGTGGGAAAAAGTTGGGGCGCTGGGAGGTGGTTGAGGGTCGTTTTCGGCGCAAGGGGGTTGCACCAAGATAACATCTTGAAAAGTTATTTTTTTCGCGTTATGAAGGATCTAATTTAGTAGCAATATCGCATTTTTTACCTCCGAAATGGACCATATTGGGGTATTTTTGTGGCGCGTGCATATCGACATTACATTCCTGGACATATCTGGCACATCACCCATCGTTGCCATAAACGGGAATTTTTGTTGAAATTTTCAATTATGAAGAATTAAGACGACTGGCCGGACTTACAGATTTTGTAAACTTTCAGGTTGCGCATCATAAGTGGGTGAGCACAGCTGCTTGTTCCAAGCAGCCCTTCATAAGGAGTCGATGTGGACGCAATCGATTGCCGTAGGGAGCGAACCCTTTGTGACGATGATAAAGAAAAAAATGAAATCCCTGGCAATTGGACGCTCCGTAAAGAAATCTGAGAATTGCTCTGAGTTGAGAGAAGCTGTCTTTTCTTATAATTGTAATTTTGGGGTTAAAAACAGCGATATTGGCCAAAATAACACACATTCTTGGAACATTAATCCTACAATATCTGCCTGTTAACCTGGTGCGACCCCAATGCACCAATGCACACAACGGTGCGACCCCAATGCACAATGCACTGGTAAGGAAGAATTCCTTGCAGGCCGGAATGATTTGCATCAGGAT
>JACQZF010000090.1 GCA_016213945.1 Nitrospirota bacterium | reverse complement strand
GTGCCTGATTTAATTGCAACAATCAAGGATTATCTGGAAAACCATAATCAGAATCCACAGGTGTTTGTGTGGAGCGCGCCAGTGGAACAGATTCTGATGAAAATAGCTAAATGTAAAGAAGCGTTGGACGCACTACACTAGGCATAACCATTATCCTCCGGTTGTCAAGGGCAAAGATCACCCGTCACGGAATTTGAAACGAATCTCTCAGAACCTGCTGATGAGGTACACAGCCGGGGAGATGCCCCGGTAGTTGTTCGGGTCGGTGTGCTGCGGGAACTCGGCTTTGCCGGTCTGCATGATGAAACCTTTTACGCTGATCTCACCTTCAAGGTTAGCGCTCAACACCCTGCTGGCCCCCAAGGTAAGAGAATACTTTTCTCTCCTCCCGACAAAATTCGAGGAGCCTTCGGGATAATCGTTTTTGTCGACAAGGAGGGCCTGCAATGACGACTTCAAAGTCGTCCTGCCGTCCACGAAATATCTGAATGCAAGGTCACCTTGCCATTCGTTGCCGTGGTTATTTCTGTCTTCGGTGAAGATCCCCCCTGACGTATCCTGGAACCTGCTCTTGTTCCTGAAGATGCTGCGGATACCGGCTGCTGCGTCCCATTTCACCTGCCTGTAATTGACCCCGACGCCTAAAAGACAATACCCGCCTTCCTGGAAAAAGTCTTCACCGTCAACCTTGTCTTTGTCGAACCAGGCATAGTGTGAAAAGATACGCGTCTGCCAGTTCTCATTGAAATAATAATCAAGCTCAATGCTGGTATTGAAAATATCGCCGGGGTTATAATCCTGCAGGCTTTTGCTGAAGTCATATTCTCCGCGCCACAGATATCCTAAGCCGAAACCGGCAGCCAGATCGCCCCACTCCTTTGCCACGGAAATCGTCGGATTTACGTTATACCCTTCGCCGAATTTATTGATTGATATGAGGTCGGAATCCATGATGAGGACCAATTCGTCCTGCTCGAAGTTCGTCTTACCGGTAGGCAGGTTGAACCCGATCCCAAGGACAACATCAAGAGGCAGTTTATCCGAAATTCCGTACCTGAAATTCAGTTTCGTGTCGAGCATATTGGACAATGTCTTGCTTCCCTGGCCGGTAAAGTTTACATGAGTATTAGCATATCCGGTCAGTATGCTGAAAGACATTTTGTCCTGCTCTGCTTCGATTCTCAGTGGGATATAAGACTGGCTGGCTTCGTTGTCCTTCGTGTCATCCCACCAGTCATAATGAAAGCCGGTTTGCACCTGAGTCTCAATAGCAAAGCTCATCCCTGCTAAAAAAGTAACGGCAAGAGTTAACAGTGTTAAGACAAATTTATTCATGTCTATCTCTTTAAATGTTCCTTCCATACAAATTTTACCTAACTACGGGAGGCAAGGCGATGGAGCTGCCGCAGCGCCTGTTACGTCAATAAAATCTCCGTAGTAATCACAAATATCCTCTCCCGCTCCGCAGGAAGGATACGAATACTTAACCGGCGGTATGCGGTCCCACCTGTTATTTTTAGCATCAATGCTGTAATCTGCAAAATTAAAAAGATCGTCATTCGAATTACAGCTTATCGTGTTATTATTAATTATTGGATTCCCTCCGTTGATATATACTCCGTAAGAAGAATTATTTGTAATTGTATTGTTGTTATTTATAACCGGGTTTCCTCCGCTAATATATATCCCGTTTCCATTTGTCATAATTGTATTGTTTAAGATACCAGGACTGCCGTTTGATACAACAATACCATCATCATTATTAGCAATTGTATTTCCAGAAATGGTCGGGCTGCCGCCCGTGATCAGTATTCCAGGGCTTCCCTCACACTGGATATTCCTGATGGTAGAATTTATCACTGAAGAATTCGCAGATAATGTAATCCCGGTAGAAACGCAGAAGCTGGTCGCATCGATGACGCAACCAGAAACAATTATTGGCTGACTCATATCATCTATTCCAGTGTCCTCAACTATAACAGCACAGCCTTTTATAGTTGCGCCTGCAGCGCCCTGTATTATATTGCCGAAAGAGCCTGTTCCGTCAATTATTGTAGAATGATTGGATCCAAGACAGACAAGCGACATGCCGGACAACAGGGCTAAAGGGAAATCCTCCGTTGCATCGTTATATGTCCCTGCTTCTACACAAATGGCATCGTTTGCGCCTGCATGAACGCGTAGTGTGTTAGAGATTGTCTGACACGGCTGATCGGACGCACAGCCCGGCGAATTATCTGAGCCTGCTCTGGAGACGTACCAGCAGCGAATGCCTGTCCGTTCGGCAGTATTGCTGTCTCTGTTGCCTGCCGCATCCTTAGCCCTTACAACAAAGTAGTAGGTTGTGCCTGGAGTCAATCCCGTTGTAATTGTGTGGCTTGTTGCCCCTGCTGGAGTTGTAAAGTCAGGGGCGCTGAAATTCTGCCCCCCGCTTGAGGCTGATATGTAAATGTCATACACAATGGCTGCCTGCTGGGATACATCGTCCGTTGCCGGACTCCAGAAAAGAGTAACTGATGTTGAGGTTGCAGTAACAGAGGTAAGCCCTCCGAAAACAGGCGGGACATTTATTTTTTCCAGCACCAGTGTTAATGAAAGAGGCGTGCCTTCCAGATTTACGAGTTGCACCGCCCTGTACAAGACATTATTCCGGGCATCAATACCCTCAACCGTGATAAATCTGTCAGGCCCGTTAAGGACATCTATTGAAATAGTTATGGAACTCATCCCTGATACGTCGTACTCATTGACCATGGTATCCATGTCCTCAGCCGATATTGTCACCCGGATAAAGACAACATCGGGGGGTATTGAGGAGGTTTCACGGGCAGCCGCAACAGTGGACGCAGCCGTCATTTCGTTTCCGAGTTTAATTGTAATATTCGTAGTCCGGCCGCTGTCAGATGACTCTCCTCCGCCACTGCCGCACTGGGTGTTCATCAATAATAATCCGCAGGCAAAAATGAAAATTAATATTTTTCTCATGGGTAATCTTTTTATATCACTGCTGAAATCTCAAATCTATGCTCAAAGGCGTTGAAATGTTCTTCGGCTCCGGTTTTCTGTATTCCGGTTCCGTGGGCGTCAACTGGTCCGTCAGGGACGTTTGATCATTGATGTCCTGTGCCAGCTCCCTGCTTCTGCTCATTACAAGATTAAGCATGTCCAATTCTGTTAAAGCGTCTTTTGCGATGCAGATGCCCGGGTCTTTTTTCAATGCCTTTTTGTACAGCTCTGCCGCCTCCTTATAATTGCCGCGGTCGCTTGCGTCAATTCCCTGAAAGAGCGCCATAAGGGCAGCATTATCTGTTGAACAGGGTTTTCTCAGCTTAGTTTCCTTTTCAGGAGTAATTTCTACCTTCAATAATTTGATGGTGTCAAACAGGATGTCTTTTTCAAGCCTGAATAATTCCGTAAGCGCGCCTTCGCTCGCAGGCTGTCCGAGCATCCGGGAATCCCGAACATCTAAAAGCTGCGACTGCAACTGAAGGACTTCAGGCTTTCCCTCTGCAATGTCTCCTCCAAGCATCCATCTGGCTCCTAACAACTTACCAACGCGGGGCGCAGTATCAGGGTCGACCAATCCGGATGCTCCAAGGCCTATCTCTTCAGTAAGGGCCTGAAGTTTTGTCCTTTCAACCACCTGAAGGCCTTCAACACTGGAAAGGTCTGTTATAAGCATAAGCGCCATACCTTTCTGAAGGGGATCCAGGCCGGGTTGTCCGGTCTTGTTGTGGAAATAAAGAACGGACAGCGTATTTTTGCCCTCAACGGTTTTCAGTCCTTTCTCTTCTTCAAGCGCTTTCTTTGCCCATGATCTTGCATCACTGGTTATAACTTCTCCGGCCCATGATGAAGAAGATAAGATCAAAACAAGGGAGAGTGAAATAATAATCGTTAATTTTCTGGACAGGTAAGTTTTCATATGAATAAAAAGATGTTAGTTAGTATATACCACATTTTTTCCGCTTTGGCAAAAAAAAAATTTGATGACTATTTTTATAATTCTTAACCAATATTGTCAAGGGATTTTTTAACTGCATTTTTTAACTGGGGCAAAAAAGCCAGATAGTACAATAGTGCAGAAATACAAAAAGAGGGGGTAAGGAACTTATTTACCGTCTTCTTTGACAGGTAATTTATATTTCTCGATCAGATCATACAACGTCGGCCTGCTGATGCCCAATTCCTCCGACGCGCGCTTTATGTTCCCGTTGTTCCTCTCAACCGCGCTTTCGATAAGGTCTCTCTCAAGTTTTGTGCGTGCCTCTTTTAATGTGATGCCGTCATAGCGTTTCTCAATATTTCCCAGAATCGATTCGGGCAGTAACTGCCCTTCCAGCCCTAAATTGTGAGGCTCTATTATATTGGTGTCCGAGGTTATCACAGCCTTCTGGAGCTTGTTCTCAAGCTCCCTGACATTGCCCGGCCATGAATATCTCTCAATCGCATCAAGCGCGGACTTGCTTAATCCCTTTATCTTCTTTTTAAACATTACCTTGTATCTTTCAAGAAATACGTTGGCAAGCAGCGTTATATCTTCAACCCTTTCCCTCAGCGGCGGGATATTAATCGAGATAACGCTTATCCTGAAAAACAGGTCTTCACGGAACCGCCCCTCTTTCATGGCAGTAATCAGATCAATATTTGTTGCGGCAATTACCCTGGTATCTATTTCTATATCTTTTCTGCCCCCCACGCGCTGGAACTTTTTCTCCTGCAGAAATCTCAATAATTTTGACTGAAGCATGGTTGACATCTCTCCTATTTCGTCAAGGAAAAGCGTCCCTTTGTCCGCATATTCAAACTTGCCGTTCTGCTGGGCATATGCGTTTGTAAATGCGCCTTTTTCATGTCCAAAAAGCTCTGATTCAAGAAGCGTGTCGGGTATGGCCCCGCAATTGATTGGAATAAAAGGGCCGTTCCGCCGTGAGCTTTTTTCATGAATGGCCCGCGCAACCAGCTCTTTGCCGGTACCGCTCTCTCCTGTTACGAGAACTGTCGCGTCAGTGGAAGCCACCTTTTTTATGGTTGTGAAGATATTCACCATTTCCGGGCTTTCCCCTATCATGCCGGCAAATCCGACCTCCTTGTCGAGGATCGTGTGTAATTTGCGGTTTTCATTTTCTATTTCATATAGGTGATACGCCCTTTGTATAATCACTTTTAGTTCATCCATATTGACCGGCTTCAGGTAGTAATCGTAAGCGCCCATTTGAATGGCGCTTAAGGCATTTTCCCTGTCGTTGTTGCCGGTAACCATTATTACTTTAGTTTCAGGAGCTTTCTTAAGTATCTCTCGGAGACAGGTTAATCCCTCGGTTGAATCATTTTCGTGAGGAGGGAGCCCGAGATCAAGCGTAATAACATACGGCCGGTGTTTCTCAAATAACCGGAGCGCGGTATGCCTATCATTTGCCTGAAGAACGGTGTATTCCTTTGACAGCCCCCAGCTCATCTGGGTCTGAATATCCGGGTCGTCTTCAACTATTAATAATTGTTTCATGATCAGTTGTACTGAGTTTTAACAGACTATATCAAAACTTTCCCGTCAAAGCTGTTTCCTTCAATATTCATCAGGGCCATTATTGTAGGAGCAACATCCACAATATTTATGTCCCCGGCACTTATCTTTCTGTTTATATAAAATACGGCGTCCTCTCGGGTGTGTCCGCCGGTAAGGAAGCTCCTGCCTGCAATCTGTGTTTTATTGACGGCCCCTTTTAAATCGTAACCATCATATGGCAATACGACAATATCCGGGGCTGCATCCAGTAAATTTCCGTGGTAAATTTCTTCCTTGAGCATAACAGTCTTTATGACGTTCTCCCCGTTAACGGACAATGACATGAGGTCTTCTTTCAGTCGGGACCTTAAGCCTTCATATTCATCTGGATCAACGCTGCCCCGCGAGTATTTCCCTTTCAGGTGGATGTAGAACCTCGACGGGTCAAGGACAAAGACCCTGCTCTCCTCGTGTATGTCTTCCATTGACTGCGGGTTTTCTTTTTTGAATTTCAGGTAGCCTTTCTCCTTCAGCCACACGTTGAGATATATCTCCTGTTTTATGGAAGTAAAGCCATGATCAGACATTATGATAAACGGGATATCATCTCCGGTCCTTTCATACATTTCGCCGATGAGATCATCTATCTTTTTATAAAAATCAAGAAAGAAATTATGCTGCGGGTGTTTTTGATCTTCAAGGGCCGACCACAGATAGTGGTGCAGGCGGTCAGTCTCCGTTACAACACCTATGAAAAGGTCCCACTCCCCGTTGTCCAGGAAATGCAGCATTGCCTTTTTCCGAAGCATGAATGTTTCATCAATATCTCCTGCGAGCGCCTCTGACGATTCCTGTGCCTTTTTTGTGTCCACGTCCATTCTGTATCCGATGCCTTTCAGATATTCATAAGCGGTATCGGGATAAGTCGCCTTTTTCAGATCAATAGCAACAAATCCGGCGGTGAGAATCCCGTTCAATGGCCTCGCAGGGTAGGTAGACGGCACGTTAAGCACTATGCTTTTTTTGTTGAGCTTGCCGGCGATGTCCCATAGTGTTGCGCTTTTTATGTCCGATGAGTTCGGAAAGCACCAGGCATATGAACCTTTTTGCAATTCCGTAAACCCGTATATGCCGTGTCTTGCCGGATTTACGCCGGTCATAAAAGTAGTCCATGATGTAGATGAAACTTCCGGGACCGAGGCAGTCATGTCAGTCAACGTTCCAGTCTTTGCAAGCCTGGCGAGATTGGGCATCAAACCTTCCGCGGTAAAGCGGTTCAATAAACTGCAGGGCACTCCGTCAATACCCAGAACTACAACCCTATTTTGTTTCGACCTTTTTTTGAAAATATTAAACATGATATATTTCCGTGCAATTTTATATTGAATTTAAAATTTTGAATTTTTCATTATGCAATTTATATTGTTACATGTACCAAAAAACAGTGGTTCGGCGCAATCCCAAAACGCCCCGCATCAATATTTGCTGCAAATAAAAAATGTTCTTCAGGATTTTAACTTAATTGTTACAGGTATATCCATATCCTGATCGTTTTGTCTGTCGTATATTTAAAAAACAATTATTTAGTCAACGGGAGGTTAACAATAAAATCCGTTCCCTTCCCCTCCTGACTGAAAACTCTTATCCTGCCCGAATGTGCCTCGATGATTGTTTTGCATTGATAAAGCCCTATTCCAAGGCCTTTCTTCTTCGTCGTTTGAAATGGTTTAAATAGACACTTCTCAATGAATTCTGCGGACATCCCGCATCCTTTGTCGGATACCTTAATAAAAGCCACGCCGTCTTCTTCACCGACGGAAACTTTCACCTCGCTCTCTCTGCCTGCCGCGTCAAACGCATTAATAATTAAGTTAACGATTACTTTTATTATTTCGTTTTTGTCCATTTTAGCTTTTACGTGTTCAGATTCCGTATAAGACAGTCTCGAATTTCCGTTTAAGTTTAGTTCGCTGATAGCTGTCTTAACGCATAGACCCAGATCACAATTTTCAAAGTCAAGGCTTCTCTTGACCGGAAGATTCTTAAGTTTCCCGATAATGCCCTTGATCTTCTCGGAAGTATTTGAGACGGACCTTATCGCGTCCCTCTGAAAATCCGGGTTGTCGATATGTTCTTCGGCATTTTGAGCCAGGAGGGAAAGCATGGAGGCCGCGTTCTTCAGGTCATGAATGATAAACGACGATAGTCTCCCCATTGCCTCCATTTCCTTTGCCTCTATAAGCTCCTCGGAAAGTTTTGCATTCATGATTGATAAGGCCGCCTGGCGTGCCAGGGTTTTCAGCAGGTCGTAATCCTCAAAATTATATTCATCCTTAGCAAGCGCCTCTCTTAGAATTATAAACCCGACAAGCCTGTCCATATGAAGAAACGGCACAATAAGAGAAGCCCTGGTCTTCTCTATAAACTCATAACTGCTCAAAACAATGGCCCTGCAATTATCGTCACTTACATTCAAAACCCATTTCCTATTTTGCAAGAATTCTACAAGTTCCTTATTCGGTGAAGTGGTTACAATCTCAGCCCCCAATACCTCTACGCATTGATATTTGCCATTGTCCTTTTCTTTTAGCCATACTGATACCCCTCTTGACCCGATAGCCTCCTTGAATGCTCCGGCAATTGCTTTTAAAAGTTCATCAAATGTATGTTTCAGGGAAATCTGCTGGGTGAATTGCAGCCATTGTTCTCTATAGTCATATTTCTGGCTGTAGAAATTCTTATTTATTAAAACGATCGCTTTCCGCCTTAAGCGTTCCGAGAGGATTATTGTTAAAACTAAAATCGCTCCGACAAATCCAAGAAAAGTTGTGATGTTCCTGCCAACTTCCGGCCCCAAATACCTCATTCCTTCACTTAATATACCAAGCCCCAGCAGATAAGCTCCAACAATAATCAGGCTGATAGATTTGTAAACTACCTTCCTTGACACAGTAACTTTAACATTCATTGCCTTATGCTTAAAAATGGCAAAACCTATCAATAAAACTGAAATCAGAACAACACCGGCCCTGACAGGCAGAAGGTTCATGTTTATCGAGCGGTAAAGCAGTGCATAGCTGTAATAAAAAATGTTTACCGCTATGATTCCACCGGAACCAATCAACACATATTTAATCTGCCATCTTGCGATTTCTGAAGAGCTTTTCAATGTCGCTTCCATATTCATGATTGATATGACAGAATATAGTAAAAGCAAAAAGTTAAATATATAACCTGCGTTATCCAGAAATAGAATTTTCTCGCTGGCAAATTCAGGAGAATAGAAAACTCTCTCCATTGGAATCACTACAGAGAATATCATCAAGAGTGGCGACAGGAACATCATTATTTTTGAAATGTTATTGACGGAGTTCCAAGAGTCTTCCCTTGCAAAGCTCAGAGTAAATAAAAGCCATGATGTAACCATAATGCTTTCATTGATCAAAACAGATCTTTTCCAGAAAACAAGAAGGTCAGGCATATATATGCTTACTGAATCTCCGAATATGACCGCCGATGTTGAGAACATACTGATAAAAAATACTGTATTTGTAAGACGCTGATACCGTTTAAATACTACTAATACGGCAGTTAGGATTGCGGTTACGCATGTTATTATCGAAAGTATTAATATCACCATGATATCTTAAACCCAGCTATTGTTGAAATTATAACTTTTTTATTGCTTTTTTAGTAAGTTGTCATTTATCGGTTTGTACTAACCAGCGTTTTTTTGAACATCAATCTCTTCACAACTAAAATAAAAAGTTGTTGCTTTTTATGATAATTGTGTTATCATTTTTTAATCAATTAACTTCTGAATGCTAATCTGTTACAGTTCATTATTGTTTTCATGAAGGAAATAGTGTGAAAGATAATTCCAAGAGTGAGTTTTTAAAAAGAACATTACTCTTCTCCTCGCTGACTGATAAAGAAATCGAACAGTTAACAAACAATCTGCTTGTAAAGCAATTTAAGAAGAATGAGACAATTCTCTACGAAGAAGATACCAGTGAATTTATGTATATTATTCTTTTGGGAAAGGTCAAAGCAGTGCGGTCAACGGAAGAAGGAAAGGAAATAATTCTTGCCGTGCATCAGGCAGGTGAGTTTTTTGGCGAAATGTCCCTGATTGACGGTAAAACGACCCCTGCCTCGGTAATAGCAACAGAAAACTCTCTCGTAGCTATTATTTCCAAAAAGGATTTTTATTCTAACTTGCTTGTGCATCAGAAGGTAAGTTTAAGTTTGTTGAAAATAATGTGTTCCCGGCTTCGTAAGTGCTGGGATACAATACAATTATTAAATTTCAACCATGCCGCTCAAAGAACAAAAATGTTGTTCCTTATGCTGTCTGATGAATATGGCAGGAAAACAGATACGGGTATAACATTGAACATTAAACTTACTCACCAGGATATAGCCGATATGGCAGGGTTAACACGTGAAACGGTAACGAGGGTGCTTGACAAGCTGCAAAAAGACAAAGAAATTACTATCCTTGAAAAGAAGTTTATTCATTTAAACCCTGTTTTTATGCAAAAGGAACTAAATATCAAAATTTAATTTACAGCAAAAATGGCTACAAAAATAAAAAAGGCTTTTGCAATTATGCAAAAGCCTTTTCAGGTTTCTTTCTTTGATTTATGAAGTTGTTTTAGTTCTTCCTACGTCTGGCGTAAAGAGCAGCGCCTACCAATCCAGAACCCAAAAGTATTAAAGTGGTTGGCTCAGGTACAGTGTTTGTAGTGAACGTTATGCGATTATTATAAAAGTTGCAATCAGGGTCAAATCCGAATCCAAAATTCCCATCGCCCACATATAATGCTAATTGAGTTAATTCAGATGCGGTTAATGTGAAAGTTATGTCTTGCGGTGTTGTACCAAGATTCTCTATTCTGGGCATTAGTTCAATACCCTGACCTTCGAAATAATCGACAAATAAATTGTCATGTATGTTATCTTGAAGTTTCTTTACGCCACTGGGAGCAGAATCTAATAAATGAACGTATAAAACATTAGGATCAACAATAGGATCCAACCAGTTACTGATTTGTTCAAAGGTGAGTTCAGCGCCTGTAATCACTTCATCAGAAGGTAGTGTCCAATCAATGCCCCAAGTGTATGCATAATGATGATTCAGGTCATACATGTCAGGTTTGGAAGGTGTAAACGTATAATTTTTTGCTCCCGAGATACCCGCGAAGCTCAGCATCAGAACAATCGCTCCTATTAGTATTAATATCTTTTTCATTCATCCTCCTTAAAGGGGTATAGTTTATTTAATTTTTTTAACTTTCGTTGTATTTATATGAAAGCAATATACATGCCATGTTCTGATAAAATCTAAACCTCCTGATTATAATAATTTTTTTGTAATTATCTTAATTACATTAACTTAACCTAATGTCTTTTCATGTAAACTATTCCGACATGTTTCTTATATATGTACTTAAAAAACAGAGCAATAAACAAGTTAGGGAATATAACCTATCAATTATAAATAGTAAATTTTATTTCATATAATGATTCCCAAAAATGTAAAGTTTTCCCAATCAGGTAAGGAAAACTGACACTTTTCCTTAATTCACCCCCCCTACCCTTAAGTCAATTACCACAGGCAGAGGCATCGGTTTTCGACCCATGTGGCTAACGGAACTATATTGGAAAAGGCGTTAAAAAATGGTTACACGCTCGGCCTGATGGCCTTGAGGTTCAACTGGAGGTTTTTGTTGCCATTCCATTCGTTAATGATGGGGACAAAAGCAATATCAAGAGCGGATACCGGAGTTATTTTAGTAAGCTTGTCAGCCATTCTGAAGCCGATTGTATCAAGGTTGATCCTGTCCTGCTTCAACTGCATTTTGAGGTGGTTGTTGCCGACTATCCTATGGTTAACAATCTCGATATTCCTTGCGCCAAACATCGGCTCCCTGTTCGAATCTCCGAAGGGTTCAAGGAGGCTTAACTCTTTGACAAGATTTAGGTTTAAATCGGAAAAGCTTACGGCAGCATCTATCTCAAGTGTGGGAACAGTATCTTCCACGCTGAGACTTTTTCCGACTATGTCGTTCATTCTTTTTCTAAAAGCGTCCAAATTATCCACCGGCATTTTAAGTCCCGCAGCCTGACGGTGTCCGCCGAAACCGGTGAGCAGCCCGGAACATTTGGCTATCGCGTCATAAAGATGAAACGGAGGAATGCCTCGCGCAGAACCTTTTGCAAAAGAATCATTCACTGAAAAAAGAAATACAGGCCTGTAGAACATCTCAACAAGCCGTGACGCGACAATGCCGACAACCCCCGGATGCCAGTCATGTGACGCTAATACAATCGCGTTGTCAAGCTTGTGGGGGTCTATCATGTCGAGGGCGGACTTAAATACCTCTCCTTCAATCTTCTGTCTTTTTTTGTTTTGTTCTTCGAGCAGGTTCGCGATCGGAAACGCCTTTGTCTCATCTATCGTGAGAAAAAGCTCAACGACTCCGCTGGCGTCATCAAGCCTGCCCGCTGCGTTAATCCTTGGAATAATCGTATAGGAAAGCAGTCCCGAATGGAAATCTTTTTCTATTCCGGCGGCTTTTTTCAGGGCCTGTACCCCTGCCCTGCAGGAGCCGTTATTGATTTCCTTCAGCCCGAAGGTCACGAATATCCTGTTTTCACCCATGAGAGGGACTGAATCTGCAATCGTGCCCAGAGTAACAAGATCGAGGTACTCATTCAACTCTGTATTTTGTATTCTGTTTCCTGTTTCCTGAAAAAGCGCCTGGACCAGTTTAAAGGCAACACCTACGCCGGCTAAATATTTAAAAGGGTATTTCGAATCTTTCCTGTGGGGGTCTACCACTGCCGTTGCCGCAGGCAGTTTATCAGGCGGTTCATGATGGTCTGTAACAATGACATCCATGCCCATGGAAAGCGCGGTTATAACTTCTGTTTCTGAACTTATCCCGCAGTCAGCGGTTATAATCAAAGCCGCTCCGCTTGCCTTTGCCTTTTCAATGCCTTTTTTACTGATGCCATAGCCTTCTGTAATCCTGTTTGGAATATGATATGAAGTTTTTAATTTTAATTTATTAAGCGCGCTGACCAGAAGCGCTGTTGAGGTTATGCCGTCCGCGTCATAGTCGCCGTGTATGAATACCGTCTCATCATTCTTAATGGCGGTCTTTATTCTTTCCACTGCCTTGTCCATGTCCGGCAATAGAAAAGGATCATGGAATTTATCAAGAGCCGGATAGAGAAAGTCTTTTATGGAATCAATGTCCTTGAAGCCGCGGTTCACAAGTATCTGTGCTAATACGGGAGATACTGACGCCTTGCCTGATATAAATTTCAGGAATTCAGGAGTGGTTCTGTTTACAAGCCAGCGACGGTTCATAAGGGCAAATGAAAAAAAGAAATTAAGGAGACTATTTTGTTGTTAGTTACAGGTTGTCTTGCTGTCATGCCAGACTGATCCGGCACCCAGCTTTCTTTTAATTGTCACACCCTATTTTCATAGGATATCGGTTGGTCATGCTCTGGTTCCCCGTCTTCACTGAGACGGAACTGCTTACTTCTTGCTGACCGCCTTATCCTTCCCCAGCATCAGTACTATAGGACTTGCAACAAATATGGAAGAATATGTGCCGACTATTATTCCCAGCATAATTGCAAAGGCAAAGTCATGAATGACCTCGCCGCCAAAAACAAAAAGGGCGACCGCTGTAAGAAAAACAGTGAGAGACGTAATTATGGTCCGAGAAAGAACTTCATTGATGCTGTCATTGACGATTTCAAAAGCGTGTTTTTTGAATTTGGCCTTCATGTTCTCCCTAATCCTGTCGAACACAACCACGGTATCAGTGAGAGAGTATCCCGCGATTATCAGCAGGGAGCTTATCAGCAGGAGATTTATTTCCTTGCCGATCAAATAAAAAATGCCTAACACTGCAAACACGTCATGTAATGTGGCCAGGGTAGCGCCTACACTGAATCTGAACTGAAACCTCACCGTTATGTAGATGAGTATGCCTATCATTGCCGCCATGATCGCCCATACGGCGTCTCTTCTCAACTTCGCCCCGACCTTGGGGCCTATTTCTGTCGAGGAATCAACCACAATGTTATTTTGTGAATACTTTTGCGACAACACGGAGATTATTTGCTTGGAAAGGTCTCCGAGGGTTGACTCGCTTTTCTTAACCTGTATGAGGACCTTATTTTCGGTAGGGAGGTCCTGAAGCTCAAAGCCCTTGATCCCGCCGTCTTCAAGGACCTTTCTTACCTCATGAAGAGAAGTGCGCGTGTTAAATTTAATCTGCACCGCTGTGCCGCCGGCAAAATCAATACCGAGGTTAGCGGTCCCTCTTGCAACCTGGACCGCAGCGAACAGGCCGAGGATCGTCAATACCGCTGAAACAGCAACGGCAATGTATCTCTTGCCCATAAAATCAATCTTTGTATTCCTTATAAGTTCAATCATATGCTCAGCCTCTTTATGTCACGTTTTGTTGTGATTAGGTCAAAAACAGTCTTAGTGCCTATCAACGCTGTAAACAGGTTTATGAGAACTCCGACTCCAAGTGTTACGGCAAATCCTTTTATCGGCCCTGTTCCGAATTCATAAAGCACTACTGCGGTTATTAGTGTCGTTACATGAGAATCAAATATGGTCCAGAAGGCTTTGTCATATCCTGAATCAATTGCCGCCCTCGGTGTTTTACCGAGGCGCAATTCATCGCGCATCCTTTCAAACATCAGGACGTTACTGTCAACCGCCATGCCAATTGCCAGAATTATTCCGGCTATGCCCGGCATCGTGAGGGTTGCTTTGAAAGCAGCCAATGCTCCAAGCAGAAAAACAATGTTCAGCACAAGGGCGAAATCAGCGATCACCCCTGACATTTTGTAATATACAATCATAAATACAATAACCAGTAATGCTCCGATTACGCCTGCCTTTATCCCTGCGTCAATAGAGTCTTTTCCGAGCGAAGGCCCGACGGTAACATTCTGAAGCATCTTGAGGGGAGCAGGGAGAGAACCTGAACGCAAGACTATGGCCAAATCCTTTGCCTCATCCATTGTAAAGGTGCCGGTTATCTGGGCATTGCCGCCTGCGATCCTGTCCTGTATAGCAGGCGCTGAATGCACATTACTATCAAGGATTATCGCAAGACGCTTTTTAATATTATTTGCAGTTATCTGTTCAAAAATCTTTGCGCCTGTGGCGTCAAATGATAAGCTGACATACGGTTCATTAAATCTCTGGTCAATACTTACCCTTGCCTCAGTAAGAAAATCGCCTGTCAACAGGGTCTGTTTTTTAACGAGATAAACTGTTTTCATCTCAGCCTGGGTCTCCTGGCTGCGCACTTTTCCAAAAAGTATCTCATCGCCCTCAGGGATTTGCGCGGCATATTGATTTAATATATTTTCTTCCTGTCCCGGAGGAATCGTCCCCGGAAGTTGTGCCGCAAGAGGCGCTTCATCGTCAAGGAGTTTAAATTCCAGGAGGGCGGTTTTCCCGACAAGATCGATCGCCCGTTTGGTATCTTTCACGCCGGGCAACTGTATGACAATCTCATTCGTCGCCTGCCTGTGGATTGTCGGTTCCGCAACACCAAACTGGTCCACCCTGTTTCTTATTGTCTCAAGCGCCTGGTCGATGGCGAATGTTTTTATCCTGTTGACCTCATTGCTGTTAATCCTGTAGAAGGCCTTCCCTTCAGATTGCTTGTCTATCGATAACGCTGGGAACTGTTCCTGGACAATCTTTTTCACTTGCTCGTTATCAGGGGACACAACAACGTCCTGCCCCTGCTTTTCAGCCCTGGCGTCAACCTTTTTTTCTTTAAAAGTATTGGCAAGACTGGATGCCATCCTCTCTGTAGTTATATCCACCGTCTTTTCGGTGTCCACTTCATAGACCAGATGCACCCCTCCCTGCAGGTCCAAGCCGAGTGTAATGCCGTAGTTCTTTAACCAATCAGGAAGAGATGAAACTGCCGATGTAGACGGAAGGAAAAATAATACTGACAATATTGTTGCAGTTGCAATTAATGAAACCCGCAATAAAAACTTCTTTTTCATGAGACTCTTATTCTCCTGTCCTTAATCCGGCGATAAAATTCCGATCCACTTTCATCCGCACATCGTCTTTAACTCCGACTTTGAGTATCACGGTTTTTTCGTCGATATCTTCTATGACTCCGAATATACCGCCGGTAGTTAATACTTTATCTCCCCTTTTCAGATTGTCGAGCATCTTCTTGTGCTCTTTTGCCTTTTTGGACTGCGGCCTGATAAGAAGAAAATAAAATATCACAAAGATCAGTATTAAAGGTAAAAACGATGTAACCATGCCTCCTATCCCCTGCGGCTCGCCGCCTGTGCCTCCGGGCTGAGCTCCCATTGCAAACACCTTATCTATAAACATTTGTGCCCTCCAAAATTATTAATATAATTTAAAATCCAGATACTATA
Source organism: Nitrospirota bacterium (assembly GCA_016213945.1). Classification (GTDB taxonomy): domain Bacteria; phylum Nitrospirota; class Thermodesulfovibrionia; order UBA6902; family UBA6902; genus SURF-23. Next base: position 965 of record JACQZF010000090.1, on the reverse strand, counting down.
ACTGTTCGGATTTATTTAATTCAAGAGGTATGACCTGAGGAAAGGGCGTGCTCCTCAGCAATAAATTAAAAGATTCCAAGGCCAAAATTACTTTCACTCCTTTTTCTCAAGGAAAATTCAATAATCGTGATTGCAATCACATCTTCAATAATACCTTTAAATTACCATAAAGATATGAGAGTGAGAATCAACAATAAAGCAGTCATGGAGGAGGGGAAAGACATGAAATGCAAAAAGGGCAAATACACCCTGATTACAGTGTTAACCTTCGCGGTCCTGACACTTGCAGCATGTGGCGGGGGGGGAAGCGGAGGCAGCAGCTTAACTAATAGCGATAGCACTGGTAGCGGCGGCTTAACTAATAGCGACGGCACTGGTAGCTTAACCAACAGTAATGGCAGTGGTAGCGACGAAAGCACATCGAACAAAAATATTGATCCTCCATTAGCCAGCGCGTTAAGTGTCGCATGGGATGCGCCGACTACAAATATCGACGGTTCTTCTTTGAATGACCTTGCAGGATATAAAATACACTATGGTACATCATCAGGGAATTATACTACCGTTGTAGACGTTGGGAATGCCACTTCCTATACCTTTGCTGAGTTAAACACTGGTTCATGGTGCTTTGCGGTAACGACTTACAATGCTGCAGGCGCTGAAAGCGATTATTCAAACGAAGTGTGCACATAGCACTTTGCAGTTTTAAAAAAGACCCTGCAATAAACTTGCAGGGTCTTTTTTTATTATCAAATGGTTTTAAATATAGGTAATTATAAAAGATTTGGCACAATAGTACATATGTTTTTAACCAGTAACATAAAGATATTGAGGTGGACCCCAAAAATCGGACAATCGTGTAAAGTGTAAAACGACACGAAAGACGAAGGAGGTCAGACCGAGATGAGCAAGACGAAAAGGAATCGATATTCAGGGGAGTTCAAGGCGAAGGTAGCGCTTGAAGC
>JACQZF010000006.1 GCA_016213945.1 Nitrospirota bacterium | reverse complement strand
TATAAAGCTCAAGGAACGTTCTGAGAGGAAGAGGATACAGGATGTCATACAGCAGGACGTACGCAGCAGGCTTCATAGCGTTCCGGGAATTAAAATTTCTATTGAAGAAGCAGGCGGAGTGGGAAGCAGCATCAAACCGCTCGTTGTGAATGTGAGGGGAGATGATATCGCATTATTGAAAAAGTATTCCTCTGAGTTAAAGGACAAAATGTATGCAATCCCCGGGATTGTTGACATTGAAGCGACACTGGAAAATGATATCCCGGAGTACCAGCTCACGGTAGACAGGGAAAAGGCGGTCAATGCCGGGATCATGACCGACCGCATTGTACGCACGGTGGGCGCGCTTGTAGGCGGAGAAGCGGTCACAACTTATGAAGACGAAGACGGAGATTCCGTTGACGTGCGGGTCCGGCTGCCCGAGCATCTGCGCCAGGACCCCACGCAGGTGCAGAACCTGCGGCTTACAGTACAGAGGGGGAACGGGCCTTCCGCTCTTATGCCTCTGTCGAACATCGCATCTTATGAGGTCAGCAATTCTCCCTCGGAGATCAACCGGCAGGCCCTTACCCGTGAGGTAGTGATCACCGCCAACCTTGACGGGATGCCTATCGGCACCGCTGTGAGCAAGGTGCAGAAGGCCGCGGAAGGGATCACGATGGAGCCGGGTTATAAAATAGTTTTTTCAGGGGAGGCAGAGGACATGGCAGAGTCTTTCGGATACATGGGAGAGTCTCTTATTCTTGCAGTGGTTCTTGTCTATCTCATATTAGCGGCACAGTTCGAATCATTTCTTGAACCTATGGCTATTATGCTTTCATTGCCGCTTTCCATTGTCGGTATGGCGGGGATGCTATTTCTCACAGGGGACACGATAAATATCATGTCGCTCATCGGACTGATTATGCTCATGGGTCTGGTCACAAAAAACGCCATCCTCCTTGTGGACTATGCAAAGGTACTGCAGGGACGCGGCATGGAGAGGAACGATGCTGTCATAACAGCCGGAAGGACAAGGCTGAGGCCTATATTAATGACAACCCTTGCCATGATCTTTGGTATGATGCCCCTTGCCTTTGCCCTCGGCTCCGGAGCTGAGATGCGCGCGCCTATGGCCCGCGCCGTGATCGGCGGACTTCTGACGTCAACTGTACTTACACTGCTTGTCGTCCCGGTGGTGTACACATTGCTGGATGATTTCAGCGTTTGGGTAAGGAAACGCTTTGGAGTTAAAAAGGCGGTGACTACATGAAGAAATTTAATTATAAAAATCTCCCCTTACCCCTCTTTGCCAAAGAGGGAAACACACCCCTTAATCCCCTCTTGGAGGGGAATTATTCCTCCCTTTGGCAAAGGGAGGTCAGGAGGGATTTTATAAATATACTCCGTCAATCTTTTATAACGTCAAGGATATCCATTTTTCACTGTGCAATCTTATTTCTTGTAATCACCCTTCTGCTTCCTCTTTCCGCAATGGCTGAGGCAGTAAATGTTTTGACCCTGCCGCAGGCCCTTGAGATAGCCGCAGAAAAAAATCGTGATATTCAAAAGGCCAGGGAATACTTCCACTGGGTGCGGGGGAAATATGTTGAAGAGAGGGCTGCGGCCCTTCCTCAACTTTCTCTGAACGGCTCGGCGGTCACCAGCAGGGACGAGACCAGTCTGCTCCCTGACAGGTATGAGTTATATTCCGGGGAGATCGGTGTTACCCAGACGCTTTTTACATGGGGTAAGATCGGCGCCGCAATAAGGGCTGCAGAGGAGGGGCTCAAATCCGCCGACGAGCAGCTCAGATTTTACCGGCAGGCAGCTTACAGAGATGTCTCCATTGCCTTTTATAATGTGCTCCTGTCAAGGGAACTATACGCGATCGCCCTTCAGAACCTCGGCCAGAAGGAACGGCATCTTGAAGAGGCCCGGCGCAAATACAGTGCGGGTGTGGCTACTGATTATGAAATACTGGCCGCTGAGGTGGCTGTTAAAAATGCGCGGCCAGAGGTCATACGCACGGAAAACCGGATACGCGACACACTTGACAGGCTGCGTTTTCTGCTTGCCATTGAGGACGACAGCATTGATGTGAAAGGCACTCTGGAGGCGGGTGATGTCACAGCGGTCCAGGGCTATGATCTGATATATAAGACCGCCCTTAAGCAGAGGCCCGAGGTGCGGGACCTCCATTACCGGACCAATATTGCGGGTGAGCTGGTCACAATAGCAAACGCCGATGACAAGCCGCGCCTTGAATTCAGGGGCGGATACGGATGGAGATGGTACGAATCCGCTGATATGGACTTGGATGGCAAGGCCTGGAGCGCCGGGATGTATCTGTCGTTTCCCTTCTTTGACGGAATGCGCACCAGGGGAAGGGTGGCCCAGTCTAAAAGTGACCTCAACAGCATCAAGATAGACGAGGAAAAACTGGCTGACTCCATTGCCCTGCAGACCAGCAAAGCGCTGAACGACGTGCAGGAGTCAAGGCAGATAGTGGACGCCCTTTCAGGCACGGTGGAACAGGCTGAAAAACTGTTGTCCCTGTCTGAGAAGGGATATGAACTGGGAGTGAAGATCAGGCTTGAAGTCGAAGACGCGGAGCTTAACCTTCAGCAGGCAAAAGGCAATCTTACCCTCGCCTGGCGTGATTACCTGACTGCACGCGTAAACCTCCTGTGGGTGATGGGTGTGCTGGGGGAGGATGCTTATCAGTAAAACATATCTCGTATTTTCTGAAGTTCATCCCGTAGAGATAAGGGGCTGAAACCCAGCGTGTAAGCCTTTGCGCTATCAAGCGTCACATCCGGCGGCCTGGGGGCCGCCATTACAATGTCCCTTTGACGGTACTGTATCAGCTTTGCTTCATGCAGTCCTAAAACATTCCTTAACAGCGATCCTAATTCATACCGCGAAATACGTTCAATGCCGCCAAGGTGAATTATACCTTTTACTTTCTCAAGCGCGATGAAAAGCCCCTGAACAGCGGTTTCAGCGCTGACAGGGTTTCTGAATTCATCAACAAACAATCTTAATTCTTTTCCTCCTCTCATCAATCTTATCCATGTTTGAATGAAACTTTCAGACACGGGACTTGGCAATCCGAACATCAAAACCATCCGGCACACTGCGGTATCAGGATACCTCTTAAGCATCTCCTGCTCCGCCAGCACCTTCTGCTCTCCATAAATATTTACGGGGCAAACCGGGTCCCCTTCACGATAAGGGGCGTTCAAGCCGTCAAATACAAGATCGGTTGAAGTGAAGGCGCAGGGAATTTTATGGTCCGAACACAAACCCGCAATGTTGGCAGATGCGTCAACGTTGATCTTGCGCGATACATCTTTATTCTTCTGGCAATAATTGGGATCGGACGCCGCTGCCGTATGTATAACCGCATCAGGACGGACCTCATTGAACAATTTTTTCAGGTCGTTAAAATCCGTCAGATCAACTCTGACGATGTTTGCGCCGTCGATCTCAACAGGATGAGAAAAAACCGTTCCGTAAACTTCCCGGTCTTTTTTCGAAGTATTGCAGATATTCCAACCCAGGAAGCCGCTGGCGCCTGTTACAAGAAGTCTTTTCATAATGTTAAGTTTAACCGCAAAGTACGCAGGGAAGTACTTCTCTTTTAAGTTCCTTCTCTGTGTCCTCTGCGGTTCCCTTTTGGAAAATGTTACAATAAATTCCATCATAACCAATCTTGTAAAAGGAATACAATGCTCAAACAAATACCGTTAGATGAAATAAAATACATTCTTCTTGACATGGACGGCACGCTGCTTGACCTCTATTTTGACGATTATTTCTGGGGACACCTCGTGCCTGAAAAATATGCCGAGAAGCACAACATTACATTCGGCGCTGCAAAGGAGCTTTTATTCACGACCTACAAATCACATGAAAAGACCTTGAACTGGTGCGATATCGATTTCTGGTCCAAAGAGCTTCACCTCGACATCCCCGCGCTTAAAGAACAGATACGCCACCTCATCGAGGTGCATCCTCATGTCATAGATTTTTTAAAGATGATGAGGAAGCACAGGAAGAAGATATTCCTTCTGACAAATGCCCACTTCAAGACCGTGAAGATAAAATTCAACAAGACGCAGATCGGGAAGTATTTTGACGATGTGCTGTGTTCTTTTGATGTAGGTCATCCGAAAGAATTCATTGAATTCTGGCAGAAGGCTGAGAGGAAACTGAAATTCGACAAAGAGCATTCCCTCTTTATTGACGACACGGAAGATGTTTTAAAAACTGCGAAGGAATTCGGCATCAGGCATTTGCTGTTTAAGGCGCGGGCAAGTTCAAAGGCGGAGCCAAAGAAGACGGAAAAATTTCTCACTATCCATGATTTCAGAGAGTTGATGTAAGGTCTGCCCCCCTATTTATTCATCATATCAAGGAAGTCTTTGTTGCTCTTCGTCCCGGACATCTTGTCAAGCAGGAACTCCATGCTTTCCACCGTGCTGAGCGAGTGCAGGACCTTGCGCAATATCCACATCCTTTGAAGCACGGTTTTCTCAACAAGGAGTTCTTCTTTTCTTGTGCCTGAGGCGTTGATATTTATGCTCGGGAAGATCCTCTTGTCAACGAGCTTTCTGTCGAGATGCAGTTCCATGTTGCCTGTGCCTTTGAACTCTTCAAAGATAACGTCGTCCATCCTGCTGCCTGTGTCAATAAGGGCAGTTGCAAGGATTGTCAGGCTGCCGCCGTCTTCAATGTTCCTGGCGGTCCCGAAAAACCTCTTCGGTTTCTGAAGCGCGTTGGAATCAAGGCCGCCTGAAAGGACCTTTCCGCTGGCAGGGATCACGGCGTTGTACGCCCTCGCGAGCCTGGTTATCGAATCAAGGAGGATCACGACATTCCTCTTTGATTCAACAAGCCTCTTTGACCTTTCAATGACCATTTCGGCAACCTGTATATGCCTCTGAGGCGGCTCGTCAAAGGTCGAGCTGATTATTTCCGCGTTGACCTGTCTCTTCCAGTCGGTAACTTCCTCAGGTCTTTCATCGATAAGGAGGATGATAAGATGTACATCAGGGTGGTTCTTTTTTACTGACTTCGCTATGGACTGAAGCAGCATGGTCTTACCGGTCCTCGGCGCTGCGACGATCATGCCTCTCTGTCCCATTCCAATGGGAGTAACAAGCGACATTACCCTCGTTGAGTAATCATCCTTGTGGTATTCGAGGTTTATGGCTTCTGTCGGGTAATAGGGAGTGAGATTGTCAAATAAGGCCCTTTCAATGTTTTCATCGGGAGACTCATGGTTTATGGCCTCGACCTTAAGGAGGGCGAAATACCTTTCACTCTCTTTCGGCGGGCGTATCTGTCCGGTTACAAGGTCTCCGGTGCGCAGGTTGAACCTTCTGATCTGTGAAGGGGAAACGTATATATCGTCAGGGCCCGGCAGATAGCTGTAATTGGGCGAACGGAGAAACCCGAAGCCGTCAGGCAGGATCTCCAGCACGCCTTCTCCAAAGATCAAACCTGTCTTTTCTGTCTGTGCCTGAAGTATCGCAAAGATGAGGTCCTGTTTCCTGAGGCCCCTCGCCCCTTCAACGCTTAAGCCTTTCGCCATCTTTGTTAATTCATCTATGGTCTTTTCCTTGAGGTCTGTAATATTCATGCCTACTACTCCTTGATTTTTGTTCTTCTCTGCCATGGGGTTATGCTTCCTTTTTTGTGGGATTAAATTGTTTAGGGTATAACTTGTGTTCTTTTTGAGGCAAAATGGAATTGCCTGTCAGCTTCAATGTCTAAAATATATAAACTATTTGGATGTTCTCCTTGTTTTTTTTGAAAACATACTCTTGGAGGTTTTAAACCTTTCAATACAAACGGGAATTACACGATGAAGATTTGTTAAAGACATACTATAATAGTTTTATTTATTTGTCAATCCCCTGTATAAAGAGAAAAATCTAAGCTGAAATTATACGATAATAACCGGGAAGCGCATCCAGGAAACAAAATGCAGAAACTCAACAAAGGCCCTTAAACTGTCGGTTTCCCTTTACGGTTCTTCTCCTTTAAAGTTTTTATATAAGGCGTTATATTCTTTCTCAAGGTATATGTAATTCTTCTCAAGCTTTTCGATCTCCTTTGTCTTTTCATCCAGCCTTGTCTGAAGGCTTTCCACCTTCAGTTCAAGGCTCTTCTTCTCGCTTAACACATTTTGATATTCGTCCTTCTTCACCGTGTCCCGCAGTTTTGTGGACAGTTTGTCGACTTCCTTTCTGGAAGACTTCATCTGTTCATTCAATGACGCATTTTCCATCTGAAGCGTTGCAAGGGACGTGTCGAGGTTTTTATTGCTTTGCTCCATCTCGTCAAGCAGTTGCTGGAATTCCTTGGTCCTCTCAGCCTCGGGCACAAGGAAGTCGATCATCTCTTTCATTTTTACATTGAGGGTCTTTGACTCTTCAAACTTTTGCTGTAAGTCTTTAATCATATCCTGTAGAGGCAGAAGGTTTGTAATTTCCTGCTGCTGACCGGTCATTTCACTTTCAAGCCTCCTGATCTCACCCTGGGCTATGGTAGCTTTTACCGACAGCTTTCTATGCCTGATGAACAGGAATATGGAAAGGCACAGGAACAGCAGGAGGAACTGAATGATAAACAGAAATACAAGGGCGTTGACTCTTATCATTTTTCTTTTTTCCTTTTGATTATGGATTGGGCTAAATCCATAAAATATTTCCTCTTGAGATAAGCAATCACTACGGCGCATACCACGAGATTGATGACCGCAAATTGAATGATCACCTTTACCCAGTTGACCTTATCATCATGATCTTTTTTCAGCGGCTCCTGCTCTGCGGTCTTTTCGGTTTTTTTCAGCGACTGTCTGATCTTCATCTCTTCCTGCGACTCCTTTACGTCCGACGCTTTGAAAACAAATGCCTTCTCCCTCTGGAAGGTCTTTCCATCCGCGACAATCCTGAGCTTGTAACTGCCTGCTGTAAACAGTTCGATCTTTCGCTGGAATACGCCGCTGCCCTGATCAAAGGGCGACAGCTTCATTGTTTCCCCGTCCGGTTTGGTCAGCTCAAGGTAGATGTCGATCTTCTCCAGGACCTCTTTCTCCTGAAGGGGCTTCCCCTCTCTTTCAAGCCAGACCTTTATGTCAAGTGTCTCGCCAAACAGCGGATACAGCTCATTGAAATTGGTCTGAAGATTGAGGTTTGTAATTACGTACGCCTTGTTGTTTTTCCCGGCGCTGAAGAGTATCTCCCATTTCCCCCCGGCAGGTTTTTTTATTGTTGCCATATCGAAATTATTGGATACAAACCACTCTCCGTCAGGCGGTCTGTTTTTGGAAGAATATTCTTTTCCTTCAGGAGATCTGAGTTGTATGACTGTGCCGGCCGTCTCTTTTGTCGCGACAATTGTGACTTCTTCAATCGATTTGTCTACGAGAAAGCCGTTCTGGGTCATCGGCAGCATATCAGGAGTTTTGAGGCCCTCAAATATTGAGGTAAATACCACGTGGAAATCCTTGTCCGTCATGGCAAGGTTGAAAAATCCGCCGGTCTGTTTTGAGATCTTCTCAAGAAGCTGCCTGTCGGACTGCCCGGTAAAGGCTATAGCGTAGACCTTTATCCCGCTGTCCACGAGCGCCTTCGTTAGGTCTGTCTGCAATTTTTCAGCAAGTGTCCTGTCTTTTTCAGGATCACCCGTATCCATCAGCCCGTCGGACATGAGTACGATTATCTGGTCCCTTCCAGCTTTTTTATCGCTGGAGAGAATTTCAAAACCTTTATTGACCGCCTCATACAGATTCGTATGAAAACCTGCGGAAGTTATCCTGTCCGCCGCATTCAGTAATGCATTCTTATTCTCCCCGCTGTCTAATACAGTTAAAGGAACAAGTGTGGAGGCCTCATCGCTGAAACTCACCACGCCGGTACGGTCTTTACTGTCCAGAAGGGAGATGAATAATTTTGCGGCGGGGATACGGAGCGACAGGGGGTCTGTCTTTTTCATGCTGCCCGTACTGTCCATGACGAGCGCTACGTCTATATTTTTCTTTTCAACGGCATATGCTGCGTCTGAAGATAAAATAACGAAACCCAAAAATATGGCATTCAGCTTTTTATTCACGATACAAAAACAGTGCCTTTTTCTTTAAAATCTTCCAATGCCTTTTTGAGGGCATCTTCTGTTATTACGCCTCTTTTTACCAGCAGTTCACCCAGCCTTACTGTATTTTCATTAAACGCCTTATCAATCTTTTCGACCGTGTCATTGTCTGTAATTTTTAATTCAATTAACGCCTCCCTAAACTTTATCCCCTTCTGTCTTTGACAGGATAAAGCCTTTTTAAAATCATCAAGTGTGATGAAACCGCCTTCAAGCGCAATAGCCGCAAAGGAGGAATTTATTTCATGCTGCACTTTTATGGCATTTAAAAGCTCTTTTTCAGAAACCTTCCCGTCGCGAACCAAAAATCTGCCGAAAAGAATCAGGTTATCCATATATGTTTTTAAAACCTCCGTTCTATTTTCCTTATATCAATTTTTTCTTTTAGTATCAATGTTGTTTTCATAATAATATATCGCACTTTTAAGGAGATAACTTTAATCTGCTGAATTGGGCCCGATCTGTGGTGTTCCCGCGGGCATTCAAAGATCAACGGGCCAACCTTGACAGCGCCTCCTGTTGAGTTATAAAGTTAATACTCGATTTTTTAGCCCTGTCCCTCAGAAGAGGACAAATATATTTTCAAAACAGGTTTTGCGAAAGAGGTGACTTTGTATGAATAATAAAAAGCTTGAACAGACCCTTGTGCTTATCAAACCGGACGCGCTCAAAAATTCGCTGACGGGTTATATACTTTCTCAACTTTCCGAATTTCATACCGGGCTGCGCTTTGCCGCCACGAAGATTGTCCATGTCAGCAAAATGCTTGCAGGTGAACATTATGCTGAACACCGGGGCAAGGTTTTTTTCCCCTCTCTGCTGGAATACATCATGGGGGATTTACATTATCCGAATGAACCGGAGAAGCACAGGGTGATCGCGATTGTGTATCAGGGTGCTGACGCGGTAAAAAAGATACGGGACATCGTTGGGCCGACGAACCCCCACGCTGCAAGAGACCAGAAGCCGGGATGCATCCGCGCGCTCGGGACAGTGGTCCCCATAAAAGACGCTGAGGGAAAAGTGATCGGCGACCGCATGGATAACCTCATTCACGCCTCTGCCAATGACAGTGATGCGGAGAGAGAGATCAAGCTCTGGTTCAGGCCGAATGATATCCCTCCATTCATGCACGCGTATCTGACCGATGTAAGCAGGGACTACTATTTTTATAAGGACGGTAAACTTTACACGAAGGATGAGCCGGGCGGCATCTGCTTTCTCGTGCCCGGAGATACTGTCTGGAAGTCCGACCTCGAAACTCTGCGCGCGCTGCAGCAAGGCCAGGCAGCATCAGACACTCTTGAATCTGTGGTCGCAAAATACCTCATCAATGAGAAGCGGGAAAATTATTAGGAAGTTTGACATTTCCGCTTGACACAGCTGAAACGATTTCATATTATTTGTATATGTTGCAGAGACGCCATTAATGGCGTCTCTACAATTTTATTAAATTATCGTCGTGAAGGACCCTGCGGCAGAGACCGCAAGTCGTCCATTATTTGAAAGTTTATTGTTGGTGTCATTCCCGCAAGCGAAGCGCGTCGGGAATCCTTCTGGAAAGATTCCCGACAAGCCAACAGTAGGTCGGACGGAGCCGCCGGAATGACAGAAATTTGGAACTGTGGCAGAGACCACAGGGTGTAATAATTTATCAAATACTGATGTGAAAATTTAAAGGAGGTGAAATAGGTGAACAGACAACTTATCAGATGTGTCTCATGGTATCTTGTTTTTGCGATGTTCCTGATAGGCATTGCGCCCAAGGTCGATGCGGGCATTTCCCCCTCTGAGGCCCTCGCGATTCCGGGATTTGACAGGGTCGCGGACCTTCAGAAGGTCCAGAAGTTCATAGAGATGAAGATGGTGAAGGAGCGTCTTGGGAAACTGGGGTTCTCACAGGATGAGGTCCAGTCAAAGCTCAGCCAGTTGAGCGATGAGCAGCTTCACCAGTTTTCTCAGAAGCTTGATGATTTCAAAGTTGCCGGCGATGATGCCCTTGGTGTAATAATCGCGCTTCTCGTGATCGCGATCCTCATTGTCATCCTGCTGAAAATCACCGGGCACAGGGTTGTAGTCACGTAATGACGACTATTTTCTTGTCCCTGCTGAAAGCATGGATAAAGTCTCACATAGGTCAGCCGCACAAAAAGGATGTCTTCTTTAGAAGGCATCCTTTTGTTTTGTTCCTTGCCATGTCCCTGCTCCTTTCATGCTCTGCCGGGCGTGATATCAGGCAGTCCGCCGATGACCGCGTTATAAGCAATGTCCCGTTCTATCCGCAGGAAGACTACCAGTGCGGCCCTTCATCGCTTGCCGCGATACTGAATTACCGGGGGCTCAATGTTACGCCCGATGAGATCGCGGAGGAGGTGTACAGCAGGTCCGCGCGCGGGACGCTGAATATGGACATGATCTTGTACGCGGAGAGAAAGGGATTAAAGGCCGCTCAGTACGAAGGCGGCTTTGAAGATATCAAAAGGAATATTGACGCCGGCAATCCCCTGATTGTCATGGTCGACTACGGTATCTGGGTCTACCAGAAGAACCATTTCATGGTGGTCACGGGGTATAATGAAAACGGTATAGTTGCCAACTCCGGTAAAAAGAGGCATAAGTTTATACCTCTGAACAGTTTTCTGAGGTCATGGGAGAGGACAAAATTCTGGACATTGCTGATACTTCCACAAAAATGAAATCGGGGGTTAGGGATCGGGGATTAGGGATTAGTAAGAACCAACTCCAAAATCTTAAATCTAAGATCCTATCTGTACTTCTTTTGTTGATGTCGGCACTCCTGATCCTCTCGTGCAGGCTTCCAAGGATAATTGTTCTGGACGACCCGCTCACCCCGGAGGAACATTTAAACCTTGGAGTAGCTTATGAGAAAAACAAAGAGCTTGACCCTGCCATAAAAGAGTACAAGCTGGCCGCTGAAAAATTGCCTCTTGCGTATCTCTATCTCGGCAATACCTATTTTCAGAAGAACGAATTGGACGACGCTGAAAAATACTTCAAGATGGCCGTAGAAAAATTACCCGGCAACGCCGACGCGCGTAACAACCTTGCCTGGCTCTATTATACAAAAAAAACAAACCTCGCCGAAGCCGAAAGCCTCGCGCTGAAAGCGATCGAACTAAATCCCGCCAAAGGACCCATCTACAGGGACACCCTCGAAAAGATAAGAGCGCTGAATCCGCGATAGCGGAAGGATCTCCTCATATCAGCTTTGATATGCGGAAAACTCATGCTCTTTGGGTGTTACGTGAGGAGATAGAGAACTGGGTAAGAAGAATGTGCAAGTAATCATAACTTTTTTTAAGGCTCATCAGAATGTTTTCTTTTGGCTTACCGTCTTCTAAGTTTTACTGAGTTATTTTCTTGCTGTTTATAGTGATTTTGATTAAAATCAAGCGTTGGATTTTAAGGGGAGATGCATCACTTTGAGATAATTCCAAAACAACATGCTGCTTGATAACAAAACAAAAAAAGAAGATAACGAGCCCTCGACTGTATACGACTTCCTGCGTAACTATATTGAGCATGGGAAGGTCGATATCGTTACCGGCTATTTTTCGGTCAGCGCACTTGCCAGAATAAAGGATGAGATGAATGGTCCTGAAAGATTTCGTATGGTCCTCGGCAATTTACTTAGAGAAGATAATCAGCAGGACAAGGTCATAAACCTTCTAAGTGACTCATTAGGTATTGCTCAAGTATTGAATCTCAATCAGTCGGCTAAAAGGGCAGTTGATTTTCTGAGGCAGGAAAAAGTACAGGTCAAAACCATTCAACGAAACTTCTGCCATGCAAAGACCTATATGTACTATGATCCGGACACGCGGAAGAATTTCCATATTATCGGGAGTTCCAACTTGACTGATGCAGGACTTGGAATCAGAGCGTCCGGCAATATCGAGTTAAATTCAGCAAGCACGGGGAATGATAATGATTTCAGGGAACTGACTACCTGGTTTAAGGATCTGTGGTCGAGTAACGATGCATTAGCGACAATTGAACTGCCTGATAAGTCAAAAGTCAGCGTGAAAGAACATATCATAAATTTCATTCAGAACTTGTACAGGAAATACACCCCATTTGAACTTTACTACAAGGTGCTTTATGAACTATTCAAAGAAGATTTACTATCACTATCTCTTGATCCTGAATTTAAAAAAGAGATATCTCATTTAGAAGATACTCTTATTTATAAGATTCTTTATTCCTTCCAGAAGACAGGAGTAATCAGCCTTATCAAAATGCTTCAAAAAAATAACGGCGCTATTCTGGCTGATGCAGTGGGATTAGGAAAGACATGGACGGCACTGGCTGTCATGAAGTATTTTGAAATGAAAGGTTTCAGAGTTATCCTGTTATGTCCGAAGAAGCTGGATGCCAACTGGAGACAATATCTTGAGGGGCATCGCTCAAAATTTGAGAGAGACAGGCTAAAGTACACGATCCGTTATCATACTGATCTGCAGGATGACAGATTAGAGTCGTATCAGGACGGGTACAAGATAAATACTTTTTTTCAGGGCAATCCAAAGCTTTTAGTTGTAATTGATGAGAGTCATAATCTGCGAAATGATAAATCATCCCGCTATAAGTTCCTCGTTGATAATATCTTGACCCGGAATAAAGAAGTAAAAGTATTACAGCTTTCTGCAACACCGATAAACAATAAACTGATTGATGTCAGGAACCAGTTCAAATTAATAGTGAAGGGACAGGATAATGGGTTTAAAGAGACATCGCTGGAGATAGGCAGTCTTGAGAGCATATTCCGGACCGCTCAAAAAGATTTTAAAACATGGCAAGACAAGGACAATAGAAAGATCAGCGACTTTATCAAGATGCTTCCTCAGAAATTCTTTTCTCTTACTGATGCATTGATCGTTGCCAGAACAAGGAAACTGATTGAAAGTGAATTCGGCGGCATGTCTTTCCCCAAAAAAGAGGACCCTGAGAATGAATATATTAATCCTGAAAACATTGGTAACTTAAAGACCTTTGAGGAACTATTACACGCAATCGAATCGATTAACCTCATTGCATATATGCCGCATAAATATACAGAGAAAATAGCGCCGGAAAGCGTATTGAAAGATGAGGTCCAGCGTGAGGGTTTTCTGGTTAAGATGATGTACATTCTCTTGATGAAGCGTCTTGAATCAAGCTGGCATTCATTCAAAAATACAGTAAATAATATTTATGCCCACCACACTAACGCTTTGCAGAAAGTCAGTAATTTTAAAGATAGAAAAGAAGATACTGTTCTTGAAGATGAAATATCAGAGCAAAATAATTTTGAGGATGATCTTGAGGAAACTTCTGCCGAATTTACCGGTTCTTATGATGAAACAGAACAGCTTGAGGAATTTACTCTTGGGAAAAAGAACCCTATCAATCTTTCAGATATCAGGCACATTGATATGTTTAAGAGGCATCTTGAAGATGATATTGCCAGGTTGGAGAAACTTAAATCAAATCTGGATATATTTGAGCAGGACCTGAAAGAGAAGAAAATAAAAGATATTAAATTAGAAAGACTTGTTGAACATATTGAGAAGAAAAGGAGAGCGCACGAAAACCAGAAAGTCATAGTCTTTACAGTCTTCACAGATACAGCACAGTATTTATATGGACAGTTATTTGCTAAAGGATTTTCAAGAATTGCTTATGTATCAGGCTCACAGTCTGCAACCAGTTACGGCTATAGCGGGAAAATATTCGAAGGAATATTAGAGCGCTTTGCTCCATACACCAAATTGTACAAGGAAAAAGACTGGAACTATTTATATGAAGAAAAAGGTGTCCCGGCGCCGGAGAGTTTCGGAGATTGGAAGGATATCATCAAGAAGCATGATCCTGATACATTGAGGAAATTAGAAGAGCCCTTAGACATTTTGATAGCTACGGACTGTTTGAGTGAAGGGCAAAACCTGCAGGATTGCGATTGTGTGATCAACTATGATATCCACTGGAACCCTGTCAGGATTATTCAGCGGATGGGACGTATAGACCGTCTCGGCTCACCTAATCAAACCATCAAAGGCATAAATTTCTGGCCCGGGAAAAATTATGAAGACTACCTTAGGCTCAAGACAAGGGTAGAAAACCGGATGGCAGCCATGTCAATAGTTGGCGCAGAGATTGACGAGAAGATGACCCCGGAGATTGAAAAGATGGTTAAAGACAATCCCATAGTCACAAGGCAGACAGAAAAAATGCTCAATCAAATGCAGTTTACCTGGGAAGATGTTGAGACCAGTGATGAAAGTCTGGGGTTGAATGACTTGTCCCTTGAGCAGTTCAGGCAGGAGTTGTTTGATATTTTCCAGAAGAATAAAGAATTTTTTGAGAAAATGCCCAATGGTATTTTTACCGGCTTCCAGGCGGAACCGGATAAAAAATACACTGAATTGCCGGAGGGAATTATTGCATTACTGGGTCATCCTAAAAAGCCTGATGACGCTGACATGCATAAATATAATGAATATCATCTGCTGTATTCTCATGCAAAAGGAATTTCTACTTACAATAATAATCAGGAAATACTAAGCATATTAAGAAAGCACAAAAACAAAATCAGGCTCGTCCCTGCTGATGTTGAAAATGGCGATAAGGAAGCCCTCCAATGGTTAAGCGACAGGATAAAAGCATGGATTGAAGGGCAGGCGCCTCAAAAAGCTATTGATGAAATTCAGGGGATTTTTGCTGATGGTGTGCCTAAAAAGAAATCTCCTGAAGAGAAGAAACTGGAAGATAAATTTAAGCCGGACAATTTTGATTTGATAACATGGTTTGTAATTAGCGAATGAACTTATCTATTTTTAACAACAACCTCTTTAAAGCAGGCACTGAGTTTTTCAGCCAGCTCGGCATACGTCTGAACAGCAATACTTCCGTCTCATTAGGGGCAAGAGATTTATTAAAAGACCATTATAAAGACAAGGATATTTTCAATGCCGTTACCGAAACATATTTTCTCGGTCTTGTTGATGATTCGGTTTTTGATGGGGATGCCCCTCTGTTAGGCAGGGAGAAAATATCTCTAAGTGAAGCTGAGGACAAGATCGATCCGGAATATAAGGGGTTGATGGTCTTTGCTGTGAAGCTGAACGATTCTTGTCTTCCTGCAAGAGGTGCGATAGCCGAACTAACAAGGGCATTTAACAGGATAAGTAAAAGCGTTCCGGTTGTACTGCTTCTCAAATATGGCGGACTGCTTTCGTTTGCAGCTTCTGAAAGGACCAAATATAAACAGGCCTGGAGGGAGGGAGAAAAGATAGGGAAGATTTCCCTTCTTAAAGATATCAATCTTAAGTCACCTCATACCGGCCACTTAAAGATACTTTATGATTTAAAGGTTGAGCCTGATGTTACCACTTTTGATGCGCTTTATAGGCAGTGGCAGGAAGTGTTTAATGTTCAACTGCTGAATAAGAAGTTTTATCAGGAGCTTGCCAACTGGTATTTCTGGGCGCTGAGAAATGTGGAATTCCCCGATGACGCCGAGAAGAATAAGGATGTCCGCAATGCAATAAGCGTTATCCGCATGATCACCAGGCTCATCTTCATTTGGTTTGTTAAGGAGAAAGGGCTGGTTCATGACGATCTCTTTAATCAGGCAAAGCTCAAAAGCCTCCTCAACTTCAGCGACAAAAACCAGAGCACATACTATAAAGCAATTCTGCAAAACCTTTTTTTTGCTACTCTCAATACCGAGATGAACACAAAAGACAAGCCAGAGAGTCGAAAGTTCAGAGGGAAAAGACAGGAAGGCAGAGACCAGCACTATATGATTCACAATGTCTTCAGGTATGAAGACTATTTTACAAGCCCTCAAGACACACTCAAGAAGTATTTCGAGAATATCCCATTCCTCAACGGCGGTCTGTTTGAATGCTTGGATAAGGATGTATCCCCCACTTTGGAAAAGGGGGGCAAGGGGGGATTTTCCAATAAGAAGATAATCCGTATTGACGGCTTTTCAGATCATCCCAAAAACAGTTTGAAGGTCCCTGATTATCTTTTCTTCTCACGGGAACAACCCGTAGACCTTAATGAAATATACGGTACAAGGAACAAGTCCTATAAGGTCAGAGGCCTGATCGACATCCTCGATAGCTATAAGTTCACCGTTGACGAAAACACGCCGGTTGAAGAAGAAATCGCGCTCGATCCTGAATTATTAGGCAAGGTATTCGAGAACCTGCTGGCCAGCTATAATCCTGAAACTCAGACCACAGCCCGAAAGCAGACCGGCTCTTTCTACACACCGAGAGAGATTGTCAATTACATGGCGACCTGATAAAGGAACTTGATACGCTGCCTGTTTATGCATCTTTAGAGCGCTTGTTAATTTTAAGAAAAATATCTCGATCAAGCGTTTTGTTATCATCAATATCCAAGACCTTCAGAGGCTTGCCTTTGCAAAGTAAGATATCTAAAAGCGGGGACCCCATACTTCGCGGCAAAAATATAGGCAAGTACCGGATATATAGAGAGGTAGACAATATCTCTCTATCATCTGACTTCTTACAATCAAAAAAAGTAAAAGAGATAATGCAGCAAAAGATTATTTCTCAAAATATTGTTGCGCATGTTCTTAATCCGTATGACCGAATAATTATAATGGCATCAATGGACACGAAGGGACTGCTGACACTCGATACAGTTATGAATACCATTTTGACCTCTGAGCGATATTCTTATGAATACATTCTTTCTTTGCTAAATTCGCAGCTTGCTGCTTGGTTTTATTACTGGTTTGTTTACAACAGGGCGGTAAGAACAATGCATTTTGATAAGTATTATATTGACAAGCTGCCAATAAGAGAAATTGATATGACAGCACAGCAGCCCTTCATTACCCTTGTCGACCAAATCCTAACCGCCAAAAAGAAAGACCCCAACGCCGACACCTCCGCCCTCGAAAAACAGATCGACGAAATGGTCTATGCCCTCTACGGCCTCACGCCGGAAGAGATTGCGATTGTGGAGGGGAAGGGATAATATGAATACGATCAATGAAAATATCAAAAGGGGACATATCTAAGTAAGAAGGGATATTTGCATGAAAAGTGAAATCATAATCCAGTTGCACAAGAATTTTGAAGATTACTCACATGAGATCGACGGCGAAGAATTCTGGTTTGCACGTGACCTGATGGGGTTGTTGGGATATACCAAATGGGAGAACTTCGCCAAGGTAATAGACAAGGCAAAACTATCCTGTCAGACAGCCGGTCATTCCGTTGCCGATCATTTTCCTGACGTCAGGAAAACGATCCCGATGCCCAAGGGAGCGGAAAAAGAGATTGACGATGTCATGCTTACGCGCTATGCCTGCTATCTTGTCGCCCAAAACGGCGACCCGCGTAAGGTTGAGATCGCATTTGCCCAGACTTATTTTGCCGTGCAGACACGGCGGGTAGAGTTGATCGAGCAGCGCCTTGCAGAGCAGGAGCGTCTCAGCGCACGTCAAAAACAATCTCGATGTGCGTAAGGTGCTCACCGATCGGGGGATCAAACCGGAAGAACTCCCGCCAGCCGAAGACATCAAAAAACTGGAGCGCCGGGTCAAGTCCGAAGAAAAGCAGATTGTGAAGAAGGCGGCGAAGCCAAAGAGGCTGATATAAAATGAGTGCCCTCGAAAAACAGATCGACGAAATGGTCTATGCCCTCTACGGCCTCACGCCGGAAGAGATTGCGATTGTAGAGGGGAAGGGGTAAAAATACAAAAACCTGTTATATAATAGAGCTATTCAGTCTTATAAAGGAGGTGCAACCATGAAAGTGGCTGATTTAAGCACGGATGAGCTTAAAGAATTGATAGGAAAAATAATTGAAGATAAATTCAGAGAACTCATTGACCCGGATTTCGGGCTTGAGTTAAGAGAAGATTTTGTTCAGGCCCTTGAAACTTCCATTGCATCAAAAGAAAGAATAACTTTTGATGCTGTGAAAAAGAGACTTGGGTTGAATTGATGACATATTCAGTTGAACTTACGCCTCAGGCTGAAGAAGATCTTGTGCGTCTCGATAAAACCATTGCTCAACATATTGCAAACAAAATAGACTGGCTTTCCCAAAGCATGGAATTCATTGTCCCTGCTCCCCTCAAGGGAAAATTTAAAGGTAAATGTAAACTCAGAGTCGGCGACTGGAGAGTAATATATTCCTTTGAGCATTCATCTCAGATTATTACTATTTATGCTGTCAGCCATCGCAGAGAAGTTTATAAAGTATGAATCAGCGCCACTTGATCTCTCTCTTCAACCAAATCCTCTCCACCAAAAAGCAACACACCAGTTCAATTCGTGACACACTGCGTCACGAATTGAGCTGGACACATTACCGATTGCTAATGAAGAAAACTATACTGAAGAAAGAGGTCTAAATGCCTGTACTCCATAAATACAAAGACAAAGAAAAATATTATGTCCTTACCTCTATTAGCGGCAAGATTGTCACCTTTCAGTTAACTAATGAAGGACATGATAAATTATTAAAATCCGGCATTAAAAATGAAGAGCGTTTCGGGCGTGCGCTGTTATTTGATCTATACCGCACAGGAGATGCCTTCACACATGGAGCCGGGCCTGGTAAAATTGAAGGAGTAGACAAACGTCAGCTCGCATTAGACTTTGCGGACGATCCCGAACCGGAAAGCATATTCCCTTCATGCTCTGTCTGTAATTCAATTAATGACCTTCACCTTGTAGAAGTAAAAGACAAAGAACATTTTGCAGGTATCTATTGCAGTGATTGCAGGAAATTAAGATCTTCAACAATCAATGCCAGCATCCCCCTTCCACTAATAAACAGGGGTTTGCTCAGCCGTGTGCTTGAAATGAACAATATACAGAAAACAGATAAGTCGCTTACTGAATACCGGAAACTCTTAGATGCTGAATTTGCAAACAGGTGGGAAGAAATAGCAAAGACAAAGTCTATTAAAAAGGCACAAAGCCAAAATAAACTATTTAAGTCAGAAGACGACCAGGGCAGTCTGTTGTAAAAAACTACTATGCTTTCTGACAAACGACCGAGCAGAAGAGCAAAGCGTAATGGTACCATCGTTCCGCAGAGCCGCAGATAAGAACACCCCCCTGCCCCTCTTGATAGAGGGAAATTATCACTGAAGCTCATCTTTGTATTGCCGATATTCAGATTTCATGATAGAATTTGGCATATTCACGAAATAAATTATTTCATTAACCCAAAACCCAGTCATGAGGAGACAGCCATGAAATTTATGAAGGTCGTTTTATTAGCAATTGTGGGCCTTGCCCTTGCAACCGGTTGTGTGACTACGAAAAAATATGATGCGCGTGTCAATGACATTAATAACCTTAACGCTGAAAATGCAAAGCTTACCGAAAGGCTGCAGGAGACAGGCGACAAGCTCAACAATGAAAAAGCCGCCCGTGAGGCGCTTGAGATCAATGCAGCAAAGCTTGGGGCCGAGAACACGGAACTCACGCGGGCCAATGAAGTGTTATCGACTGCGAATAAAGACATAAATAAGTCCGTTGCGCAAATTTCCCAGGAAAAACTGCTGGCCATTAAAGAAAAAGACCGTATCATCGCTGGGCTCACACAGGAAAAAATGGATGCCATTAAAGAAAGAGACCGCGTCCTCGAGGAGCAGAAGCATTCTTATGACAACGTCGTCTCCGAGCTTACTGACGAGATAAAAAAGGGCGAGATCGCGGTCAAGCAGCTCAAGGACAAACTTACCCTTACCATGGTCGAAAAGATCCTGTTTGATTCAGGCAAGGCTGATATAAAGACAAACGGCAAAAAAGTGCTCGACAGGGTGGCTGAGATCCTGAAGACCATAACCGACAAGCAGATAAGGATAGAGGGCCATACCGACAACGTGCCGATCGGCGCGGTGCTTGCCGAAAAATTCCCGACCAACTGGGAGCTCTCAACCGCCCGTGCCACCACAGTGGCCAGATACCTGCAGGACAAAGGCGTCAGTCCGGCCTATCTTAACGCGGCTGGCTATTCGGAATACAAGCCGGTCGAGTCCAATGAGACCGACGATGGCAAGTCAAAGAACAGGAGGATAGAGATCGTCCTCATCCCGCTTGATAAAGAGAGTGGCACGCCGAAATGACCAGAAGGCAATAGTGCCATAGAGCAGAAGAGCAAAAGTACAAAAGTGCCAAAGCGTGAAAGTTCCTAAACACAAAACTTACGAGCTTACGATCATTTGACTGACTTAGATAACCAGTAGCAGCACGATTTCTATGATAATGAGGATAATTATCCCAAGCTCAAGCAGGTGTCCCCTGCGGGTTGAGATTTCGTCGTAAAGCATTTTGTAGGTATTTGTCACGACCTGAAGTTTTTCCTTGATGCTGTCTTCCCATTCCCTGCTCCTGAACAGCACCATCGCGGTCCTGTAGATTTTAGCGTAATACACATCCTCCGTGACCTTCAGCGCGTTGTCCACCTTTTCAGTGACCTCGGTAAAATCAGTGACGGTCTCCGCGATCTTCCTTACAAATCTTTCATAGACCCTCAGTTTAAAAAGCGGCATCCTCTTGCCTTTGGGAAGTTCGCTGTAGATCCGCGAAAGTTCGTTATCAAGGACGTGGTTATAATATCTCAGCTCAAGCATCTGCGCATTGGCGAATTCAAGGATGTCGAGGATGTCGGAGCTGCCTGAGGGCTCAATGACAAAGGCATTATCGAGATGGACGATGACGAGGTCGTTCGGATAATAACTGAAACGGTGTTTCAGGGTTTCAGCCCGTGTGTGCCTGCTTAGCTCCTGAGTCTCATATAGCAGAAGGCGCGAGGGATCATACTGTTTCAGAAACTCCGAGGTCTCCGCCGGCCCGGAAAGCTTTTCAATGAAGAAGATCATATAGTCTTCCATAAATTCATCCTTGATCCCGGGGCCGATGACCGCCTCGCCGAGCGTGCCGATAAGATGAACAATGTATTCCATCGCCTTTTTATCAATGGACTCATCAGTGTCGAGGGCCTTAGTAACCGGTTCAAGTCCGGTAAATGCGGTGTCCTGCGGGATCGGGATATCGAACGCGATGGAGATGACGCCGAAGTCGTAGGCCCTTGCGGTTACGTTTACTTTTGTGTCCTGTCCAAAGAGGGGCTTAATAAATCCCTGAAGCTCAACGGATACCGGCGGATTGGCAAACTCGATGGCCTTTATTGAGGGATATTTTGAAAGGCGGAGCCTCCTGGCCCCTTCCCTTGTCTGTGATTCAACAAGAGAAAGGTTGATCTCCGAGGCAACGTCAAAGAGCCTGTAGATGATTATCCTGCCTTTTTTTATGGAGAGGGTTTCCATAACAATATGATACCGCATATTTTGAAAATGCCAAAATCTGCTTTAAGTAAAAGAACTCTTCGAAGCTTTGCTTCGGATTTAAATATTTTCTGTTTTGTTGTTGTCATTGCCGCTTGCCGGAATCCTGATTCCGGACAAGCCGGAATGACAGACACACAGAAACAAGGCCACCCTGTAGCCTGAAAACATCTCCTCCACTTGTAAGCTAAAACAGCAATCCTGTATCATATACGGCAAATGGCTTATAAAGATCTGCGAGAATTTTTGTCACTCCTTGAAAAGAAGGGCCTCCTGAAACGGATAAAGGCCGGGGCTGACCCCGTCCTTGAAATAGCGGAGATCAACGACCGTGTTGTTAAGGCAAACGGGCCGGCGCTGTTGTTTGAAAATCCTAAGGGCTCCAAATTCCCGGCCCTTGTAAATGCCTTCGGCTCGTTTGAAAGAATGCGCCTCGCTCTTGAGGTGGAGAACCTTGACGACATCGGCGTCCGTATTCTCGAATTCCTTGAGCCTGAAATTCCAACCAACTTTATAGAAAAGCTCAAAGCGCTGCCTAAACTCAAGAAGCTCGCCGACTTTTTCCCCAAGATTGTAAAGACCGGGCCGTGCAAGGAAGTAATCATCAGGGACAACCCTTCTCTCGATATCTTCCCTATTTTAAAGACGTGGCCTGAAGACGGCGGGAAATTCATCACCCTGCCCATGGTCTTTACTAAAGACCATGAAAAGGGTGAGCGCAATTGCGGCATGTACCGCATGCATGTCTACGATTCAAAGACCACGGGCATGCACTGGCATATGCACAAAGACGGGGCGAGACATTACCGGAAGGCAGAGCAGAAAGGGCAGAAGCTGGAAGTCGCGGTTGCGATAGGCTCCGACCCTGCGGTAATGTATTCGGCCACAGCTCCTTTGCCGGAGGGAGTTGATGAGATGCTCTTTGCCGGATTTTTGCGCAATGACACTGTTGATCTTGTGAAATGTGAGACTGTGGATTTAGAGGTCCCCGCCAATTCGGAGATCGTGCTTGAGGGCTATTGCTGTCCCGGGGAAAGAAGGACCGAAGGGCCGTTCGGGGACCACACCGGTTATTACTCCCTTGCCGATGAATATCCGGTATTTCATATTACCTGCATCACGCACAGGAAAGACGCTATCTATCCCGCGACAATTGTCGGAAAGCCTCCGATGGAGGACTGCTTTATCGGAAAGGCAACGGAGAGGATATTCCTTCCCTTGCTGAGGAAACAACTTCCCGAGATCATTGACATGAACCTCCCGCTTGAAGGCGTGTTCCACAATATAGCCGTTATTTCCATTGACAAGCGCTACCCCGGCCACGCGAGAAAGGTCATGTATGCCCTTTGGGGAATGGGGCAGATGAGCTTCACAAAGGCGATCATCATCGTGGACAAATGGGTAAATGTGCAGGACTTGAGCGAGGTCGTCTGGCGGATGGGAAATAATGTGGACCCCAAAAGGGACACCGTTATCGTCGAAGGGCCGCTTGACGTGCTTGAGCACGCATCCAATATCCCCGCGTATGGCGGCAAAATGGGAATTGACGCTACGAAGAAATTGCCGTCAGAAGGCTTTACACGCGAATGGCCCGGCGAAATAGTCATGTCCGAAGACATCAAAAGGCGCGTTACCGAAAGATGGAAAGAGTTCGGCTTTTAACAGTTCTGACTTGCATCCCGCTTAAGAACTTCAAAAATTTACCGTATATATATATGTACTCTTACGAGATTGACATTACTCGGTCAAACTTTAAGGTAACTCTATAGTTATTTGGAGCAAATGAGAGACAAATCTGACATAGTAGAATCTGCGCAGAAATTCGCTGCAAAGGGCCAGATAGACAAGGCCATTGCCGAACTGGAAAAGCTTCTTTCAGAAGGCAAAGACGGGAATATTTACAACACCATCGGAGACTTGTATCTTAAAAAAGGCGTCCCTAAAGAGGCTGTAGAATTTTATTCGAAGGCGGCTGATATTTACAAAGAAGACGGTTTCACGCCTAAGGCGATCGCGCTATACAAAAAAATACTCAATATCATCCCTTCTGATGTGAATGCCCTGATTGCGTTAGGTTTGATTAACGCAGAAAAAGGATTCACAGCAAATGCCATTGAAAATTTTACCAAAGCTGCGGAGATCCACAACAGAAATAACGATATCGAAAAGGCCTTGGACCTCTACGAAAAAGTCCTGCAATTTTCCCCTTTTGATATGAATGTCAGGATGAAAGTAATAGAGATTTATATGAAAATGGGGCTGAAAGAAAGGGCCGCAAACGGGTATGCCGCGATAGCGTCAGATTATCTGGAAAAAGGAGACGCGAATACGGCGAGGGAGTTTTACTCGAAGGCAAAGAACATAGACCCGAAAAATGTATCTTCCCTGATAGGGTTCAGTAACTTGGCAGAGAAAGAAAACAACCCGGACAAGGCATTGGAGTACCTGTCTCAAGCCTCATCCCTTGCGCCGGACAACAGGAATTTGCTGATCAGTTACGCAAAGCTTGCGGTTAAATTACGCAAAACGGAAGATGCCAGGAAAACCCTTCTGCAGTTGACTGAAAAAAATGCCTCCGATACACAGGCAAAAAAAATCCTCGGCGCGCTTTATCTCAAGGAGGGGAAGCTCGAAAATGCTTGGAAAGAACTGCTCCCCTGCATAGAGGAATCCATGCGTGACAGTGAATGGACGGACGCAATTGGGCTGCTGAAAAATTTCGCTGACCTTCACCCTCTCCCTGTCAGAGAGCGGCTTGCAGCTATTTACAGAACGAATGGCGATCATGAAGCTTTAAAGGTGGAATTAAGAAACCTTGCCAATATATATGAAGAACAGAAACTGCCGGACGAGGCGCTCAAATTATACAGGGAGGCATTGGAATTAGACCCCGGCAGTATATCAATTAGAGCTACGATAGATGATCTTGAGAACGCCCTCAGGCTTAAACCGGCAAAAGGAATTAAAGCCATCGTAAAACCTTCACCGACTGAGAGCAAAGACACCGATATCGGTGTCACTGAGGAAGAAGATTATGATTCCCATTATATCGCAGGTGTTGATTACAGGCGAAAGGGCCTTTTGGATGATGCCATCAGAGAATTCCGGACAGCAGCAAAGGACCCGGAGAAAAGCCTGCTGAGCTTACGCATGATAGCATCATGCTGCGTGGAGAAAAAAGATTATCCCCGCGCTATAGTTGAATTTGAGAAGCTCCTTGAAAGATTGTCTCCCGATGATGAGAAATATCTCGACATGAAGTACGAACTTGCAGGAGTGCATATAAATAATAACGATTACGATCATGCATTGGAAATTTATTCCGAGATCAGCGCAAGGAACCCTGGTTTTAGAGACATATCAAATAAGATGGATTTTCTGAAGGCGCAGGTGCAGAAGCCGGAGGACAAGCCGAGGGCGAAAAGAGACAGGGTCTCGTACATCTGAATTCATCAGTAGCCGCAAATATTTTGAAGTGAGAAGTGAGAAATAAGAAGTGAGAAATAAAAATTGCCTTAAAGAGATCTGCTTTTCATTTTATTTCCTACTTCCCACTTCCTACTTCTTACTTATCCGTGACAATTCGTGATAGTTCGTGGCTGAAAAGCCTTTTTAGGATAATTGTAAAAGCAGCCATAAAATCCCTTCCGTCAGTATGTTATTATTTAATGTATTATGGACCATCTGGAATTTTACAAATTAAAAGAGTCCCCGTTCTCAAACATAGTCGACAACCGGTATTTTTACAATAACGCCCAGCATGCACAGGCGCTGGTGCGCCTTAAGTATGCCGTTGACTCCATGAAAGGGCTTGCTGTAGTAGTCGGCGGGGTCGGCACCGGCAAGACCACGCTCGCAAGGAGGATGCTCAACGAACTGGACGAAAATAAGTACGAGGCCGCCCTGCTCGTGGTTATTCATACATCTGTTACAACGGACTGGCTGATGAAAAAAATTGCCATGCAATTAGGGATCGAAAACATCGCAGACACCAAGCTTGAGATCCTGGGCCAGTTGTATAAAAGATTTGTTGAGGTATACCAGTCAGGGCGCAAAACGGTCGTCCTGATGGACGAAGTGCAGATGCTCCAGTCGCGGGAGATAATGGAGGAATTCCGCGGCCTGCTTAACATGGAAGGCCCGGAGGGAAAGCTCATCACCCTTGTGCTTTTCGGACTTCCCGAACTTGACGACGTCCTTGCCCTGGACGAGCCATTGAAGCAGAGAGTTGCCGTCAAATATAAATTGACAGGGCTGGATGAGACTATAACACGGGAGTATATCAGGCACAGGCTCAGGATCGCCGGATGTGAAGAAGAAATTTTTGCGGCAGCCGCTATCACGGCAATCCATCATTACACCAGAGGCGTTCCCAGATTAATAAATACAGTTTGCGACAATGCTTTGTTTGAAGGATTTCTTCTTAAAGAGGCCCCTGTCGGCAAAGGTATCATCGATTCTATCGCCGCCACCCTCGATCTAAAGCCCGCTTAATAGCCGCCGAAAATGCGTGAACACATAAATCAGTTTATGACTTCATCAGATCCTTAAAGCCTTCTTCATCTATCTGAAACTCGCGCGCTATGTGCTGCAGCGTTGCGCCGGTCTGCTGCATCACTTCATTTACGTAACCTTTAAAAGAGGTTTTATTTTCACAGGTGTCGAGATAGTTCTTGAGTATCATTGCCAGCCCCTCGGAAGGGATCCTGTATCCCTTCTTGGTCGCCTGCATCTCACCTACACTCTCGGGGATGCCTATTATAACGGAGCTGTCGTCCACAATCATGAAGCGCATGTTGTGCACCATGAGACAACTGCTGTAAAAAACCTCGGCCCCCGCCTTCGTATAAAGATAGCCCAAATACAGCCTGTCCGGGAACTTCGGCATGAGATACATTACACGGACTCCCTTCTTGGTAAGGCCCTCAAGGGTGTCGATGATATCCGTGGTCATCTGTTTATCGTCACCGCTTGGGACCCTGCCGGTGATGCATCCTGATACCTCCTCTTTTGCGTTTATCATGGAGTCAAGGACTGAAAGGAAATACTCCTGGCGGGTGAGTATCTTTGTCGCCTTCCCGATCTCTAACAGCAGGTGCTCTCTTTGCCTGCCTTCCCGGATGCTGAAGACAAGAAGGATAATGGTCGCTATGAGTAAAACCGATTCAAGTAAAAGAAGAATGGTTTCAATGGTCATGATTTCTACCTTTTATCATCTCTGTCATCAATAAGCGTATCGTCTGAAGACTCATCAATATCCAGGATATCCTGACCTGATATATAAGGTTTGGTTTTGTACCGCGTTATGTGAGTGATCTTCTCAATGATGTTGTTCATCCTGTAGCAGCTTGTTTTAATAACATCGAAATTTTCCTTGATCTCCTTATCGTCAGGAAGGCTGTCGTTGACAATAGATATGCAGGAGGTAATTATCTGAAGCGGCTGTCTTAATTCATGCGCCATGGCGCCCGCGAGTTTTATTACAGCGTCGAGCTTCTCAAACGTGACGTCCCTGAAGACAATGACCTCCCAGATCTCATTCTTCTTCCTGAGTTCAATAAACGAGGACAACACGGAGACTGTCTTGTCTCCTATGTCAAATTCCCTGGGTTTCTCAAGAAACTGTTTGACGCTTCTGTATTGTTGGCAGTCAATACAGAATTTATCTTTTTTTGAAGAAAATAAACTGCACGCGTTAAGTATCCAGCACCTGCAGCATTGAGAGGTCCTCCCCGGGCAGGTTGTGTCTTCCGGGCAGTTGTTCCTTTCCCAGCAATAAGGGCCTTTAAATCCCTTGTCAGCCCTGAAAATACCCTCTCTCAGAGGATGCTCCGCAGGGAGCGCGAAGATTTTTATTCCGGTCAAATCTTCATTAATGGACAACATTTCAGAAAGGGTTTTGTTATAAACCCTGATGGTCCCGAGGGTATCAATGAACAAAATACCGTCACTGATATGCTCAAGAACTGTCTTAAGCTCGGCCTTGTTTTCCCTGAAAGGCATATCTTTCCTCTAACTTTATTAGTTATATTATATCGCAATAGTAAATAATGAAAGATTTAATTTGATATTGCCTGCGGCTTGCCGCAGAAAGTTAATCGGGATTGATTTTTCACGATAACATTTTATACTCTAAACAGTTCGGGGCGTAGCGCAGCCCGGTAGCGCGCCTGCTTTGGGAGCAGGATGCCGGAGGTTCGAATCCTCTCGCCCCGACCAGCTTATATATGCCCCCTTAGCTCAGTAGGATAGAGCACAGGTTTCCTAAACCTGGGGCCGCAAGTTCGATCCTTGCAGGGGGCACCACTCTCTCATCTTTTTATATTCCACACTATCTTATCGTGTACGAAAATTAGCCTATTTTTATTTTTTCACGGGTAATCCCCTATTGAAAGACTTAGCATTTGCTTATAACTTTAATTTCTTCAAAAATTAACATCCCCTTAATATTGCCGTAACATTTTCTTGATAGGATTAGTTACGTGGAAAGGAGGAAAGCATGAACACACTTACCATGGACATAAATGAAGCCACTGCGGCATCGTGTCCATACGGCGACGTAATTGCTGATGTCTGCCGCGCCTCGATATCATCAATGAAACTGGGGGTAATGGCAGGCCTCAAATACTGCTCCAGTGAAGATTATGACGGATGCCCCATATTTCTGGCCAAGATCATAAGGAAGAGGTGATTGCAATGTGCCGGGAATTTACAGGGTTATCCCAAATAATAAAAAAATATCAAACGGGGGAGGTTTCTTTATGATAATCGACGCAAGAGAGCTTTCATTTGATGAGACGTTTAAAGAATTGAGTGATGTTGTTTCCCACGGTTTTGCAAGCCGCGATGAGGTATCGGTCTTCGTTGACGCACATGACTGTGAAAAATTAAACCTCATTACGGGTTTTGTAGAAATACTATTGGACTGTAAAGCAAGAGTCGTGGAAGCAAATGGATACTATATCCTCAAAATAATTCAGGGGCCTGCTGCCCGGGCGTGTTAAAAGGGAGGTGATATAATTTCTTTAACTTAACTTTAATCCGTTTGTAACATTATTGTAACAATCAAAGCATATGCTAAACAGCATAAAAAGGAGATAATATGAAAACCATTTTGAAATTAACATTGATCGCGGCATTTGTTTTGTCATCCGCGTATGCACATGCTGCGGAAACACTCAACGGCGCGGGCGCAACTTTCCCGTTTCCCGTGTATTCAGCATGGGCGCATGAGTACAACAAGATAACCGGCGTTCAGCTTAATTACCAGTCCATCGGCTCAGGCGGAGGGGTAAGACAGGTTACGGAGCGCACGGTTGATTTCGGCGCATCGGATGATCCCTCCAGGCCCGAACAGATCCAAAAGGACGGGTTATTGCAGTTTCCCGCGGTCATCGGCGGTGTTGTGCCCGTAGTAAACCTCGAAAGCGTCCAGCCGGGTCAACTGAAACTCGGTCCCGAATCACTGTGCATGATATTCCTCGGTGAGATCAAATACTGGGATGACGCCAAAGTGAAAAAAATGAATCCAGGCGTAAAACTCCCGCACAGTGAAATTACGGTTGTCTACCGCTCTGACGGCTCAGGCACAACAGCCATATACACAAATTATCTCAGCGAAACCTGTCCCGCATGGAAAGAAAAGGTCGGCGCAGGCAAGGCCGTGAAATTCCCCGCGGGCATTGGCGGAAAGGGAAATGAAGGAGTCGCCAATTACGTAAAGAGAACAGCCAGCTCCATCGGATATGTCGAGTTCGCGTATGCGAAACAGAACAAGCTCAACTTTACACAGCTCAAAAACTCAGCCGGAAATTTTGTCGCGCCCGGATTTGAGAGCTTTGAGGACGCTGCCGCGTCAGGAGATTTTGACGCTAAGAAGGATTTCTATCTCTGGCTTACGAACGCGCCGGGCAAAGGCGCATGGCCGATCGCCGGGGCGACCTTCATCCTCCTTGCAAAGGAAAAGGCGGACGTAAATAAGAATGTTGTGAAATTCTTTGACTGGGCTTTCAAGAACGGAGATGCCAAGGCTAAAGAGCTCGTGTATGTTCCACTGCCGGCATCCCTAAAGGACAAGATCAGGGCTTACTGGAAGGCAAAAGGGATTTATTAAAAAAGAGCTGTCAGCAATCGGCGATCAGCGGTCAGCAATAACTGATTGCTGACCGCTGAAAGCTGATCGCTGATTGCTGGACCTAAGGATTGCTATGCCGTTACAATACAAAAAAAATCCCGTTGACTTTATCTTCTCTGCAACTACCGCAGCCGCGTCCTTTTCAGTGATCATTTTTATAATCGGGATATTGTACGTGCTTGTCACCGAATCCTCTCTGGCGATAGAGAAATTCGGTATCGTAAAATTCCTGACCTCAACAGACTGGGACCCTGTCAAAGAGTCCTTCGGCGCGTTGACCAATATTTACGGGACTGTCATCACGACATTTCTTTCCCTGCTGATCGCAATACCTGTCGCCCTCGGCATCGCGATATTTGTCACGGAAATAGCGCCCAATTTTCTTAAAGGGCCTATAGGCGCGGCCATCGAGCTTCTGGCTGCAATACCGAGCATCATCTACGGCATGTGGGGTCTCTTCACCCTCTCGCCGATCATGAGCAAATATGTTGAACCCTTCCTGAAAGAAATTACTGCCGGGGTGCCGTTCGTCAATGTCCTTTTTCAGGGCACTCCGATGGGAATTGATATTTTAACAGCAAGCGTGATCCTGAGCATCATGATAGTCCCCTTCACCGCAAGCATCTCCAGGGACTCTTTTAATCTCACCCCCGCGATAGTTAAAGAATCCGCTTATGCAATCGGCGCGACAAAGTGGGAAGTCATAAAGAATGTCGTTATCCCTTATTCAAAGCTTGGAGTTTTTGGCGGAATTGTCCTTTCCCTCGGAAGGGCCATCGGGGAGACCATGGCCGTGGCCTTTGTCCTCGGAAACAACCACAGGATCGCTACATCGCTCCTCGACGCTGCGGCAACCATTACCGTTACACTCGCCAATGAGTTTGCAGAGGCTGACAAGGACATTTACCTCTCGTCGCTCTTTTACCTTGCGCTCGCGCTCTTTGTAATGAGCTTTATCACCCTTGCAATAGCAAAATTCTTTCTCATTAAGGCGGAGAGGAAGTATTCACGATGACAAGAGAACAAAGAAGGAAGGTGGAAGGATTCATCGCAATGACACTGAGCACCCTTGCCGCGCTCACGGGGCTGTTCTGGCTGGTCTTCATCCTGGGTGATGTGCTCGTGCATGGAATAAAGGCGATGGACCTGAGCCTGTTTACCAATGATCCGGCCCCGGCAGGCATTGAAGGCGGCGGACTGAGGAACGCCTTTGTCGGGCAGTTAATGATAACCATATGCGCAACATTGATAGGTGTTCCCATCGGCGTGTTAGGCGGAACATTCCTTGCGGAGTATGCGCGGGGCAGTAAGCTGTCAAGGATAATCAGCATACTCTCCGACATTATGGTAAGTGTTCCGTCTATTGTGATCGGGACATTTATTTATGCCGTTCTCGTAAAACCGCTCGGCCATTTCAGCGGGTGGGCAGGCGCGATCGCGCTGGCGATCATAATGGTCCCCGTTGTGCTGAGAACAACCGAGGACATGCTCACCCTTGTGCCGTGGACCCTGAGAGAAGCGGCATTCGCCCTCGGAGCGCCGTATTATAAAGTGATCATCCAGGTCGTCTACAGGGGGGCGTCCGCGGGCATCCTCACCGGGATACTCCTTTCAATTGCCCGTGTCGCGGGTGAGACTGCGCCGCTTTTGTTTACTTCATTTAATAATTCGTTTTTTTCTGTTGATATGAACAGGCCTGTCGCTTCGCTCACGGTGACGATTTTCCAGTACGCGATGGGGCCTTATGACAGTTGGCATACACAGGCATGGGCCGCGTCTCTGGTGATAACCATATCTATCCTGATGCTGACAGTCATCGGCAGGCTATTGATCAAAGGGAGGCACTTCAAGGGATGAATGAGCTTACAGAGTTTGAAGTAAAAGGACTCAATTTCTATTATTCGGGAAACGTTCACGCCCTGAAAGATATAGGCCTGCCGGTCTATAAAAATAAAGTCACCGCGCTGATCGGGCCGTCCGGCTGCGGGAAGACCACGCTTCTCAGATGCTTTAACCGCATGCACGACCTGTATCCGGGGAATAAATATGAAGGGGAGATCCTGTTTAAGGGCAATAATATTTTATCTGAAGATATTGACCTGATCGATCTCAGGAGCCGTATCGGGATGGTATTTCAGAAACCCACCCCTTTCCCTATGAGCATTTTCGACAATATCGCTTACGGGCTGAGGCTGAAAGGCATAAAGAAAATATCAGACCTTTCGGAAAGGGTGGAGCGGGCGCTCAATCACGCGGCGCTCTGGGATGAAGTCAAAGACAAGCTCCATGCAAACGCTTATGAACTGTCCGGCGGGCAGCAGCAGAGACTTGTTATTGCGCGTGCGCTCGCGGTGGAACCGGAGGTCCTGCTCTTTGATGAGCCGACATCCGCCCTTGACCCGATATCCACGGCAAAGATTGAAGACCTTATCTCAAATCTGGAAAAAGAGGTCACCATCATTATTGTCACGCACAACATGCAGCAGGCCGCGAGGATCTCCGACTGGACGGGATTTATGATGCTTGGTGATTTGATAGAATTTGATCGAACTGATAGAATTTTTACTAACCCTTCACAAAAGCTCACTGAAGACTATATAACCGGGAGGTTCGGATAATGACTGTAAGAAGCGAGGAACTGATTCACCTCAAGGAGATGCTGCTGAAGATGGCGGCGCTTGTTGAATCCGCAATACAAAACTCCGTGCAATCACTTGTTGAGAGGGATTCGGACATGGCCGGCCGTGTCATAGAAGGCGATAAGGCCATAAATACCTTTGATGTCAAGATAGACGAAGAATGCGTAAGGCTGCTTGCCCTGAAACAGCCTATGGGAAAGGACCTGCGGTTCATCACAACCGCAATGAAGATCACCTCTGATCTCGAAAGGATCGGAGACAACGCGGTGAATATCGCCGAGAGGGCGCTTGAATTAAACGAAGAGCCCCTCCTGAAACCCTATATAGATATCCCCCGGATGAGCAGGATAGCGCAGGGCATGGTGCGTGATACGATCAATGCCTTTATCAATGAGGAGCTGCGCCTTGCAAGAGACGTGATCATACGGGACGATGAAGTCGACGACCTCAACGAGATGGTCTGGAAGGAGCTGATGTTCATCATGACCCAGGACCCTTATACGGTGTCCAGGGCGGTGAAAATAAGTTATGTCTCAAAATATCTGGAGAGGATCGCCGACCACGCGACCAACATCGCGGAGATGGTCATCTACCTGGTTGAGGGGAAAATCATCCGCCATATGCTGCCCGGTCAGATTTAGGGGCTTCATTTTTTTTGATTTGCGTCTATTTTTCTCTTCCAAAAATCATACGCCATAGATTAGAATAACCGGGAAAGTTTTCAGTGTAATGAACTATTAAAAAAAAATGATTGAAAATTTTTTCGAAAAAGTGCAGATTATTATGCATAGAAATAAAAAACTATAACCCTAATATAGGAGGAGGTAAGGATGGCAACAAAAAAGAAAGCCGTAAAGAAACCTGCAGCAAAGAAGCCTGCAGCGAAAAAGACCGCAGCGAAGAAACCTGCAGCAAAGAAAGCCGTCAAAAAGAAGAGAGCTCCAAACCCTGCATTCATGAAACCCATGCAGATCAGTGATGCCCTCGCAAAAGTAGTAGGGAACAAGCCCATGCCAAGGACCGAAGTGACCAAGAAACTCTGGGCTTATATCAAGAAGAACAAACTCCAGGATTCTGTCAACAGGAGAAACATCAATGCTGATGATAATCTGAAGGCAGTATTCGGCGGGAAAAAGACAGTCACGATGTTCGAGATGACCAAGCTGGTCAACAAGCACCTCAGTTAATAAAAAGCGGTTTAGTTTTTTCTATAAACAAACAGGCGCAGGCATTAGTCTGCGCCTGTTTTGCTTTCTGCTCTGTTTACAATCCTTCCGCTGTTTTATTAAACTCATTTTATGAGACCCGCGTTCATAACAATTGTCCTGTTGTCCTTATCAAATGTTTTTATGACCTTTGCGTGGTGTGGTCATTTGAAGCACCTTAATGCAAAGCCCTGGTATCTCGCGGCGCTGTTGAGCTGGCTTATTGCATTGTTTGAATACCTGCTGCAGGTGCCGGCAAACAGGATAGGATATACAAGCATGGGCCTTCCCCAATTAAAGATCATGCAGGAGATTATCACGATCTGCATCTTCATCCCCTTCGCGTTGTTCTACATGAAACAACCGTGGAAGACCGACTACTTCTACGCCTTTCTCTGCATATTGGGCGCGGTGTATTTTACGTTTAAGAGTTAGCGGTTATAAACAGACCGGCTGGCGAAGAATTTCTATACGACTCCTCTTGATCGGTAGCATAATATCAGGTGGTGGTGTTAATGGTGACTGAGCGAATAAGTTGAGCTGGATTAAGTCAAAATATATGATGCCACCAGAGAGAAAACAATATTTTTCATCTTGTCTATGTCCCGACCTCATAATTTTAATTACAAAAAAGTGTATGCCACCCTGAGACAATCTCAGGGTGGCATGAAGTTTTGGATTTACCTCGTTCTTGCCGCTGGCGTGGCGCATGCCTCATTGGAATCTGCGGACTCAGTGCCCAGTGCATTCACCGACCTGACTTTATAGCAATACCTTACACCGTTAGTTAAACCAAAATCCGCATACACTGAGTAGGTTGAGGTTGTGTTGGCAATGAACTGATACGGTCCTCCGGCTGAGCTTCGGTAAACATTGTAACTGTTCACTCCCACATGAGTCCATACGATGTCTATCTTTCTGGATTTTGGACGCGCGGTAAGATCGGTCACCGGCTTTGCAATGCAGTCTGCTATTCCGTCGCCATCTGCATCAGTGTCCGCTATTCCACAGCCGCAGATTCCCGGTAATGTTTTATTCGGGTCTGCTGCGCACTGATCGTTACAGTCAGCGGTCCTGTCGTTGTCTGAATCAGTGTCCGCTATTCCGCAGCCGCAGATTCCCGGCGCTACTTTGTTCGGGTCTGCTGAGCACTGATCGTTACAGTCAGCGATTCCGTCGTTGTCTGAATCCGTATCCGCTATTCCACAGCCGCAGATCCCCGGCGCTGTTTTATTCGGGTCATCAATACAACCATCCGTCTCTGCTACGACCACCTGCAGTGAATCACTTCCGGATGCACCCGCGTTATCCGTCACCGTAACCTGCACGGTATACGTACCGGCAGATGCATATATATGACTGCCCGAAACGCTTCCATTTCCCGATGCCTCTGAGATCGCTCCGCTTTCAACGGTCCCATCTCCCCAGTCTATGGTTGCCATATGAGTATCATAGATACCGGCGTCAGTAAACGTTGCCGGCGCAAGATTGACCGAGTCCCCTTTATTTATGGCCTGGTCCTGCCCGGCATTCACAACAGGGGCGGCATTATTCACCGTCACTGTCAATGTGTCGCTCCCCACGCCTCCGTCATCATCCGTAACTGTTAACGTTACAGTATATACTCCGTTGTCGGCATAGAGATGAGATGGCATCAGCGTTCCGCTGACAACAGGGCTTCCGTCTCCGAAATCCCATTCAACCGTGTGCGTATCGGCGCTTCCGGGATCGGTAAATCCGCCGCCAAGAAGGACCGTTTGTCCTTCATCTATCGTCTGATCAGGACCTGCGTCTGCTGCCGGAGCGACATTGAGCACTGTTACCTGTGCTGTATCAGTCCCTGTCAGAGCGCTGTCGGATATCTGAAGACCGATTGTGAATGATCCGTTATCCGGCCAGTTGATCAGAGGTTTGATCTCCGGAGAATCGTCATACTGCCCGTCATTATCAAGGTCCCACCCAAAGGTAATGGTATTGCCGTCAGGATCAGAAGAGTCCTTACCGTCAAGAGTGATCAGCGCCCCCTCATCCACAACATATGGGCCTCCCGCATCCGCTGTCGGCGCATGGTTTGCGGTAATGTTTACCGTGTTCCATCTGATGTCTTCAAGTTTTTCATTCTCGTCAACCTGTCCGTTGCCGTTCAGATCATTCAGGACACCATTGTCCATGACCCTCAGGCCGATGTTGAAGTTGCCGGGCGTATTGAAAGCAAAGGCCGGCTTTGGTCCGAATGCATCGTCAAAGTCATAGGGGAACACGCCGTCAAGCTCCCACCCGTATAACGTTATCATGTCTGTCGGGTCAATGTCATAGGACGCGCTCCCGTCAAGCTGCACGGCTATTCCCGCAGTCCCTGTGTACGGACCGCCGGGCACTGCCACCGGCGGATGAGGCGGAATGGCAACGATGACCTTCATGGTGTCCGTATCATATTTCGCCGGATCGTTATTATCCGTTACTCTGAGCGTGATCGTGTATGTCCCAAGCGCTGTAAACGTATGGGTCGCTGTCGGTTCAGTGCTGCTGTAGTCATAGGTCCCGTCACCGTCAAAATCCCATTCATAAAGGACTATGCTGCGGAAGGGGTCTAAATGAAATGAGCGTGAACCATCCAGGGTCAGCGACCAGTCAACACCCCAGACCCTGTCTTCCCCGGCATCTGCGACAGGAGGCAGGACAAAGAGCGTCTTGGAAAGAATAATAACACCCCATGCTGTTCTGAAGGAGCCTTCAACATATTTGGTCCCGGCACCGCCTGTAAACTGACCGTTGGCGTCCTGCTGATTGACTATGGTTCTCGCAACACCACGGGCTGGGTCGTTGTACCAGTCGATCGCATACTGAGTCCCTTCTCCAAGTATTGTAACTTCAGTTGGCCTTGCGATACGCATTGCCTTTGCAAGGGCGTAAAGCGCATAGTAATTGCCTGTCCCGTTATACCATGTGTTCCAGTTCTGTGCGAGATAGTTCTCTGTCTTTTTCCATCTGTTATCAGTCGTCGGAATATTATCAAACGCAACCTGCGCAAGGCCCGACGGCGATGTTGCCACACCATTTCCGGAGCCCGAATATCCATAGCCTGTGCCGCCGCTTCCAATGCTGTACGCAAGCCATACTTCGTTCCTGTCTTTCACCCATTCGGGAACATTTATCCATGACTGTTCCTCGGCTGCATCCATTCCAAGCGCAGCCCACTGACAAGCCGAGTTGTCCGCCTGAGCCTGCCATCCGTAGCGCCAGCCGCCTGCGGCATAGCCCGACTCGGCATCTCCCTGTCCCCAATAATACATCTCTGCCATATCCTCAACGATTTCGCGGTAGGTCCGGTTTATGACCCCGCTGCCTCCGGACACTGCTTTCAGGTCAGGCGTACCCGAAGCGACCAAAGCCATCATGACCTGTCCGCCTTCGTATATCGGAGAACCTGAATTTACTTCAATACCGATGCCGTTGCCGTTGATATCCGGATTGCCATATGCCTGGTCGTTGATGGCTGTCTGTCTGATAGTTGTCAGCAGGTAATTCATTCCGCGCCATACGTCCTCAGTATAAGGATCATTCCTGAAGTCGCCGACTTCGAGATGACCGTTGATCTCCATCGCATGGATCGAAGATGCGGTGGGTGAGGAATAATAGCCGGTTGTCCAGCCGCTGCTTTGCCACCAGCCCGCAGGCCTGTTCTGACTACTGTGCACGAACCATAGGGCGTCATCAATTGCCTTGTTGATCTCCACCTCTAAAGATTTTTCACGGACGATCAGCGGGAAGGTATCCGACGAGGTCCTGCCGTCGGCATCAGTCACTGTAAGTTTAGCAACGAACGGGGTGCCTGATGCGGCAGTGTAGATATGCTTTGACGATACATCGTATTTATTTGTCACCGTTCCGGCGGCGGTTGCCCCGTCTCCGAATTCCCATGTGTATGTCAGAGGTTCGTGTCTTGACTTCACTACTGCCTTGAGAATGACCTCTTCTCCGCTCCATGTGTCGTGAGGGATTTCTATCCCTCCGGAGATCTGCCACGGCACCGTTATCACCGAAGGATCAGCGCTGACGGTCAGTGTCGTGGAAGCGGTACTGCTCTGGCCCGCTCCGTCCGTCACTTTCAGAATGACCGGGTAGGTCCCTGCATCAGGGAATGTGGTTACAGGTCTTTCGCCGGACAATTGCGACAACCCGGAGGTCAGAGACAGATTGTCAAGGACAAATGTGCCGCTGTGATTGGAAACTCCCGTTTTCATAGCGGTATATGCCGGGACATAATTTGAATCATAGACCAGGGTCCATGTTGAGGAAGAAGCGGGTTTGTAATAATACCGCGCCCCTGTCAGGACGCCTGAGTCACTCTTGAGGACGACCTTCACATCATAAACTGTATTGAGGGAATAATTGCCGAAATTGCCTCGGTTAGCTCCGGTCTCGTAAATACCGATGGTGCCGGCATTAAAATAGAAGGCATACGGCATCGCTGTATAACTGTAGCTCGATCCCGTATCCTTAAACCCGACCATCATGTTTCCGGAGGAAGTATGATTGACCTGCGCATACAGTGTTAAGCCATCCTTGGCGTCAAAGTTGTCCTGACTGAAGAGATATCTGCTTCCCCAGCCGTTTCCTCCGGTAAAGGTGATCGCGTTATTCTGGGTCACACCTGCAGCGGGGTAGAGCCATTTGGCTGAGTCTATCGCCGTCCCGTCAAAGGCATCGCTCAGATGTGTTACGAGGCTGCCGATGGTCCATTCATATGACGCTATGCCGTAGTCATCTGTTGAATGCGAGCCGTCAAACCGCATCATCAGGTCCTCATTTGTTGTGTATGGTCCGCCTGCATTTGCAACCGGCAGATTCCCAGTGGTCACTACTACAGGCGCGGTATCGGTATTTGTCTGAAGCGCTATATCCTTAACTGTCAGGGAAACCGTATACGTTCCTTCCGCACTATAAGTATGTGCCGGTTTTGCTCCTGTCCCTGTGGTCCCGTCACCAAAGTCCCATGTGTAAGTTAATATTCCCATGTCGTCAGCAGAATTAGAAGCGTTGAATACCACGGGAAATCCTTTCTCAATAAAATATGGTCCCCCTGCATCAGCGACAGGTGAACCGACGCCGGTTACTGAGGCAGTTGTAGTGCTCGTGTGCGCCTGCCCCGCATGGTCCGTGATCTTCAGGGTCACTGTATATGTCCCCGGATATGCGTATGTATGCGAGGCGCTTGCAGTAGCAGCAGTGCCGCTGTCACCGAAATTCCATTCGTATTTCCAGATGGCAACATCATCTGAAGAACCGGAGCCATTAAAATTCACTGTCCAGTGCCTGTTCACGACCTGAGTCTCCGGAACCTCATAGGGTCCGCCAGTACTTGACACAGGGAAGGCCCCGGCTTCAATCGTAACAAGCGTCGAAGCCGCATTGCTCTGTCCCGCCCGGTCAGTAACAGTAAGCGTCGCCGTATATGTTCCGGCAGCGCTATACTGGTGGCTCAGCGTCGCTCCTGTACCCGTTGTACCGTCTCCGAAGTTCCATGAGTAACTCTCTATTGCAACATCATCGGTAGAGCCTGCGCCGCTGAGACTTGCCGTCCATTTGCCCTGATTGGCAAAGGTCTCTCCAAAGGCATAAGGGCCTCCCGGATTTGATACAGGCGGGTTGCCGGGAACAAGATTAATGGTAGTCGTATCCGTATCCTGCTGCCCTGTAGTGTCTGTAACTGTCAGCGTGACGGGATATGACCCCTGTTTGAATTTCTTGACCGGAGCCCCTCCGGTAAGCAGGAGAGATACCTTCACATCGTCAACTTTGAAAGTCCCGATGTTAATGTCCGTTCCGACCTTCACTGCGGAGGTACTGGAATAATTCGAGTCATAAAGCATCGACCATAAGAGGTCGCCTGCTTTTCGAATGTAATAACGGGCGCCGGTTGCCTTAAGGACGATCTTGATCTCATACTCAACATTCCGCGTATAACTGCCGAACGTTCCACGAGGGCTCGCGTCTTCATAGATCAGTATGGAGCCGTTATTGAAATATATGGCATGCATCATCTGATTGTAGTTGTAGGTTGCATTTGTGTTCTTGAAGCCGAACATACCGTATTGATTCCCTGACAAATTTTCGGGAAGCACTTTTGCCGTAAAGGTCAATTCCGACTCCCTTAAGAAATCCTGCAGGCTGAACAGATATCTGCTGCCCCATGATACCGCGCCGACAATGGAGGCTGATTCATTCTGGCTTACGCCTGTGCCTGCAATCCACTTCAGCGTGTCAAGCGTTGTTCCGGCAAATGTGTCTTCCAGATAGGAGCCGAAATCCCATTCGTATTTAGCGATCCCTGAATCATCAGTAGATCCGCTGCCGTCAAGGGTAACAGTATAAGTACCGCCTGTGGCGGCACTTTCACCGAACGTATAGGGACCGCCCGCATCTGCAACGGGAAGGGCTCCCTTCAGCCGCACAAGCGCGCCTGCGATGTTCTTTCTTCCATCATTGTCCGTTACCGTAAGGCGCACGCTATAATTGCCTTCAGCATTTGGAAATGCATGAGTCACAGTCGCGCCGCTCGCTGTACTGCCGTCTCCGAAGTTCCATTCATACGAAACGATCGAACCGTTATCACTTGAATACGAGCCGGTGAAGTCTATCGTCGCACCCGGCACACCTTCTGTAACATCCGGGTAGATCTGCGCGATCGGGTCGCCTGCGGGAGGCGGTCCGGGAGGAGCGGATACACCGAGAGTATTGGTATAAGTAAGGGCCGGGTTCACCTGAACTGCTGCGCCGAATGTCCCATCTCCGTTGCCGGGATAGAAGCGAAGCAGGCGGCTCGAATAACTTGAGGATACAATGTCCTGATTGCCGTCCCTGTTGAAATCGTAGTTGTCGAACGTGCCGTAATTATTGAAATCAAGCGAACCGGCAGCTATCCCGGCCGCAAAAGTTCCATTTCCGTTCCCGGCATAAAAATAGGTATCTCCGTTACTGCCGTAATTTGCTATTATGTCCGGGTGGCCGTCATTATTGAAGTCCCCGGCGGTAACGCCATATGGATCAGCGCCGGGATCTGCAACAACACCTGCAAGGGTAAACGTTCCGTCCCCATTACCACGGAACAGTCGTATCTCGCCGCTGCTGTATGTCGCACGGATATAATCAAGATGTCCGTCGTGATCAAAATCCGCCACATCCATCTCACGGCCGTTGCCGAATCCGGTATTGATCTCGCTGACCGTGAAACCGCCCATACCGTTACCAAGACCGCGTATTACATTGGCCCCGTCGCGGGAGACAAGAAAATCCATGTTGCCGTCTTCGTTAAAATCACCGGCCGTCATGCCGTAAGGGCCGCCGCCTGCTGCCGCCGATGATGCTGCGACTCCCACATTCGTAAAGTTTTCATTACCGTCGTTTACAAAAAGATACAGGTCAAGAGTGGTTGCCGGGACCGGAATGAGGAAATCAAGGTCCCCGTCATTGTCGGCGTCAAATATCGCAGCGCCTCGGATCGTTCCCGAAAGGTCGGCCTGTTGCCTGTAATTAGACCATGTGCCGTCTCCGTTACTGTGCGCATAGTACACACGCCCGCCGTCATCAGAGGAGACCATGAATGTCGCGGCATAGTCATCTGCCGTCGCTGCATTGCAATCATCATCCTTGCCGTTATGGCGGACTTCTTTTCTGCCGGGGTTTACCGTCGGATCGATGTCATTGCAGTCTACGTTATCGGAATAACCGTCATTGTCGACGTCGATGCCGTCCGCTGTTGCCGGATTGCAGTCATCGTCAATGCCGTTATAGAGAATTTCCGTTGCTCCAGAGTTGACCGCGGTCCTTGTATCATCACAGTCTGTATTATTAATTACATATCCGGCAGGCGCAGTGCAAAACTGTACGGCAACCGCCGGGTCGCCATACCCGTCACCATCCTCATCCTGATAATAAGTATTTTTCACACCTTCATCTACCTGGTCATTGCAGTTATCGTCAAGGCCGTTACATACTTCAACTACCCCTGGATTTATGTCTGCATATACATCGTTACAGTCCAGATTGTTATTGACATACCCTGCAGGCGCGGAACAGGCATCGGTTGTCACAGCAGTGTCTCCGTATGTATCTGAATCCGCATCCCTGTAAAATCTCTGAAGTACACCTTCATCAATGCTCAAATCGCAATCGTCATCTACGCCATTGCATACTTCAGTTGCGCCGGGGTTAATATTTGGATTTATATCGTTACAATCTACGTCGTTCGTATATCCGTCGCCGTCAGCATCCTGTAATACATCAGGTGTTACAGGGTTGCAGTCGTCGTCTTTTCCATTGCCAGTAACCTCGGTAACACCGGGGTTGACTGTCGGATCAAGTTCGTTACAGTCCACGTTCGCATTCCAGCCGTCACCATCGAGGTCCTGAGCCATAACCGCGACGCTCCACTCCATCCCCACAGAGCCGCCGAGCGCCGTACCATCAGAGACCACGACCCGGACAATGCGCAGCCCGATTTCAGCGCTGTTGGCCGGACTATAAGGAAAGGTATCGCCTGTGGCAACCGGCACGCCGTCAAGATACCACTGGATTGAAACAGGGTCCGCATCGGGATCAGATGCCGTTATGTCGAACGTAAGTGAATTGCCCAGTCTCAGTTCCTGGAACAACCCGGCAGGAGGCGAGTACGCTTCGATCACAGGTGAATTATTCACGTTAGTCACGGTGAGTTGAGCATAGGCAATACCTGTCCTCCCAGTGTTATCCGTAACCCTGAGGCCGATCAGCCCGACGAACTCATGGTTGATCGTAACTGCCGGGCTTACGCCGATGGCGTCGTCAAACTGCCCGTCTCCGTTAAGGTCCCAATCCCATGCGGTTATGGCCCCGTTGGGGTCTATCGAGCCGCTGCCATTAAGGGTAAGAGGATCGCCCTCGTCCACTGTGTAGGGACCTCCAGCATTGGCAATCGGCGACTGCTGGAAAACGGTCGGGTCTGCCTCGAGGGTAGTCACTATGTTGCTGAGCAGTGGGATGTCGGTCTGCAGGCCGACAATAGCGTTATTGTTAGCGATAATAAGAGATTCGATGCTGCTTTTCACTTCAGCCTTGCTTAATCCTGAGAAATCCTTGGCAATGTAGGCGTTAAGTCTGTCGGCAATCTCTGCGTCGGTGAGCCCGAGGTTCTTTGTCATCATGATTTCGTCTGCCGTGAGCCCTGTGGTGGCCAGGCGCACACGGAGTTCCTCGGCCGTCACTGCAGCCTCGTCAAAATTACGGGTGTCTGCATCCAATTCTGAGATAAACCCTGCGAGGGCAATATTGCTGTTGCCAAGTTGTGCGACAAGGGCATTCGCATAATCCCTCACTGCTCTTGCATGGATAAGGGCCCATTCGCCATTGCCCGCAGCGTCAGCACCCTGATACCGTTCAAGAGAGGAAAGGAAGGCCTTCGCAAGCGCTGCCTCTGTCTGGATGGCGTTTCCCATACCCTCTGTTGCTGCGATTAGCAGCGGGTCATTGCTGAGGACGATAATCTGTTCGATAGGAGTCAGTGGCGTAAGCTGGCTGAAATTGGGGTCAGGCGGATCCGCTTTGATACCCTCCCAATGGCTTATATTGTCAACCAGCGCCTTAACCGCAATCGCGACGGGATGGACGTGCAGAGTTGCTGCAACGGACTCATTAATGGCGAAAAAAATCAAATTATAAGGATTATGTAAAGGATTATGTAAGGCCTCAAACAATTCGATGGCCTCAAGGAGCATTAGATAGCTACCCATTACATTTGCCGTATGGCGCGCTTCCTGTTCCTTAATCGCAGCTTTGTCCTTAATGTTCTGTATTGCCGGATCAACGGGGGGTACCCCTGTCGGAGGGAATACCACCTCGAAGGCAGGGTCGAGTATGAAGTCCTCTGGATCGAGCCTGTTGTTTTCGCACTCATCGTAGATGACAGCATACGTACCAGGCCCTATCGTGCCGCCAGGGGCTGTATAGCCAATGGGTTCAGAAACAAAAAGGCCGGTACTTGAGCCCCAAACGGTATTCGGCGTACCTGAGACGTCAGTAAGGTGACCACCCATTGACACGCTCCCGCTCGGAACTATAAAAATATTGGTAACAGGATTGACAAAATCACATATATAGTCCATATCACCCATATTAATGGTGATGGCCGCGTTCGGCCCAAAGGTCGTAAAGGTTGATCCGTCCTCAGTCCACCAAAGGTAGGCTGCATTAACGGGAATCGGGGCAATGAGAAGGAAAAAGGGCAGCAGCAACAATAGCAGCATCGAATGAAAAAGGTTTCTATTCTTCAAGGTCGCATCCGCCGATGCTGCTTTCGTTCCGCCAAACTGGAAAAAAAGCAGCAATGTTAAAAAGGGTAACAGGACCATTCGGGTAATAATATTTGTTGTTATCTGCATTGCTCTCATTTTAGCCTCCATATATTTTAATTTTTGT
Source organism: Nitrospirota bacterium (assembly GCA_016213945.1). Taxonomy (GTDB): domain Bacteria; phylum Nitrospirota; class Thermodesulfovibrionia; order UBA6902; family UBA6902; genus SURF-23. The sequence goes on along the minus strand of JACQZF010000006.1, from coordinate 203,343 downwards.
TTAAAACAAAAAACTAAATTCTATTTTGCATCACCTGAAAAGATATAATTATCTCTTCCATTCGTCTATCGAATGTATCAAGATAAACTTCTAAAACAGTCTAAGCCCTCTTCTGCTAACGAAGAGGGCTTAGACTGTTTATTTGTTGCCAACTAACTATTATTTATTTATTTGATAATCTCTTTTTGCCAAAGAAGAATAATCCGGCTATGCCGCTTCCCAATAACATAACTGTACCCGGTTCCGGTACCGGCGTAGGCCCGCCTCCGCTGATTTCAAGATTGCTTGAGTAATATATTGTAGCCTGGCTGCGAGGGTCTGTATGTGCAAGGTAAAACCCTGATGACGGAGCAATATCACTCAAGATAAATTCTATGTCAGCGCTTTCTCCTGTAAGCAGACTGAAGTCCCAGCCTAATGCCATAGATACATCATCGGGGGAAGTTGAAGGTACGCCATTCATGTTGTCGAGGAAGCCGGATAACACATTATCATAAATGTCCCCAAAGACATATCCCGGCTCATCAATTTCCCACGACTGCCCGGCTGCCGGCGAACCGCTGGTATCGCCGTATTCATTGAAATACGTATTGAGCTCTTCATCTATTTCATGATCGAAAAACGCAATTATGTTGTGATTGCCAGCCGTACTTGTAGACCATGTTAACGTTCCCAACCCGCCAACCAATACGCCGCTGGTCGGCATCGAATCTCCGTTAGCAAATTCGTACGTGGCGCCATCTACATTAAAAGCCCAGTCAAAGAGACCAATTGTTGCCGCCGTGGCACCTGACGCGGCAACCGCGATCACCACCAGAGCTATCAGTATAACCAGATATTTCGTCATAATTATCCTCCTGAATTTAACTACCTAATTCTTTAGAATTATGCAAATTCATTGCCATAATTACAACTTACTGATTTCGTTAAATATTTTAACTTATGGTTTTTTTACATTAAGACAATTGTAAAGATAACCGACATGTTATTGGTAAGATTTCATGTTTCAATAAAAAATATAATGATAAATAAATGAGTTATGATAAAATTTCAATTGCGTAAAGAAACTTGATACTATCAGGTAATCCCGACGCTTTTTACTATTGCGGCTAATAAATTATTTCAATAGTTGTAAACGGTAAAGGCTGGCGAAGAATTTCTATATGACTCCTCTTGAAAAAAGCCAAGGGCATGGAGCAAAGAGCATAGGGTTAAGAATTACTGAAATAGCATTGAATGTGGGATTTCAATATCATGTCGATTATAGAAATTCTTCGCCAGTCTTTCCTGTTTATTCCTTAAATAAATTTTCGCCGTTTGCTTCTTCTTCGTCCTGCTCGGCAAAACGCGCTACGCTGACGACCTTGTCGTCTTCTGCGAGGTCTATGAGTCTTACTCCCTGAGTGGCCCTTCCGATGGTGGAGATATTCGATGCCTTTATGCGGATTAATTTGCCGCTGCTTGCAATGATGATTATTTCATCATCGCTTGTCACCTGAAGAACCCCGACGACCTTGCCGTTCTTGGGCGTTACCTTTATCGTGAATATGCCTTTACCGCCCCTGCTCTGCAAACGGTATTCTCCTGCCTTGGTCCTTTTTCCGTAACCTTTTTCCGTGACCGTCAGAAGGGTTGTATCGTCATCAAGGATATCGACCGAGACAACTTCATCATCCGGCTTTAATCTCATTCCCCGAACGCCGTGAGCGACCCTGCCCATTTCCCTGACATTATCTTCATTAAACCTTATGGACAGCCCGTTCCTGGTGCTGAGATTAATATCTTTTTTGCCGTCTGTCATCCGCACGCCGATGAGTTCATCCTCTTCATCGAGTTTTATTGCGTTAATGCCTTTTGCCCTCGGATTACTGTATGCCGCAAGGGATGTTTTTTTGACAACGCCCTTTTTGGTTGCCATGAAAAGGGAAGACCCTTCCGTAAATTCCTTTATTGCAAAGACCGCCGATATTTTTTCATATTGCGACAGTTGCAGAAGGTTTACAATTGCCTTTCCCTTCGCGGCCCTTCCCATCTCGGGAATCTGATAAACCTTAAGCCAGTAAAGGCGTCCGAAATTCGTAAAGAAAAGCACATGGTCGTGCGTTGACGCGGTAAAGAGGCGTTCCACAAAATCCTCCTCCCTTGTCTCCATTCCCATAGATCCCTTTCCGCCTCTCCGCTGGCTTCTGTACTGAGTGAGGGGGTTCCTCTTGATATATCCGTTATGAGAAATTGTGACCACCATCTCCTCTTCCTGAATGAGGTCTTCAAGGGTTATCTCCTCTGCCTCCTCTGCAATTACAGTGCGCCTCTTGTCCGCGTATTTTTTCTTTATCTCAAGGAGGTCGTCTTTGATGATATTGTCTACAAGCGTAGGGCTTGCGAGGATTGCCTTAAGGCGTTCAATCTCCTTGATCGTATCGAGATAATCCTGAATTATTTTTTCCCTTTCAAGGCCGGTAAGTCTCTGGAGTCTCATATCGAGGATGGCCTGGGCCTGGATCTTTGACAGGGGGAATTTGCTTATCAATCCATCAAGCGCCTCATCGGGCGTCTTTGATTTGCGGATCAAGGAAATGATCGCGTCAAGATTATCAAGCGCGATCTTGAGTCCTTCAAGTATATTGGCCTTCTCTTCGGCCTTGCGCAGTTCAAACTTCGTCCTCCTGACAATGACATCGCGCCGGTGCTGGAGGAAATAAGAAAGCATCTGGGCGAGGTTCAGGACCTTTGGCTGGCCGTTGACGATCGACAGCATGATGATGCCGAAGGTGGTCTCCATCGGCGTGTGTTTATAAAGCTGGTTCAGCACCACCTGCGCGATCTCGCCGCGCTTGACCTCCATGACAACCCTTATTCCTTCCCTGTCGGATTCGTCCCGGAGATCAGAGAGCCCTTCGATCTTCTTTTCACGCACAAGCTCGGCGATCTTTTCAATGAGCCTTGCCTTGTTGACCTGATAAGGCAGCTCTGAGATAATGATGCTCTCCCTGTCCCCCTTTTGGGGTTCAATTTCCACTTTGGCCCTTATCTTCAAATGTCCCCTGCCAGTATGGTAGGCGTCAATAATTCCCTTTCTCCCGTGAATAGTGCTGCCTGTTGGGAAGTCAGGGCCTTTAATTTTTTTCATTAATTCTTTAATGGTGACCTCGGGGTTTTCTATCATCATCACAAGCCCGTCGATGATCTCACCGAGGTTATGCGGAGGGATGTTTGTAGCCATGCCGACAGCTATGCCCGCTGATCCGTTGATAATAAGATTCGGGATCTTTGAAGGAAGGACAATAGGTTCTTCCGTGGTCTCATCAAAATTCGGCGTAAAATCCACTGTCTCTTTGTCTATATCAACGAGCAATTCTTCTGCAAGTTTCGTAAGGCGTGATTCCGTATAACGGTACGCAGCAGCAGGGTCGCCGTCAATGGAGCCGAAATTTCCCTGGCCGTCTACGAGCGGATAACGCATATTGAAATCCTGGGCAAGGCGCACGAGCGCGTCATAAACCGCTGAATCGCCGTGCGGGTGGTATTTCTTCAGGACCTCGCCGACGACGCCGGCGCATTTGGAGTATTTTTTTGTCGGTAAGAGCCCTTCCCTCAACATCGCATACATTATCCTGCGCTGCACGGGCTTCAGGCCGTCTCTAACGTCAGGAAGCGCCCTGCCCACGATCACGCTCATCGCGTAATCGAGATAGGACGTCTTCATCTCTTCTTCAATATTTATTGTAAGTCTTGCCATGTAATCTCCTTCTTAAAACAGGTGAAAATATAAGACAGAATTCATCGAGTGAATTATTAAAAAACGTGACCCGAAATTATAACATTTTCAATGAGGGTATTGTGAGGGGTCGTATTGCGCCGTCTAAAATGTAACCGTATGGGTAATCATTGCGACATTTATAATGTAACCCTGGCAGCCTGAACGAATTCTGTGCCAATACCGGCTACAACCGCAAATATGCCATAAGGAAGTTGAACAATCTACCACCTGCCAAGTCATCAGCTCCACATCGCCGTCAGAGAGGATATGTTTACAGTTCACAGGTTTTGTCGATTTTAGCAGTTGTGTGGGAGGTAGCGGGGTATCCGTGTTCAAAACGATTGACAGGAAGCGCCCGGCAGGCCTTGAGAAAATATTTTTTACTGTTAAAATATATCGAACTGCCACTCGAAGAGTTGCGCGGTATCAAGATCGTCATTGCGGCTTGTCCGCAATCTTCTTAAAGAAAGATTCCCGACAAGCGGGAATGACAGAAACAAGGGACATATGAACCCTGAGGCAGAACATCGAGGAATATATTTGACAAATGAAACCGTTTATATTCTTTAACTTGATCATACTGTTTATTTTAACTCCGCTGGCTTCTCACGGACATCAGAAGGTTTTGACTGTCCTTTATACCGGAAGCCTTCAGGGCGAGCTTGAGCCGTGCGGCTGTTCCCCGAAGACCGATTTCGGCGGCGTGGCAAGGCTTGCCGGTTATATCTCTGAAAACGAAAAAAACCTGTCTCCTTACCTCTTGGTTGACTCCGGCAATTTCAGCGGCGATGATACACCGCAGGGCAGGTTAAAGACCGGGGCCATGCTTAAGGCATTCAATATGATGAACTATGACGCGGTTGCATTAATGAAAAAAGAGAAGCTGTCCCCGGATGATTTTATCTCGCCCCTGCTGCAAAAATATAAAATACCCGCCGTTTCCAATGCGCGGTCAATTCCTGTAATCAGGGGCATGGCCAACATCAACATAGGCTTTGCTCCTGCGGATTATCAAAAGGGCAAACTGAATATCCTCCTTACTGACACCCCTGTTTCCGGATTAAAAGATGTGAAAGGATGGGACGTGATTATCAGCTCATCCGGCGAGATACTCGAAGGACCAATTAAAATAGATGGCGCGATTGTCGCGGCCGGTTATCCGAAGGGAAAGAACCTCGGTATCCTGACCCTGAAGATCATGGACCACACGGGAAAGCTCAGCAGTTTCAAACACAGATGGCAGCCCCTCGGTAATGATCTAAAAGAAGATGCTGCGGTGCGTGGTATTTTGAATGATTACGATTCTCAGGTCGCAAAGCTATTCAAGGAATCCGTTAGGCCGCAGGCACAAACGACTTACCTCGGAGTGGCAAAATGCGCTGAGTGTCATCAGCCTTTTGTTGAGAGCTGGAAGAATATGCGTCATGCGGGAGCGTTTGCGAGCCTTGAAAAGGTGGGAAAGTCAGAAGACCCTGAATGTATAAAATGTCATGTAGCGGGATTCGGCGAAGAAGGCGGATTTTACAGTATTCAGACCACCCCTGGACTCGCCAATGTCCAGTGTGAAGTCTGTCACGGCCCTGGCATGGAGCATCTCGCAGACCTCGAAAAACCATTGATGCCTGTCACGGAATCCGTATGCCTGAAATGCCACACAAAGGACAACAGCCCGGATTTTGATTATACTGTTTACAGGGAAAGGACCAAACATTAATAGCCTCAGGAGGAGAGAAATGATTTTCAAGAAATTTTTATTAACGCTGTTAGCTTCATTTTTACTGTCGTCTTTTGCAAACGGCGCTGAAAACCCGTTCGTCAAAGGCGTGTATACCCGGGCGCCGGGACTTAAATTCGTCTTTGACGGTGAAAAGGTCGAGGTGCTTGAATTCCTCAGTTTTTACTGCGGGCATTGCTATGAATTCGAAAAATCAATTCCTGTCATTAAAGGCAATTTCCCCAAAAAGATCAAATGGAAGATTGTTCCAACCTACTGGGGCAAAGGCTCACCAAAACCGGGAGAGGCTTACTTTCTTGCGGAGGAGGCCGGGAAAGGCGAGCAGATGAAAAAGGCCCTTTTTGAGGCCAACTTCATAGAGAAAAAGGACATAGGCAGTATCGAGGTGCTTGAAGGCATTGGCACAAAGTTAGGGCTTGGTTTTGACTTCAGCCGCAGGCTGAGGGCGGGAGACAAGGCCAAAGATGTCGGCGAGGCGTTAATAATGATGAAGACATACAATATCGAGGAAACGCCGACATTGATCATCGCTGGGAATCTTCAGGTATCTCCCCATGTTGTGGACCACAATATGGACGCCTTCAGAGATAACATGATTACAATCATAAAAAGTATTTTGAAAGGGAATTAACCATATTTAAGGATGATGGATATTATCAACAGATTGCGCAGATTAAATAAATCTTTTTCTTATTATTATCTGTGAAATCTGCTGATTTGAATTTTCATCTCTGTGTCCTCTGTGGCTTAAAGTTAAAATGAAAATACTTGCCATTGAAACCGCAACAGTCGCAGGCAGCATCGCGATACTCGACGATAACACCGGCCTTATCGCAGAGATAAGGGTGGACGTTAAAGTCGTTCACGCCGAGAGGCTGATGCCCTCTATCCAGTGGCTGATGAACGCCGCCGGCGTCTCAATAAATGAAATTGACGCCTTTGCCGTATCCATAGGACCGGGCTCTTTCACCGGGCTCAGGATCGGCCTCAGCACGGCAAAGGGCTTTGCGTATGCGACAGGCAAACCGCTTGTGCCGGTGCCTACCCTTGACGCATTCGCGAGAACACTCCCTTTCTGTTCATACACAATATGCCCGATGCTTGATGCAAGAAGAAATGAGGTATATGCTGGACTCTATCGCTGGGACGGAGGTATCTGCGGAAAGGTGCTGCCCGAAACCGCAATAAGTCCTGCTGAATTGCTGCAGCAGATCAATGGACCCACCGTGTTCATGGGTGAAGGAGCGAAGATTTATAAAGGGCTTATCCTGGATTCCGTGAAGGAGTTTGCGGTATTTGCCCCGGCATCGAGAATGTCGCCGTCAGCCTCAACTGTCGCGGAAATAGCGGTGGAGAAATTAAAAGAAGGAACAACAGCCGACCCTGTAAGTCTCGCCCCTTTTTATATACGCAAATCAGAGGCAGAGCTCCGTTGGAAGGGATAATAGTCAGGGCAATGTCCCTTGCCGACCTGCCGCAGGTCCACGTCATAGAAACGCTTTGCTATACAACCCCGTGGTCTTTAAATTCATTTAAATATGAAATCGGGAATCCGGACACGATTCTGAAATCTGCTGTTTCTGAAAACCAAATAATCGGTTATGTATGCGCGCGAACAATACTCGATATGACGCACCTGCTGAACATTACGGTATTGCCTGAACATAGATGCCAAGGGGTGGCGGGCATACTTCTGCGCGCGGTCATCGAAGAACTGAAACGCTCAAAGCCAGGCATAAAACTCACCCTCGAAGTCAGACAATCAAACATTGCGGCTATAAAGCTGTATGAAAAATTCGGCTTTACCATAACCGGCACACGAAAAGGATACTACCAAAAACCTGCCGATGACGCATTGTTGATGGAGCTTGAGATCCATTGAATAACTGCTCCCGCCGCACTAAATAAACAAATCTTAAGTTTCCATAACAATAATATATTTGACAATGGTATGCCTGTTGTTAAAAAGTTTAATAGTGAGTTTTAGGTAGCGAAGGAAAAGATTATTCCGGTTTGCGATTAGTGATTGCCCCGGGAAGGGTATCTCTATTTGTTTCCACTAAGGAAGGCCATCTTCGTGAAACTACTCGAAACAGGCATTGTTAAATGGTTTGATGACTATAAAGGATTCGGCGTTATTGCCCGCGACAAAGGTGGAGAGATATATGTCCATTACAGCGCTGTACTTTGCGAAGGCATAGACTGCTCATTAAAAGAAGGCCACAGGGTGAAAATTACAATCTTTAAAAGCCCCAAAGGCAGCCAGGCGCAAAACGTAGTTGTCGTAGATTAAGAATAAAAGACTTCCCGTCAGGTTTTCCCTATTAAAACTGAACACCTCGAATGATTCAGGACATACCGTGACACGCTGCCAAGCATCCCCCTTATGCCCCTCATCCCGCTGCTTCCCACCGCAATGATGTCTGCGTTTATGTCCTTCGCTGTCTTCAGTATCTCTATCGAAGGGTCTCCTGACTTTGACAGCACCTCTATTTTTGAAAACCGTCCGCCTAAATATTCACGGGCCTTTTTAGTTATCTTGTCAGATTCTTTAAATTCAGCCTCTCTTGTGCTCGCGACCATTTCCTTGATTTTTTTATTTATTCCAAACGCGAACCTTTCCGGAATATCCGAGAGAGCGGAAAACACCACATTCAGGACCGTCACCTCTGTATCTGCGGGAAACGGGATTGAGGCCAGAGTCTTCCCCATCGCATCTGAATATACGGAGCCGTCCGAGGCAAAGAGTATCTTCAGTTTCCCGGTCTCTTTCCACTGCGGGGGGTTAACTGCGAGGACCGGCACAGGCGATTTGATGGCAACCAATTTTGTAACGCTCCCGACAATAAGTGATTCGAGGCCCCTGCGCCCTTTTGCCCCCATAACTATAAGGGCTGCTCCTGAATCACCGGCAGTATTAACAATAGCCTTGTCAGGGAAATCTTCAACGGATGACGTGCTGACTTTTGCTTTTACTGTTATTAGAATATCCGCAGTTGCTTTGAGAATCTTGGGTGCGATGTCCTCCATCAGTCCCTTGACATCAACGTAAAAGGCCTCCATTTCACTCATGAGAGGCGTCCAGCTTACAGCGTGAAGGACCAGAATCTCATCGTCTGATGAAAAATTAAACCTTGTTAAGAACTTCGCCGCTCCCTCGGAATTCTCCGAGCCGTCCGTGGCAAGCAATATCTTCATTTTCACCCTCCCGCCGGTTAAGTGTTAGTAATAACAGCGAGCTTCTATTTAAATTGTATCACGTTTGCTGCATGGTATAGCACTCCCTTGTTCCCCCTCTCCCTAACTCTCTCCCGCAAGTGGCGAGGGCATCTTCAGGAAGCCCTGTTTGCCCCTGTCCCATTTGAAACATTTCAAGTCGTGGATCTTTCCGTTTCTCACCGAGATCACTATGTGCAGTGCGTCGGGGAATTCGGGCTCACCAAAGACGGTTTGAGCGGCAAAGTCTTCTTCGGAAAAGTAGGCCTCATGCTCAGGGTGGGAATGATAAAAAGCGATAACTCCTTTGCCTTGCACCTTCGCCCTTGAAATAATTTCCTCAAATTCTTTACGGTCAATGACATAAGCCGTGCGGGCGTCTCTGGGGTGTCTCTGGGGGTCCTCCGAATGAAGCCTGTTTTGAATATTCTCACACAGATGAACAGTTTGATTATTTCCATCGCCGGTTACAATGCCGCAGCATTCGTCAGGGTATGTTTTCAGGGCATGTTGAAACATTGCCTCGATGACGTCTTTATTCAGTTTCATAACAATAACCTCTTACATTTACGCACAGAAACCGGGATTTCTTCTGAGCGGTATTATAAATAATCTGTAAAGTTTTTGAATAAATGGCCGATAAGAGTTAGAAGGAGAACTATGCATGATAAAATTCACTTCATTTCTTAAGACTATTTGTAACAAGATGAGGATAAGCCATGCTGTATGTTTATTACCGGCAATAATTGCAGTCCTGTTGTTTACAGGATGTACGTTATCGAAGACTACTTCAGATGCGGATGTTGTTAAGCTTGTGAAAAATTATTACCTCTTCAACCATGCAGGCGAGCAGATCAGGGCCAAAGTAATTGAACGCGGAGAATTTAATAAGGACTGCAACTGCTATCCGGTAAGGCTGGAAATCTGCGTTCCCGATAAAAAAGCCTGCAACAAGACCTTCTATCTCTTCAAGAACAACACCGGAGAAGTTGAAATAACCGAGTTTATGCCTAAAAGCAGCGCAAGCGCGTAGAGCCAGTGCAATCAGTCATTCCCGCTTGTCGGGAATCTACTGGTTTATCTGACTGAAAATAAAGCAAGATTCCGGACAAGCCAACAGTAGGTCGGACGGAGCCGCCGGAATGACAAAGTTAGGATATTTGATTGCCGAGTTAATAGTATTTCCCTGCCCTCTCTTTTGCACTATTTTTATGCGTTACCCCCCCTACCTCCCCCTGTCTCTGAAGATCAGGTATCCTGAGAGCAAAATCAGCGCCCCGCCAAAGAGCGCGGTCAGTCCGGGCAGTTCATTGAGAAAGATAAACGCCAATATGGTCGCGCCTATGGGTTCAAAGTAGCCGAGTATTGCGGCATCGTTTGCCTTTACGCTCTGAAAGCCCTGGACATAAATCAGCGGGGCAATGGTGGAATGAAGCACGCCCATCGCAATCAGGTAGGGCAATGACTGTATTGAGACGGGGATTGTGAAAACAAACGGCAGGAGTAAAACAGCCACTATACTGTTTTGCAGGAAGATGATAACGAGGGACAGGTATTGCGATGCAACAACCCTCAGTATCAGTATGAGAAAGGCATATGCGATGCCTGAGCAGGCCCCGGCAATAATTCCGTAACGCTCGCTGACGCTCATGGACACTGCCCCGCCTGATGAGGGCATCCAGAGCATGAGCCACAATCCAATGGATGACAGGACAATGGCGAGCCACGTGGTCTTGTGACTCTTCTCTTTTAAAAAGATCGGCGCTAAAATCGCAACGAATATCGGGGCCGTGTAGTGCGCCAGCACCGCATTGGCTATTGTCGTGTGCTTGAACGCGTAATAAAAAAGCAGGGTGTTTGCAATAGTGCATACCGGTATGGCAATGAGAAGCAGACCTTTGTGGGCGCGGTTTGCGTTTTCAAGGTTATTTTTGAACTGCCCGTTCAGCAACAGCAATATCCACTGGATCACCCCGGCGATGGCGCATGAGTAGAAAACAATAGCGACATTGGGCAGCCCGATGGCCCTGATAAAAATTCCAAGCGAGCTCCATATAAGGATTGCGATGATGATTTTTAAATAACCCATTTAAACAACTAAGAATGAAAAATGAAGAATGATAAATTAAGGATAGTGTCAGTTTTTTCCATTTTACTGACACTATTCACTGACACTTTCTACTATTGTTTGAATTTATCAATCAGCGCCTTCTCGACAATCTCAGGCACCAAACCTTTGACGGAGCCGCCGAACGAGGCGACTTCCTTGACCAGTGTTGACGAAAGAAAGGTGTATTCTTCGCTCGGCATCATAAAAACCGTTTCGATGCTTGCGTCAAGACGCCTGTTCATAAGCGCCATCTGGAGTTCGTATTCAAAATCCGATACTGCGCGAAGGCCCCGGATGATGGCGATGCTCTTTTTATCTTTTGTGTAATCGACCAGAAGGTTATTAAAGTGCTCCGCCCTTGCTCCTTTAAATCCTTTGATCGATTCTTCTATAAACTTTAACCGCTCCTCGATTGTGAATAAGGGCTGCTTCTTATAGCTTGGCGCAACGGCAATGACCACCTCATCGAAGATCTTCAGCGTCCTTTGTATAAGGTCTATGTGGCCGTTGGTCAGAGGATCAAAGGTACCCGGGTAAATCGCAATTTTGCTCATAATCCGCTCCTGTCATAAATTATAGCTGATTAATATTATTCTTTCTCGTAAAGACTGAGTACCGTGTCGCCGTAAGTGTAGTCCCTGATCTTATGCAGACTGCCAAATGCGTCCGGCAGGTGTTTTTTTGTAAAATGCTCTGCGGCGACGGTCCCGTCATCCCTCAGGATATTTGATTTTCCAAGCGCGGACAGGGCCTCAATTATCTCCTCTGTGTGGTAAGGAGGGTCGAGGAATATTATGTCAAAGCTCTCCCCGTTCATCTCAGCCCAGTCAATAAAAGCCAGGACTTTTTTTGTTACCACCCTCGCTTTTTCAGCGAAACGATATTTGTGGATGGCTTCATCGATGCTCTGAACGTTACTCCTGCCTGCCTCGACGAATACCGTCTCCGATGCCCCGTGTTTGAGAGCTTCGATGCCGACCGCGCCTGTGCCAGCGTATAGGTCGAGGAACCGGGCATTGTCAATCCTGCCGCGCAGGATGTTGAATAAAGCCTCCCTGACCTTCGAGGATGTCGGCCTTAGAGATTTCGATATTTTCATTTTAAACCTGCGGTATAATTCTACTTTGCAATCAAGATGACACCTTTGTCATTCCGGCTTGTCCGGAATCTTTCTTTGTTTTCAGAAGGATTCCCGACGCGCTCCACTTGCGGGAATGACAACTTAAACACTTAATGGTATAAGTATAAAACAGATTGCCTTCTGATTTGTGCAAATAATCAAAAAAGCCTCACGGTCGGTGCTATACTTTTACAGAAAACATAAGGACCAAATTCAATCCATGCTCGATATCAGGGACCGTCTCAGGGAGACTGTAAACTTCCTCGCAAAAGAAATAGGCCCGCGCCCCTATACGCAAACCAGCGCGCTGAATAAGGCCGCTGATTATATTAAATCGAAATTCAGCGAATACGGTTATCATGTCTTTGAGCAGCCGTATAAGGTTGAAGAAAACACATACACAAATATCTTCGTAGAGATAAAAGGCAATAAAGCGCCTGAGAAAATCCTTGTGGCCGGCGCTCATTATGACACCGTGATTGGAACTCCTGGCGCTGATGACAACGCAAGCGGGATCGCGGGGATGCTTGAGCTTGCAAGACTTCTGAAAGACACCCAGCTTGACAGGACCGTTCAGTTTGTCGCCTTTACCCTTGAGGAGCCGCCTTTTTTCAGGAGCAGGCATCAGGGCAGTTACGTATACGCTCAGGGCCTCAGACAAAAAAGCGCTCAGGTTGAAGGCATGATATGCCTTGAGATGATAGGGTATTTCACCGACAGGCCGGACAGCCAGTTTTTCCCATTGCCCTTCCTCAGATGGTTTTATCCCTCTAAGGGAAATTTTATAACCCTTGTCGGCAATATTCGATCGAGAGCGTTTCTGAAAAGCATGACGAAAGGCTTTAGAAAGGGCACGGATTTGCACGTCGAGTCATTTACGGGCCTCCCGATTGCCACTGGAACTGACTTCTCAGACCACAGGTCCTTTTGGAAATTGGGCTATAATGCAATTATGGTGACAGATACCGCCTTTTACAGAAACCCGCAATATCACGGGAACGGCGATGTCCCTGAGATCCTCGATTATGAACGGATGGCAAAGGTCGTCCTCGGTATTAGATCAGCGATAGAGGAGATAGCTGGAAGATAAACTGATTTGTGTCGGCCCGCTAATCGGTAACTTCGATAACGCCTTCCATGCCTTTTTCCCTGTGGTTTTTAAAAAACAGAAACTTTTTATCACAGTAGAAAGGATATGTGCCCGTTTTAGACGGAGTGAATTTTAGTGTCCTCTTCTCAGTGTCCAACGATTCCCTGATTTCCATCCCTGCGTCAGGTGAATCTATCACGATATTATGTGGCACTATGCCGGGGTTTTTCCTGATTATCAGTTCCACCGGTACGTCCTTTTTTACAACTATATAGTTTGGATCGAAAAAATAATCACCGCCGATAATCTCGATCCTCTGAACACCATCAGCAGCAACTGTTGCCTTATAAACCGTTACCGCCTCTCCCTTGTCCTCAGCAAATACAACTCCTGTGAGCATCAGAAATATAATCAATAACCCAACCGCTCTCATTCTTATTCTCCTTTCACTATGGGAAGTTTATGTTGCTTCCTTTTAAGGAAAAGCATACTACTTTTTTTGTAATTTGCAACAAAAATGTCCACTGTGTTTCCTGAATGTAAAAAAACACAGTGGACAATCCGTTTTAAAAGTGAGCCTGGAAGGATTCGAACCTTCGACCCGCTGATTAAGAGTCAGCTGCTCTGCCAACTGAGCTACAGGCCCTTCTCACTTCTACGCGCCTGAGAGGATTCGAACCTCCGACCCTCGGCTTCGGAGGCCGATGCTCTATCCATCTGAGCTACAGGCGCAATTTTTCAGCTTTAAGCTTTTAGCGCTCAGAAGTCAGGGAAAAAAGCTGAAGGCTGACCGCTAAAGGCTGAATGCCAGCATTTTGCTCTGCAAAATATTGGGGTGAGTGACGGGGCTTGAACCCGCGACCCTCTGAGCCACAGTCAGATGCTCTGCCAACTGAGCTACACTCACCATGTAAAGACAGTTAATTGTGACGAGTGAATAGTGAACAGTGGAAAAAAACTTGTCTTCTTTATTTCTTTCACTTCTCACTAACCACTTGTCACTGCAAATTTTGCTTTGCAAAATTTGCATGGCGCGCCTGAAGGGATTCGAACCCCTGGCCCACTGCTTAGAAGGCAGTTGCTCTATCCGACTGAGCTACAGGCGCATCAAAAAAGTTATAAGTTAAAAATTAAGAGTGTAAAGTTAATGAACAACTTCCTTTTACTTTTAACTTTCCACTTTTAACTCTTAACTTAATTGCATGTATTTTAATCGAGACGCCTGAATATGGCAAGTATATGTAGAGAAAAAATTTCCGGGGTGTCAGTCCTCTTCGATCGTTATGGCATTTACGGGACAATTCTCCTCGGCCGCTTCGCAGCAGCCGGCAAACTCGCAGGCATCAGGGTCGAACACCTTTGATTTTTCGTCAATAAGCTGAAAAACCGCAGGGCATATTTCCGCGCAATTGCCGCAGCCGATACACAATTCTTCATCAACAACGGGTCTCATTCCTTCTTTGTCTCCTCAATTACCGCCGCAGCCAGAAGCGGGAACATTATTTCGTGATGGCCGGTCAACGCGTATGAATTGCCTCCTGAAAGCACGGGCCGCCTCAGGACATTTTCACGGCCTCTGTAATGCTGGGTAAAATCCATATTGACGGTCGTAAAATTTCTCACATCGAATTTGAGGTTCCTTGTAACCGCGACAGCCTTTAAAAAAACCTCAGGCAGGATAACGGCCGAGCCGAGGTTTATATACACCCCGCCCTTAAGGTCAGCGACAACCGATGAGAAAAGCTTGAAATCCCTCATGCTCCCCTCTCCGATGGAGGCCCCGTCCGCTTCGGGGTGCATGTGGATAATATCGGTGCCTATCGCAACATGCACAGTTGCCGGGACATCCAGTCTCGCTGCCGCCGCCAGGATACTTAATTTTTTGTAAGCCGCATTGCTCTTTAAAATATATTCCCCAACCGCCCTGCCGATGCCGTGACCTTTCTTCACCCCATCTTTGATTGCCTTGTTCAATTCCGCACCAGTCTCCTCAGCCATCCCGAATGTTCCACGGCAAAGTTCAACGTCAACATCTTCAGAAGTCTGCCCCATCAGGCTGAGCTCAAAATCATGGACTATGCACGCGCCGTTCATTGCGATGGCAGTGATTAACCTTTTCTCCATGAGGTTGATGATAAGGGGTGAAAGGCCTACCTTTATGGGATGCGCTCCCATTCCGAGGACAACCGGCTTATCTTTCTTTCTTGCTTTGCTTATCGAATTGACTACGGATTTGAAATCTCCGGCGGCAAGTATATCCGGCAGGGTGTCGAGAAAATCTTTGAAGCTTCCTCCGCTGAAGGGCCTCCCGATCTTAGTAAGCCGGACCTTGCTTTTTCTGCGCTTCAGGCGGCAGGTTGTTATTTTATCCAATGATAACGGGATATATTTTTTAATCACATTGAAAATATAACCTCAGGATATTTATTAGTCAAGAGATATAATCATTTCTCGTGTACATTCGAGGCTGACCGGATTCAGGACAATGTCATTGCAAATAATTTTCAGCTACGAAGTTTCACGGACCTTCCTTCATTCGTGCTTATTCGGGTTCATTCATGGGAGCGTAATTTCTTCATTTGGAATATTTAACGGTTTCCACAACCCTGTTAATTACATCGGGAGAAAATCCCCTGCGCTGAAGCATTCCCCATAGCCTGCGCCTGATAACATCACAGGGAAGGTCCTTCATGCTTTTTAATTTCTTTTCGACAAATCTCCCCGCTGATTCCTCCTCCAAATCTCCGGAATGTTTTGAAAGCGTTTTATTGACAAGCTCTTTATCAATCCCGCGCCGTAAAAGGAATGCCTCGACACCTCTTTTGCCGAGAGACTTTCTTTCTGTTGAATATCTGAAAAGTTCCGCGGCCAGGGCCTCGTCGCTGATTAACCCGGCCTTTTCAAGAAAACAAACGGTGTTGTTTATCTGCTCATCACTGAAGCCTTTTCTCTTAAGCCTGTCAAGGATTTCTTTTTTGCTTCTGGAGCGGTAACCGAGGAGTCTTAATGCACAGGTTTTGGCGTCAGCGGGTGAACCTTTCAATGTCAGGTCCCTTTTTATTTTTTTCTCTTGAGGCAACGCCTTCTTCCCATGATTCCTTTGTGGAGAGAATTCCTTTCACCTTGAGGGCGAAGTCATCGGGATTTGTTGCCCTGCTTACTGCGTCTTCGTAAGTTATAAGCCCGCGCTGGTAAAGACCCATAAGGGATTGATCAAAGGTCTGCATCCCATACTGGCTGAAACCTTCTACAATGAAGTCGTGGATCTGTTTTGTCTTGTCGGAATCTTCGATGCAGCTTTTTATTGTGGCTGTCGCAACAAGCACTTCAACTGCAGGGACCCTTCCTTTTTCATCGGCCCTCGGGACGAGCCTCATGGAGATGATGGCCTTGAGAACAGAGGCAAGCTGTACCCTCACCTGCTTGTGCTGATACGGGGGGAAGACAGAGATGATCCTGTTTATGGTCTCAACGGCATCGGAAGTGTGCAAGGTGCTGAGAACCAGATGCCCTGTCTCAGCCGCGACCAGCGCCGTTTGTATGGTCTCAAAATCGCGCATCTCGCCGACGAGGATGACGTCGGGGTCCTGTCTCAATGCGGCCCTCAGCGCCTTGCTGAATGAGTCCGTGTCATTGCCTATCTCCCTCTGGCTTATGATGCTCTTCTTGTCCCTGTATGTAAATTCAATCGGGTCTTCAATGGTTATTATATTCAGAGTTTTATTGATATTTATATATTCGATCATGGATGCCAGGGCTGTTGACTTGCCGCTTCCGGTTGTCCCCGTGACGAGAATAAGACCCCTGGGCTCAAGGGCGATCTTTTTCAATACAGGCGGCAGCATTAATTCCTCTATATCAAGAATGTCCATAGAGACAATCCTGAAAACAATCCCCACCGTGCCTCTTTGTATAAAGAGGTTGCACCTGAACCTTGCAACTCCGGGAACGCCGTATCCGATATCAATATCGCGGGTCTTGGTGAACTGTTCCCTTTGTGCCTCGGTCATGATTGAGTTGGCTAAATTCAGAGTGTCCGCAGCAGTCAGCCTTTTTTCATCCTGCAATGGAATAATAGCGCCGTCAATGCGGACAACAGGCTGGTTGCCTGCTTTTATGTGCAGGTCTGAAGCCTTCATCTGGACTGCTCTTTTTAGAAGCGCGTTAATATCTACTGACATAAATTATCCCCTGTAAAGTAATTATAATTATTTTGCAAATAAGTTCGTAAGCAAAACCTTTTATTGTCATTCCCGCTTGTCGGGAATCTTTCTTTCAAGGAAGGATTACGGACAAGCCGCAATGACAGACCCGGTCGCAAGCATAACGCTTTATTTATGAACTTCATATTACCTTTTCGGCTTTCTTCTCTTATTTCTTAAAATTATACGCCTCAAGTATCTTTGATTCAATCTCCAGCGCTATTTGCGGGTTTGCCTGAAGGTACTGCCTTGAATTCTCCCGGCCCTGTCCAATGCGGCTCCCGTTGTATGAATACCACGCGCCTGATTTCTCAATGATATTCTTCTCGGCCCCGAGGTCTATGATCTCGCCGGTCCTCGATATGCCTTCGTTGAAATATATGTCGAACTCCGCCTGTTTGAAGGGCGGCGCCACCTTGTTCTTGACTACCTTCACCCTGACCCTGCTGCCGACTGACTCCTGCGCGTCCTTGAGGTTTTCAATCTTTCTGATATCGAGCCTGATTGTCGAGTAAAACTTCAGGGCATTGCCGCCTGTTGTTGTCTCGGGATTGCCAAACATGACCCCGATCTTCATCCTTATCTGGTTAATGAATATTACGGTTGCCTGCCCTTTTGAGATCGCCGCTGTCAGCTTTCTTAAAGCCTGACTCATCAGCCTCGCCTGAAGCCCCGGCAGGCTGTCACCCATCTCTCCCTCGATCTCAGCGCGGGGTACAAGGGCTGCAACCGAATCTATCACGATTATATCAAGCGCGCCGCTGCGTACAAGTGTTTCTGTCACTTCAAGCGCCTGCTCTCCGGTATCAGGCTGACTTATGAGGAGGTCGTCAATATTGACGCCGAGTTTTTGAGCATACGCGACATCCAATGCATGTTCGGCGTCGATAAAAGCAGCGTTGCCGCCTGCCTTCTGCGCCTGCGCCACCGCGTTGAGCGCGAGAGTGGTCTTGCCCGATGATTCCGGGCCGTAAATCTCAATGACCCTGCCTCTTGGATACCCGCCGACCCCAAGCGCAGCGTCAAGGCCGATTGAGCCGGACGGAATGACGGATATCTCCGTTATCCCTCCAGCGCCGAGCCTCATTATTGCGCCCTTGCCGAACTGTTTTTCTATCTGTGAAATGGCGACTTCAAGCGCCTTTGAACGGTCCTTGTCTGACATGATATCTCCTCCTTGTGTATTTAATTTATCAAGTTTTAACTATCCATTAACAAGTAGTCAGCAGCCAGTAGCTGGTAGTTATATTTTTTCCCGTAACTACCAGCTACTAACTACCGGCTCCCAAGTGGTATCTCCGCTACTCTTGTATACTTTGCCCCTGCCGGGCTTAAATCGCTTCTCATTAAATAAACAGCCCTGACTTCAATGACGCAGAATTTGCTTTCTTTATGCGATCCAATTGCATTCAGTAGAGCGTCTTTTCCTGACATCGACCTGAACCTGCCGAGGGTAAGATGAGGAGTGAACCTTCTGTCTTCCTTTTCAAACCCCAGAGAGGCTATCCCATATTCGATTTCCTGCTGAAGTTTTATAAAAGCTCCGTTGCCGGTTACGCCGATCCATAAAACGCGCGGGGATTTCATGTTAGAGAAAACGCCTGCTCCTCTGAGTTCAAGATTGAATGCCGTGTATTTCTTGCAGGTCCCCTCAATTATTTTTACAATCCTGTCAGCGTCTTTTTCCTCAATATTGCCGAGGAACTTGAGTGTCAGATGAATGCCCTCAGGCCTGACCCATCTGACATCCGCCCCGCTTTTTTTAAGTTCCTGCTGAAGCGCCGACAGGGCTGATATTGCCGCTTCTGATAATTCTATCGCAATAAAACTTCTCAAGGTCTTTCTAAATTTCCCAAATAGGATACCACAGATATATCAAAATATGCAGGGCTATTTTTACTCCGATATAGTCGCCTCAATCGCACATAAAGCATTTCTTACACGTTCAATTGCAGCTTCACGATCATGAGATGGTTGCAATGTTGGGGGTGCGCTAAAAAGAGGAATCGCATAATCTGACTTCACAGCCCAGTTAATATTTTGTGGTAGTGTCCCTGTATTAGATAAAAATGGTAGTACTGCGGCTGATGAGGTGACAATACCAATTACTTCACCTTTATTATTTATTACTGGGCCGCCTGAATTGCCTGGTTGAATAGGGATTGACATCTGGAAAAATGTCGCCTCGTCACGTATACCTGATAAAGCGCTTATTGTTCCGTCTGTAAATTTTGGTTCTTTTCCCAAGATTTGTTCTACCGGAAACCCCATAGTAAATATGGGTTCACCTACCTTTGATGTTTTTATTGGGACAAGAGGGAGATAATTAGGGGTTAATGCACTTACCCGAAGAACTGCCAGGTCAGTAGATTTAGAAGATTGCTGGATAAATGCTTCAAATGAGCGCTCATCCAAAACTACTTTGATTGATTTGGCTTTCTCTACTACATGATAAGCGGTAAGTATAAGTCCGTCAGGTGATACAATAAACCCTGTCCCAAAAGATTTTGATTCAGTCCCCATCGGAGCGGGCCTTGAGGTTTGTGATTTTATCGCGGCTTCCCATTGTTTGCTGAGATCATCAGCAAAGGCATTAAAATTATTTGATTCTAACCAAGAGCGTGCTTTTAATACATCACTCCTTATTGATTCAAGGTCGTCTTGCGAGTTAACCGCTTCAGCTATCATTCTTCTACGGTATTCATAAACTAATTCAGCAGAGTATACGTTCGGCATGCGATTGTCTTCAAGTCTTTTCTTTTCAGCACAGTCGAGGCGGATCCCGGAAAGATTAGATGATTTTCCCCATTCCTGTTCAGCATCGTAAGATTTTGAAATACATTCATCCCATTTGCCTTGACCTTCTGCTATAAAAATCTCTGTTAGCCCCTGTTGCATCTTGTTACCATCTTTACAAACAGCCTCTACTTCAATTATTTTTTGATTTCTCTCTACGGCAACTTTGATACTATCGCCAGCTCTTTTTTTGTCAATCTTTGAAAGAACATCCTCGCCAGTTAATACCTGCTCTCCATTTATGGCCTTTAGTTTATCTCCTGGTAAAAGACCAGCAATGCTGGCATATGGAGAAACAACTTTCAAGAGAAGAGTGGTTTTACTATATGCAAATCCAACCCTGCAGACCGCCTCAGGTTGAGGGTAATTCTTTATGAGCACATAATTCGTTCTGCCAAACGACATCTTGGCTAAATGATCACCTATCATGATCAGATCAGTTTCGTTTTGAGATTTAGTTGCGGCTGCGTCGTCATCAAAATACGATATCACGTATCTGTTCTGATTACTTGTTTTTTTGATTAAAAGCTTTGTTTCTCCAACTCCCCAATCTCTGTTATTTGTATCAGTAATTATCCCAACATAATCATAGCCAGGAAATATGTTAAAGGAATTTTTCAAGACTGCTATTTCGAAAGAGTTGTCTTCTCTAACCCAAATACCTTCAATGTCATCAAGGCTTCGATCCTTGAAATATCTTTCTATTACTTCCACCTTGTTAAGTGCTCCGACAGGTTTTGGTGTGGTAGCGCAGCTATTCAGTAATATGCCTGTAAACAAGAATATAAGAAAAAGAGAAATGTATTTGCTTGCGTGTTTCATTTACCCCTCCAAAAAAGTTTTTAAATTTTGCTTAGCGTTAAACTGGAAGTTCTTCATAGCTCTTGTTCCCTATCCGCCTGCAACACTTCTCAGATATTTTTTCATTCGCCTTATGAATCTGCTGGAATCCTTCACGATCTTTTCTGCCGCTTCTTTATCAATGATAATTTTGGCATTATAATCACTCTCTTCTCTCTTCCTTCTCACGTAATCAAATATCTTTCCGTATTCAACCTCGATGATTTTGTTTTTTACGAAATATTGATTGAATGCCGCTTCAACTCCAGAGTGTTTTGACCTTTCAAGCTTCTTAGTGAGTAACACCGCAGTGGTAACGCTGAACAATGAGTAATAAGCTCTATTTACTACAGCTCTGTATCTTCTGAGCGATAACAGTTCCCCGGCAGTCTCAATATCTTCTTCAGCCTTCTCTAAGCGGACTTTAATAAGCTCTTTTGTTTTCTCGTCCAAATGTCAATCCCGTCCCTCTGGATATTCTTATAAAATGGATCACCGTTCTTTTTGTACCAATCATATGTGCCACTGTCCATTACAATAGGAGAAAGTACGACATTGTTCTTGAGCATAATTTCATATGCAGACATGCTGATTTCATCTTTTATTTTTACAGTGCTGTCTGATACAACTATGAGGATATCCGCATCAGATTCCTTGCTGTATTCCCCCCTTGCGGCTGAACCGAATAATATAACCTTTAATATCTTAGTCTCATAGTGCTTCCTAAGCAATTTCATGTAATCGTTAATGGCTTTACTCAACTGTTGTTTCATATAAGTTCTTACCTTTAGTAGTGCTGTATATCATGAATTATAAATATCTTGTCTTTTTAAGGCAATTAATTGGCTGCGAATGTATTGAAAATGGATAAACAAGGAAAAGTCATAAATTGCCATTATCGCTTCCACTCGCCGCTTTTGCCGCCGCGCTTTTCGATGAGCATAATGCCGGAGATGACCATGGCCTTGTCCACCGCTTTACACATATCATAAATAGTGAGGGCCGCAACCGAGACCGCGATAAGCGCCTCCATCTCAACTCCTGTCTGCCCCGTGCATTTTACCTTTGCCTCAATGTCAACTTTGTTCTTTTTCTTATCTGTCGTGAAGTCAACAGAGACAGAAGTGATGTTTAATGGATGGCACAGCGGAATAAGTTCATGCGCCTTCTTTGCAGCCATAATGCCGGCAAGCCTTGCTGTTTCAAACACGTTACCCTTTGCGATTTTATTATCTGTAATAAGGCGGAGGGTTTCCTTTTCCATGTAAACAGCGCCTGCCGCCACTGCTTCTCTCTGAGTCGCAGGCTTATTGCCTACATCAACCATCCTGGCTTTGCCTTCTTTGTCAATGTGAGTGAGTCTTTTCATAATATCTCCTCCAATATTCCCGCGGCGTCTTTTACATATTTCGGACACCGTTCAGAGATAATCATCCACGCGTCAGCGTCCAAGTCCTTTTTTAACCCTATGTCAAAACCTATAAGCTCCCTGCAAATGACGGACCTGTTTCGGGCCTTGAATTCATCAATAAATTTTTTTGAAAGGTCATAGCCCTTTACCTTTGACGCTTTGTTCCCCGTATCCGCTGTGCCGTATTTAAGGCCGATGACCATCAACGCCCCGGTTACAGCTCCGCAGGTATCTCCCATCCTCCCTATGCCGCCCCCGAAAAAGTTGCCAAGCTTCAGCGCTGTTTCATGATCAAGCCCCAGCTTAACCCCGTAAGCCGCCAATATCGATTGCGCTCAGTTGAAGCCTGTATTAAAAAGAGATACCGCATCCGTTACCTGATTCATGGGATTATAATACCTTCTCAGAGTGAAAATTTTCTATAACGCAGGGCGTGGGGACCGCCGCTTCAAATGCCGAATCGCAAACCTCTTGTGTTACTATATTCCATCATGAGACGGGTTGTAATTACTGGTATCGGCGTGGTGACGCCGCTTGGCAATGACATAGAGACGACATGGGACAATTTAACCCAAAAAAGGTCCGGCATAGGCCGCATAACCAAATTTGATCCCTCTGACCTGGCGAGCCGGACCGCCGGGGAAGTAAAAGACTTCTCTCCTGAAAAGTATATCTCAAAGAAAGATATTCAGCGGCTTGATCCTTTCATCCATTACGCAGTCGCGGCGGCAATGATGGCAGCGGAAGACGCGGGACTGATAAAAGGGAAGTCAGAAGTCAGAAGTCAGAAGTCAGAAGTCGATTCCGCAGGAATCGTCATCGGCTCAAGCAG
The DNA here is from genome assembly GCA_016213945.1 of Nitrospirota bacterium. Taxonomy (GTDB): domain Bacteria; phylum Nitrospirota; class Thermodesulfovibrionia; order UBA6902; family UBA6902; genus SURF-23. Next base: position 180,231 of record JACQZF010000006.1, on the reverse strand, counting down.
GGGCGGGATAACGACTTTGGAAAAGGCGTTTGTCAGAAGTCAACAGTCCCACCCGTCACCCGTCACCCGTCACCCGTCACTCTTTTCTCCCTATCTCATGCCTGCGACAACGATCAGCATGGCTCCGTCTTACATCTCCATGAAGCTGGGAATAAAAGGCGCTGCGCTGGGAATATCAACTGCGTGCGCATCTGGAACGAACGCGATCGGAGAGGCATTCCGCATGATTCAACATGGTGAGGTTGACATTGCTATTGCAGGAGGCTCGGATGCGCCTCTTTGCAGGTTTGCGGTTGGAGGATACGCGGCATCAGGCGCGCTTTCAAAAAGGGACCATGAACCTGAAAAGGCGAGCAGGCCTTTTGATAAAAACAGAGACGGCTTTGTCATTGCCGAAGGCGCGGGAGTTGTTATTCTTGAAGAACTTGATAGCGCCCTCAAAAGAGGGGCAAGGATTTACGCGGAGCTGTCAGGATACGGAATGTCTTCAGATGCGTTTCATCAGACACAGCCGGACAGCGAAGGCGAAGCCCTCGCAATCAGCAAGGCATTGAAAGACGCAAAGGTTTCAGTAAATGAAGTTGATTATATAAACGCACACGCAACATCAACTCCCCTTGGCGATATTGCTGAGGCCCGGGCAATCAAGAAGGTTTTCGACAAGAATGCAAATGATATTTACGTAAGCTCCTGCAAGTCCATGCTGGGTCACATGCTTGGCGCTGCCGGGGCTGTGGAAGCGGCAATAACAGCGATCTCAATCAGCAGGGGCATCATCATACCGACAATCAATCTCGATGATCCGGATCCAGACTGCAATCTAAATCATGTGACATCAACAATCGAGAAAGAGATAAACGCCGCAGTCACAAACTCCTTCGGTTTCGGCGGGGTCAATGCAGTGCTGGTGATGAAGAGATTTTCGATGTGACAATTAACTCTCTTTTGCTTTTCAACGGAAATAGGCGGTCTTAATCATAGAATACGTGTTTCCAAGAAGCGTCATTCCCGCTTGTCGGAAATCCTCATTTAAAGAAAGATTCTGGACAAGCCAGAATGACAGACCTTTCCATATATCATTGTCTTGCAAATCTAAAGTGGCAGGTTATTTTCTTTTGAACATCTTCTTAAGGTCATCAAGAGAAAGATGAATTCGCGTGGGGCGTCCGTGCGGGCATCTGTCAGGCTCATCTGCCTTATCAAGGTCGGACATCATTCTTGTCAATTCCTCATTGTTAAGCGGCTCGCTTCCCCTCACGGATTTATGACACGCAAGCCGGGCCGCTATATTTTTTAAAAGGCTTTGTCCGGACACGTCTCCTTTTATCCCGCTTGTTTCTTCCTCGATAATGCCGGCAGCTATATCTATGAGAAGTCCCTTCATGTCTGACTTGTTCAATTCCTTCGGCAATGACCTTACAATTACATTGCTCCCTCCAAAATCGTCCATATCAATTCCAAGTTCCTGGAGGAAGTCCTTATGCTTGATAATAAGGTGATACTCTCTAAGAGGCAGTTCCAGCCGCAGGGGAAGGAAGAGGGCTTCTGTTTCTACAGATGTTTTCTTCAGGAACTTTTCAAACAGTATCCTCTCATGTGAGGCATGTTGATCAATTATCAGCAGCCCGTCATTGGTAGCTGTCGCAAAAAAACATTCTCCAAGATAAAAAAACTTCCTGATATCCTGTGTAACGCCTGAGGTGAAAAAATCCGTCTGTGATGAGTTGAACATCCCCAATGCAGATTCACGGACAAAGGTATTATCGTGCAATTGATATCCCGTATACTGCCGGGGTTTGAAAGCCGTGTCCGAGGCCGGAACCTGACCCATCTCTTTGTCGTGATGCGGATTCAGGACTTCCTGAATTGCAGACCCCACTATCCTGTGGACCTCATCCGGGCTTTCAAATCTCACCTCGCGCTTTGCGGGATGCACGTTCACATCCACCCTCTTTGGATCAATATCGAGAAAAAGAAAATACGCGGGATGCCTGTCCTTTGCGATCAGGTTTGTGTACGCATTATAGACCGCATGGCTGATGGTCGGGTTTTTCACGGGACGTTTGTTTACGAATATGTACTGATGGCTCCTCCTGGCCCTCGCGAAATCAGGCGCGGACACAAACCCGTAGACCTTTATCCCTCTTTCGTCCTTTCCCGTCTCAAGGAATTCATTGGCCAATTCATCATTGTAGAGTTGAATGAACCTTTCCCTGAGGTCCGCAGCCGCAGGGACATTCATGATCTCACTGTTGTTATGCGTGAGAGAAAAAGCTGTCTCATGATACGCAAACGCCTTCTGTGTGACTATCTCGATGATATGGGAAAGTTCGGTGGTCGTGCTCTTAAGGAATTTTCTCCGCGCCGGGGTGTTGTAGAAAATGTCCCTTATCTCAATTGTCGTACCCCGCGAAGGAGGCGCGTCTGTTATTTCTTTTTTCTGGCTTGCGCCGATCTCTATTTTTATTCCCGACCCAGAATCTGCAGTGGATGTCAGAAGCGTTATTTTCGAGACTGACGCAATGGCAGGCAATGCCTCGCCCCTGAAACCGAGAGTGGATATATCGAAAAGGTCGTCTTCCGATTTGATCTTGCTTGTCGCGTGTCTCTCAAAGCAGAGCAGTGCGTCATCCTTTTCCATGCCGGAGCCATTGTCTGAAACCTTGATGAGTTTTTTCCCTCCGTGCAGGACCTCAATATTTATCTGTGTCGCGCCGGCGTCAATGGAATTATCAATTAATTCCCTGATAACCGAGGCGGGCCGTTCGATGACTTCGCCTGCAGCGATCTTGTTGATTAATATCTCAGGGAGAACAGCAATCTTGGACATAAGTGATTATATTACAACAATGAAATAATAGGGAATCGGGTATCGATACAACTGAGAACTTGCGGGTTATCAAGCTTGAGGCGAAAGGCAAATATGGGAAATTATGATATTGGTAATTTACGTATGCGATATCTTGCATCTTCAACAGTTACAATGCATCCTTCTTCGAGGGAAGCAACTGTCCCTGCTAAAACCTGGTTGAGACGTTCTATCACGAAAGGTGTGCGTGTATTGCGGAGACGGAAAACAATTACACTAACAGTCGCCTTTTCAGAAAAAGCGATAATTTCTCCAAAGTCTAAATCGAAAGTGAGAATAATACGGTTCTCATGGGTAGCCTTTTTGAAAATATCTTTGTCAGGGAGTTTATGCAAGCCTTCTTCGCGAAGATGTACTACATCATGCCCACAGGACCTCAACTCTTCAACAACCCTCATTGACACGCCCATATCAGCAAGGAATTTCATAAAGGTCTGGTTATCCCGTGGTAACTTCTTCCTGGGTAAGCCAGGCAGCGTATTCAAGCGCCTGCTGGATATCTTCCGGCTCAAGGTCGGGATAGTCGGAGAGAATTTCTTCAACCCTGGCACCATGTGCGATTTGTCCAACAATCACAGAGACTGGAATTCTCATTCCCCTGATACAAGCCCTGCCCCCCATGATCTGAGAATCAAACGTTATCCTGTCAAACATCTTTTGCCCTCCTTTAATGCGGCCTATGTATTCATCATAGATTAGCAACAAGAAAATATCAAATAAGCTATAGCAAAAGTTTCTACACGAGCAGTTTGTTGCACCTCCATTCAAGAGAACTTTTCTTAGAGTATTAGGTTGTTGAACTTGAAAACATCCCATTATCTTGCTTATGATATTCAGAATAAAAATTGGGGCTTGGTTAGAAATGAAAAAAGGATTAATAATGCTCTTCATAATATCTAATAAATTTTGATGAGAAAAATGACGCTCCTTTTTGACGTATTTTTATGCCACAACGATAAGGACAAACCAATAGTAAAAACTATTGAACGTCTTTTGCAGGACAAAGGGATAAACTCATTTTTAGATAAATGGCATCTATTGCCAGGGCGTTCATCACTTGAAAAAATTGAATCAGCTTTTAACAGCTCTAAATGCTGTGCTGTTTTTATAGGCTCTCATGGAATAGGTAGATATCAAAGGGCTGAAATTGATATTGCTTTAAACCGTCAAATTAATGAAGACAATTTCCCTGTAATACCTGTTCTCTTACCTGGAGCAAGCTCGAGCAGTTTGTCGCGCTTTCTTAGAAGAAATACATGGGTAGATTTTCGAGACGGCTTAGACAATTCGGAAACTTTACATCTGCTGCTTGCCGCAATTGGCGGAGATGAGCAGGTTTTAGGAAACTTTTCGAAATCTATTCAGGAGATCAATCAATTAGCCATCAGTTCACTTCAAAAACCAGATCTAATTACCATCAACATCACTTTTGACAATATCAAAAAAGCATTATTCAAAGCATCAGATTCTCTTTTAAACTGGCCATCTACTTTATCAGATGGACGGTGGTTAGAGAGAGATGAATTAAATCAGATCAGAGAAAAGATAAGATCTGAACTAAATAGCATCACACTTCTTTTAGGTCCGCCCGGAAGTGGCAAGTCTGCATTACTGTCGCGACTTGCCCATGAATTTGTAGTTAATAACATAGCATTGATGGCGATTAAAGCAGATCTTTTACCTGCCGATATCGGGACATCTGAACAATTAATGAAGACTTTTCATTTGCCTGCTGCCTCCCGTTATTGCATTGAGGGCTTATCGAAGCTGGAACCCGTTGTACTCATTGTTGATCAGCTTGATGCGCTTGCAGATATGGTTGATCTGCATTCAGGGCGTCTTAACGTTCTGCTTGATTTGATACATGATTTATCAGGATTACCTAATGTTCATATAGTTGCATCATGTCGTTCTTTTGAACATCAACACGATCCCCGCCTTAGAAACATAGAAGCTGATAATATACTTTTGGAATCCCCATCTATTGACAGAGTGTCTGCACTCATACAAGAGAAAGGGATACAAACCGCGGGTTGGTCTGCAGACTTTCTGGAATTACTTCGTATCCCGCAATACTTGAAAATATTTATTGATATCTGTCAGGGGAGCAGTACAACTGAAATATTCCATTCTTATTACGCTATGTTGGAGAAGTTGTGGGAAGAAAAAGTTCTGAAAGCCGGAAAGGACTATGTAGATTTGCTTGATAGCATGGCTACCACAATGGGGGAGAGGGAGGAATTATGGTTGCCTTCTGCCATGTATCAGGATTATTTACCGCATATTAAATATCTTGAAGCCCAGGAAATTTTAACGATTGAATCAGACAGGCAAAGGGTTGGGTTTAGACATCAGACTCTTTTTGAATATGCTCGCTCACGTGCATTTGTAAGGGTAGAAGGGTCTCTATCCAATTATGTCTTAAAAAGACAAAATGGTTTATTTGTTCGTCCGCAACTTTGGAATGCTTTAAATTACCTGCGTGTCGTAGATCAATCAAGCTATAGAAAAGAATTTGGTGCACTCTGGAACCATGACGATCTGAAATTTCATTTAAAAATATTATTAATTGAGTTCCTTGGGCAGATTCCTGATCCTCAAGATTTTGAAGCTAATTGGCTTCTGCCATATCTTATACAACCTCAATACAGACGGAGAATATTGTCTTGCATGACTGAAAGCCATGGATGGTTTCATCGTCTTATGGACACGCATATCCCGATGTTTATGTCACTCCCACCTAATCAGGCTATCGATGTTCTTTTTATTTTAAAAAGCGCATTGAATTACGACAGAGAGAAAATATTGGAGATGATTGAAAGATACTGGCTAATTAATCCGGAAAAAGATTATCTAAGTCTGAGGGTATTGGATGACATGAAAGATTGGGATGAAAAAGCACTGAGCATGGCTTGTCGGATGATAGGCCGAACTGATGTGGATGATTATTATATCGATTCTCTTTCAACACTTATTTCTGCAAACGCGCCTGAACTTGCCCCTCAATTAGTGAGAGCTTATTTTGATCATAGCCTTGAGAAAGCTAAGGAGGAGGCATCAAAAGAACTGCCACATTTACCAGTAGATGAAACTGATGAACAAAAAATTCTCTATCAAATAAAACATGATAACCTACAGCCCTACAAACAACTTTTAGAATCACGCGAGGGGTTATATAATTTACCTGCAGTTGCTGAAGCTGCCCCAAAAGCTTTTCTTGAATCTGTTTGGCTATGGTTTACAAAAGTTCTCAGCTTCATCGCTTATGAACCACATCATATTCGCATCGGCTATCGCGACGACCATTGTTTAGCAACAAATTTAGAAGGCGATTTAGATAGTGTTAGAGAATATCCAATAGTATATTCTGTTGAAAGCGCTGTAAAAAATCTTGCAGAAAAAGATGCAGATAATTTTTGGGCTTTTTACGAAAAACTCAAAGTTGAAGATTTCTTGGTTGTGCAGCGGCTGCTGGCAAGAGGTTTGAGAAAAATTGTAGCCTCTTATCCAGCAAAAGTTTATGAATTCCTAATGGAAGATGAAAGACGCTTAATCCTCGGAAGTTATCAGGACTGTCATTCAGACACGATTGATCTTATTAAACTTGTGGTACCCAAACTTGATAAGAAAAGAACTCAGGAACTCGAAATTGCAATCTCTCAATTCAATATGTACAAGGACTCTTGGCATGAAGAATCTCCTAATATACGTCTTGACCGAATTAGGTATAACCGCGAGCATAGGCTTAGACTATTAAGAGCTTTTCCCTCTGAATACATGAGTAAAAGAACAAAGCGATTATTAGAAGAAGAAAAACGTGCATTTCCTCATCTCAGTGATAAAGATGTATGTTTTAGCGGTATGCATTCAGTTGATAGCCAAATGTCCGCTCAACAAATGGCAAAGGCTCAGGATGAAGAACTGTTGAAGTTGTTTAATGAATTAACAGACGCCACTGGTTGGGATCATCCAAGATTTAGAGAGAAAGGCGGCACTATTCAAGCTTCAAGGGTTTTGGGCGAATTAGCAAAAGAACAGCCGGAGAGAGTAGTTGGGTTAATATTTCGCATGCAACCAAAAAGAAACGAAATTACAGTAGGGCATGCTTTAGAAGGATTAAGTAAATCAGAATTACCATTTCAAACGTTGTTTGAATTGATTCAAAAACTTAATAACGCTGGTTTTGAAGGCGAGGACTTCCGTCATTATGCTGCAAGAGCAGTTGGAGAAAGGTTAGATTCGGATCACGAATTGCCAGTAGACCTCTTTCAGTTATTTGAAAGTTGGTTAAAATCAGTCACCGTAGAAAAACAAGAAGATACGAATGAAAAAGAAAATAAAAAGGCCAATGATGTTGCCAGTGTACTTTGGCAATCACATAGAATGATTGTGGTTCCACATGGGAACTACCCCATCCTCGATACACTTACGAAAGCTTATTTATGGAAAGACTCCCCGGACATTGATGGCTGGTTGTCACTTCTGGAAAAACATGTGCAGCGTAAAGAAAATCCTGAAGTGTGGAAAACATTAACTCATTATTTACCAAATTTAAATCTCGGTGATAAAATTCGATCTGAAAAATTCCTTGATTCTTTGTTCTCTAAATTCCCCGATGTAATGAAAAGCGATGACGGCGTCACTTTAATTGCCCGCGTTCAATCATGGGTAGATGATTCGTTAGTCTCAAATTGGCTATTCAGTTTACGCGATAGTGACTGGAAGCAGGGAGCACAAGCTTTTGCTGAGATTTTATTGCTACGCCATGCGTGGTTTTCCGAAATAGATTGGGTGAAGAGAGAAGTAATCTCAATTCAAAAAGGACGATCTGCCGAATTTCAAAAAATGAAAAATATGCGTATAGGGCTTGCATTCTCAGCTTCAGAATTGTGGTCAGAACCACAGTACAGAATCATGGCGACGGAAATATTATTAGAGCTTATTTCTGATTCTAATGAAGCAGTCCAGAAAGCAACATCGAAGGTGTTTGCCTCAGCAAAGTCATTCTTCCCTGATGAATATACGTGGAAAATACTGGATAAAGTTTGTGAGTATCCAAAAATCTTAACTAATGAAAGATCATGCTATTTAATTGAACATCTTGAAGATTTATTAACAACTGATCCTGACCGTATCTATCGTGTATGTAATGCGTTTGTAACTCAGCTTGGAAAGGAACTATCAAACATCAGTCACCGTTTTACAATCTGTACGGAAAATCTGATAAATATAGCTTTAACTTTACAACGGCTGGATGGTTACAGAGAAAAAGGCTTAGACTTATTTGAACGCCTCTTAGAATTAGATGTTTGGAATGCAAGACAAACACTTCTTGAAATAGACCGTCGAATAAACCAGACACCACCTCCAAGACCAAAACGACGGAGAAGAAAACGATAGAGTAATTTACTTAAAAGTCGTTTAACTTGTCGATTGTCCCCTACTTTATCATCTTCTCAATAAAGATAAAGAACCGTCCGAGGCGTTTGTATGTGAGGTACAGATAGAGTTCAAAGAAGAACTTGTAGTTCCTGTTCTTCCATCTCCAGAGGGACAATGAATGCAGCGGCCCGAACACCAGGCGGCTCCAGAAGTTCCTGAGGAACCTGTCGTAGCGGAAGGCGAGAAAGGTATTTATGTAGATGGCGTTAAGCAGCTTTGGATTTTTTATCCAGGGATTTCTTATTTCATCGTTTGTAAAGTTCTTCCAGCCCTCAAGGCTTGTCGGCGGTTTAAACCCCGCTTTCAATGCCTCTTCATATAGAAGAGTTCCGGGCAGCGGCACATACGGCTGAATGGGGACCTCCGCTCCGGGATGCCTCCTTCTGATCTCATCCGCAAAATCTAAAGTCCGTTCAAGCTGTTCGTCAGTCTGGTTGGGAAGACCGATTATCAGCGAGTAGAGGGTCTTGATATTTCCCTTTGACACTGTGGCAATCCCCTCGTCGATCATCCGCCTGTTCTGCCCTTTTCTGATGTATTTCAGAACGTCATCATCCGGGGACTCCACTCCAAAGAACAGGTACACGCATCCGCTGTCTTCAAACTTTTTCAGCAGCTCAGGGCTGAAAGTGTTTATCCTTACATTGGCTATCCATTTAAAATTGTTTTCTCTCAGCAGGTCGAGGATGTTCAGCATCATGTCCTTTTTGCCCGCGAGAAATGTATCGTCATAGAATGTTAATTTGTTGACGCCGAGGGCCTTCAGTTTCATAAGTTCATCCCTGACCTTATCAACACTTTTTACCCTGCAAACATTTTTATGGAAATAAACGTTGTAGCAGAACCCGCATTTGTGCGGGCATCCCCTTGACGATTCATAGCCGATGTTCTCCAGTGTATCAGAAGACCTTCTGAGGTATTCAAGCAGTATGTCCTTGCCTTTGCCGTCATAGGGGAACGGTAAGGTTTCTATATCGAGAAACTCCCTGTCTTTGTTCAAAGTGTTCTTCCCGTTGCCCTTCCAGCCGAGGCCGTCAATGCTGCTGAAATCCTTCTTTCCTTCCTGCAATGCGCGCACTAATTCAAGCAGCGTCTGCTCGCCCTCACCCTTTACCACAAAGTCGACAAGTTCGGATTCAAGTGTCTGCTCCGCCATCATGGAGGGATGCGTCCCTCCCCAAACAAGGGGAATTTCAGGGGCGATTTTTCGCGCGAGCTTTGAAAGCCGCAGGGTATTCTTGATCTGAAAACAGGTCATGGTGGAAAGCCCGATCAGGAGGGGTTTTCTTGCAACGAGTTCTTTAAACCTTTCTATTTTGTGGATCCTTTCGTCAAAGTATTCAACTTCTATACCTTGCTTTTCAAGGTAAGCGCCGAGGGAAAGGATCGCAAGAGGCGTCCACGCGTGATAGGGGAACGGACTTGCATTTGCGTAAGCCAAGACGACTAAATTTTTATTCATAGTTTTTTATAACCACTGAGGCACTGAGACACAGAGAAAAAATGCAAGCTAAAAAAGCAAAAAATATATATTCTTGACTCTGTGCCTCCGTGTCTCTGTGGTTCAACTCGGCAGTATCTCCTTTTTAGATAATGGATAACTTATTACAGCGTATATCGCCGCTATCATAATATCAATTCCCAGGAAATAATTTAAAAAGAGCGCCCTCAAGGCAAACAACAGACCTGCCTCTTTCCGCATAAAATTCCACCATTTGAGATTTGCAAAAACAAAGGCGTGAAAAAGTATAAAAAAGACAAGCTTGGCCTCATTAATAAATGGAATGAAAAACAGGGTCAGGAAACTGAGAAATGAGCATATTGCAGCAATCCCGTTTCCAGGCGAAGTAGGCCCTGCGTTGTCAAGCTTCCTTTCTTTAAAGAACAGATGCACCCACATCACCGCGCGTTTGAAATAATTCCTCACCGCCTGTCTGAAGCCGGCAAATTGATGCTTCACCATGACGTTCCGGACTAAGATAATGGGGTCTGTTCTATTTATCCTTCTTGCCAGTTCAAAGTCTTCTACATCAGCTCCCTTGTATGATTCATTGTATCCGCCGATTTTCTGGAAAAAATCTTTTTTGATCGCGCCGCATCTTGGAGCGAATACGCTCACCTTGTTTTCAGGCGTTCCGATGAGATGAATATATTCAAACATCGCCATGTATCTCGGGACAAACCCCTTGTTCAGCGGCTCGGTGGCGCACACGCCTATAATGCATTTCTCAGTGGGGTTCTTGTCGAAATAATCTTTGACTTCCTTAATGGCCCCGTCCAGCACGATCACGTCTGAATCAAGAAAAAATATTATATCGCCTTTGGCTTCCGCCACCCCGATATTTCTCGCCTTGGCAGGCCCTCCGTTCTTTCCCAGTTCGATAACTTTCAAGGGAAAGTTCTTCGCGATCTTTACAGTATCGTCCTTTGAGCAGTCATCAACGATGATCACTTCCATATCGTCGACTTTGTTTCTGAAAATAGAACCAAGGAGGTCAGGCATAAACCGTGCGGCATTGTATGTGGGGACCACGATTGAAATCATGCGATATAAAAGTATAAACGTTATAACTTTATAAAATCAATTTCGGGATTGAAATTCACCACAGAGAACACAGAGAAAGATCTAATTTCGGGTCAATCTCCTCTGATATATTTCTGCCCCAGCATTGTTAGGGTTGTCCCGGTAATTCCCGCTGTCAGCCATGCAGGCGAAATAAGAACAGCCATCACAACCCCGTCCAGCAGTGAGATACAGGCAAGCATAACCGGGATAACGGGAAATGAATATCCCCCCATCCCCCCTTTATTTTCATATCGAGCGACAATGCTGATCGCAAGCACATAAATAAACTGGAGCGCCCCTGCTATCGCAGCAAGCTTCCCGACCGTCCCCGCAACTGCGATTGAGGCAACCACAAAGACCATTGATCTGCACGCCGCCATGAGTATCACACTTAATGGATGACCTTTATGGAACTTATCGTAGATGAGAATAAATGTGAGAAGCAGCAGGCCCGCATAGACTGCCTCACGGTGAGGAACGAAAACGAGAAGCAATAATGCGATTGTAAAAAGTGCGATGGTAAACAGGACAGCGCTATTTATCGATATTTTTTGAGAGGGAATGGGACGGAAAGGTTTTTTGCCCATGTCTGTTTTAGCGTCTAAAATATCATTCAGGCACATGCCGCCGGAATAAAAGAAAGAAAGAGAAAGCGTCAGGGTGATAAAGTGAGGCAGTGAAAAAGGCGCGCCCGACAGAACAACACCTGCCAGCACATTCGTCCAGACAGTTGGAAGATTGCTGACCCTGCAGAGGGCGAGGTAGCTTTTAACTGTTCTCATGGACATTTGAAGAAAGAGTTTATCAAAGACAGCCGGAAAAGTCTGCGGTCTTTGGGTTATGTGTTATATTGGCAGGTAGGTCACTCGTTATGCGTCACCGTTTTTACACGCAGACGATCTTGTTCTTTCCCATGCTTTTTGCCTTATATAATCTTTCATCGGCTGTTACCAGCAGGTCATCCGATCCGGTCCCGTCATCCGGGAAAGTCGCAATGCCGAAGCTGCACGTTATTTTCGCTGTTAACCCTTTAGGAAGAGATATTTCCAGGTTTTCGATCTTGCACCTCAGCCTGTCAATAACATAAGAGGCTATGTCACCTGACGTTTCAGGGAGAATTATCATGAATTCGTCCCCTCCGTATCTCCCCACTACATCCAGGGTCCTCACGGTGTCTACTATAATCTGCGATACGGCTTTTAGCGCAAGGTCTCCCGCTAAATGCCCGTAGGTGTCGTTTATGATCTTGAAATCGTCTATGTCGGATATGACGATGGAGAAATGGCTGTTGGTCCTTTTGCAGCGCTCTATCTCTTTCATTAAAAATCCGTTGATGAATCTCCTGTTGTAAATATTTGTAAGAGGATCGACAGTAGACAATTTAATGTCTTCTGTAATGTCCCTCATAATAAGCTGATATCTCCCCTGCTCGTTATCTCCGAATGTTTTCAGCATGAACCCGGAAAGCTCAAATATCCTGTCCTCTTTTTTGAATTTAATACGCTCGATCTTATGCAGCTTATTTAAAGTCGCGGAGATCCTTTCCCAGTTTTCTTTAGGGATGAAATTAGTGACCGGCTTATCCAGGATCTCCTTGCCGAATTTACCGATGACCTTGTCATTGGCCCAGATCACGAGATGCTCGCTTCCCACATCAACCACTTCAATAAGCATTTCAGGCAGCAGGTTTAAAATTTCTCTTGCCGTCTTGAGTTTTCCCTCGATAAATCTGTTGTAATCGCCTTCGAGGTTCTCCATTACGTCCCTGATGGTCACAATATTAACGGCGTCTCCTTCCTTATCAACCACCACCACCCTCCTGATGCCCTCATAATTCATGACTTCCACTATTTCAGCAAGGGGCGTGTCAAGATTGACGGTCTCAACCGGCGAGGACATGTATTTTTCCACATGGTCTTTAAGCGAAACATTTTCACAAGTCAGCTTCAGGATGTCCTTTTCTGTCACGATTCCCAGAGCCTTATTGTCTTTAATTACGGGAATGGCGCTGATCTTGTGCCGGACCATCTGTTGCAGCACTATATTTAAGCCGGTGTCGGGAGAGACGCTTATCAGGCCCCCGGTCTTTTTCAGGATGTGTTTGACCTTGATCGTCAACCGGTAAAAATCCTCTTCAAGATATTTCAGTAAATCCTGCTGGGTCACAATGCCGAGAAAATTATTTTCATCGTCCGCCACTATCACCCTTCTGATATTATTCTCTAAAGTTAAATTAAGTGCGTAACCGATGGTCCTGTCCCCTTTGGTCACAACGAGAGGCCGCTTTGAGTGGCAGTCTATCCTTGAGTTCATGTCAACCCCGTTGTACAGGATCTCGACTACGTCGCGTTCAGTTAAAATGCCGACAGCCTTATTTTCATTCAGGATGACAACCACGCCTTTCTTGTTGATATTCATCAGGCTGATTAAATCCTTCAAGGTGCCGTCGCACTGGATGCATAAATTATCTTTTTGAGCAATAGTTTTTAAAAGCAGGGTAAGCAAACCGTATCTCCCTTCCATCATTCCATATCCGTTTTTAAGATTTACCTCATATATTTATCGGCTGAAACATTCAATATCTGTAGGCGGGGAAAAATGGTTAAAACAAGAGGGCTTGTATCCTTCATCCGGCATCCTGTATCATTTATTCATGCCTTCCGACAGCACCCTTGAAGAAATAAAAAACAGGCTTGATATCGTTGACGTCATATCCGAATATGTGCGCCTGAAGCAGGCCGGGCAGAACTGGAAGGGGCTTTGCCCTTTTCACACAGAGAAGACCCCGTCTTTTACCGTCAATCCCGCAAAACAGATATATCATTGCTTCGGCTGCGGCAGCGGCGGCGACATCTTCTCCTTCCTTGTTAAATATGAGGGCCTTTCCTTCCCGGAGGCTGTCGCTGTTTTGGCCAAAAAAGCAGGAGTTACTCTCAAGACTTATCAAAAGGACACGGTCCAAAGCGGGGAAAAAGAGGTCCTGCTCAACCTGCATAAGGACGCCGCTGTTTTTTTTCAGCACTACCTTTCAAAAAGTGACAAGGCAAAGGCATACCTAAACAAGCGCGGGATCGAAGAAAACGCCCAGAATGTCTTTTCGCTCGGATACGCGCCCAAGACCTGGGACGCCCTTATTAAGTATCTTTCGCGCAAAGGCTACAAGCCGGAAATAATAAAAAAGGCCGGGCTCGTCACACAGGGCACAAAGGGTTTTTATGATACGTTCAGGGACAGGATAATGTTTCCCATTTATGACTTAAAGGGCGATGTTATCGCATTCGGCGGCAGGTCCATCAATGGAGATGAGCCGAAGTATCTAAATTCACCTGAGACAATTATTTTTAACAAACGGCGCGTACTCTACGGGATACACCGCGCAAAAGACGCGATAAAGGAAACGGGACGTGTCCTGTTTATGGAAGGCTATCTTGATGTCATCACCACGCACATGTTCGGCTTTTCAAACGCGGTCGCGCCGCTGGGCACGGCATTTACGCTGGAACACGGAAAATTAATAAAGAGATTTACAGAAGACGTGCTCCTTGTCTTTGACAGTGACGAGGCCGGGAGAAAGGCGGTCAGGAACGCTGCCAATATTCTTTTGGAAGCGGGACTGAATGTCAGGGTGCTTTCTTTCCCGGACAAAGAAGACCCGGACAGCTTCCTGAGGAAGAAAGGCAAAGAAGCGTTTCAGGAGCTGCTCGACAACCCGTTATCGATAGTTGACTTCTTCATGCGGCAGAAAGGCGATAAACGCCTGATAGCGCGCGAGGCATTAACAACGATCTCTAAAGTCCAGGACAGCATCCTTCGCGGGCAATATATAAAGATGCTTTCCGAGAAACTGGGAGTAAATGAAATATTTATCAGGGAGGAATTCAAGAAAGTCAGTAGTCAGTCTTCGCCTGAAGGACAAACCGCTGCCTCTCTGTCTCATTCAGGACCAAAACCCGTAGAAGAAGTGACCTTGATAAAACTGCTTCTGCAATTGCCGGAGAAGGCTGAAGAGGTCTCAAATGTCCTTTCTGAAGAGGATTTCAAGGACATCATGTCGAGGTCGGTGTTTAAAAGAATTAAAGAGGGGTCAACGGATTTCAAAGGGCTGTATTCACAGTGTGACGAGGCAGAGAAAAATTTTCTCACGGAGATATCACTGGAAGACCATTTCGAGGACCCGGAGAAGACGATCGACGATTGCGTTACAAGGATAAAGGAAAACAGGCGGAAGATATTGTTGCAGGAATTACAGCGGAAGATCAAAGAGGCGGAATTGAAAAAGGATTTAAATCTGTTAAAATCACTTCAGTCAGAGCATCAGAAACTTCTGAAACACAGGAAACCTTAACGCCGTCATTAAAAAACCATGGACCTGATTATCAGTCTCAATAAGCCCAAAGACATTACCTCTCATGACGCGGTCATGAAAGTAAGAAAGACCTTAAAAGAAAAAAGGGTCGGCCACACCGGGACCCTCGACCCGATGGCTACCGGTCTTCTGCTCATCTGCATCAACAGGGCGACGAGGCTTGCCAATTATTTTTCCTCGCTGGACAAGGAATACAGGGCTGTAATGAAATTAGGCGAGACAACGGACACGCAGGACGCGTACGGCAAGGTCATCTCCAGCTCAGATAAGATCGATATCGAAGAGAGAGCTATTGAGGCGGCCCTGAAATCTTTTCAGGGTAAGATACTCCAGCAGCCCCCAATGTATTCCGCGTTAAAACATGAGGGCGAGCCGCTTTATAAACTGGCCCGCAAAGGCATTGAGATCGAGCGCAAACTTAGAGAGGTCAATATTTACGACATTGAGCTTCTGGATATCGATCTGCCTTATGTTACATTCATCACACGCTGCTCAAAGGGCACATACGTCAGGACGCTGTGTCATGATATGGGCATAAAGCTTGGCGCGGGCGCGCACCTCTTTGGACTGGAACGCACGGCAGTCGGCCCGTTCAGGGTTGAAGACAGTCTGACAATTGAAGAGTTGAAAGACATAAATATGGATGGCCCCTCAGGCAAGGGTGTTTACACCATGGATAAAGCCCTGTCATGGATGCCCGGATTGACGATAAACGAGACAATGGCTATGGGTGTTGCGCACGGAAATCCGGTCAAGGTGTTGTCTCTTTCGGATGACTATAAACAAGCAGAGGGCATAAGGATAAGATCGCTTAAAGGCGAGCTTCTCGCGGTAGGCAGCTATTCTCATGAAAGAGACATGATAAAGATGGATGTAGTGTTTGCAGCGTAGCAGGATTTAATACCCCTCTTTGGCAAAGAGGGGCAAGGGGAGATTTTTCAAAAAAACAATCCCCCAGTATCCCCCTTTTACAAAGGGGGAGATGAAATATGCATAAAGCAAAAGCAGAAAAACATGAGTTGACCTTGAAGATCAAGGTGGAGCCGCGCTCGTCCCGCGCGGGAATAGTCGGCCCGTACGGAGACGCATTAAAGGTCAAATTGACTGCGCCGCCCGTTGAAGGCAAGGCAAACAAGGAGCTTATAAATCTTCTTGCGAAGGAATACGGGATTGCCAAAAAAGACGTTGAGATAATCTCAGGGGAGAGTTCAAAGAATAAGATCGTGAAGCTTCATGGAGTGAGGGATGTTAGAGATAAATAAACAATCCCCCAGCATCCCCCTTTTTCAAAGGGGGAATTTATTCCCCTCTTTGGCAAAGAGGGGTAGGGGAGATTTTATAGAAAATTTTTTAACGGTTTGTGTTAGCTAAGAGGTATTTCAAATGAGCAGGATTAAGAAAATAGTCAGCGATGAGCTTTTTAAGTGGATGAAAAGTATAAGGAGAGAGATACACCGCTCCCCTGAATTAGGATTTAAGGAAGAAAAGACCGCTGAGCTTATTGCCGGCTGCCTGAAGAAGCTCGGTATCCCCTGTAAAACAGGCGTTGCGCAGACGGGAATAGTCGCGAGATTAACAATTAATGAAAACGCGCCGACTGTCGCGCTGCGGGCTGACATGGATGCCCTGCCCGTGTTTGAGGAAACAGGCCTTCAATTTTCTTCACAAGTCCCCGGCATTATGCACGCATGCGGGCATGACGGGCATGTTGCCATTTTATTAGGCGCGGCTGCGGTGTTAAAGGAAAGTCTTCCAGACGGAAATGTTGTTTTCATTTTTCAGCCTGCCGAGGAGAACGAAGGCGGCGCCAAGCCCATGATAGAAGAGGGTGTACTTGAAGGAGTAGATATGATCTTCGGAGGACATATCGAGACACACCATCACGCGGGCGAGATTGGAATAAAGACAGGATTGCATACATCATTCACCGACGGTTTTGAAATAAAGATCACCGGCAAGGGCGGACATGCCGCAAGGCCCCATGAAGCCGTTGACGCAGTTATAATTGCAAGCCAGCTCGTGATGAATTTACAGACGATCATCTCAAGGGAAATAGACCCGCTTCATCCCGCGGTGATAACGGTCGGGTATGTCAAGGCAGGAACTGTGCATAACGCGATTGCGGAAAAGGCGGTCTTGAAAGGCACTATAAGGACAACGGATGAGTCAATAAGGACGCTGGTGATCGATAAGGTCAAGAGAATGGCATCCTCTTTTTCATCCCTTCATGACGCGGAGATACAGGTCGTGCTCAAGCCCGGTTATCCTCCGGTGATAAACGAGGAGAGGGCGTATGAATTTGCATGGCATGTGGCTGAGGAGGTTGTCGGGAAGAAAAACATGATCGCCATCCCCTTTCCAACTCTCGGCGGCGAAGACTTTGCGTATTACCTGCAAAAAGTGCCAGGCTGTTTCGTCAGGTTCGGAGGCGCGATAAAAGGAAATGAGCATGTCCCGTCCCACAGCCCGAGGTTTGATTTTGACGAAGAGGTCCTAAGGGTCGGCGCCGCATATCTTTCGGAACTCGTCAGGTATTCGATAACGAAATTGCGCGGCTGATAGCTTTCTATTCGGACAAGAGACACTTTACGATTGTGCCGCCTTGGACATCCCGCTTAATTTCAAGCGAGGCGTTTATGAGGTTGGCGCGGTATTTCATTATTTTTAATCCCATGCCGTCTTGTTTTCCCGACATATCAGGGATCCCCGCGCCGTCATCTTTTATCGTCATTGAGACCTTGCCGTTTTCTTCCGAAAGGGAAATGGAGATGTGTTCCGGCTTACCGTGTTTGGCCGCATTAGTCACAGCCTCCTGGGCAATACGGTATAATTGTGTGACCGCAGTTTTGTTCTGTATTGAGACCGGGCTGTCGCAGATGAAGACGCAATCTATGCCGAACATTTTATTAGTACTAACAGCCAACTGTTCAAGCGCGCTGATAAATCCGTCATGCTCCGTTTCAACAGGAGAAAGCCCTTTTGCGATCTGGCCCACCAGCACCTTGGCGTCGTCTACGAGCACTGAAATCTCTGCGGCATCCACAACCCCCGCAGAAGAGTTTCTCTCAAGCTTGCGTCCCAGCCCTCTGAGTTTAAAGGCAATGCCTGTAAGGAGCTGTCCCAGCCCGTCGTGCAGATCCTGCCCTATACGCTGGCGTTCCTTTTCCTCAATCTCTATGAGCAGGCCCTCCATTTTTTTACGCCCGGAGATATCTTCAATCATGGCTACGGCAAACTGAGGCTTGCCTTCTGAATCACGGACTAAAGAGATGGTCAGATGCCCCCAGAGCAGTTGTCTGTCCTTGCGGATGTAACGTTTTTCTATCTGGTAGGAGTTGCGCTTGCCGGCCATTAATTCCTCGTAAAGGCCCATGTCTGCATTTGCGTCATCCGGATGGGTAAGCTCCTTCAAAACCATATTGCAAAGCTCCTTCCAACTGTACCCCAGCATGTTTTGCAGGGCGGAATTGCTTACTAAGGGGCAGCCATCCATGTTAACAAGGGCCATTCCGATAGCCGCCTCAGCGAAGGTTGCACGGAACCGCATCTCGCTTGCAATAATGGCTTCCTCAGCCCATTTACGCTCTGTTACATTCCTGACTATCTCGATGGCCGCAATTATCTCTCCTGCCGCATTTTTCATTGGCGAAGATGTAATTTCAAAGTACATCTTTTCTGCTTCAATAGTTATCGTTCTTATCGTTGTGTGGATATAGCCGTCATTGAAGGTCTCGTAAACGGGGCATTCTTTACAGGCCGGCTCACCCTTATACAGCTTATAACAGTAATTGCCGATTTGCTTCCCGAAGAGATCTTCATGAATTTTGTTCTGGTATGTGATCCTGCAATTCGAATCCATTAAACATAACCCGTCTCCCACGCTTGCGATAATTGATCCTGTCTTTGCCCTCTCATCGTTTGTTTTTTTAATCTCTGCCAGCAGATCTTTCTTTATCTTTAGTTGCCTGTTAAAGGCTATTTGCACATAAACAATAAAACCTGCTAAAAGGGAAGAGATTAACAGACGCATCCATACCTCATGCATGTCAGGAGCTAACAGTTGTTCCAAAAAGGCGCCTTCCCGGAATATGAAGGAGTGGAGTGCGGCCTCAAATATCCATAAAAGAATTATAAGGATGAATCCAAGTATTGTTATGTTGCTGCCGGATGAGAATTGTAATGTGTCCCTGATTTTCATAATTGCATTATTTAGTGTCTGCTTATAAACTGGCTAATTTGTCATTCCCGCAAGCGAAGCGAGTCGGGAATCTTTCTGAAAAGCAGATTCCGGACAAGCCGGAATGACAGAAAAAGACAATTTATAAACAGGCTCTATTTAGCTGGCAAAAAGCGAGATATCGGGGTCAACGGCTTTCTGCTCCTGTATCTCTATGCTCCTTTGCCAGAACAGTTTTTCCTTCAGTCCCAGTTTATTATTGACGGTCTTCTGTATTTTTCTTACGTACACGGAAAAATCATCATAGTGAAAATGGATGACCCTGCCCCTGTCCCCTCCGAGATCCGAAGTCACCAGCGGGATCCCCTCTGTTTCTAAAAACTCTTTGATAAACATTATATTTACTTCTCCTACGCAAAAGAAATTTCCTGCCCCGCCTGAAGGCTGAAACAATGACGCCCCGCCGAAGGCCTTGGCATGAAGATTTTCGCGTCTCGCGCCGAGCTTCAGCATTTCATTAATAAGAATTTCCATGGCGTGAATGCCGTATCTGCCCGCCTCGGTAACATAATACGGCATATTCCTGGCGTAGCGCCTGCTGCTTAGCAGGAAATGGTTCATCCCTACGATCTTTTGCACCGGGTCATATAAACACGCGGATACACATGAGCCTAATAATGTCGAGATAATGACGCGCTGCTCTGAAGCGTGATATTCTCCCGGTTTGATTCTGATGTGCAACTGATTTTTTGCTTCCGGTAATTTCATTGAAACCCGATCCGTATTATTTCAACCCGATTTTATCACTTTCTCCAGAAAAGCTACAAATAGAGTTAAAAAAAAACGGCAGTTCCTTACCACGGAGACACAGAGGCACAGAGTTGAAAAATAAGAGAAAAGACTAAGGCGCATCCTTCACCTCGGTTGTTACACAAAAATCTCCGGCATCCCGTTGTTTTCTCTGTGTCTCTGTGCCTCCGTGGTAAACTGTTTTTTATGGAGTTAAGAGTTGTGTTCAGAGGGGGAGGTCGATTATAACCTTTGTAAACTTGCCTTCAATGCTGTCGACTGTGAGCTTCCCTCCGTGGTTGCTGATAATGCCGTGGCTGATGCTCAGCCCGAGGCCTGTGCCCTCGCCGTCAGGCTTGGTCGTAAAAAAAGGATTCATTATTTTATTCAGTATATTGGAAGGTATTCCTGTGCCATGGTCGTAAAATATTATGCGTGCAAAAGGATTGTTATCAATCGTTAGCGCTTCGGCCGTGATCTCAATAGTTTTGCCTTCGGCATGAGCCTCCGGATATTTCTTGTTCAGGGCGAAGCGGGCATTATGAATGATATTGAGAAACACCTGTTCTATATGCTGGGGCTGAACAACAATCTGTGGCAGGTCGGTCGGGATATTTATCTTGAGTTCTATTCCGTCTTTTTTCATTTGCGTCCCGGCAAGCGCAAGCGAGTCAGATAGTATTTCACTGATATGCGCTGGTTTTTTTTCTCCTTTGTTGTCGCGGGCAAAGGAGAGGAGGTTCCTTACAATCCCTGCGATACGGTCGCTTTCCTTTATGATCCTAAAGGCAATGTCATGCTCTTTGCTCTCTGCGTCGAATTTGTTCATCAGCAACTGGGTGTAATTGATGATGCCGTTTATCGGGTTGTTTATCTCATGCGCGACACCCGCGGCCAACTTGCCGATTGAGGCGAGGTGGTCTGCGCGCATCAGCTCCGCGTAGAGCGTTATATTCTCCGTTACGTCAACCAGGCTGAGCACCAGTCCGGCGGTCTTGCCGTCAGCGTCTTTGACGGGTTTAAGGCTCCAGTCCCAGAAGGTCATCCCGCGCTCAGGGTGTTCAGGATGTACGAAGGGTTTTGCCCTTACGAAGTAAGGCTCCCCGGTCTCCGCCACCTTTCTGAAAATCGCCTCATTCTCCTCATGCGGATAAAGGTCAAAGTGGTTTTTGCCGGCAAAAAATTCCGGCTTCCTGCCATCCGCTTCAGCGTATTTACTGTTTACCCTGATGAAATTAAAATCCCTGTCCATGTATGCAATCAGGACATAGACGTTGGAGAAGATGTTTTCCAGCAGTTCGTTGGTTCTCTGCAGGGACTCGTAGTTTCTTATAAGTTCGTCTTCCACATTGAACCTGTGGACCGCCTCGCCGATAAGAGGGGTCATAGTCTCAAGCGCCTCTATGGTGTTAAGAGGGACCAGCCCTTCTCTTTCGTCAGCAAGCTGAATTGCCGCAAGCGTCCTGTCAAGAAAACGGACCGGGATAACCGCGAGAGATTTAAAGCCGTTCTGAACGCACACGCCCCGGAACCTCCTCTTTTCATCCTCCGGCAGTTCATCAATAAACCGGATTGTGTTATTACAGCTAAATGAGCCGGCCTCTGTCATGGCGGGGATGTCCTGTGGACCAGGTTTTCCGTTCACTACCCTGGTGCAGATACACTGGTCTATGCCGACGGAAAGGCAGTTTTCCGATTTCCAGAATTCATAGTTGAAACCGCAATAGGAATCATACGGGACTTCGCCGCGTTCATTCACTACCCTGATGCCTATGCAGCGGCAGCCGCTCCAGTCCTGTATTATTTTCACCACAGATTCAAGGTAATTCCTTCTTGAATATTTACCGGGGAAGAGCTTGAGGAGTTCGTTCGTAGTTTTAATCAGACGGTCCGCGCGGCTGCGCGCGCGGCGCACTTCAGCCTCGCGCAGTTCCCGCTCCACGGCAGGGACAAGCCTTGCCAGATTGCCTTTTATAATGTAGTCGTGCGCCCCGGATTTCATCGCTCCCACTGCGATATCCTCACCGATGTTGCCGGATACGATGATGAAAGGGATGTCCTGTCCGTTTTCTTTAAGAACGTTCAGAGCGGCGAGTCCGCTGAACCTCGGCAATACGTAATCTGAAATGATTATGTCCCACCGGTTTTTTTCAAGAGACGCCCTCATGGCTTCGGGTGTTTCGACGCGCTCAGATACAGGCCCGTATCCGCCTTTTTTCAACTCACGCAGCAGAAGAAGGGCATCGTCTTCCGAGTCCTCAATAAGTAATAAATGAAGCGGGTTAGGCATTCAGTATCTCTAATATTTATAATTTTGTCATTCCAGCTTGACGGGAATCTTTCCGAAGCAGGATCTGAAAGATTCCTAAATCCCTCTTACCCATCTTTTTGGTATATCTCCGAGTATTAGGGCACTCATCGTTTGTCCCTGGATCAGGCTGCTAAGGTTATTTTTAGAACTACAGGCACGTATCGAAAAGTCCAGAATTTATTTTACCCCAGCGTGAAATAAAATGTCGCGCCTTTTTCCACTTCGCTCTCCGCCCAGATTTTACCCCCGTGCCGCTTGATTATCTGCTGCACAATAGCCAGCCCGATGCCTATGCCGGGGAATTCGGATTCGTTGTGAAACCGCCTGAACGGGCTGAAGAGTTTGTCTGCAAATTCCATATTGAACCCGGCGCCGTCGTCGCGGACATAATAAACATCTTTATCATTAATGCGGGTGCCGCCGAATTCGATCTTTGCAGAAGGATGACGGGATGTGAATTTCCATGCGTTATTGATGAGGTTCTCAAGCACGACCCTGAGCATGTTGATATCTCCCTTAGCCTTCATCTTTTCGGCCATGATAACTTCCACCTGACGTTCGGGATCTGTCTTTTTCAACTCGTGGGCCGTTACCGAAACTATTGCGCTGAGGTCTACATTCGATTCTTTAAGTTCTCCGCGAGTCAAACGCGCCATGTTAAGAAGGGCGTCGATAAGCTGAAGCATCCTCTGGCTGGCTGAATGCACCCGCCTGCAGTAGTCCCTTCCTGTCTCGTCCAGATTTTCTGCGTAGTCTTCATGAAGGGCCTTGATGAATCCGTCAATAACTCTGAGCGGAGCGCGCAGGTCGTGAGAGACCGTATAGGAATACGCCTCAAGCTCACGGTTTAAGAATTCGAGTTCGGCGGTGCGCTCTTTTACACGCTTATCCAGGCTTCTGTTGATTTTAACTATTTCCGCCTCAATCTGCACGCGCTCTGTAATTTCCCGTTCAAGCTCTTCATTGATCTTATTCAATTCCGCAGTTCGCTCTTCAACCAGGGCCATTAGTTCCTTGCGGTGACTCATTAATTCTTCTTCTGCCTTTTTACGCTCCACTGCAGCAGCCACATGGTTGGTCACGGTCCTCATCAGGGCCAGATCATCCTCTGTAAAAGAGGCCCTGGAACTGGTGCCGAATGAAAGCGTCCCGATAACCCGCCCTCTGGCAAGCAAAGGATGACAGGCAAATGCCCTCATCCCTATTGAACGCACACGGTTTGTACGTGAGTCCGGTGTTTCCTGGATATTTTCAGCGACAATCCTGCGTCCGTCCCGGGCCACATAATCGCACACGGTTTCGCCAAAGCCCAGCCACTCGATTTCCTTTGCGACGTTCCCGGATACCCCGGCATAAGCATTCAGCCTGAGACTCATCTTTTCATCATCAAGAAGATAATTGAAGAATACGTGGCAATCGAGAAAGTCCATGACCTTCCGGCATATTGTTTCCACGATCTTCTCAGGCGTATCGCTTGTCAGTAACAGCCGGGCTGTGTCGGAAAGGATTTCAAGCCGCTGGTTGCTTTTCCTCAAAGATTCCACGGCAATCCTGCGCGCGGTGACATCCCTGAAAAAGCCTAACAGTACGGTCTTTTTGCCCAGCTCTAAGAAAGAGGAGCCGATATCGCAGTAAATGATACTCTTGTCTTTTTTCAGCACCGGTATTTCAGCCGCTTCAGTCGCTTCTCCGGCAGCCATCCTGTTGAACTGATTAAGCACGTGAGGCAGACTTTCAGGGGGGTGAAGATCTTTTATCCCAAGCTTCAATATCTCCTCATCCGAATAACCCATTAATTCGCACATCCGTTTATTGACAAACAGGAACTTCCCTGTCCTCAGGTCGCAGGAAATAATTCCGTCATTCGCGCCCTCAAAAATACTTCTGTATTTTTCTTCAGACGCCCTCAGCATTTCTTCAGTCTGATTGCGGAGACCGCAGCCGGCAGTGAGGAGTTTGGAAGAAGATTTACTTTTAAGCGGAGTTTTAGAACCTGTTCGTTTCTTGCTGGATGTATTTGATTTGGTCTTTTTTCCGGGCATTGTATTTTCTTCCCGTCAGCACCGGGAAAATCCATACAGCGTTACAAGTTGAATCTTAGTGTGCCGAAATTTATTTAGAAAAGTGTGTACTTATACTCTATAAAACAAAAGTCTTAGGTGTCAACCGGAATAAGTGCTCAGAACGAATAGTAAATCCCTTAGCGGAATATCAAGGTTTCAGATAGTTAAACTAAAGGCTGTCTTTGGTTTTCGTTTTAATACCGCTTTGATTAACAACCCTCCCGGTATCATTTACTCTTGAGGAAAATTACACCGAGCGGCGGAAGTGTCAGTGACAGAGAATGTTCCATCCCGTGCGCAGGTATCTCCTCGGCTTCAACGCCACCGGAGTTGCCGACGTTGCTTCCCCAGTACATTTCCGCGTCGCTGTTCATCATCTCTTTCCAGTAGCCGCCGCGTGGGACTCCCACCCTGTAATTCGTCCGGGGCACAGGAGTGAAATTGCATACTACAAGGATGATGTCCTGTGTATCTTTCCCTTTCCTTATAAAACTGATTATGCTCTCCTCCCAGTCGTGAAAGTCTACCCATTCAAATCCGTCGTTTGAAAAATCCAGTTCATAGAGCGCGGGTTCGGTCCTGTAAAAGTGGTTCAAATCTTTCACCCATCTCTGCACTCCCTGGTGTGAAGGATGTTCAAGGGCGTGCCACTCAAGACTCTCTTCATGGACCCATTCCCTCCACTGCGCGATTTCTCCTCCCATGAACAGGAGCTTCTTGCCGGGATGCCCCCACATGCAACCAAACAAAAGCCTGAGATTGGCGCAGCTCTGCCACTCGTCGCCGGGCATCTTTCCAAGCAGCGCGCCCTTGCCGTGTGTTACCTCGTCATGCGATAGCGGCAGGACGAAATTCTCAAAGAACGCGTACCAGATGCTGAAGGTGAGCTGGTCATGGTGGTATTTTCTGTGCACAGGCTCATGCGAGAAATATTTCAGCGTGTCGTGCATCCAGCCCATGTTCCATTTCATGCCGAAACCCAGGCCGCCGACATAGACAGGCCGTGAGACCATGGCCCATGCCGTTGATTCCTCGGCAAAGGTCTGCACGTCCGGGTAGAAGGTGTAGACCGTTTCATTTAATCTCTTTAAAAAGCTTATGGCCTCGAGGTTTTCCTTGCTGCCGTATATGTTGGGGATCCACTCGCCTTCATTTCTCGCGTAATCCAGGTATAGCATTGAGGCGACCGCATCCACCCTCAGACCGTCGATATGATATTGCTCAAGCCAGAACATGGCGCTGCTGATAAGGAAGTTTCTCACCTCGTTTCGCCCGTGATTGAAAATGTAGCTGCACCACTCGGGGTGGTAACCCTTCTTCGGGTCCTCATGTTCATAGAGATAGGTCCCGTCAAAATAGGACAGGCCGTACTGGTCTGAAGGAAAGTGTGAAGGCACCCAGTCGAGGATCACGCCGATGCCGTTCTGGTGGAGGTGGTCGATCAGATACATAAAATCCTGCGGGGTGCCGAACCTGCTTGTCGGCGCGAAATATCCAAGGGTCTGATATCCCCAGGAGCCGTAGAAAGGGTGCTCCATTACAGGCATAATTTCAACATGCGTGAATCCCATTTCCTTCACATAGTCCGCAAGCTGATGGGCGAGTTCCCTGTAGGTAAGATACCTGTTGTCCTCTTCAGGTACGCGCTTCCAGGAGCCGAGATGGACTTCGTATATTGAATAAGGCGCGTTCAGGGAATTTTTTTCATGCCTGTTGGCCATCCATCCCTGGTCATTCCATTCATATTTCAGGTCCCATACAACCGACGCGGTCCTCGGAGGCGTTTCCCAGTAAAAGGCAAAGGGGTCTCCTTTTTCCACGGTGTAATCGTTGAACCTTGAGACAATGTGATATTTATAAAGATCTCCTTTTTCCAGCCCGGCGATAAAACCCTCCCAGATCCCGGAGCCGTCCCATCTTGGAGCAAGCTGATGTGAATCCCTGTCCCATTGATTAAAGTCTCCGATGACCGATACATTTTCAGCATTGGGCGCCCACACGGCAAAATGCACCCCGCTTATGCCTTCCACAGTCATCAAATGCGCGCCGAGGTTTTTATAGAGCCTGAAGTGATTGCCTTCCTTAAAGAGATAAATATCCTGCTCGGTCAACCTGCTTGCGTCATATCTGACATTATAGCCGATTTCATAATCTCTTAACGCCATGATTCATCCCTCCCTTTCCCTGTCATTCCGGCTTGTCCGGAATCTTTTATTAAAATGTAAAATTATCATGCCTTCATTCCGCCGAATACCACAAATGTTAGCACTTTTTTCTGAACCTTACAAATGATTTTTGTAGTCTTATTAAAAGCAGAGGGCATAGAGCGGAGAGCATAGAGTTAAAGGTGGTGG
The DNA here is from genome assembly GCA_016213945.1 of Nitrospirota bacterium. Classification (GTDB taxonomy): domain Bacteria; phylum Nitrospirota; class Thermodesulfovibrionia; order UBA6902; family UBA6902; genus SURF-23. Next base: position 153,294 of record JACQZF010000006.1, on the reverse strand, counting down.
CGTTTCTTTTTATTACATTCGCTCGCTGACCCAGTGACCTTGCCACGGGGTCAGCGAGCGCTGTCCATTTAATTACACTGCTGGGTCTTCAACACATAAGCGTCTGCGCTTCCGCCTGTGTTCAGACCCGTACCGGTTACATCTCCACCAGCCTCCCCGGGCAGATAATAATTCCCTGAACTGTCAAGGGCAAGTCCATATACATAAGCGGCCCCGAATGAGTTCCATTGAGTATGCCAAAGTCTGTTGCCGTTAAGGTCATACTTAAACAGTACGGGATCTGCTCCGCTGTAGTTTTGGTAGGGGACGAATGACCCGGCAGTGTTTGCCGTGACATAAACGCCTGCTGCATTGACTGCTATGCCGACGCCTTTGTCATCGGCGGCAGTCCCTACCTGTCTTGTCCACAGATTAGTGCCGGCAGGATTGTATTTGACGATGACGATGTCATTGAAGCCGTTGCTGGCTCCGACAAGGCTTCCTGCTGTATAGCCGGTCATATAGATATTCCCGGAGCTGTCCAGCGCCACGCCACCGGATATTTCATCAGATGATGTGCCAGTGCTTCTGGTCCAGACCTGATTCAAATCCAGATCGTACTTGGTTAGTTTAAGATCATAAGTATACCCCCCGGTCATATAGATAAACCCGTTTGCATTATCAACAGCCAAACCAATCCCTCCCTGATAACTCCCTGCCGTAATTGCTCTGAGCAGATTGCCGTTGCTGTCGTATTTCACAAGCGAGGTGCTTCCAGTCGCATAGACATTGCCTGCCGCGTCAACCGCGACAGCAAAGGCCCGGTCGAGACTGTCCGGGTTGCCATTACTGCTGTACTGGCGGCCCCAGACCAGGTTGCCGTTAGTGTCGTATTTTGCGACAAAATAATCGTCGCCCCATAAGGTGCCAGGCCCGCTGCCATTCGTCCCAAAGAGATTACCGTTTGTCCATCCGGCAATATATACATAGCCATTGTTATCTGCTACTATGCTTTGAGCATAATCGCGGTTAACGGAGCCGAAATGTTTTCCCCACAGTAGTGTGCCGCTGGAGTTATACTTGGCAATAAAAAAGTCAGCATCATATCCAATATGCGGGCCGAAAAGGTCGGAAAAAGTATACCCTGTTACATATACATTGCCATCAATATCTACTGCTGCTGCGTAGGCTCCTTCATTCCCGGCATACGGGCCGTCATACCCTCCCATCTGGCCTGCCCATGCAACTACTGCCGCGTCGCAGGAACTGTCACAGGCATCACCAATGCCGTCCTTGTCCTTGTCCTCCTGCCGGAAGTTACTGTTGCCCGGACAATTGTCGCACGAATCACCAACACCGTCCAGGTCTGCATCAGATTGCGACGGGTTCCCTGTTCCGGAACAGTTATCAATGTTATTGGCAATACTGTCACCGTCGAAATCCTCATTAACAGCGAAAGTCTTGGGCTTATACTGCCTCAGATACCAGCCGTCGAACATACCATCAACAGGCCCCACCCCATTGCTCAGGTTTGCAGGGTTATGACAGGCTGCACAGGAAAGCTGTGAGGTCAACGCCCCGCCTTTGTTGTAATCAGGATTATCTACCATTGAAAGATCTGTCAATTCAAAATATTTGTTCGAGACCGCGTCATAAGTCAGAGGCCTGTATCCGGAGATAAAATCAGAGGCCAACCTCGCCCTGACCGTGCCATGAGGTTCATGACATTCGACGCATGTCACGCGCGGATAGGCATATACATGCTGATAATGGAGGTTGTAGAAATTCGATCCGTATACGTTATTATCCATCCTGAAGTTGGTCTCCAGGTACGGCCCCTGCGTGGTGATGTCAGACAGCGAACTCTTGTTATGACAGCTTAAGCAAAGCGTGAAGTCGCTGTCCATCATCTCACTGTTGTACGGAAGCTCCATTCCTTTCCCCTGATAAAAACGGTAACCAGTCGGATTCGTCTCGTAACTAAAGAGTACATTTGATAAGGGAACACTCTTGTGGTCGAGGTGAGCGCGCGATGCGTCGTGGCAATTTATACACTCTACCTGTCCCCCTTTTCCATGTCCTGTTGCATAAAACCCATATGTGCTGTTATCGCCTGCCACGGACGGAGCGTCTGCTCCTGTTCCATCGCTTCTGCTGTTGCCCGGGACATTATCATGGCAGCCGGCACACCACTTCTCCTTGCCAGCCTTCAATGACCGTTCCTCGTATATCCCGTTCTTCCAGTTATTCTTTGCTCCGGCAATAAGGTCATTAACGCCGTCATAACTGCCTCCCGGGCTATGACAGGTATTGCAGACATTCGTCTCAGGCAAACTATACTTCCCGTCTCCGTTAGCATCATTGCCTGATTTGAAATATGGGAAATTATTCGTGTCATGACACGAATCGCAATTTACAAAAGGTCCTTTTTGATCATCGCCGTCATTTTCCGTATGCGTGGAATGGCTCTTGAACGTTCCTCTGCCCTGACCGTACTGCCCCGGGGCATACTCATATCCGGCATCATGGCCGTGACAGGATGCGCAGTTTGCGCCCCCTCCTGACCCTCCATGCTTAAAACCATCTGCATGCGCATGACACGTCGTGCAGTTTGTTCCATCATTATGTAACTGTGCCGGCGCGTTCCCATCCCTTCTGTGATGATTGGTCTGTGTATGACATATATTGCAAATGTTCTCATTGTAAGGCACTCCGTCTGCAAATGAGCCGGTCCCTGTAGGTGCGGTGAAATTCACGAACTCCTGTATGTTCAGGCCGGTAACAGGATTATCGAGACAGATATATTCTTTGATATATTTACCGTAGGTAGTTTTGTATGCGAGATTCTGCTCCTGCTGGTGAGGGTTGTGGCAGGTTGTACAGCTTGTGTCCCAGTTGCCGTATTTTGCTCCTACTACAGCGGATGAGTGCATCTTTACATTAGGCGCTGAGCCGAATCCATATGGCGGGGCGAGCGGGTACTGTGCCTTAAATGTCCCGTTCAGAGGGTCTGATGTGTCGTTAGGGTCAGCATGGCAGCGCTGACACTGGTACCTGACATTGTTCAGGAAATCATTTTGGTCATGACACTTGCCGCAAAGTAATTGCGAATTGTCAGGATGAAGCGTGCCGTCAGAGTTCAGGAGGGCAAAGAAGTGTGGCCCGTCATTGGGGTTCGCTTTGGTGCCGCAGGTCGGAGCAGCACATCCGCCGTCTCCTGCATCAACCTGGTTGTCACAGTCATTGTCCATACCGTCGCTGCAGGTAGGGTTTCCAAAATGCCCTTCCCTTTTGCCGGGGTTTACGTTCGGATTACTGTCATTGCAGTCTCCCGCAGTGTATCCAGATAATACGCATACCGGGAATCCGTCATTGTCAGCGTCCACGTCTGTGCTGAAATCCTGCCTGCCGTCGCAGTCGCTGTCTTTGCCGTCGCATATCTTCGCTGCTCCGGGGTATACATTAGCATCAGCATCATCACAGTCCACAGGGCCGCAGAGTCCGCCATCTATTGCGTATCCGTCGCTGTCATTGTCTATGCACACAGGACAGTTGACCGCTGTCGGGTCTGATAGGTCCTTCACTCCGTTACAGTTGTTGTCTATGCCGTCCGTGCATACTTCCACTGCATTGGGGTTTACCGCCCCGTTGTTGTCGTCACAGTCCTGCCCTCCGCAGAATGACGCCGTAAAGCCGTCCGCGTCCGCGTCAGGACAGATACACCCTGCCTCGTCTATCTGCCCGTTACAGTTGTTGTCCTTGTTGTCACTGCATATCTCAGGCTTGCCGGGATTTATTGCCGCGTCATTGTCATTGCAGTCGGACGGCGTACTGCAAACCCGGTAGCCATCTTTGTCCTTGTCCGCTTCATTTCCCGGCACTATGTTATTACAGTCATTGTCAATACCGTCGCAGATCTCGGGGTTGCCGGGGAAGCGCGCTGCGTTATTATCATCACAGTCATTTGCACACCATAATACACCGTCCCGGTCCTTGTCCTCGTCAGTTGTAAAGTCCTTCCTGCCGTCGCAGTTGTTGTCCTTGCCGTCGCAGAGCAATGGCGCGCCGGGGTAAACCTTGTTGTCATTGTCATTACAATCGGTCTTATTGCCCTTTGGGCACGAGGCGTCTCCCGGACGGCCGTAACCGTCTCCGTCTAAATCAGTACATACTGCATAAACCGTCCCGGCAGCACTGCCTAATAAAAAAACCGAAACAATAAGAATAATAAACAAACGATACTTTTTCATAAAAAACCCTTCTCCTTTAATTGAAGCGCGTAACTTCTCTTTTCAATATTATTATGTTGAAACTTAAAGCATGCGTACAGAAGATTTTGAATATTTAGAGCAATTAACGTGCAAAATCATTATTAGCTTAAAAATCTGATAGTTATATTTTTTGTGTCTCATATTGTTTGTCATGCTGGCCATGTAATGCCAAAATGACGCATAAATCGTTTGCTCGTGAACCTGCTCCCTGCTTTATTAATTTCGATTTTTGTGGTACATTTTGTCTGCATATTTCTGTTCTCCTTTTGTTTTGTTTCTTTGGTCTTATAGTCCATTGATTCTAATTCAAAATGAGAACTTATTTTTTTGCGATTACATATCTAATGCATTTTCTGGATTGCCCGATCAAGCCGGGCAATGACGACTATTAAACCGGCAATCAAAATAGTGCAATCAGTCATTCCAGTGCAATCAGTCATTCCCGCTTGTCGGGAATCTACTGGTTTATCTGACTGAAAATAAAGCAAGATTCCGGACAAGCCAACAGTAGGTCGGACGGAGCCGCCGGAATGACAAAGTTAGGATATTTGATTGCCGAGTTAATAATACAGATGCAATCCATTAAATATAAAAGCGCTAATCAGACTGGAGATATCTTATGGCCAAGATTGGGAAACTGGATAAGCCTGACGTTTCAAGCTTCAAGAACAAGAAGAAGCTCTTTTTCGTGAGAAATCTTTATCTGCCTCAAAATGCCACCGATAAGTACAAGAATATTTTTCACCGGTACTGGGATGAAGTTGAGGAACATCTGGAGAAGCTCGAAGTCGCCGGGAAGATATCAAAAATTTTCTGTGAGAGCATTTACATGACAGGCGAGGAATCGCTGAAGGTGTTGAACGCCATGAATATGCGTCTGGGGCAGATTGTGAAAAAAAAGATCGACGCCGGGGGGAGATTCCTTCCGCTTGAAGACAAGGAATTATTCGGGGCCTATATGGACTGGAGCAACTGCCACATGATCGTGCGGACACCCAGGGTGCATAAAGCTATTGATAAGTTATTAAATGAGACTGTGCTGGAAAGGTTTGAACACATAAAATCAGTCCTTAGTGAAAATATCGTGAAGGGTGAATCGGGACTTCTCATCATGCGTGAAGAAGACAGGAAATCCCTTGAACTGCCCGTGGATTTCGGGCTTTTCCTGGTTACGCCGCCCGCCTATGACGACCTCCTGCAGTACATCCGCGACAGCGAAAACGGAAAAGAATTCTGGAGGACTGGATAAAAGTGCAAAAGAGCAAAAGTGCAAAAGCGCGGAAGTTAAACAGCGCAATTAAGCAGCAGTCATGAATTCACTCTGTTAATTTATACCCGAGTTTTTCTATGCTGTCTTTCGTAATCCGGGAAAGCTCTTCCATGGATATTTTTGAAGAATTGAAATCTATGACCAGTCTGCCGTCTTCCGCCTCTATGGACTCAACTCCGTCCATATGTCCTATAAACCTCTTTAAGGCCAGAGAACAGTCATCGCAGATATCCTTCTGCATGTTAAACGTGATTCGCTGCATTATTTCTCGCCTCATTTTTCACCTCCTGATTCAGTATCACAGGTTCTTGTCCTGCACGATATGGACCGTCCTCTGCGGAAACGGTATCTCGATGCCTTCATGCTTGAACCGTCTGAAAATCCTCTTCCTCAGTTCATGTTCAACATCAGGCTGATCTCCAACTTCCTGCACATAGCAGATCAAAGTAAAATTGAGCGTGCTCTCTCCAAAACCGGGAATGAACCTTACAACAGGCTCCGGGTCTCCAAGCAGCCCGCCGACTTCGCCGATTGACTTTTTCGCCTCTTCAGTGAGAATTCTCTCCACTAATTCAATGTCGGAACTGTAGCTTACTGAGACGATGATCGACAACGCCATCTTCTTCTCCGGCAGGTAGTAGTTCGTTACCACGCTCTGCGCGAGCTTGCTGTTTGGTATGACCACCATATTATTAGGCCGCATTTTAATCCTTGTAGTCCTCCATGTGATGTCTTCCACGTATCCTTCCTGTCCCGTTTCAAGCCTGATGAAATCACCCACCCTGATGGACTTTTCCATCAGGATATGGATTCCGGAAAAGAGGTTGGCAAGCGTATCCTGAAGCGCGAGCGCGACTGCGAGGCCTCCGACGCCTAACGCCGTGATAATCGGGGTTATCGAGATCCCGAGGACGCTGAGTATAATCAACAGGCCTATGACAAGTATCGTCCCCTTTAATATCCCGTAAGCAAGCCCGGTTGTGGGGATGGGGAGGTCTGAAGACTGTATGTAATTTTTAAAGATCCTGCCCGCAAGATTTGCAGCGGCAATTGTGATTGAGAATATGATTATGATGTGGATGGTCTTGCTGAAATAGAAGGTGTATTTTTCCGGCAGATCCGATATGGCAACCCCGATGTAAAGACCGATGGCAATGCACCAGAAAATAGACGGGGTTTTAAACGCCCTGATTATAAGGTCGTCAACTTTTGTCTCGGTCTTTTCCGCCCACCTGTGCAGGAACCCGAAGGCAACACCCCTTGCTATAAGCAGCGCAATCGCAGATATCATTGCTGCGATGACAGGGATTACAATGACTTTAAACTGTTCGTCCATTTTGCTGCTAACAGTATAAAAGCTAAAAAGCGGATGGTCAAGGGCAATCCTTGCTTCTGCTTGACCTTAAATTTTATAATTATCCGGTTATTGATTCCTGATTAGATTAGTTTCCAGCCAAACCTTATGACGAGCCATTGCTTTCAGACATGATCCACTATAAAAAACAAGGAGAAGATTTATGAGCGTAATGACAAAAGGGAAAGTCACAGATGTTAAGGAACTTAAGCACATTGCAAAGAAAATACGTCTTCATATCCTGCACATGCTGACAAAGTCAGGCTCCGGGCATACCGGAGGTTCGCTGTCAGCCGTTGATGTAGCCGTGGCAATATATTTTTCAAAGATGAGCTTCGACCCCAAAGACCCCTCTTGGAAAGACAGGGACAGGTTCATCCTATCAAAAGGACACGCGGCCCCGCTGCTCTACGCGATCATGGCGGAGGCCGGTTATTTCCCGATGGATGTTATCGACAACCTGAGAAAGGTCGAGTCCCCCCTTCAGGGCCATCCATGCTGCACAAGCCTCCCCGGAGTGGAAGTTTCAACAGGCTCCCTGGGACAGGGGCTTTCAGTTGCAAACGGAATAGCTCTGGGCCTGCGGCTTGATAAAAATCCTGCCCGTGTCTTCTGTGTCATGGGCGACGGAGAAATACAGGAAGGACAGATTTGGGAGGCTGCAATGACGGCCGCCCATTATAAGATCGACAACCTCTGCGCGGTAGTTGACAACAACGGGTTGCAGATAGACGGGCCGGTCCAGAAGGTGATGGGCATTGCCCCGATACATGACAAATGGGCCGCATTCGGCTGGCACGTGATCGGTATTGACGGGCATAATATGGAGAAAATCCTCAATGCGCTTGCCGAGGCGGAAAGCATCAAGGGCAAGCCCACCGTAATAATCGCAAATACGACTAAAGGGAAGGGTGTATCTTTCTTTGAAGATAAAGTAGAATATCACGGAATTACACCTACACCTGAGGAATACGAAAGAGCGGTAAAGGAGATCCACAATGGGTGAGAGAGCAGCCAGCAATGTAGGGGCGCATCGTGATGCGCCCGGTAAGGAAGAGAAAAAAGCGAAGGCCACTCGTGATGAATACGGAGATACACTGCTTGAGCTTGGGAAGAAACGTTCAGACATTGTAGTGCTTGACGCCGACCTCTCGGGGTCAACCAAGACTGCCAAGTTTGCGAAGGCATTCCCCGACAGGTTTTTCAACATGGGCATTGCGGAGCAGGACATGGTCGGCACTGCCGCTGGACTTTCATTGACAGGGAAGGTGCCTTTCGCGTCAACCTTCGCAGTGTTTGAAACAGGCAGGGCCTGGGACCAGATAAGATTGACCGTCTGCTATTCAAATACAAATGTCAAACTCGTTGCAACCCACAGCGGCATAACCGTAGGCGAAGACGGGGCCTCGCATCAGGCGCTTGAAGATATCGCGTTAATGAGGGCGCTTCCAAATATGACGGTGATAGTGCCTGCGGACTCTGCTGAAACCGCTTCAGTGATCAACGCTGTCGCTGATTTCAAAGGCCCGGTGTATGTGCGGCTCGGCAGGGCGAAAGTTCCATACGTAATGCCGGATGATTATAAATTCAGGATCGGCAAGGCCTTCGCATTCAAAATTGGAAAAGACGTCAACCTAATCGCCGCCGGGATAATGGTGGCAATTGCGAAGAAGGCGGCAGACATTTTATCAAATGACGGAATTGATACCGGTGTTATAAATATGTCTACAATAAAACCCCTTGACGGAGAGACACTGTTAAAGGCTGCCAGAAATTCAAAGCTCATTGTAACAGCGGAAGAGCATTCCGTGATCGGCGGGCTTGGCGGGGCCGTGTGTGAGTTTTTGGCCGAGAACCATCCTGTCCCGGTAAAGCGTATCGGCATTAACGACACCTTCGGCTGTTCAGGTAACCCGGATGAACTCCTGAAAATCCACGGCCTGACCGCCGAGGACATAGTGAAGACGGTTAAAGGAGCGTTGAAATAAATATTGTAAAATCTCCCCTTACCCATCTTTGGTAAAGAGGGGTAAAGTTCCCCCTTTGAAAAAGGGGGATGAAGGGGGATTTTGATAACTAATTTTCAAATTATATGATTCAATTTACAAACGTCTCAAAATTTTATGATGAAGATGTTGTTCTGAAGGACATTTCATTCACCATTGAAAAAGGTGAACTCGCCTACATTACCGGCCCAAGCGGCGCAGGAAAGACAACCCTGCTCAAACTAATCTACTGCGCGGAGCGTCCCGACCAGGGGCAGATCGTTGTCGCGCACTGGGACGTCGGGAAATTAAAGCAGGGTACCATCCCGTATTTAAGGCGCAACGTCGGAATAGTGTTCCAGGACTTCAGGCTGCTTTCAAATAAAACTGTTTTCGATAACGTGGCCCTTGCCTTGAGGATCCACGACATGCCGCCTAAGGAAATAAAGGAAAAAGTAAGTGCCGTGCTTAAAGAAGTAAAAATATCGCACAAGGCGAACACCTTTCCCCCTCATCTTTCAGGCGGAGAGCAGCAGAGGGTTGTAATTGCGCGGGCCATGGTGTCAAAGCCAACCGTTCTGCTTGCGGATGAGCCTACAGGAAACCTTGACGCCGAGACCTCAAAGACGATCACAGACCTTTTTAAGGAAATAAACGCGAGGGGGACCACTGTTCTTATTGCGACCCATAACGATGCCCTTTTCCACGGCACGGGCAGAAGGGTGTTTCATTTAAGAGATAACTGTATTGAAAAGGAGACCATCGAGTGAGGATTTTTATTTTTGCTCTCCAGACTGCGCTGAGAAGTCTCTGGCATGAGAAATGGATAAACCTGCTGACGGTCCTGTCCATCAGCATTGGATTGCTGATACTGAGCGCGTTTATGACAATTACCCTAAATATAGATTTCGTGCTGAAACGCTGGTCCAAGGACTTTGGACTGGTTGTATACATGAATGACGGCTTGAGCAAAGACTCAGAGGACGCGTTAAAAAATATTTTCGAGAAAGACCCTGACGTCGAGGGAATAAAATACATACCGAAAGAGCAGGCCCTGCAGGAACTCCGCCTGGCGCTTGGCTTAAACAGTTCAATACTTGAAGGCTTTGAAAACAACCCCCTTCCCTCTTCATTCGAGCTGTCGCTGAAAAGGGAGGCGCTGAAGCCAGAGCTTGTAGAGCGGAAGGCCGAGCAGATAAAACAGATGAACGGGGTGGAAGATGTGGAGTACGGCGAGAAGTGGCTGTCATCCCTCAACACACTTTCCGGTGTTTTGAAGATCGGCTCGCTCTTCCTGGGCAGCGCGGTATTTATCGCCATTGTGTTTGTCACCTACAGCACCATCAAGATATTCTTCTACAGAAGGAAAGATGAAATTGAAACGCTGAAATTATTAGGGGCGACAAGGAGTTTTATAAGACTGCCTTTTTTACTTGAAGGGCTTCTTATCGGGGTCCTCGGCGGCGCAGCCAGCTCCCTTGTGCTTTACGGCTTATATGCTTTTGTAATTCATAAGGCCCCTGATTATCTGCCGTCAGTCAGCGCGATCATGCTATATCTTCCCCTGAAGGTCTATGTGCCCGCGCCGCTTGCAGGAGCGGTAACGGGTTTCCTTGGAAGCTTCATCGCCGTCGGGAAGATAAGATACTAAAATGGAAAGTGAGAAGTAGGAAATGGGAAGTAGGAAGTGGAAGAGTGAAATCTTACTTTTTATTTCCTGTTTTTTTATCTTCTCACTTCTAACTTCCCACTTCTCATTTCTTTACGCCGCCAACGCCAAGAAACAGCTTTCAGAAGTTGAAGAACAGTTGAAAAAGAAAAAGCAGGAAGTTAAGGAAGTGATAGAAAAAGAAAAGTCTGTTCTGTCGGAGATTGAGGGGATAAATAAAAATATCAAAAAGAAACAGAATGATATGAAACATTACGATGAGCGCATATTGCAAACACAGTTGAATATAAAAGACATCGAGAACGAGATCATGACCCTGACCGGAAAGCTGGAGCAGAAAAAGCAGCATTTAAAAGAGCGGCTGAAGGCGCTCTACAAACAGCAGTACGGCAGCAAGGCCCTTCTTCTTGTCACCGCTAAAGATTACCAGGACCTGATCAGAAGGGCCAAATACGTAAGCCTTGTCGCGTACCAGGACAACAGGCTTATGAAGACTTTCAGCAGCGGACTGAATGAGGTCAACCTGAAAAAACGCGACCTGGAGTCCATGGAGAAAGACCTTCGGTCAAGCAAGGACAATCTTGAAAATAAGACAAAAGAACTGGAAACTGAGCGGGCAAAGAGGGACAAGCTTCTTGCATCAGTCAGAAGCAAGCGGAGCTCTTATGAAAAAATGATTAAGGAGCTTGAAGAGTCCTCAGAGAAGCTCCGCGAGATGATAGAGAACCTTGACAGGGAAAAACCTGAGGAAACTCCAGTAGGGAACGGCTTCGGTACGCTGAAGGGGCGTCTCCCCTGGCCCATCACAGGTGAAGTTATTGTTCCATTTGGTAAATACAATGACCCACAGTACAACATCGCGGTTTTTAAAAACGGGATAGAGATAACGGCTGATAAAGGAAGCGAACCCAAGGCAGTGGCTGACGGCAAAGTCGTCTACTCCGACTGGTTCAAGGGATACGGCCTGCTGTTGATAATAAATCACGGCAGCGGGTATCATAGTCTATACGGCCACATGTCGGAGATTTTTCATAACACTGGTGATATAATTAAAAAAGGTGTTGCGGTTGGGAAGATAGGTGAATCAGGATTGTCGAATGTCCCTACCCTTTATTTTGAGATAAGACATAAAGGAAAACCTTTTGACCCCTTGCAATGGTTAAAGAAAAAGGGCAGATAGTATTTTGCATGAAGATATTACTGCGAGTTAAAGATACAGGAGGAAGAATGTTCAGAAGTAAAAAGACGTTTGTCTGGATGTCAGTCATTGTGATCGCCTTTACCGGGTTTCTGCTCGGTAAGGGAATGCTTTTAGAGAAGGTAGACGCCGGGGAAGACGGGCATTATGCGCGGCTGAAGACCTTTGCCGAAACACTTTCGATAGTAAAACAAAATTATGTTGAAGAGGTAGATGACAAGGAGCTTGTATACGGAGCAATTAAAGGGATGCTCAATTCTCTTGACCCGCATTCCTCGTTTCTTCCTCCTGAAGCCTTTAAAGAAATGCAGATTGACACAAAAGGCGAGTTCTCGGGGCTCGGCATCCAGATCGGTATAAAAGATAAAATGCTGACAGTCATTGCCCCCATAGAAGACACGCCCGCTTATAAAGCCGGGGTCAAGTCAGGAGACAAGATTATTAAAATAGACAACGAATCCACACAGGATATTACTCTTCAGGATGCGGTGACAAAATTGAGAGGGCCCAAAGGCACATCTGTTACAATCACAATATTAAGAGAAGGTCTGGACAAGGCAAAGGACTTCTCTATTGTCAGGGACGTTATTCAGCTTAAGAGCGTAAAATCCAAAATCATTGATGAAAAATACGGCTATGTAAAACTCACGCAGTTTCAGCAGAAGACTGCGTCAGACCTTGCTGATGCATTGGAAAAGTTTAAAAAAGACAATTTAAATGCGCTGGTCCTTGATCTGAGAAACAATCCGGGAGGTCTTCTTAACAGCGCGGTGGAAGTTTCAAGCCAGTTTATGCCCGAAGGGAAACTCGTAGTTTATATTAAAGGAAGAACCGGCGATAAGCAGGAATTTCATACCGTTAACAACAGTAAACACTATGACTTTCCCATGATCGTGCTTGTAAATGAAGGGAGCGCCAGCGCCTCTGAAATTGTAGCCGGCGCCCTGCAGGACTGGGGACGCTCCGTAGTGCTTGGAACGCAGACATTCGGAAAAGGTTCGGTCCAAACCGTTATTCCTTTGAGTGACGGCTCTGCCCTGCGCCTGACGACGGCAAGGTACTATACACCCAAGGGAAGGTCCATACAGACTACCGGGATCACGCCTGATATCGTTGTCAAACCGGAGATAAAGGAAGAGACCAAGACGCATCCCGTTATCAGAGAAAAAGACCTCAAGCAGCATCTTAAAAATGATGATGCAAAGGACAAAGATGCCGAGACCGAGGAAATAAAAGATAATGAGACGGCTGAGATGCCTGCCGAGGTTTCTGAAAAGGATGACATCCAGCTTCAGCGCGCGCTGGATCTGTTGAAGTCATGGAAGGTATTTAAAGAACTGCCAAAGGCGGGATAAAAATTCCCATGCATTTATAAAGAAAAAAAGCCCCGTTGATGACGGGGCTTTTTTTTATTGGCTTTATTCCTGTCTATTTATTCCTTCCCGGACCCCGTGACTTTTCTGTTTTCACACACAGGGAGATGACTCCCCTTTTTCGCATTCAGGCGCGCTATCAGATATATTGATACAATGAGTAGGCAGAAGCTTCCTGCAATTACCGGCAGGCTCCAGATTTCCTTTGGAAGATTTTCATACAGGCCGTAGACGCCAAAGGTCATAAAGATAAGCGCCGCAAACCATTTTATAAACCTTTCGGGTATATGTTTTCCCATAACTATGCCGATGACTATGCCGAACGCATCCGCGATGAGCATTCCGGTTGTTGTACCCATCCATACGTTAAAAATATTGTTATATTTGACAGCAAGCGCTATGGTCGCAAGCTGTGTCTTATCACCCATCTCCGCAATAAAGAAGGCGATTGTCACTGTCCAGAAAGGGCTGAAGTTGAAGCGTTTGTCCTCGCCATGCAGAGTGTCCCCCCTGATAGTCCACAGGCCGAAGATTATGAAAGATGCTGAGGCGGCGATCTTTATATATTCAATCGGGACAATAGCCGCAAGATAGCTTCCCGCGGCTGCCGCCATAAGATGGTTGACCGCGGTCGCCGCAAACACGCCCCACATGACTGTCTGCCACCTGAATTTGCAGGCGAAAGCCATGGCAAGAAGCTGGGTCTTGTCACCCATCTCAGCCAGGACAACAAAAATAAGGGATGCTATAAACGCATTCACAAGATCATCCTTTCAACCTATAAAAAGCAGTTAACCACGGAGACACGGAGACACAGGATTGAAAAATAATAGTAAAGACAAGAACTCCTTCTTCACCCAAGTGGTGGTACAAAACTTTCCGGACTCCCGTTGTCCTCTCCGTGTCTCTGTGCCTCCGTGGTAAATGAACTGCCGCTTTTAGGATCATACAAAAATCTTTACAGTCGTGCCCCGGCCCTCTTCGCTCTCAATTTTCATGTCCCAGCCGTGGGCCTTTACAAGATGTTTTACAATCGCAAGTCCAAGCCCTGTGCCTCCGAGTTCGCGTGAACGCGACGGGTCAACCCGGAAGAAGCGCTCGCCGATCCTTGAGATATATTTTCTTGGAATGCCGATACCGCTGTCTCTTACAAAAATATAATTCCTGCCGCTCTCTTGAGCCACGCCGATTTCTATCTCGCCTTCCTCAGTAAATTTGATGGCATTGTCGGCAAGGTTAAGGAGGATTTGTTCCAGACGGTCCCTGTCCGCGCTGATGGCTGTCCATTCTGACCCGATTGATTTCCTGACGGAAATATTTTTCCCCGCAGCCTGCACGGCAACAGTCTCAATTACATGGTCAACAAGCTCCGGTATGGTTACTTCAGTCTTGTTCATCTTTATAACTCCGAGTTCAACTCTTGAAAGAGTCAGCAGATCATCCACGAGCCTGTTGAGCCTTTCGCTTTGGGCCTTAATGGTCTGAAGAAATTTTTCGGCATTTTCCCTGTCATAAAGCGCCCCGTCCAAAAGCGTCTCCGAAAATCCCTTGATCGCGGTTACCGGGGTCTTTATTTCATGCGAGACGTTTGCCACAAAATCCTTTCTCATCTGCTCAAGTCTCTTTATGCGTGTCAGGTCATGAAAGATGGCCGCGACTCCCGCTATCTCTCCCACCGTATATGATATCGGCGACACCAGGACGGACAAATATCTCTCTTCCGGAAAATCAATTATAAACTCGGAGGAGCTGGTAGCACGGTTTTGTTTTACATAATCAACGAGAGACAGGAAACCGGGATTCCTCACGATCTCGATAAAAGGCTTGCCGTCCAGCTTCTGGCCCCCGAAAAGTTCTCTTGCGGCATTGTTTGAGAGCTCGATAATGCCGTGTGTATTGATCAGCAAAAGGGCTTCGGGAATGCCCTTGATAATGACATTCAGGCGGTTTGTCTTCTCGTCCCTTTGGGTGACACTTGTTTCCAGCTTCGAAGCCATGTCATTGAGGCTGTGGGCCAGCTCGGTAAACTCTCCCACGCCTTCGAGATGAAGTCTTTTTTTATAGAAGCCGTGAGATATTGCTCCGGCATATTCAGCTATCTGGTTCACAAGCTTCCTGATCTTTGTTGTCTGCCAGGCCAAGGCGATACCCGACAGTAAGAATATTGTTATGACCACGAGACTGATCTTCAGCCTAAGCGCTTTAACTGATTCATAGACGTCTTTCAGAGGAATGGCGAGCCTGACAATGCCCGCAGGCTGTCCCTCCCTGACGATCTTTCTTGCGGTGTAGAGGAAGTCATGCTCCAGCGTATCGCTGTGCCTGACAGACCATCCTGTTTCTGAAGCAAATGCCTGCTGGATCTCCAGCCTGCCGGCATGGTTGTCCATCTTTGATGAATCATTGTCGGAATCACCGAGGACTTTCCCTCTGATATCAATGACAGTAACACGCGCGCCTGTCTTTTCCTTCATCCGCCTGCAAAAATCATCAAGTGAGGTCTCAGTGGCAAAAGAAATATTTTCAGATATAAGCCCTGCCTGAATTAAAAGGCTGTCTTTCAGATCATTGATATAACCGGAACGCACAACCTTTGTGACATAGAGTTCAGCAAAGATTACCGAAAACAGCAGGACAAGGGCGTACAGCAAAAATATCCTTCTAAAGATATGCCTTTTCATAAATCTCCATCCACATAATAACCGATGCCCCTTCTCGTCCTGATATACACCGGGTTTGAGGGGTCGTCTTCTATCTGCTCCCTGAGGCGCCTGATGTGGACGTCAACGGTCCGCGGCTCAACATATGTCTCGTCTTTCCATACGGCGTTCAGGAGCATGTCCCTGTCAAAGACCCTTCCCTTCCTTTTAACCAGGAAGAGCAGGAGTTTAAATTCCGTTGCGCTTAGTTTGACCGGTGTTCCTCTCCTGGACACCTGATAGGTGTCCGTGTTGATCTCAAGGTCGCCGGCCTTTATTATTTTATCTGCCGCTGTTTTTTCATGGCCCCGTCTCAGGACCGCCTTGACGCGGGCAATTAATTCCCTGGGGCTGAAGGGCTTCGTGATGTAATCATCCGCGCCCATCTCAAGGCCGAGCACCTTATCAAGCTCTTCGCTTTTTGCCGTCAGCATGATGATCGGGATTGAAGACGTCTCCACGGAAGACTTCAGTATCTTGCAGAGTTCCATCCCCTGGATGCCGGGCAGCATAAGATCGAGGATGATCAGTCCGAACTTTTCTTTGCGGATAGTTTTCAGGGCATCTTCGCCATTTGCGGAAGCGGACACGGCAAAGCCTTCCTTGCCGAGATTGTACGCAACAAGTTCGGAGATGTCTCTTTCGTCTTCAATAACTAAAATCTTTGTCTTCAATGTTCGCCTCTACCTTAATCTGAGGAATGAAATAGATTCAATATGGAATGTCTGCGGGAAAAAGTCAATCATCCTGATCAGCTCGATATCATATTTATTCTGCAATTTTTTCAGGTCCCGCGCAAAGGTCGCCGGATTGCAGGAGATGCAGACGATCCTGTCAGGCATTAATGAAAGTATCTTTTCAGCAACAATGTTTGTGATCCCGGTCCTCGGAGGGTCAAGGACCACGATATCAAAATGCCCATCAGCAAAAAAATCCTCGGCAGTGGAATTGACGAACCGGCAATTCGTCATGTTGTTGATCTTCTGGTTTCTCCTGCCGTCCTCTATCGCATCAGGATTCTCCTCGACTGCAAGTACCTCCGCATCCCCTGCAAGCGGCATTGAGAAATTCCCCGCTCCCGCATAAAGGTCCAATATCCTTTTACCTTTTAACGGCTGAAGGGTGTCTTTTATTAATTTGACGACCTTCAGGTTCAGTCTCCAGTGGCTCTGGAAAAATGCCTCAGGAGATATCGTGTATTTCAGTCCTTCAAGGTCCAGGGTGATGAAGGTTTTACCCCCGGACCGCGACATCTTTTTATCCCCTGCCTCTATATGTAATCCCGAAAAGCCCATGCTTAAGAAAAGCCCTGCCAGTTTATTTATTTCCTGTGGGGATTTAATCTGAGCAGGAAGTGTTATCAACGCAACGGCGCAATCGTTAACGGTGATATGTATTTCTCTGATGCCGAGATCTTTCAGAACGGGCCTTATTTTTTTGAGAAACCCATTTATCTTTTCATCCATCAGGGGACAATTGTCTATGTCGACTACGTCCCTTGTATTCTCCCTGTAGAAACCGATGTCTCCGTGAGATACTTTAAATTGTCCCCGCAGCCTGTAATTCCAGGGGTCATCGTCAATGACAGGAGCTGAAAGCTCCTTCTCGATTTTTGCCAGCCGCTTTAAACAGTCTCTGAGGACCTCCTGTTTTAACTCTATCTGCCGGGCGTATGGAGTATGCTGCAAATGGCACCCGCCGCAAATTCCAAAATATTTACAGGCAGGCTTTATCCTGTATTCTGACGGCCCGATAATTTTTTTGACGCGCGCAGTGAGGTAATCCTTTTTTTCATTTTCTATGACCGCCTCAACAGTTTCTCCCGGCAGGACCGCGCCCTTTATCATGACGACTTTTCCCTCGTGCCTGCCGATAAAGAAACCTCCGTACGCTGGACGCTCCGCTTTTACAATTAATGTTGCCATACTCATTGATTGTAAAAGATTATGGTAAAGTATGACAAATTATATAATAACCACGGAGACACAGAGGCACAGAGAAAAATCATCTCCGTGTCTCTGTGGTTCATTGAAGAATACTTTCAGCTAAACATGAATTAATAAGAAACCGGGAGGGCGGATATGAAAAAAATCACGAGATATTTCCTTGAGGGGCTTTTAGTGCTGGTCCCGCTGGCAGTAACGTTTTATGTTATTTATATTATTTTCATGAAGATTGACAGCATTTTTAAATTCAAGATACCGGGACTCGGTTTCGCGGCAACTGTTATAACGATAACATTGGTGGGGTTTATTTCCTCAAACCTGCTGACGAAAAGACTGGTGCGCGCCCTTGAAAGGGCCTTCACCCGGCTGCCGTTTGTGAAAATGATCTACACGGCCATCAGGGATTTGACGAACGCGTTTGTCGGGGACAAGAAAAGTTTTAACAAACCGGTGCTGGTACAGCCTTCACCTCACAGCAACATCATGCTCATAGGATTTATGACGAGGGAAAGCCTGGAGAATTTAGGATTCGCGGACAAGGTTGCCGTCTACCTTCCGCAGGCGTACAACTTTGCGGGGAACCTTATTATTGTGTCGAAGGAACAGGTAACGCCGATATGCGCTGAAAGCGGTGATGTCATGTCATTCATTATATCCGGCGGAGTAGCAGCATAGTATGCAACATGATTGTGATATCTGCTAAAATATGGCGCCTTTAATATCTTAAGAAAGGATGATTCCCGGATATGTATCATAAAAAATTCCGCTTCTTACTTGCAGGCATAGTCTTACATACCATAATTTTTTTAAATGCCTTACCGGTGCCGGCTTCAGATGTGCAAAATTCTACCGTCAATAATAAAGAAGCGTTATTCGTCCCATTGATTGCCGATCCGCGCTGGCCGCATTTCTCCATGTCTTATCAAAATTATCTGCATGATAAAGAATTTTCCCGTCTCTTTGCGGCGAGCTTTGGCGAGACACTCCCTTTATACACTGATGGCGGGCTTTTCGGCGGACGGTGGCAGGTGGCAATTCAGGCCGCCGGTTTTATAATCCATGATCTGGACACTGCTTCATGGGACCTTATTAACGAAGATTACAGGGGAGGGGTCACATTCTTTTATCGACGTAACGCCCTGTCGGGTCTTTTCAGTATTTACCATAACAGCTCTCATATCGGTGATGAGTTTATTCTCCACAATAATGTGGACAGGGAGAATTTCAGTTATGAGGCCGTGCAAACGATACTTTCGTATGACCTTAAAGGACCGTACCGTGTTTACGGGGGCGCTGAATATATGTTCAGCCCTGACCCTAAAGACCTCAAGCGCTGGGCGGTACAATACGGTTTTGAATACCGAAGCCCGCGGGCGTATTTGCATGGCTGGTTCAAGCCTGTTGCTGGAATTGATTTCAAGAACAGACAGGAAAACAACTGGCATAATGAAACCTCATTGCGCCTGGGCGTACAGCTTGAAAGTGAGAAGACCCTCTGGAATAAACTGCAGTTTATGCTGGAATATTACAACGGTAATTCCCCAAACGGGCAGTTTCATGACAATATCATAGAATTCCTGGCCCTGGGGGCCCACTTTTATTTTTGATATGAACGTCCTCTTCCTCGGGCATTCTCTTATAGAATTCTTTGACTGGCAGAAAAGATTTCCCCGGCACAATGTTGCTGGCCTTGGCGTTGCCGGGGAGTCGGTTGAAGGACTGCTTGCAAGAGTCGGCAGGATAATCGAGACACATCCTGACGCTGACCTGATCTTCATCATGACCGGGACCAATAATGTTGCAATGGAGGATTTTGATTTTTTCGGTCCCTACAGGCAAATAATAAATAAATTGTCCTCTGCTTATCCAAACGCCCGGATATTTATTCACAGCCTCCTGCCTGTCCTCGCAGACTTCATAGAGGATGAATCTATCAGGAACGTGAACGGTTCTGTCAAGGCCCTTGCCAAAGATACCGGTGTTGAGTTTGTGGACATATATAACCTCTTTATTGATGACCAGGGGAAACCGGTGAAGGAATATTTGCTTGACGACGGCGTGCATCTGAGCGGTAAGGGATATGATGTGTGGTGCGGGGCGCTGGATGAAATATTTAATGCATAAACCCTTCTTCAGAAAGATTCCGAACAAGTCGGAATGACAATTCCGACAAGAGGGAATGACAGCAAAATAACTACTCATCTTTCAGATACCCTGTAGCTTGCTGCAAGGTTCTTTATTCGCTTTTGGTATATTCCTTTTCCCTCTCCAATATCCACTGGACAGCGCCGGTCAAGTCTTTTGCAACGTGTACGGCGCAGGTGTTTTCAGGCTGTGAAGGCGATAATAAAATCCCCCTGGCCCCGATTTTCCATGCTAACTGCACGTCTAACTCCTTGTCCCCGATTACATAGGAAGATTTTAAAGTTATACCGTGCCTGAGCCTTGCCATGAGAGGCAGCATGGGTTCGGGTTTTCTGCAGGGGCAATGCTGATCAGGATGATGAGGGCAGTAGTAGAAATCATCTATCCTTAGCTCCTTTTGCAGACAGGCGCTTAATTCAATCACAAATTTTTCATCTACAATTCCCCTGGCAATCCCCGACTGATTAGTTATGCCGATTAGTTTAAAGCCGGAGTCTTTCAATTTTTGCAAGCCCTCTTTTGTATCAGGAAAAATTACCAGCCCGTCAAAGCTGTTCAAATAATTCCTGTCTTCAATTATTGTTCCATCGCGGTCAAGAAAGACGGCGCTGCGCATGGGGAGGACTTCTTTTAATGCGGCAAATACGTTATCTGCGGAAATCTCCGTCATGCACTTCAGATGTCCTTCGGGACATTCTCTTTCCATGCAAGGGGAGCAGGAAAGGTCTTTTGCAATAACTCTGTGTCCCTCCCCGAAAGGGCCGGTTGTCATCTTGTTGGTTGACCCGAAGATTGCTACAACCGGGACAAAAAGGGCGGAAGCCATGTGCATCGGGCCAGAGTCGTTGGTGATGAATGCATCGCATTCGGAAATCAATGAGGCAAGCTGTCGCAAGGTGGTTTTCCCCGCCATGTTGAGTAATCCCTCCTCGCCCCACTGACTTCTGACTTCTGACTTCTGACTTCTGACTATTTTCACAATCTCATCAGCAATATCAACCTCTGATTTACTGCCGAATATTATGACCCTGCCGTTTGCTTCATCAATAATTCTGCGTATCACCTCTGCAAATCTTTCAGGCATCCACCTTTTTGCAGAGCCGTAAGTTGCGCCGGGATTGATGCCGATTAAAAGCCGGGGGTTGGGGTTTGGGGGTTGGGGATTAATTGTATTTCTCGCCCACTGTCTTTCTCCATCGGAAAGATAGATGTAAGGATGTATCTCTTTCGTTTCAATGCCGATTGCCTTTAGAAGGTCCAGATAATAACAGACCTGGTGCTGTGAGAGGATGTCTTTTGTCACGGGTATTGCAGTAGTTAGAAGGAACCCGCGGCCGTCCCTTTTGTAGCCTATCCGTTTTGGGATTCCCGCAAGCCATGTAATCAAAGCTGCATCAAATGCATTTTGAAAAAGTATCGTGATATCGAATTTTCCCTGGCGCAGTTTTTTTGCCAGCTTTAATTTCCCCGCAAGGCCCTTATAACTTTCATCGTAGAGAATGATCTCGTTTATGTCAGGATCTTCTTTATATATTTCAGAGACCCACGGCTTGACGAGCAGGCTTATGCGGGCATCAGGATATGCGCGGCGTATGGCCCTGATAGAAGGAGTGGTGAGGACCGCGTCCCCGATCCAGTTTACCCCGCGTATCAAAATTTTCATGCTACTAATATATCATCATCGGCGTTTGAAGTTACAATGGGTTGAAATTTCCGGGCAAGATACATAATAATTACTGCAAGGGATTTAAGAGGGGACAGGCTTGAATCCGCATTTAATAACCAAAAAACCACGGGGGGACAAATCATGTCAAAAAGCATTGTTGTATTTGCGCTGGCAGTATTTATTCTTGCTGCGTATTTTGCGCCCGCAACCGCTTATTCATATTACGGTGAATGGGAGGAGGCGGCAACTTTAAATGTCGCACGCTATCAATTCACTGGCGGCATTATTAGCGGGAAGATTTATGTATTTGGAGGGCGAGGGACCGTTAATCTTAAATCTACGGAAATGTATAATCCTGAAACAGATAAGTGGAGTTCCAAAAAGAGCAATCAAACTGCCGCTGAAGAATTGTCCGGCGCGGTGGTAAATGATAAATTGTATGTCTTTGGCGCGCTAAGCGGAAGCCCTTCCGTAATTCTTAACTTTGTTCAAGAGTACGATCCTGCAGCCGATGCCTGGACCTCTAAAGCGGTAAAACCTTCTGCCGTGTCCTCAGTCCCTGCAGTAGTCCACAAAGGAGAAATCTATCTCTTCGGCGGGAAAAGCAATACTGATCCTGACACTTATTCTGATGTGGTAGAGGCATACAATCCTTCCACGGACACATGGCGTCTTGTTACTCATATGCCGATGGTGATAAACAATATGGCTGTTGCAGTTGCGGGACCAAAAGCATACCTGATTGGAGGCATTGACCGAAACGGGAATAATGCAGTGGTTGATGTCATTGCCTACGATTTTGAGTCAGACATATGGACCACTTCAGGCCTGGGAGCGCTATCTTCACCGCGGGGATTTTCATACAGCAGCGCTGCGCCGGTCCTCGATGGTAAAATTTATCTCATTGGGGGCTGGACTGCTGCGAAGTGGACCGGCCTGACCGGGCCGGATATTGTACCAACCGGTGATTTCCAGATATATGATACGGCAACTAACACATTCAGTACTGAAATCCCTTTACCGTACCCTACCTTCGCTCATCTTGCCGTGTTTTCAAGTAATACTTTTTATGTAATCGGCGGTAAATCACAGGGCAGTGAGATTAATCGAACTAACGCAGTCTGGAAACTTGAGCTGCCATGTAATGATAAAGACAGCGACGGATATGGCAATCCGGGAGGGCATAATTGCGTTAATGGCTTTACCGCGGATTGTAATGACAATGATCCATTAATCAGCCCGGCAGCAAAAGAAGGGCCGTTTGGCGATGCAACATGCAGTGATGCAATGGACAATAATTGTGACGGCCTGACAGATGTATATGATTTGGGCTGCGTAGAGGTTATTGACAATGAAAGTCCCGTGGATGCTGGGGAAACTGCGGGCACCGGAGAAAGTGCAGGCGGCAAAGACGGAAGTAGTGAAGGTCCCGGTGATTGTTTTATCGCCACGGCTGCCTATGGCAGTTATCTTGCTGATGAAGTGATGCTGCTGAGGGAATTCAGGGACAAACATCTTTTGACAAATCCGCTGGGAAAGACCTTTGTTATAGATCTCTATTACAGGTATTCCCCGCCTGTTGCGGATTATATTTCACAGCATAAATCATTAAAGGCTGTTACGAGAGTAATGCTCACACCGGTTGTTTATTCAATCAAATATCCGTTTTTGACAGCAAGCGTTTTGACAATATGCGGATCAGCGCTGATCTGGAAGCGACGAAAAAAGTAGCAGATCCGGTTGACCAATGCATATAATTCTAAAAACGGAAGTCCATTAACCACGGAGGCACAGAGACACGGAGAAGACAACGACATTCCGGAAAGTTTTGTGTCACCATATGAGTGCAGAATGAGTTCCGGTTCTTACTATTATTTTTCAACTCTGTGTCTCCGTGGTCAACTGCTTTTTACAGGATAATTGTGTTTGGAATCTACTCTTTTTTGTTGTTCTCCTCTTTTTTCTCCGCCTTCAGGGCCTCGGAAAGTTCTTTTAACCTCTTTGCAACCATGAAGTTGAAGGTGCCTTCGGGATAAGCGCCGTCGGATTGTAATTCTCCCGGCTGCATCCCGGTGAGGACCTCTATTCCGTCTTCGATATTGTCAATTGCGTAGATATTAAATTGTCCGCTCAGGACAGCGTCAATAACTTCTTTTTTCAGCATAAGGTTCATCAGGTTTCTCTTTGGGACAATGGCGCCGTGACCTCCGTTAAGCCCGTTGAGCTTGCAGACTCCAAAGAACCCTTCGATCTTTTCATTGACCCCGCCTATGGGCTGCACCTGTCCATGCTGGTTCATCGAACCAGTTATTGCATAACTCTGTTTCAAAGGGACCCCGGAGATGCTGCTTAACAGCGCGTAGACCTCTGCGCAAGTGGCGCTGTCGCCCTCGATACCGCCGTAGAGCTGCTCGAAGGTAAGGGAAGCGGTGAGACTCAGGGACTGCTTAATAGCATATTTCCCTCCGAGGTAGGCAGTGAGGATCAATATTGCCTTCTCGTGGATCTTTCCGCTCATCTTGATCTCTCTCTCAATGTTTACTATGCCCGCCCTTCCGGCATAAGTCCTGGCTGTGATCCTTGACGGAACACCAAACCTGTAGTCACCAAGGTCCAGCACTGCCAGTCCGTTGACCTGTCCTGTCACTGCACCTTCGGTGTCCATGAGGATTGTGCCTTCCTGCGTAGCCTCGAGGATTTTCTGCTCTACCTTGTTGGAGCGGTAGGTCTTCTCCTCCAGCGCCTTATCAACGTCTTCCGCGGCAACCACACTGTGTTTACTGATTTTTGCCCAGTAGTCAGCCTCTCTTAAAAGGTCTGCAATCTCGCTGAATTTTGCAGAGAGTTTATTCTGGTGCCCGGCAAGTCTTGAGCCGTATTCCACAATCTTTGCCACGGCATCGCGGGCAAAAGGCTGGATCCCTCTTTCATCGCATTTAGTCTTTATGAAACTTGCATACTTGAGCATGGTTTCGGGTGTCCTGTCCATACGGTTCTCGTAGTCGGCTTTCACCTTGAATAGCTCCCTGTATTCTTCGTCAAGGCTGTAGAGGAGGTAATAAAGACGGGGGCTGCCAACCAGGACGATCTTTACGTTAAACGGAAGCGCCTCCGGTTTCAGGGTGACCGTGGAGATTAAACGGTACTGTTCCCATACGTCTTCAATTTTTATCACCTTGTCTTTTATAGTCCTTTTCAGCGCGTCATAAGAGAAAATATTTTTGAGAAGATCAAGGGCATCCACGACCAGATAACCGTTGTTTGCCATCTGGAGCGAGCCTGCTTTTATCATTGAAAAATCTGTGGTCGCTATGCCGTACTGCACCTTGTGCTCAACCCTCCCGAAGAGGTTGTAATAGGTCGGGTTGCTCTCGATCACAACAGGCGCGCCTTTCAATTCACTGTTATTTACAAATACGTTTATGCTGTATCTGACAAAGGAGGGCTCGGCCTTTGAAGGCCGCATGAAAGGAAGCCCAGGCGACTGCTCCTCCTGCGGTTTGAAGTCATCAAGATGTTCGAGGATGTCCTCTTTTACTTCTTCAAGGTAATTCAATATCTGAGGGTTGTCTTTGTACTTGTTTTTCAGCTCGTCGATCCTGTGTCCCACCGAAGAGAGCGTGGCCTGGCGCTCAAGCTGCGTCATCAGTTCTTTGATCTTCTTTTCTTCTTCCCTTACAATCCTTATCACGTCATCGAGTTTTTCCTGGAGCTCTTTCCCGATGGCGTCAATGTTCTTTTTTACCTTCGGGTCCAGATCCTCATACTCTTCTTCACTCAGGGCCTCTCCGGTCTTTTTTACAGGCACAATGATAAGACCGCTGACGGTTTTTTTCATTGTAAAGTCTTTTTCTTTCGCCTCGGCCTCAAGGTCCGTAAAATACTTTTTCTGTTTCTGCTGGAAGTCCTCGATCAGTTTGGTGCGCTGTTTTTCATACTCCTTTGAATCAAATATCTTGGGGATCTCCTGGCGCAGGGCGGTGACCAATTCATTCATGTCTTTTTGAAATGCAATTCCCGTCCCCGGAGGCAGGCTGATGGCGTGCGGCATGTCCGCGTTTTTAAAATTATAGACATAACACCAGTCATTGGGCACTGGTTCGTTTTTGGCTTTTTCTTCCAGTATCGTCTTGATGGTGGTCATCTTGCCGGTGCCGCTTTCGCCGAGGATGTATATATTGAATCCGTGACTGTCAATCCCCAGGCCGAACGTCAAGGCGCTGAGCGCCCTTTTCTGCCCGACGGTCTCTTTTAGCGGAGGGATGTCGTCTGTTGTTATAAACGGCAGGTCGGTTGGTTCACAGCATTTGTAAAGCTCTTCCTTACTGACTTTTCTCAGCATATAATAGCCTCCCATTTAACGATGCAGAATTATAACAAAGGCAGAGGGCTGAAGGACGAAGGATGAATCACGGAACGCATTACAAATTTATCCTTTTGCCTTCTCCCTTCATCCTTTTTGTATAAGATGCAGGATACAGGATTAATGATACAAGATTCAAGCGGAGAATTAAAGAAGGTATTTAAGCATATCGCTTTTCCGGTTTATTGACAAAACAAAGATAATTACGTACATTTTAGAAGGCGATTGCTCAGAGCATGAGCAATAAATTATCCATAGATTACGCAGATTAGCGCAGAGGTTAGAAACCTTTTTCTGAAAAACACAATCTGTGCAATCTGCGGAATCTTTCAATAGAGGAGGGTCAATATGATAAATGCAAAGATTACGCTTGTTCAGGACATGCAATTTATAGGAGTGGCTGACACAGGCCACGCGGTCGTGATGGACGCGCCGCCGTCATCCGGGGGCAAAGGCTCCGCTGCAAAACCGTCTGAACTGCTTCCTATGGCCTTTGGCGGATGTTCCGGGATGGATGTGATCTCGATCCTGAGAAAGAAAAAACAGAATGTGACCAAATTTGAGATAAACGTATCCGGCGAAATGGCGAAGGATTATCCGCATATGTATACCTCGATGCATATAGAATATGTCGTTACAGGCAAGGATATCTCTGACGACGCAGTGAAAAGGGCGATTGATCTCTCGCTGGGAAAATATTGTTCGGTCGGCGCAACCCTCGGCAAAGCCGCAGAGATAACACATTCGTATAAAGTTATACAGGAAGGATGAAGGTTATAAAATCTCCCCTCGCCCCTCTTTGCCAACGAGGGTAATAAGTCCCCCTTTGTAAAAGGGGGTTTAAGGGGGATTTTCAAATTATTGCTTTGCAAACCTTATTTACATACATTGCCACCCTCGGCTTTATAGGCTACATGCCGTATGCGCCCGGAACGTTCGGCTCCGCAGCGGGTTTTATATTGGCAATTCTCCTCAGACCTGACGATAGTACACTTGTAATATTTGCACTGTCAGTATTTTTCATAGGATTATATGCTTCACATCAGGCTGAAAAGTCCCTCGGCAAAGACAGCGGTCATATAGTGATAGATGAGCTTTGCGGCTATTTTGTATCTGTCCTGTTCGTTCCCAAAAGCGTTGGTTATTTCATCGCGGCGTTTGTCCTGTTCAGGATATTCGATATCCTGAAACCGCCGCCTGTAAGAAGTGCAGAAAGGCTGGTTCCTGGCGGCGCGGGCATTATGTTAGATGACTTATTAGCCGGGATTTATGCAAATGCCTGCTTGCAGTTGTGGAGATGGTTAGCGTAAAAAACAGAAAATAAATTAAGGTGAAACCGGGGAGAGGGGAGCCAGTCGGAGATCCTGAAAACAGGTCCAGAATGACAATGGTAACGGTGACGATTAAAAATGTTGCGGGTTCGGGGGCGCTTATTTATAATAGACGATGCTGCGGGTGCTCTATATTAAAAACTTCTCGATTATCGATGATGCAAACATAGAGTTCGCTGAAGGGTTCAATGTCCTCACAGGGGAAACAGGCGCTGGGAAATCCATAATCATTGACGCGCTCTGTCTGGCGCTTGGCGAAAGGGCGACGGCCGAGGCCATCCGGAGCGGGGAGAAGGAGGCGGTCGTTGCCGCGTTCTTTGATATCTCTCCGACATTGCTTAACCCTGCCACGCATCAATTCCTGACAGACTACGGGATCAACATTGATGACGGACTTATCCTCAAGAGGATCGTCTCCGCGCAGGGCAAAAGCCGCGCGTTCGTCAACGGCTCAATGGTGAACGTGCAGACACTTTCCGATATCAGTAAGAGCATCATCGATGTCCACGGACAGTACGAGCACCAGTCTCTGCTTTCGTCAGACAATCAGCTTGACCTGCTTGACGCATTCGGCGGGCTGCTTTATGAACGGCAAGAGGTAAAGAACGTTTATGAATCAGTGAGCGCCTTGAGACAGCAAATCGAGGAGCTCATTCGGCAGGAAAAAGAGAGGGCCCAGAGGCTGGACCTCCTCAAGTATCAGGTAAATGAAATTGAAACAGCACAATTAAATCCGGGCGAGGAAGAGGAGCTTTCCGGCGAGGTGAAATTCCTGAGCAGCGCGGGCAGGCTTGCGGAACTTGCAAACGAGGCGTACGATTCCCTTTACTCATCTGATTCCGCCTGCATCGCGGAGCTCTCCCGCATACTTAATTCTCTCCGGGACATTGCGGCCATCGACCCCCGCGCGGATGACGCGGTCAAGTCTGTCAAAGACGCGCTCCCCCTGCTTGAGGAGGCGGGATATTTTCTCAGGGACTATAAAGAGAAACTGGACAATGACCCGCAACGGCTTGAGCAAATACAGGAAAGGCTTGAGCTGATAAAGGGGTTGAAGAGAAAATACGGCGGCAGCATCCAGGAGATTCTCGATTACAAAGATAAAGCCGTTATCGAACTTGAAGCGCTCCAGCATTCCGAAGAAAAACTGGAGACCCTGAAGAAGGAACTCGATGAACTCAAAAAAGGCCTGACTGAAAAGGCGGGGGCGCTTTCAAAAAAGAGAAAGACATCGGCAAAGAAAATAGAAGCGGAGGTTATATCACATCTCTCTGAGCTGTCAATGCCCGACACCAGGTTTTCAATTAACATAACACAGGAAAAAGGCGACGATACCTCAGACGGGTTAAAGGCCACGCAAAAAGGAATTGACGGGGTTGAATTCCTGATCTCTCCAAATGTCGGCGAAGACCTCAAGCCTTTAGCGAAGATCGCATCGGGCGGAGAGCTTTCAAGGATAATGCTTGCGTTAAAGAGCATCATTGCAAAGGGCGATAACATACCGGTCCTCATCTTTGATGAAATTGACGCGGGCGTAGGCGGCAAGACAGCGGAGAATGTCGGCAGGAAATTAAAGAACCTTTCAGCAAGCCATCAGGTAATCTGCATAACCCATCTTCCACAGATCGCGTCATACGCGGACAGGCATCTGAAAATTGAAAAGAAGGTCAAGAAGGACAGGACTGTCGTTGAGATAGCCGCTGTTGAAAAAGATGAGAGGACCGAGGAGGTGGCGCGGATGCTGGGCGGTGAGATATCAGAGGTGTCATTAAAACACGCAAAAGAAATGCTGAAGAAGGGTAAAGGGTATAAATGGAATTGAGTTCGCTATGAATCCAGTGAAGCCCTCTAATGAGAAGGAGAAGAAGCGCGAGCTCTTCCGCTATCTCGGCGTGGCGAGCACGGTCGGGATAAATCTTGTAATAAGCACATTCATCGGTTTTGCGCTCGGCTACTATCTGATAGACAGATATTTCGGTACGTTCCCGTGGTTTACACTTGTATTCACGCTTCTCGGTATCGCGGCAGGGTTTAAATTTTTATTCAAGATAGTGTCAAGGATCAGCAAGGACAATAATGGAGATTCTGAAAAGGGTAATTAAGAAGAGCATTTTCATCATCCTGCCTTTGGCGGCAATCTCATTTTTCATTGAATCAAGGAGGCTGCCGCTGGGAATTTTGATGGGGTGGTTATTCGGGATATTCAATTTACGCTCGCTGACGAGGAATGTTGAAGGCTTGCTCAGGCCGGACAAGGCCACAGCAAAGATAGTCGTTTTAAATATGGCGAGATTATTGATGCTTTTTACCGCGATCTTTTTTCTTGTGTATTACAGGGTTGTAAATGTTATCGGTTTGCTGATAGGATTTACAGTCGTGTTTGCTTTAATTCTTATTGAAGGATGGAAAGTTGGGAAAGGGGAATAGAGTCTGTTGGTTGTCATTCCGGGCTTGACCCGGAATCCAGTTTTTCCCCCTATATTCCCGCTTTCGAGGGAATGACTAACTTAAGTAAATCCGAAATCATGGAGGAATAAATGCGGAGGTATCGTTCACCAAAGGCAATGAAACAAAGGCTCGTAGAGCTGGTCCTTGAGCGCTCATTTAAGTTCACCGAGGAGCCGACCTTCAAGCTTGCATCGGGCAAGATGAGCAATTTCTATTTCAACTGCAAACCGGCAACGCTTAATCCCGAGGGCATGTTTCTGATCGGCAACCTTTTTTACGGACTTATTAAAAGTAAAAAGAAATGGAATGTTAAAGCCGTTGGAGGGCTTACGCTCGGCGCAGACCCCGTTGCCGACGCGATAGCCTATACATCATATCTGAAAGGCGGGCCGTTGGAGGCCTTTGTTGTAAGAAAGACGCCGAAGAAGCACGGGACCATGTTGTGGATCGAGGGTAATGTGCGGGAAGGTGATAAGGTCTTGATCGTCGAGGATGTTATCACGACCGGTGGTTCGTCGAAAGAGGCCATCCTGAGGGCGAGAGAATGCGGGCTTAAAGTGATGGGCGTTATCGTGCTCATTGACAGGCAGGAAGGCGGAAGGGAAGAGATAGAGGCAATGGGCCTGCCGATCGAGGTGTTATTGACGAAGGAAGAGATTTTCAAGGCTTATAAGAAGACAGGGAAGGGCGCAAAGGAACAAAGGCACAAAGGGACAAAGGAGAAAAAGACTTAGCGCCTGTGTGTCTTTGCCACGTTGTCTCTTCAAAAATAAGCATCGATGATGTTTTGATTAAATTTTTTTATTTGACGGCCAAAAGAAAGTTGTTTTAATATGGTTAACCATTTTTTCTATTCTACCCCATGAATTGAGAAAAAATACTAAGACCGAAGGGACTCTTAGTTTTATAACTCTGTACAAAATTTCTCTTGTAACTATACAAGGGCAAAATCAAGAAGGAGGTATACATGAGCGGTAAGTACAAAACACCAATGTTGGACGAGCTGGAAAAAGGACCGTGGCCGAGTTTCGTAACAGAAATAAAAAAGGCTGCGAAGAAAAGCCCGATGGCAGACGATGAATTGGGCCAGCTTGAAAAATCGTATGTTACAAAACGCGGATACTGGAAGCACGGTGGTATAGTCGGCGTTCTCGGTTACGGAGGCGGAGTTATCGGAAGATATTCCTCCCTGCCTGAAGAATTCCCCGGCATCGCGCATTTCCACACTGTAAGAATTAACCAGACCAGCGGTTTCTTCTACACAGCAAAGGCATTGAAAATGATATGTGACATTTGGGACAAGTACGGAAGCGGACTTACCAATGTGCACGGCTCTACAGGCGACCTGGTCCTTCTGGGAACAACCACAGAAAACCTTGAAGCTATTTTTGCAGAATATTCATCACGCGGGTGGGACCTCGGCGGTTCAGGTTCGGCAATGAGGACCCCGAGCTGTTGTGTAGGACCAGGCCGCTGCGAGTGGTCAAACATAGACACTCTTGATATTACATACACACTCACCCAGGAATTTCAGGATGAACTTCACAGGCCTGCTTTCCCGTATAAATTCAAGATCAAGACAGCAGGATGCGCTGTTGACTGTGTTGCGGCTATCGCCCGCGCAGACTTGTCCATCATCGGAACATGGAAAGACAACATCCGGATAGATCAGGCTGAAGTTAAAAAATATGCAAGCTCGGGCATGAACATTCAGAAAGAGATCATCGAGATGTGTCCTACCGAATGCATGAGCTTTAACGGCAGCGAAATTAAGATCAACGACGTTGAATGCAACAGGTGCATGCATTGTATCGCCAAGATGACAAAGGCATTAAGGCCGGGCAAGGATAAAGGCGCGACCCTTCTTGTAGGCAGCAAGGCCCCTATCGTGGTTGGTTCATTGCTTTCATGGGTTATAGTCCCCTTTATGAAAGTTGAGGCCCCGTATACGGAACTGAAGACCATGATCCGCAGCATGATAGAGTGGTGGGATGATAACGCGAAACCAAGAGAGAGAATCGGTGAGCTTCTTGAAGTAAAAGGCTTGAGGCCGTTCCTTGAACACATTGGTGTTCCTGCGCAGCCGCAGCAGGTCAAAGCGCCAAGAAAAGACCCGTTCTTCTTCTGGTCTGAAAGCGATTTCAAAAAATAAATAATTACAGAAAATAAAAAGGAGGAATAAACAATGGCATTACCAAAAAGACAAACAGACATTGGACCACCCAAATATGATCAGTTCATTCCGCCCGTAATAAAGAAGAACTACGGAACATGGAAATATCATGAAGTATTAAGCGGCGGCACAATGGTCCATGTAGCTGAAAGCGGTGACAAGCTTTATACCGTAAGGTGCGGTTCACCGAGAATTCTCAGCACAGAAACCATCCGTGAAATATGCGACATGGCGGAAAAATACTGCGACGGGTATCTCCGCTTTACAACAAGAAACAACGTGGAGTTTCTCGTATCCGACCAGAGCAAGCTTGACCCGCTTGTAGCTGAGCTCAAGGCAAAAAAATATGCAATCGGCGGAATCGGACCGAGAATCAGTAATATCGTCCACACTCAGGGATGGGTGCATTGCCATAGCGCATGTACAGACGCGTCCGGATTAGTTAAAGCGATCATGGATGATCTCTTTGATTATTTCACAACAAAAGAACTGCCGAACAAGGTAAGGCTTGCAGTTGCATGCTGCGTTAACATGTGCGGCGCGGTCCATTGCTCTGACATAGCGGTTGTTGCTGTGCACAGGAAAGTGCCGACGATCAACCATGAGATGGTGAATAAGGTATGTGAAATCCCAACCACTATCGCATCATGTCCGACATCGGCGATCAGGCCTAATCCGAAAGACAAGTCGGTTATAATCAATGAAGAGAAATGCATGTACTGCGGGAACTGCTTCACCGTATGTCCTCCGATTGACATTCATAAGCCTGAAGAAGACGGTGTTGCAATAGTTGTCGGCGGAAAGATCGGCAGTCTTAGGACCGATCCGAAGTTCTCAAAGCTGGCAATCCCGTTTTTCTACAATGAGCCTCCAAGATGGCCTAAGGTTGTTGCCGCAATAAGGAACATCCTTGAGACCTATGAGAAGCATGCAAGGAAGCATGAGAGAGTCGGCGAATGGATAGAGAGAATCGGCTGGGAAGGTTTCTTCAACCTGACAGGTATCCAGTTCACATTCCAGCATATTGACGATTTCACTTTCGCAAGAGACACATTCAGGACTTCTGCCGCATTTAAGTATTCAAAGTAAAAATCGCACGTAGGGGCGGGTTTCAAACCCGCCCTTACAAAAAAAATAGAAAGGGGTGAGGATATGGAAACAGCAGAATTACAGGATAAAATCTTCGCTTATATGGAAAAGATGAAGGGCAAGAAGAAACTGAAGGAAAAAGATGTTATCAAGGCGCTTGCAGAAGAGACCGCAGAGGCCCCTGATAATGTAAAAAAAGCCCTCAGGGGAATGATTGATGTTGGCAGGCTCATGTATTCTTACGGCGGCGGAGCCAGTTCAGTGGAGATTCCAAGCGAAGAATATTTGAGGGAAAAAGGCCTCATTAAGTAATCATTGAGACAATAAGTCATTAAGTTATTAACGGTCCAGTGAAAATAAGTATAATAACTTAGTTGATAACGGATGCAGCAGATATATACTTACACTTAATAACTCAATGACTGAATCAGTTAGTTACTCAATACCAAGGATAGTTGTTTCCGGTCTTCGGGGGGGGAGCGGAAAGACTATCCTTTCTTTATGCCTTGTCGCATTATTCAGAAAAAAAGGTTTAACGGTTACTCCTTTCAAAAAAGGCCCTGATTATATTGACGCAGGCTGGCTGGCAAAGGCTGCCGGCGTATCGTGCTACAACTTAGACCTGTTCATGATGTCTAAAGAGCAGGCCCTTCAGTCGTTCATAGAGCATACACACGAAAAGTGCAAAAGTGCAGAAGTGCAGAAGTGCAGAAGGAAGATAGAAGTACAATCTGAAATCCCAGATCCGAATTCCGAAATGTCCAGTCACATCGCTATAATTGAGGGCAACAGGGGATTATATGACGGAGTGGACCATGAAGGCACTTACAGCACAGCAGAGCTTGCCAAGCTGTTAAAAGCCCCGGTGATATTAATTGTTGATTGCACCAAAGCCACCAACACGGTTGCCGCCATGGTTTTAGGCTGTCAGAAGATGGATGAAAAAGTCCCTATCGGCGGAGTTGTCCTGAACAGGGTAGCGACCGCGAGGCAGGAGTCTGTGATCAGGAAGGCAATAAATGAAAGATGTAGCTTGCCTGTGGTCGGCGTGATACCGAGACTGAAGAAGGACCCGTTTCCCGAAAGACACATGGGGCTCACTCCTTTTCAGGAGACCAATGGCGTTGAAGAATCACTCGCCCTTGTCGTTGAGATCGGAGAGAAGTATATTGACATTGACAGTGTGTTGAAGATTGCAGGAAGTGCGGGAAACTTGCAGAACACAGAGCAGATAGAAGTTAAGAAAATGAGAAGATGGGAAGATGAGAAAAAGATGACTCCTAAGCTCTCACTTTCTCAACCTCTCAGCTTCTCAACCTCCCAACCCCTAACCCCCAACCCCGCTGTTAAGATCGGCATTATCCGCGACTCTGCGTTTCAATTTTACTATCAGGAGAATTTTGAGGAGCTTGAAAAAAGAGGCGCAAGCCTTATAGAGGTCAGTCCGCTGAGAGAAACTAAACTCCCTGATATAGATGCGCTGTATATAGGAGGAGGTTTCCCCGAAACTCACGCAATCGCCCTGGCTGAAAATGTGAGCTTCAGGAACGCGCTTTATAACGCTATCCAGAACGGGCTTCCGGTATATGCCGAGTGCGGTGGTTTAATGTATCTTGGCAAGAGTATTATTTTAGATAACAAGACTTATCCGATGGTAGGCGCTCTGCCGGTAGTGTTTGATTTAGAGAGAAGACCGCAGGCGCACGGTTATACAGTTGTTGAGGTTGAAAAAGCAAACCCGTTTTATCAGGTTGGAACAGTTCTCAAGGGACACGAGTTTCACTATTCGCGGGTTCTTGAAATAAACACACCCCTAACCCTGCTTAAAGCACCTACTGTTGGTCTTAATAGAGGGGAATCTTGTCCCCATTTGAAAAAGGGGGATGTAGGGGGATTTTCAGAGCAAATCTACATGGCATTCAACGTCAGACGCGGGAATGGTATCATAGATGGCAAAGACGGGTTGTGCTATAAAAATGTATTCGCAACGTACACTCATCTTCACGCCATTGGCGCGCCTGAGTGGGCTGATGGGCTGATCAAATGCGCGGTTAAATTTTGCGCAGATAGAAAATAAACCTCACATTCCTGAAAAATTTTCTTGACCAACCGAAAGAGATTATGTTTTAATTATCCAACCAACCTGTTTTGAATTGTTTGCATTCGGTAAAAAAGTGGGCTCAAAAGAGATGTTCTTTATTTAAAAGCTTTATCTTTTGACGAGAGTAAAGCAGAAGCTTTTTATCAAAAGTCGGTTGTTTATATGCACGAGAAGGGGAAATCAAAAAGGGCTTTCTTAGCATTATATATACTGAGCATTTCATTATTTGCTTCCACCAATTTATTTGCAGCAACTAAGATACCCAGAATTAAACATTCAGTAAAACCGCTCGATCTTTCCCGCATACCCACAACAGAAGAATTGATGGCTGCCGGTCAGCTTGGCGGACAACTCTATCCGACTGATGATATTCAGCTTGATGAGGGCGGTCTCCTTCAAAGCACAATGGCTGCAAACGGCAATGCCGTTGCAGTAAAAGAGAAACTCGCTCGTAATAAAACTATCAATCTTTCCTTTGGCCAGGCAATTCAGGAATGGAACAAACATAATTATAAAGAAGCGATAAAGATGTTCAAAAAACATGTTCAGGATTATCCTGACAGTCCATGGGCATCCGAAGCGGTTTTGCATACAGGATGTGACGCTACTTATAACGGCAGATATACCGAGGCGGAAGAGAGCTTTAACTGGATACTCAATCAGAATAAAGGCAAAGACCATGAAGGCGCAAAGCTATTGATGAACAAGGCCAAGTCGCGTCTCGGTATTTTGAAAGTCTACCAAAATAATTTTAAAGAAGCAAAGCGTATATTCAGCGAACTGAAAAAGGAAAGCATTGATTGGCGCGACCGCACTTATGCATCGCATTGGATTCAGAGATTGAGCAGGTATACATCCAATCAACTGGCGATGCTGAATTGCGGCACACAGGCGCTGGCCTATCTCCTTGAGAAAGACGGCAAGAAAGCAGAAGCTCGTAAGGTTGTCGAGATGCTTCCGGAAAGTTTTCAGGGACACCGCATAAAAGACCTGTCGCATATTGCTTCAAAGCTCGGATATGATCTTGCAGCCATCAGGGTTTCTCCATTGGAGCTTAACAGTCTTCCCTTGCCTGCAATCATGCACGTTAACAGAAAAAATGAAGGAGACAGCGGACATTACTGGATATTGGAAAAAGTCGCCGGGGACAATTTAAAACTCTTTGATCCGCAATCAGGTATGAGATTCAGTCAGAGTATTGAAGAATTTACAAGGGAATGGAGCGGAAATGCGCTCGTATTCTCAAATAAAGAAATGCTCCCCGGCATTAGCTTGAAGGAAGGCGAAATGGAGCAGATTTACGGCGGCTGCTGCGGGGTGCCAAGATCGGAGGATGATATGGGAGATCCACAGGAAGATGCAGGAGGCCTGCAGGATGATGAATGCTCCAACGGCGCTCCTGTCTGGAATGTGAATATGATAAATATGAACCTTTTCATGACAGATACGCCGATGTGGTATACACCTACAATAGGCCCTCCAGTAAAAATTCAGTTGAGCTACAATTCCCAATCCTCAATTGCCCAATATGAACCATTCGGCAACAAGTGGCAGTTCAATTATGCAAGCTATCTCGTAGTCGATACCGGTGGGAATGTCACAATCTTTATGCCTGACGGCAGGCGTGATGTGTATGCGATAGACTATCAGGGCGGCTATACAAAGCCATATGGCGTTTTCAATACTCTTACAAAAATAGCTGAGAACCACTTTGAGCTTGCCTTCTCTGACGGCGCGGTTTATGTCTATAATATCCCTCAGGGCACAAGCTCACTCCAGCCGTTTCTGGTCGAGATCAAAGACGCATACAATCAGAAGCTGACTTTCGGATATAACAACAATGTTCAGTTGACGACAATTACAGATGCATCCGGCAAAGTCACAACGATTAACTATAACCCTGATGATTTAATAGACCGCGTTGATGATCCGTTCGGCAGGTCGGCTGCTTTTGAATATGACGCAAACCGCAATCTCAGCAAGATAACTGATATGGGCGGATATTGGACAAGCCTTACTTATGATGTAGATGTTTATCTTACAAGTGTTGAAAACAGCAAAGGCAGGTGGAGTTTTTACATTGAACCGGCAGATGGGATTCCCGCCAATGCTGATAATTATCCGCCTCCGGGAGATTTGATGTGGGAGAATTACAGAATTACAGTAACAAACCCTTTGGGCGGCAAGGAAGAGTATTTCTACTACGGAGGGAGCGGTTACGGGTGGTATGTAAGTCCAAGAGATTATATAACGTGGGAAAGCCAGTCAATGAATAATTTCAAAGTTAATACACCGAAGATCACATATCTTTATACAGAGACATCGCCGAGAGGAGAAATTTACAAAATTCTCTATCCGGAAGGCGGATATATTGAATATGGCTATAATGATCCATACGGCAACCGGACAAGAATAAAAGATCCCCATCGGCATGCAGTCAACTATGTCTACAACAGTAAAGGCCGCATCACAGCCTTTACTGATGCGAAAGACAATATCACAACATTTAACTATTACCCAAACAATATAGACGTTCAGGAAATTAAATATAATTTAAGCAGTACGCTTGAAGACGACAATATTCTTCTTAAGACCTTCACGTATAATGGCAGCACTCATGATATTGCAACTATTACGGACAGGCTTGGCAATGTAACTGAGTTTAACTACAACTCATATGGACAATTGACTGCGATTACCCAGGCAACGGGAACATCGGTCGAGACAGCAATGGAAATGACCTATGACCCGGTGAAGCATGAGCTTATGGAAATAAAAAGGAATGGGAATACAGTTTCATCTTTCACCCATGACAACGCAGACAGGGTAAGGACACGAACCGATGATGCCGGGCTTACACTCATTTATGATTACAACAACCTCAACAATGTCACGAAGATTACATACCCTGACGACAAATTCACAAGCTATACCTATTCAGGCTGCTGCCCGCATTTAATAGACACTATAACGGACCGCTCCGGTAGAGTTACTACCTATAAATACGACTCCCTTAAACGCCTTACCGAGGTCGTTAATCCTGATGGCGGAATAATGAAATATGATTATGATGCCAACGGGAATCTGATCAAATTCAATGATACAAACAACAGTGTTAATACCTTTGAATATGATAATGATAACCGCATGACCAGGAAAACCTATGCCGATGGAAAGGTTGCAAAATATACTTATGACTCGGCGGGACTGCTGACGAAATTCACAAATTCGAGGAACATAGCGAAGAGCTATACATATGACGCAAACCACAACCCTCTTTCGATTAACTACTCTGATACAACGCCTGACGTTACATTTACATATGATGATTACGACCGTGTAGAGACAATGACCGACGGAATTGGTTTGCATGATTACGGATATGATGACAATAACAGACTTATCAGTGTAGACGGCCCGTTGGCGGATGACACCATCACGTATGGATACGATGAACTTGATCAGTTGAAGATATTGATACCGCAGTTGGGGCAGGCGATAAATTACGGTTATGATTCTCTCGGTAGACTCACAACCATTCAACCAGGATCAAGCACTTTCACCTATGGCTACGCAGGCGTCAATCCGCTTATTCAGACACTGACAAGGCCGAACGGCAGCATCACGGAATATCTATACAATGATCCGTTAAAGAGGCTGACAGAGATCACCAATAAAAAATCTACACAGGAGATAATCAACAAGCATGTTTTTACCTACAACAATCTTGATTTGATTGGTGCAGAGACAATAACTACCGGAACGGCTCTTGATTCGTTTACCGCAGGGCAGAAAACTTATAGCTACAACAAGCTCAATCAGCTTTTAAGCTCTACAAATCCTGCACAGGCGTTTACTTATGACGAAGACGGAAACATGACGCAAGGATATACGCCGGAAGGCTATGTGTTTACGGCAACGTATGATGCGGAGAATCGGTTAAAGAACATTCAATATACTGATAACGGAAACGTTATTCACAGGACGGAATATTTTTATGCTGGAGATAGCATACTGGCTCAGGTAAAGAAGTTTGAAAATGGAATTCTTGTCAGTGATACACGGTTTGTAAAAGCGGATTTTCTGCCAGTTCAAGAGAGAGATGCAAGCAATGCAATTACAAGAGAATATACTTGGGGGCTGAATCTTGGCGGCGGTATCGGGGGGCTACTTAATCTCAAGCAGGGAGGAGCGAACTACAACTATCTTTATGATGGGAAAGGGAATGTTTCAGCACTGATAGACGGTAGTCAGAATATTGTTGCTTCATATCGCTATGATGTGTTCGGTAGGCCACTTAAGAAGACAGGGATACTGAATCAGCCTTATCGCTTCTCTACAAAATACTATGATGAACAAACGGGGCTACCATACTATGGTTATAGATTTTATAATCCTACAATTGGAAAATGGATGACAAGAGATCCTCTGGGAGAAGTTGGGGGGATAAACCTATCCCAATTTGTGGGAAATAATCCGGTCAACTTTATTGATCCACGAGGATTATTTTATTTTGGAAAACGTCCATTGAGTGGGTTGCCGTGGATTACGGGCGCATCAAGTAATCCTATTGATGATTATTTTAATACTGAACTTTCTCATGAACATGGGTTTTTCGAAGACGGTACAGGAGAGAATATTGGTTTTGGCCTTAAGGGGAGATTTTCAGAGGATCCAGCAGGAAGGGGATATAGATATGAAA
This sequence comes from Nitrospirota bacterium, assembly GCA_016213945.1. Classification (GTDB taxonomy): domain Bacteria; phylum Nitrospirota; class Thermodesulfovibrionia; order UBA6902; family UBA6902; genus SURF-23. Next base: position 113,532 of record JACQZF010000006.1, on the reverse strand, counting down.
ACAAGCATTATGATGACGATCTTATGAGAAAAGCGTTGAAAAATATTAAAGACAGAGAATATTCCAATTTGCCTTGGAAAAAGAATAATTGTCAGGATTGGGCTGACAGCCTACGTCAAGAATATGAGAGTTTAAAAAGAGAAAGATAGATTTCTATCAGGAGAAAAGACAAGGAAAAGAAATATGATTATCATAAGCATTTTAGTTTTAATTCTTATCGCAGGATTATTTTTTGCATTGAGGGAAAAGAATATGATTATCATAAGCATTTTAGTTTTAATTCTTATGTCGGGATTGTTATTTAAATTGATTAAGGGCTTTATTCCGTTCCCTATCGGCCTAAGACACCTTATAAATATAACAATTGCCCCGAAAGATTTATATCAACCTGTAGCACTTGATGATTTTTCGTTTTACGAGCAAGGTTTTACCAAGTCATATTCTGTTAAACCTGCGTATCTCGATACATACGAGATAGGATTTTTAATTGAGAAGAACGGGATAGAGTCAACATATAAATTTAAAGGAAAAATAAAAGTTGAATTTTTCTGGAGGGACAAGTTTCTATTTGACAGCATAATAACCTCAATGGAGCAAGCAAGGTACGTTCAAAATGATATGACCCATTATAAAGAAATTGTCCTGTTTAACTTTGATGTTCCGTTGCAAGGGAAATATAAAAATGATCTTGCTGTGAAACTAACAGTTTTAGAGCCGGACATGGAATTGAAACGACTTAGTGACTCCATTAAGCTTTATATCGCGGTAAGCGCAACTCCGTGATAAGACAAAAAAGGAATCCTAATGCAATGCTTCTGAAATGCTAAATTGGATCGGGGCAATTTGTTGGATAATATCAGCTATCTGCATTGCATTTGTGGGAGCAAAATATCAGATCCGACATGGTTTTTTCCGTTCCGCGATAATTGAACTAAACAAACAGGATAAACGTTTAGTAAAAATTGCACTGTTTTTCTTTTTAGGGGGTATATTTTTCTTTATCTTTGGCTCAATAGTTTGAAATGACAAAATTTAAGAATAGCACATTGGTAAGTGATACTCGATTTGTAGGCGCGGGATTTCTGCCTGTTCAAGAGAGAGATGTAAGCAATGCAATTACACGTGAATATACGTGGGGATTGAATTTAGGAGGAGGCATCGGTGGACTTCTCAATCTTAAACAAAGCGGAGCAGACTACTCGTATCTTTACGACGGAAAAGGAAATGTGAGCGCTTTGGTAGATAGTACACAAAACTTGGTTGCCAGTTACAGATATGATGTGTTTGGAAGATTGTTGAAAAGGACCGGAACGCTTGACCAACCATTTAGATTTTCTACTAAGCAATATGATGAACAAACTGGCCTTTTATATTACGGTTATCGTTTCAACAATCCAGCTATTGGCAAATGGATGACAAGGGACCCGTTGAGTGAGCAGAGCGATATAAACTTATATCGGATGGTGGGGAACTCGGCAGTGAACTGGATTGATCCATGGGGGTTGAAAATAACGCAAATGTGGAGACCCTTAGCAGGAGGTGCATGGCCAGTAGGCTACCACACTGCTATTAATGTGAACGGACAAATATATGGTTTTGGTAAAGAAGGTGTCCGGAGAGAAAACCAAAGTGATTATGGTTGGGGCAGTCATGAAGTAGTGATTTATGAAGGCGATGAATACGACCAAGCTATGCTCGGCTACCTTAGAAATGCCGCTGCAGGTAATGAACCTCGCTTTACAGATGAAAACTATAGTGTGTTAGGAAATAATTGTATATCTTTTGTTGATTGTACAATTAGAGAGGTCCTAAATCCTGAGGAGAAGCAATGTCAATAAATAAATGTAGTTTTACTCTATATCTTGCTATTTGTATGATAATAGCTTTTTTTTCTGTTAGCGACGATATTGTGCAGGCATCATCAATACCAAATTTAGTTGTATTCAGGTGTAATGGTGAAGTAAAAATATATGCAGGTCAGCAATATGAGAAACTTACCGACAAAATGTGGCTTGGAGATATTCAGAGAGGATATCTTTTTAAGGAAGATTTCTTCTACATAGATAACGATAGAATTAAATCTACCAATTTGCTATTACGAAATACACATACCATCTCCGACTTAAAAGAAAATCTTGGAAGAGATCAACTGCCGTGGCAGATTGGATACGTTGATGACGGAGTTATTTATTTTAGCGCCTACAAATATGACAAAAACCGCCCTATAAACAAACAACAATCTCTCGCTTTTATTTATAGACTTAATAGGAAAACAAAAGGGATAGAGAAATTAAATATAGCTGAATGTTGTAGCCCTTATTTTTCCGTCCATCAAGATAACATTTATTTTACAGCAACAAGTGGAGAGATTCATAAGTATGCAGACGGAAACATAACATCTCTATACATTAAAGGGGATTTCCCTTCTGTATCTCCTGATGGCACTAAAATAGCGTTTGTGTCGTTCGGGTTAATTAATGAAAGAATTATTCTTTATAACATACAAAATAAGAATCGTATCTCGTTAATCAGTTTTTTGGGCCCGAAATCAGTTGATCCAATAATCAGGTGGTCTAATAATAGCGAATTTATTGCTGTGAAACAAAAGAGCGATATAGCAAGTAAGCCTCTTTATCTTGTTAGCACAATAAATGAAAAAGTGATTCAAAAGGTAACAAATAATTATGCGTGTAATTGGTTCTTGATTGACGAAAACAAAATATCAAAGGAGCCTACCCAAAAAACGGATAAATGAGAAACAGATATAGAACATTAGGTGGAATATGTGGGATCGGCCTTTGTGGGTTTGTCGGAAATAATCCCGTGAACTTCAGAGACCCGCTTGGTTTATGGTACGTCGATGTAAATGTTTCACTCGGATACTGGGGTGGCGGAACAGGCGGGGTTTTAATTGGTTCAGAAGGTATTTATCCGTACGCTGGTGGTGGAGTCGTTTCACCTCCTGGGGGTGTTTCTGTGACATGGTCCCCTTCTGATCCATCAGTGGGATGGAATGTAGGTTTACAAGGTGGATATTGGGGTGGGGGGCAAGTAGGGTACAGTTTTGGTGAAGAAGGAGGCGCATTCTGGGAGATTGGGTTTGTGACTCCAGGATTCTCTGGTACAGGGTATTATGTCTGGGAACCGTGGGAATGGCCATGGACAGATAAAGAGAAATGCAAATAATAGGGCATGAAATAGATCATGATTAACACTATTGGAGTTACCATAATTGTAATGGCGGGGGTGCTATTTGTAATCTTTCATAAAGCGTTTGGCCGTAGAACCGCAGAATTCTATTACAAACTTTCACATGTACATTTTAGCGAAAAAGGTTATCAAATTGGATTTCTATTAATAGGTTTAGTATTTATTGTTTTTGGTTTATTATCGTTACTTCAGGTAATTAAATTCAAATGATGGAATACTGCGCCTATTGAGAGTTAAAAGCCAGAGGAACACTTCCCATAATGAAATATGTATTCCTCAAGCGGGTGGGTTTATATTGAATGAGAATGAATTTAATTAAAAATGTCTTGGCTCTCATCATATTTGTCTTCCTATTGTCTAACGGTTCTATCCTTGCTGTCACAGAAACGATTCAGTACGACTACGATAATGTTGATCAGGTTACGAAGGTTACATATGAAGACGGGACGGTTGAGGAGTATGTCTATGACAACTTGGGCAACCGTTTGCAGAAGGCGATCACCCTCGCAGGAGCGCCTGCCAATAATCCTCCGAATGCAGCAGCCAATCCAAATCCTCCGGATGGCACGGTGGATGTTTCAACAACGCCGACTCTAAGTTGGACAGGCGGCAGTGATCCCGATGCAGGGGATGATGTTGTATATTACGTTTATCTTGGCGACTCTCCAACCCCTCCGCTTTATGCAAGCGGCTCTCAGTCAAATATTGTGACTGACAGATTGAAACCATTCACTACTTATTACTGGAAGGTGGTTTCAAGGGACAGTCATAATGCAAATACAGAGGGCCCATTATGGAGTTTTATAACAGGCAATGATCCTCCTATTGCTTCATTTATCGCTGCCCCTTCAGAAGGCGGGAAGCCTTTAGCAGTGACGTTTATAGATAAATCGGTTTCACTCGGAGATGAGATTGTCTCATGGGCATGGGACGTTGACAATGACGGCACGATTGATTCCACTGAGCGGAATCCAACATATACTTATGATTTGTCAGGCGTTTATTCGGTGAGGTTAACGGTAACCGACGCCAATGGGGCCACAAGTTCAGATACAAAAATCAATTACATTACTGCCTATGATGATGTGGATTATGACTGGATTCATGACGGAATTGATAACTGTGTTAATGTTTATAACCCGGACCAGACGGATATAGATGAAGACGGAATAGGAGACGCATGCGATAACGATATAGATGGAGATGGAATACCAAACCAGACTGACAACTGCGTAATAATTGCAAATCCCGACCAGGCAGATTCAGGCGGAGACGGTTTTGGAGATACTTGTACAGTAACCCATTGTGTATCAAACAGCGCCGAATTGCGAGATGCCATAGATGCTGCATCAGTAAATAACATGAACGATGTAATTCAACTTGTTCAAGGGACTTACGGAGTATCAGGGATTGAAAGCGAATTTTTTTATGGTTCCGCTGAGTCCTACGGCCTTGCTATAAAAGGCGGATATACCTCCGGTTGCAGTAATCGCAGCCTGAATCCCTCAAACACCGCACTTGACGGACAGGGTATTAGAGGAGTTATGGAACTCCATAACTGGAGTTACTCATCTTACGCGAAACTTATGCTTGAAGGGGTAACAATACAGAATGGGCAAAATGGCGGTGGTATTTATCTGGAATCTTTAGATGGCAGCATAATTTTAAGAGACAATATTGTAATAAACAATGAAGGGGGAGGCATAAATGTCAATTCAAGTGATGGGGATATCATTCTTAGCAATAACTTAATAAAAAGTAATTCTGCACAGGGTTACGGCGGCATTTATCTCGATTGCACAAACGGTAATATAGTCCTGACCAATAATATCATTGCCGACAATACAGCCGATTTTCAGGGAGGCGGAATCGACGTATTTCTGAATGAAAGCAACATGGATATGGTGAACAACACTATCATTGGAAATTCGTCGTCTACAAGCGATGGGAATGGCGGAGGCATATACCTCGAAATGATCGGTACTCCCTCAGTTAATATTTACAACAATATTATTTGGGGCAATATCGCATTGTATGGAGGAGATATTGACATTGAGAATGTGTCAGGGACAGTGAATGCCTATAACAATGACTTCGATCCTGCAAAGGTATACGGCACATTTACAAACGAAGGCGGCAACATCAATGCCGATCCCCAGTTTGCAGATGCAAGCAATAGAGATTATCGCGTAACGACCGGCTCGTCTGCAATCGATGCTGGAAACAACTCTGCTCCTTCACTTCCTCAAAAAGACTTCGGAGGGAATACCAGGACACTGGGCGCAGCCGTTGATATGGGCGCATATGAAAACTATGGGACAGGACCAACGTATTCAATAAGCGGCCGGGTACTATTTGAAGGCGCAGGTTTTAGCGGTGTAACAGTAGCGCTTACAGGTTCTTATGCGGTTACGAAGATTACGGATGCAAACGGAAATTACACGTTCACGCTGATACCTGATGGCAGTTATACAATAACGCCGTCCAAATCATATTATTCATTTATGCCGGAAGAATTAAGTTTAACGGTAAATGGCTATGATATAACAGGCCAGGACTTTACTGCTAATGCTGTGGATGCGGATGGCGATGGAGTTCCTGATTACACTGACAATTGTGTAACATTCTCAAATCCCAGCCAGCAGGATGCCGACAATGACGGGTTAGGAGATTCCTGCGATCCCGATGTATTTCCTACTGCGAATCCGAGCGGCCCATATACAGGCATTGAGGGGCAAGCAATAACACTTGACGGTTCGGGCTCAAACGTCCCAGAGGGAAGAACGCTAACGCTCTATGAATGGGATATAGATAGTGACGGGAGCTATGAGTATAGTTCTTCTTCGCCTATGCAAACTCATGTCTATTCACAAGACAGCTTTTACTCAGTAACCCTCAGGGTTACTGATGATCTCTTTGGATCAAACGAGGCAACGACCACTGCTGATATTTCAGATACATCGCCAACAGCCGGATTCACATCATCATCTACAACCGGAGTCGAACCTTTTACAGTGAATTTTACGGATACCTCCACGGCGTATGACGGGATATCATATCAAACGTGGGATTTTGGCGACGGGAGCTACGGTTCAGGACTATCGCCAACAAATGTCTATTACCAAAACGGGACATATACAGTTACTCTTACCGTAGAAGACAATGACGGTTCAACGGATTTTAAAACAGCTACATTAACTGTAACTGACACCTCGCCAACAGCAGACTTTACCGGAAATCCGACTTCCGGGATAGCGCCTTTGACAGTAACTTTTTTAAATAGTTCCACAGCCTATGATCAGCCATTGTCATGTGAATGGGATTTTAACAATGATGGGCTTACAGATTCATACGAGGAAAGTCCATTATATGAATACATGTACTCCGGCACATATACGGTAAGATTAACGGTCACCGATTCAGACGGAAACGTTGACTCATTAACAAAAACAGATTATATCAATGTATGTGCCCTTCCGGTGAGAATTAATTTGATTACACCAGTATACTATTCTACGCTTCAGGAAGCATATGACGCGGCAGCGGATGGAGATTTTATACAGAGTCAGGCGGTTTCACTAACTGAAAATCTTAACATTAATATAAACAAAACTATCAGTATCGAAGGTGGATATGATTGCAGTTATACAACACAAACAGGAAAAACAACATTAAACGGAACTTTAAACATAATTGACGGGACTGCTACAATCGAGAACTTTATTTTGGAAAAGTAATTTGGTACGCTATCAAATTACTTTATTAAGATTTTGTATTTATTCTTTGGGAACTATGAGACGACAACCGTTACAGTGCCCGTTTTGTGATAACTATTTAGCGCCGCCTATCGACCTCCGCATTAAGTCACTGGAGATTACCGGCGGCATATGCACATGCGGCGCAATATATGTCCTTGACCGTACAGGCCATAATCTTGGAGAGATATATCTGGACGCCTTGACATTCTTATGCAGGGGTGATATTGATAAGGCATTGTCATTAACTCCTGGAGAGTATGAAGAAGGAACGCTTGATTACGACGTCCATTCAAATACAATCAGCAGAAGAGAGGACAGGTCGGTCAAGGGTAAAGTTATTTTTTTAAGGTTAAAAACTAAATGACAATACAGAGATTGTGGATTTTGGTATAATGCTAAATGGATTTATAAAATTTTTTTATTTGACCCGGAGACAGTTTTTGTATTACACTTTTTACCTGTTTTCCAGTTCAATCTGTTTTCAATACTAAGAGGTTCTTAATATATCTTCCGCTTGACATAGAAGATACCAAAACATTTAACAATAAGAAAGGAGCACAGTAATGCCAAATTTAGAAGTCGAAGGAAAAAGTTATGAGGTTGATGAAGAAGGATATTTGATGGACTGGCAGAATTGGAATGAGGCAATCGCAGCTGCGATGGCAAAGCAGGACGGACTTGAGCTGTCCCAGTCACATTGGGAGGTCATAAAATTCCTCAGAGAGTATTTTGAAAAATACCAGATAGCCCCAATGATCAAGATACTTACCAAAGAAATCGGTAAGGTCCTTGGACCGGAAAAGGGCAATACAAAATATCTCTATGAGCTTTATCCGGCAGGCCCCGCAAAGCAGGCTTGCAGATACGCCGGACTTCCTAAACCGACCGGTTGTGTATAAACCAAAATTAATTTAAAACCTTACAGCGATAGCTCACCAAAAGTGGGCTATCGCTGATTTTAAAAAGTCATTCCAATGACTGAAGGGGGGTTTTCAAATGAATGGACTGAGCAGTGTTATTAACCTCCTCGCGTATGTAGCCGCGACTATATTCGTCTTAGGTTTCCTGAATAAAGTGGTGTTGTACTTTAAGACGCCATCTCCACTAAAAATAGCTACAACCCCGGCCCCCACAAACTCTGTCGGAGTTGTGTTAAGGCTGGTCCCCGAGGTGCTTTTTTTCAGAAGTCTTTTAAGGGGAGGCACGGCAGAGAAAATATTATGGGTCGGAGGCTGGTTTTTCCACGTTTCATTCTTACTGATAATTCTCAGGCACCTGAGAATGTTCGTTTACCCTGTACCAGGATGGATAATGTCTTTCCAGCAGATCGGGATCTGGGCAGGGCTCATATTCCCAATCGCGCTTTTGATCCTCATAGTACGAAGGTTTACAAATGACAGACTGGCCGTTATCTCGCTGTTTCAGGATTACTTTGTGCTGTTGTTGATAATTGCAATAGGATTAACAGGACTGCTGTTAAAATATTTCGTCAGGACAAACCTCGTGGACGTAAAATCTTTCATTCTCGGACTGTTTTCAGTAAGTCCGGCGCAGGTCCCTGCCAGTCCTTTGTTCCTTATACATTTCAGCTTGGTGTTGATCTTATTAGTGTATTTCCCATTCAGCAAGTTGATGCACGCATGGGGTGTATTAATCAGCCCGGCAAGGGCGCAGGCAGACAATCCGAGGGAAGTCAGGAACGTGGCTCCCTGGGCCCAATAGAGGAGACCGAATATGGCAAAAATTGAAGCTCCAGAATTAACAGGAAAAATAATAACCCCGAAGGTCAAGACAGGCGCATCTAAAGATTTAAAGGTATTTCTCGCAAAGCCGGAATTAATGACAAAGGTGAGTTTCCCCAGCGAGAAACCCGCTGACTGGAAGGAAAAGTTCATTGAAAACTTTGGTGTTATCCTGAATAAATACAAGTCGGTCAGGGTGTTTCTCGACATATGCGTAAGATGCGGCGCCTGCACTGACAAGTGTCATTTTTATTTGGGCACCGGAGACCCGAGGAACATGCCGGTATACAGGCAGGAATTGATGCGGACTGTTTACAGGAAATATTTCACGACCGGCGGCAAGTTGTTCGGCAGCCTCGGTGCTGCTCAGGAGATAACCGATGAGTTGCTTGACGAATGGATGACATATTTCTATCAGTGCTCGGAATGCAGGCGCTGTTCCGTATTCTGCCCCTACGGCATTGACACTGCGGAAATAACAATGGCAGCAAGAGAACTTCTGGATTCCATTGGAATGGGATCAAAATACAACCTCGAAATTGTGAATAAAGCCGAGACCCTCGGCAATAATCTCGGAATGCCGGGCCCTGCCATCAGAAACACGCTTGATTTTGTTGAAGAGGACATAAAAGAAAAGTCAAACGTTGACGTCAAGCTTCCAATGGATGTTGAGGGAGCAGATATCCTGTTTGTCACCCCTTCGGCGGATTTCTTTGCCTCGCCGCATATCGAGTCACTTGCAGGGTATGCAAAGGTATTCCACCAGGCTGGCGCAAGCTGGACAATGAGTTCCTATGCCTCAGAGGGTGGAAACTTTGGTATGTTCATTGGAAACTACAACCACATGAAGGCGATTAACGCGCGGATCTGGAAGGCGGCAAGGGAGCTAAAGGTAAAAAGGGTAATAGTCGGAGAATGCGGTCATGCATGGAGAGTGCTCTATGCCTTCAGTAATTCGCTTAATGGCCCATTTGATTTCCTTGACTCGCGCTACAGAGTGCCCCAGCACATATGCGAGTATACGCTCGATCTCATAAAAAGAGGGGCGTTGAAATTCGATAAAACGGCCAATGACCAGTTCTCTGTTACTTATCATGACTCATGTAATGTCGCAAGGGCGACAAGAATGGGTGAAACACCCGGCGACCAGTTCACCATCCCCCGCGAGATCATAAGGACGGTCTGTAATAAATTCGTAGATATGGATGCAGACACCATCGGAGACAGGACTTTCTGCTGCGGAGGCGGAGGCGGTACGCTGACCGATGAACTGATTGACATCAGGGTAAAAGGCGCAATGCCGAGGATGCAGGCGTTAAAGAGGGTCAAGGATTCTCACAACGTGAATTTCTTCGCCCTGATATGCGCGATCTGCAAGGCGCAATTCACAAAAGTGTTCCCGTACTACGGGATTGACATGGAAGAAGTCGGCGGCGTGCATCAGCTTGTGAGCAACGCCATTATTCTTGGCGCAAAGGAGGGGATATAATGAAGAATTCAAAATTCAAAATTCAAAATTCAAAATTCATAATACTGCCTCTCCTGATGCTGGTCTTAATGGTAATTGGCTGTCAAAAGGTGGACAAACCGATGAGGAACGGGACCGGACCTATGGCTATTGTGATTGAGGTTGATCAGGCGCCGGAATCCCACATTGCCAATACAACAGCGGACGGCAAGCCGCTGATAAATCCCTATTCAACAATACCGGTTGTCGGACAGATGTTTAAAAGCAGTCTCAAGGGGCTTGATTTCTGGAAGGCGAACCATCCTAATCTTGTAACTGGAATTGTGAAGCCTGCTCTGTTAGCGGATAAAGACGAGAGCTGCCTGGACTGCCATAATGAGCAGACATCCTGCAATAACTGCCACAGTTATGTGGGAGTCAAACTCGTGTCCGCCGAGTAACACGTCGTTATTGACCTGTATTACTGCTGAAGTGTAAAATATTTCAATTGAAGAAAAGCCGCAAGGTTTTGGAATTAAACAACGAGAGGAGGAAGTTGATATCATGATGATCGTTAACATTGACAATGCAAAATGTGACGGCTGCGAAGAATGTGTTAATCTGTGCCCGTCCGAAGTGTTCAAAATAACAGACGGCAAATCTGATCCGTATCAGGCTTCAGATTGCGCTAACTGCTTAACCTGTGTGGAATCCTGTCCAAACAGCGCTATTACAGTCACCGAGATGTAGCGCTTAAAATAAGGTTAGACAAAAAAGGCGTTCCGAATTTTCGGAACGCCTTTTTTAATTTTTGTCGTATAAGGTTAACTTACGCTTTTTTGATCCAGATTTCCCAGTACCCTTTGTCTTCGATCTTGATCAATTCGCATTCGAAGCCCTGTTTCTCGCAGTATTTCGGGATCGTGTCTTCAGCAGAGGCGGGTGCGTCGCAGAGAACTTTCAGCAATGTGCCGCCTGGGGCTTTCTCCATGGTCTTTTTTGTTATTACGAGCGGGTAAGGACAAACTCTTCCCAGAACGTCAAGTATTTGTGTCGGTGTCTGTGATTTTAAATCAGCCATTATGTGTTTCCTCCTATAGGTTTTTATATTCTAAAAGAAAAGGAGATGATTCATTCCTTCCATCATCTTCGTTATTTCTGCAAAGGGAACAACTTTTACGGTTAACTCCGCTCCGAATTCTTCCGCGTCTAATACAATATCATTTTCAGTCATGCCGAACCTGTCGAGGTCTTCTTTACACACCATAACATTCAGATCCAGAAGAAGGGACATTTTTATATGCGTTTCGGTGCTTGTAAGTTTGTATATGTCCATTGCCTTCTGATCTTTCTTGCAGTTTAAAACTCCGTCGCCGATAAAAGCAATATCAGCCGTAACTATGTCGCCGTCGTTCAGATAAACCTCAACGCTCTGGCTTGCAATAGCGTGTGTAAGCGCAAGTTTGGGATTTTCACTCTTATACCCGGCCCGTTGTACTATGAATCCAAGTTTAGTCGTTGGCATGGTTACTCACCTCCTATGTGCAGGACCCTGTCAGCATCAAAGGAGCTTGCAAGGTACCAATCCATACTATGTCTTTTAAAACCATCCAATGTATTCTCTTTATGATAGCCTCTGGCTTCCGCACAGGCTTCACAAGCCGTTACATTAAGACCTTTTTCCATTAGTTCTTTTAAAGGCTTTTCAAGGGCGGAATAGTCTTTAAACGCCCGTTGGCCTTTTATTGATAACATTGTCCCGTTGCCTGAGACCCAAAGATCGACCTTATGTCCTTTATCTAAAGCTGTGCCTGCGAGCCTGACGGCAAAATCAAGACTCATTGATCCGACGAGTGAAGCAAAACAACCTATTGTAAGTTTACCCATGGCTTCTTGTTCCTCCTATAACCAAGCTGTTTTATCATATTCATTAAAGATCAAATCAACAATGTCGCTGTAACTGATGACTTTCACGTTATCGGCTACATCCGCGTTTCCAAGTCCTCTTGTCTCAAGATCGTCAATCAGCGCATAATAGCTGGCGGACTTGTTTAACAAAGATGAAGGCTTTCCGTTCTCTTTGGTTGTTGCATGATAAACCCCGTTTTGCACAAGGATTATCCCGAGTTTTTCAGGGTTCAACCGGTCAAGGGTGTCAACGGTAAGCCTGTAGTCACTTACAAAGACAGCTAATTTCATATTTACCTCCTGAAGTGGATGTTATTGGGAGATTTAAAAAAAGACAGATAATTTTATCCGGCAAGATGCCCTTTGTCAAGATGGAATGAAATTATTAAATTTCTTTATAAGAATTTAATTTTTGCGTTAATCGGTATGGCATTTCCTGCAAAGCTCGAAGCCGCTTCCGACATTCAGTCTCCATAGTTTTTGAGAGTTGGAGGCATGCGGGTTGTGGCAGCTTGAGCATGAAAGTTCCTGACCTTTTCTTAACGGGTCGGGTTTTCCATGTGTCGGGTGATAAGTTATATTAAAAAAATATCCCGCAATTATATGTTCGCCGCCGCCTTTATCAGGGTGACAGCTTAAGCACAGCTCCCATGCCGGTTTGATAAGATTGAACGGGTTTTCAGATGAATGAGGGTTATGGCATATAGCGCACTTCCCCACGCTGAACGGCCCGTGAAAATACTTTTTGCTGTACCAGTCTTCTTTTTGCTCCACATGGCAGCCGAAACATATCTTGGTATCGGGTTTCTTTACGGAATACACCGGTTTAGATTCAGCTTCGTGGCAGCTAAGGCAGCTCCAGACCGCGGCAGGGCCGTGAACGAACGGAGATGATGTGAGCCCATTGTGACAGGAGTAACATGTGGACCCTGCAAACATGTTGTTGTCTTTTAAACCCTCCGCGCGAAAGCCGGAGATATTTACCGGTTTCCTGTCGGCATCCCCAGGCTCAAGTTTATGACACCCCTTACACTGCCCGTGGTCTTTCATATGAAAATAATCCTTCTGAAAACCGGCAGGCGGGTCTTTAAATACGCTCTGAAGCTCTGAGCTGCGGAACACTTCGATTGTAATACTGCCTACGGTGATATTGTCTTTTACTGCTGTGATGTTTATCCGGTTTATGCCCGGTGTTAATGGCGATGAAAAACATACAAACTCTCTTTCGGGAATGATCTTCAGTTTCTCGTCATCATTTACAGCTACTTTAATGGCAGCGGGATGCTGTACACAATGGGTACATGCAGTAATGTTTACTGCCACAGCAATACAAAAGTTTCAACCTCCGGAGAAGTGCCGCTTCCAACGGTGCCGCCTTATCTTCCGCCGCTGGTTTACAATCCTCCGTGGGAGAGCCTCGTTGTAAAAACTACGGAATACAAGGCACCTACATGGGGCGTTGATTCACTTGGCTGTAACGGCTGCCATGGCAATCCCCCGATGACCGCGTATCCCACGGTCTCGGCAGGGGCAGGCGACAGCCACGGATGGATTGATAATTTTGGATTTATCAGTCTTCACGTCTGGAACATGGGGTTTGCTCCCCTTCAGTGTAATACGTGTCATAACGATACGGTAAGAGCTGACGCCGCGTGGAGCAGGACTGAATACAGCATCGTATTCGGCAACGTCCCGATCTACAATACAGCAAAACATGTAAACGGCAAAAAAGATGTGGCATTTACCCTTACCAAAGGGTTTTATTCGGGCAATGTGAAACTGACAGGAGCGTCCTTTGATCCGGTCACTAAAAACTGTTCTAACGTCATCTGCCACGGGCCGCAGACCCCTGTTAAGTGGGGAACTCCCTACAGATCATGGAATGGCTACGAGTGTGATGTCTGTCATCAGGGCTGGTAGAAATAACACTGAACTCCCGGAGAAGCAGGAGCAATTAACTCAAAGAAGGGCTTTTGAGAGAATAATTGCAAAGCTTGAGGTCAGGTTTTTTTACGGAAAAATGTTCTATCCCGGGGTCGTGACAGATTTGTCTGAAAATGGAATGTTCATCCGCTCCAGGATTACTCCGCCGGTTGAATCGGTGCTGCCCGTAATTATCAGGCAGGAAAAGGGTCTTTTAACCGTCCTTGCCAGAGTAAAATGGACCAGAAAGCCATTCGACCATGATAATCCGGGCGGTATGGGTGTCGAAATAATGAATCCTTCACAAGATTATTTTGAATTTACGAACTGTAAAAAGTAAGTCTTGCAAACTTAGCCGCACAAACAGCTTAATCTTTTCGCTTGATTTGTTCTCCACATTTGATATACTTGAGCCTGAAAAGAAGTACAGGCGATTAAATTATTTAGGTGAAAATGGGAAAAAAGACTATAAAGTTTGTTGCGATAATTTTTCTTTTGTGCATAGTGTATTCCTGCTCCTGGTCGCCATCAGATGATGAGGCTGTTGAGCTTGTTAAGAATTACTACCTTTTTTACTATGAAGGCAAACAGGCTGACGCCGTGATTTTACTGCGCGGGGGCCATATCAAGGAATGTGACTGTTATTCCATATTGTTTCAGATAACCCTCCCTGAGCGGGAAAGCTTTAAGAAGACATTTTATTTTTATAAATCCGAATACGGAAAAGTTGAAGTCAGTGAATTTCAGCCCAAGGCCTCATCAAGATAACCAAAAACTAATCACGCTGGTGACATTTATTGCAGAGCTGCCTCTGGTAGCTGCCAAACTCGGCAACGATATTTCTTCCGTAGTAGTAGCCCACTCCGCCTTCGTGGAACGCATAAACAGCTCCTGAAAGTATAAAAGTGATTAAAGTTGCCGTTATAGAGGCTGAAAATATGCTTAGTGCTTTTTTCATTTTTTTTATAAGCTCCTGCAAGCACTATACCTAATAAATATCACAAAACAACCGGCTTAACAAGAAGTTTTATATTTGGATATATTATCCGTGCCATTGCCAGTGAAGTTCCTCTCTAACATTCTATCGGTATCCGCATCAGGGAACTGAAGAGGGGCGGCAGGAGAGGCACATCAGGGGGAACATTGACCGGACAGCAAATAATCCTATAAAATCAATCGAGCGAGAGTGGCGGAACTGGCAGACGCGCTGGACTTAGGATCCAGTGGGCAACCGTAGGGGTTCAACTCCCCTCTCTCGCACCAGTTCCTTTTCATAAAAGCAATACGTTCACATGCCCCCCCGGCATGGGGCGCAAATGGACCTTTGTTATAATAGGTTGGAGCTAAAGACCGTATGTTAATCTACAGCAATTTATTTGTTGATTAGATAAATTCGGATATGATACTTTAAAATACAAACATAGGGGTAGGTAGATGTTATTCAATAAAATAGTGGTAAAATTCAGAAGCGGCTCTTTAATGAAAGGAAAAACCTTTGACTTCTCTCCTGAGAAAAGATTTTTTCATGTAGAATTGGTAAGTGGCGAATTGGTAAAGATCGATATGGAGAATTTGAAGACGTTAGAGATTGATATGGAAGACTTGAAAGCCGCGTTTTTTGTTAAAGATTTCAAGGGCAATAAAAACCACAAGAATACTTATAATGATGTTATTACCGGGAGTGGAAAGAAAGTTGAGGTGGAGTTTCTTGATGCCGAAACAATAATCGGTTACGCTTTAAATTACTCTCCGGACCGGTATGGTTTTTTCATTATACCTGCTGACTTGCAAAGCAATAACGAACGTGTTTTTGTTATAAGGTCAGCGACCAAAAGAATTACCTTATTGTGATTAAAGCAGCAATATCGTTTTTTTTATTAATGCTCTTATGTCTTTGCATTGTCTCCCAGGCCTTTGCACAGGAGGAAAAACAGGTAAGCTTCAGCAATGCAAAAAGCCACTGGACTTTCATGGGAGGCTTCGGGCAGACCCACAGAAACCTCGGCGCCACTCATGTGAGAGTTCAACAGGCAGACACGATACTTCAGTACGGTTATTTTCTGACCGAAGAGGCGGGAAGATCATGGTACAAAGTGCGCCATGAAATACTGATTGAGCTGCCTTTCTCCTATGTCTTTCATCCTGATGACGGCATCATGACAGGGATAAACTTTTTGGCCTGCTGGGATTTTACCGCTTATGAAAAGATTGTGCCTTATTTGTTTGCAGGAGGCGGGTTGGTTTATACAAATATTGATGTGCCGGGTCTGGGCTCGGATTATAACGGTAATTATCAGGGCGGGGCAGGTGTCCATTATTTCATAAAGAGAAATATCACTTTTGACCTGAACTACCGCCTGCATCATATCTCGAATGCGAATACCGTCAAACCTAATGATCCGTTGAATTCGAGCAAGTTCCTTTTCGGCATGTCGTTTTTGATGTGAACTTTAAACGGGCATCATGTTGATTCCCGCCCTTGTGCTTCCTGTATGTTCAGGGACAAAAAATGCCAGGCATTCGGAAGGAGGCGGTAGCTCCTGTAACGTGTCTGCTTAATGCGGTTCAAAGTCTTTTCTGATTTTCAGGAATCCAGGCAGGTTTTTTATTATTCTGTAAGTGCTGTGGGGAGATTTGAACATAAGAGGCCCGAATTTCCGTATCCAATTTTTGCTTGTGTAGAATCTTTTTATAAACTGTTTATAAAGTTCTTCAAGTCTTTCTTTTGATTCTATTCCTTTGGGGACAAAGACAAAATTCAGGCAGTTCATCAATTCCCAATCTTCCTTGAAAGTACCCTCCTCATGGATGGTTTTGTAGACGGGGGCGCCTGGAAAGGGAGTAAATTTGGTCATGTTCATATCGTCGAGTTCCAGTTTCTCGATAAAATCAGCCGTTCTCTTTATTGTACTTTCCGTCTCCCCGGGGAGGCCCATCATAAAGAGACCCTTCGCCCTTAACCCATTTTTCTGGATCTGTTTTATCGCGGTCCTCATCTCATCCGGACTGACCTTTGATTTATGTCTCAGAAGTATTTCAGGATCACCCGATTCTATTCCGAGGCTCACCATCCAGCAGCCGGCAGTCTTGAGCATCTTCAATAAGTCGTCATCAATATGCCCCAGCCTTACAGCGCAATTGAAAGTCATATGAAGCGGCCTTTTCCTTAATAAACCGCAAAATTCCTCTATGCGGCTGCGGTGAAAGGTGAACAGATCATCATAGAAAAAGATATGCCTGACTCCAAACTCCGTCTTGAGAAACACCATATGTTCATAGAGGTATCCAGCCGAGTTAAACCTGAAACTCCTGCGAAACACTGAACGGTCGCAATAAGAGCATTGATATGGACAACCCCTGCTCGAAATTATCGTTGCCGCCGGCACCCGGGGACAATTGAAAAGCGGCGGTTCGTAGAATTTTGGAAATCCTTCGAGTTTCCGGTAAGCAGGGAAGGGGAGCTTGTCCAACTCACACAAATCGGTTCGGAGACCATTTGATCTTACCTGCTTACCTTCACGAAAAATCAGGCCCTGAATAGTCTCAGGTTTTTCGCCGCATGCGAGTCCAGCCATCGCCTTTTCGCCTTCACCACTCACAATAAAATCTATACACGGGAAAGATTCGAGTATTATCTCCCTTAGGGCGGAGACGTGAACACCTCCAAAGACAATCCCAATATCAGGGAAAATCCTTTTGATTTCCTCTGCCTGCCTGTATGCATCGAGGAAACTTGAGGTGGTCGTTGTAAACCCTATCAGTGTCGGCCTGAAGGACTGGACTCGTCTCATGGTTTCTTCCGTTCCTGTTAACTTGACCGGGGCGGTACAATTGAGGATGTCCACTTCAACCCCTCTCTTCATGAGAAACCCCGCGATAGAGAGTATGCCGATAGGCGCACTGCGGTTGGCCAGGAGAACCTTGTCTTTTGTGCCCTCTATCCAGTTTGATCCGAACGGATGTATAAACAGTACTCTCATCGCTTAATCTTCCCGCTGGCTGTTTTTGGGATTTCATCAACTATTTCAAAGTCCTTTGGAACTTTATATTGCGACAGCTTCCGGTAACAAAACTTCTTTAACTCGTCTAACGGGATGTCAGCATCTTTTTCCGGGACGATCTTTGCCATCGGAAGCTGCCCGTATCTCGGATGGTCCTCGCCGTACACAAGGGATTCCTTCACGCCGGGAAAGTGGTTGATGACCGTTTCCACTTCATAGGGGAAAACCTTCATCCCAACAAAATTAATTACATCTTTTCCGCGTCCTGCAATTGTCAGAAATCCATCTTTATCAATCCGGCCCAGATCTCCCGTGTTGAACCAGCCGTCCTTTAAAATATTCTCTCTGTTTTGCCAAGGTGAAAAGTAAGCATTTAGCATCCCCTTTCCCCTGATATGAATTTCTCCCACTCCGCTTTCGTCTTTGTTGTAAATCAAGATCTCATAGTCGGGCAATACCTTGCCTACAGAGTTCCGCTTGTCTTTATCTTCAGAGAGGTTTATGAAAGGCAGCCCCACTTCAATGATCCCGTATGCCTCGGTCAATTTGATGCCGAATTTCGTAAAAAATTCACCGGTGACACTCTCCGGCAGTTTCATTGCCGTGGAGACAGCCATGCGAATGTTTTTGAGAGAATCAGGTGAAAGGAGGTTGGAGTTTGCCAGCAGATTGTAATGAAAAGGTGAGGCGTAGATGAAAGTGCCTTTGTGATTGGTTACGCCTTCTATCAAGGATTCCGGGAAGCGGTCACCGCAGAGCACAATGGTTGAGGCGCGGCGCAGAAAGAGGAGTATGGTCACTACGAAATGAAAGCTCATGGAAAGCACCCACAGCACTGTATCGGCAGGGGTAATTCTCAGCCCCATGTCAGCCGCATCGGTCCTTTCAATGATCGACTCATGCGACAGGACAACGCCTTTGCTTGCGCCGGTTGTCCCGGAGCTGAACCTGATGAAGGCAGGATTGATCCCGTAATACTCATCGCAGGGCTTTTCTTTAACGGTCCTTTTTATAATGAAAAAATTTTTTCCGGGAAATCCTTTTGATGAAAGGCCAGCGGCTTCATTATCAGTGTATGTGCCTTTTTCAAAAAGCAGGAAATCCACCGCGATACTTTCCAGTATCTCGTTGATCTCATTGACTCTGTGATCGGTAGATATTGGCACGACTACTGCTGAAAGAGACAGCACTGCTAAACTTGCCGTGATATAATCAATGCTGTCGCCGCAGAGAAGCCCTACGCGATGGGATTGAAGGACGCCCTCAGCTTTCAGGGAGGAGGCGATCAGCTCAGCGGATGCAATCAACTGGCCGTAAGTGACACGGCGGTCATCTTCGATAACAGCAGTCTTGTTGGCGAAGTGTTCTGTTTCCTTTTTTATTGTTTGAAAAATGTTCATGTTTAAAAATCTCCCCTCACCCCTCTTTGCCAAAGAGGGGTATAAAATCCCCCTTTGTAAAAGGGTGACGAAGGGGGATTTCCCCAATATAATAATTTTCTATCAAGTCTTCAGCAAATAATCCTTGTACATATTTCTCAGCGCGAAGATGTATTTTGTCCCGCGATAAATGACCCTGGCGATCTCTAACTTCGGGACCTTGACTTTGTTGACCCTGAGCGGGTTGGCCCTGAGCGCTACGCTGGACAGCCTCGCGAAATGCGCGTAGAATTTTTTCAGCCCGAGCCTTGTCGGCAGGATGGTGTGCATACAGTCATAAAATAAATAGGGATCGCAGATAAAGTCGTCTTTATGTTTCTGAAACAACTCAGTGCCCGGCGCAGGTGAAAACACCGTGAAAGTGACTTCCGCAGGACAGAGGTCAAGGACCTCCTTCTCAAGCGCGACAAAATCATCCACGGAGAAATCAGGGTCAACTATAAAGCTCGCATGAAGGGTGATCCCGGTCTCGCGGAGCACGGATATGGCCTTGCGGTTGGTCTCAACGTTTGTCCTCTTATTGTAATTATCCAACTGCGACCCTCTCATTGACTCCAGACCGACATAGACCAGACCCAGTCCGGCTTTTTTCCACAACTGGAACAATTCAGGATTTTTAGCGATGGTGTCGCTTCTGGCCCAACTGATGTATTTCTTTTTGATCCCGCGCTGAAGCAGAAGCCCGGCAACAGCGGTCATACGCTTCTTATTTAAAAAAGTCTCATCGTCTACGAAGTAAATGTTGTCTTCCTTTATCCTGCTGATCTCATCGACCACGTCTTCAGGAGTGCGCTGAAGATATTTGCCACGCATGATATGATGCACGACGCAGAAGGAACAGTTAAACGCGCAGCCAGTGGAAGTGCGCATACTTGCCGTCTGAGGAAATATCGTGTCCAGCCTGTTTTCAGGGGCTGACGTCCAGACGCAAAAATATTTTGAGCGCTGCACCAGATCTCTTATCGGGCGCGGTATGTTCTCTACCGGCGGGAATTCAGGCGGCGGGGCCTCCGCTTTTCTGAGAAAGTCAGGGTCTTGAGGAGAGAGAGATACATCTCCAAAGTGAAGCGGCAGTCCTTCTTTATAACGATTTACAAGCTCGCGGAATGTTGTCCCGCCTTCGCCGCGCACAACAATATCAATTTCGCCTCCTGCATAATCAGCAGGGATGATGGTCGCGTGAACGCCTCCCGCCACGGTTATTGCCGAAGGGATGTGCTCTTTTACGAGCCGCGCCAGTTTTTTCACCATCGCGGACTGGGAGCTGTATCCGGTGAAGCCGACGATGTGCGGATTTATTTTGTGCAATTGATCATGGAAGGCCTCAAGAGGTTCCTTTTCAATGCCCAGATCACAGATCGTTATCTCATTTCCTTCAGGCACGCCCCCGGCAACAATCTCCAGTTCAAGAGGTTCCAGATGCAGAAACCCCTGCTGCAGGCGTTTTGCAATAAGCAACTGCGGATGCGGTTTGACAAGTAAAATGCGCAATGACTGCCTCCTTTTAAAGATTAAAACAAATTACCACAGAGGACACGGAGAAATAAACAATAAGAAAATACAACTCGTTCTATCTTTCAATTGTAATTTTTATAAAGAAGAGAATTACAGACTAATTATTTTTTTATTCATCTCTGTGTTCTCTGTGGTTTTCCTATGTCCCCAAAAGGAAACTTTCCATTATTAACTTTAAATGCCGCTGCCAGGCCTGCCTGTTCTCCAAGTGAGATACAAGTGCCCATGACCCGCGTGGAGCCGAGGGCTTCATGGGTGACGGATATGCAGCGTCCTGCTATTAACAAATTATCAATCCCCTTTGCCTTAAGACACCGGAAGGGGACCTCGTAGTAGTCGCCCGGCTTGACGTATTTATAAATCGTTCCTTTTCGTTTGTCCCATATCTCTATGGGCCAGGAATTCATAACAACGCCGTCATTAAATTTTCTGGCGTTGATTATATCATCTTCAGCAAGAACATATTCACCACAAATTCTTCTGCCCTCCCTGTCCATTACTCTTAGGGAAGTCCCGGCAATGCAGGCGTTCTTAAGTGCAGGCAGTTTGTCCGCTAAATAACGGAGCGCCTTTTCAGCATTATTTAAAACTACCTCATGACGTCTGCTGTTTTCATGACCAAGATTTAACTTCAAAAATCCTTCGTTCGCGGCCTCCCCCTTAGTGAAGGAGGTAAATCTCAAATACGCGGGAAGCAGTTTCATTTTTACCGCCTGTGATAAATGGTAAGGCACTTTGATTGCCAGCGTTTCGTCTGCATTTTTTAATCCCTTTAAGTGAACGGTAAATCCCGCAAGCTGTCTTTTCGCCGGAGAGGACAATTCAAAATCCGCTCCTGACATCGCAGAAACATCCCCATCCCCTGTGCATTCGATCACAATCCTTGAGGTTATCTTGTGAAGGGTTTCAGATTGATCTAATCCGACCTCAACAATTGCCTTGCCTTTCTTCCTGACCGATACAGCAGTTGCATTGAACATAACATTTAAATTCGGTTCATCCCTGCACAATGAATTAAAAACAGATGACAGGTCTTCCCTTGAATATGGAAGCACATAAACCTGCCCGATCTTTTGTATTGTCCTTTGAGGTGACAACTTATTAAGATGACTGACGATCTCTCTGACGATCCCGTCATTCAATGTCTCTTTCGGCCTTGTATTACCGTTCAAATACAAGCCGCAGATGTATTGGAACAAACCCGAATAACCAACGCCGCCGAGGAAGTTTTCTTTTTCAGCTAAAATGGTTTTGACGCCTGCGCGCGCCGCCGCCAATGCTGCCGCTACGCCTGAAACACCCGCGCCGATCACAAGCACATCACAGTTATTTTCTTTCCCCATCTTCTTAATTCTTACCGTCATGCTAATCAGTTCCGTCATGCCCGCAAGTAGTGAGCGGGCATCCAGTGCCTTTCTGGATTCCCGCTCAAAAGACCGCCAACAGTAGGTGCTTTAGGCACGGGAATGACGCCCTTCTTAACTTCCATCTTTTTCTAACATCTTTTCAGTTATGAATCTTTCCAGCATATTTGCTTCTTCATCACTTATAATTCCGTCGAGATATGATATTACCAGATTGAGCCTGCCGTTGAAATAATTGGAGAAGAACCCAAGACCCGGAGGCACCGGGACCCTCGGCATATGAAACACATTCTCTATCTTTGCCCCCATCATATCAGGCGATAAAGGGTTCTTGCTAACATGCGAAAAGATGAAGGTGGCGAGCTTCCCCTTTAATGGCCCGTCAATTATCTTTTCCAGAAAAGACAGCGGTGCGATTCGTGTAAGATGGCTTGCCTCAATGATGTCACGCGGGATGCCTGCCTTCACCTGCTCGTACATCTGCGTCTTGATGCTGTTTATTATTTCCTTCTGGTTGCCCACCAAAGCGGTCTGGACCTGAAAAAAAAGGTATGACACATGATTGAAGAACAACTCCTGCTTAATGTCCTCGCCTGTTCTCGTGTCAATGGAAACTGTGGCCAGATAATTATCTGCAGGGAGGCCTCTCTTTTTAAAAAGTCCGTCCACAACCCTCATTACAACCGACAGCAGATAAGGCGTCTCCATCAGATAGCCCGCCTCTCTGTATGCTTTGTCGTAGATCTTTTGCGTCTCCTGCCGGGTAAAGGATATTAACCTAAACTTAAATCTCCTGGTATTATCGCCTGAAACAGTCAGGGCTTCAGGTGGGTTTTGTGACATCGATATTATCTTGCGGTTAACATTTCGACCTGCGAGAAACTTTTTCATCCATTCCGAGAGATGGGCCGGTGTGGCTAAGGGAATTCCACTTGATATCCCGGCATCATCGTTGCTTTCAAGATACTGTTGAAATATTCCGAGAAGGTTTTCCGCCCCCCGCGCGTCCAATAAACGGTGGTCAAAGGTCATCGCCAGACAGCTTTTTTTATTCTCAATATTGAAGAGATGAAACGCCAGATGCTCGCTGTCATTCCTGAAAGGCTTATTTGCGCATTCGCTGAGCAGATCTAATAATTCTTCGCCCACCTTTAATTCCCCCCTTGCTAAGGGGAGACTAAGAGGGGTTGATATGTTGCAGGAAGTAAAATCCAAATCCGCTTCTGATTTTTCAGGGACCCGCCAGTAGGGGCAGAGATTGATATCGCGCGCTATGCTGCCCCGCAGTAGTGGAAAAGCGTTTACAAAGCGGTTTAAGCGGTCCTGAATTTCATCCTGAGCGATCACTGAGTCCAGGACAAGAACAACCTGCGACATGTTGCCGGCGCAAGTGTTCCTTTTCATCATATGATCGAGGGAGCTGATTATCCAGTCGCAGCCGGAAAGATAGAGTTTGTCTTTTGATGATGGAATTACAAAACCCATAAATTAACCACAGAGGACGCAGAGAGTTAAAGACCGTAACGAGTCTTTGGTTCATAACACTGTCACCCTGAACTTGTTTCAGAGTCTAAAAAAATACCAGAATGAGTTCGGCATGACATTTTATAATTTTTTATGAATAAAAGACGCTAATGAATGAATGGTCCCGAAGTCTTTCTTGTCCAGCCCTGATTCTATCAGCTTGAGATTGAAAGTCTTCTCTATGAAAACAAGGACCTCAACGAGCCCCAGCGAGTCAATGCCAAGTTTATGAAAAGGCGTGTCAACGGCAATAGAGGCCTCGTCTTGCGATATGATAGCGGCGATTCCCTGAGTTAATTTGTCCTGAATGTTTTGCAGTGTCATTAAGAAACTCAGGCGCAGACTTTTTTTGGTGAAGGCGCAGGCAGTTCTTTCCCCTGCTTTTGCAATGCCTCTGTATGACAGGCAAAGGCCTCTTTGGCATTCGCGATTGCTTCATCTATAGTGCTTCCACCTGTGAGTATTTCAGGTATATCAGGGAACCTGACATAAAGCCAGTGCTCTTCATTGTCTGTCGAAGGGGTTATTACAATTTCATAATCTTCTATTGTAAACATTTCTTTATTACCTCCTTAACATCCTGCACATGGCAAAACGTATGGCTGCCGTGTGGTCTTACTAAAGTTAAGGTCGTTTCCCCATTAGAGAAAGCATAATGGCTTCCTTTGACGTTTATTATATCATAGCCTTTGTGTTTTAAGACCTTCACTAAATCCTCAAATCGTACATGCTTTGGATTTGCCTTGATCCTATCAAGCAGCTTTTCAGTTTTCCCCAATTTGTCCCCTCGTTATTTTGCACGTAGTTGAATTACAGCCTGTTCGTTCAGGCAATTATATCTGATGCACCTGATGAATTCAATGCCGGAGTTTTTTGTCTCATCAAGGACATTTATGACGCGCGGATTATCTGAAACAGGGTTTGCGCAGTACAATTGTTTCTTAAGCATCAACGCCCCTGAGGCGCAGTTGAAAGCGCTGCCGATCATCATGCTGCCGAATATTGGTGAATAGGCTGCCGTGGGAATTTCAGGAGAGAAGGATGACATATAAACTGATTCGTCAATCAGCAATCCATCGGTGTCAATGATGTTTAAATCCGTCCGGATGGGGGCTGGATTCCCGCTTTCGCGGGAATGACGAGTCGTTATGTCTTCAACCTTGCAAAATACATTTTCAGAATCTTCATTGCTTACCAGAAAGAAGACAGCGCCCTCACTGGGGACGCTGTAAGCCGGATTAAAATTGAATGGCTTTATCCTGCCGTCAGTTGCCTGCATCAACTTGGAACCATAAATGTATCCAAGCACGTCACCGTATTGTTCCACTGCTCCGACAAGGACATAGTCACAGCGCTTCTCATCAAGCCATGCCTTTGCAAGCTGAAGGGCGGAGTGAAAGGAGAAGAAAAACTGTGTCACGGTCAGGGTCGGCCCCTGGATGTTTAATGCGGATGAGATGTAAGAAGCAGCGGCATTATGCACGGAATTGGAAAACGTTGTCGGCGAAACATTTGCCTCCCCGTAATCGAGGATGTCATTGAGGAAGTCAAAGGTCGTCACATGCGCGCCGAATGCCGTGGCTGTGATGATGCCGATAGTTTTTTTATTTATGTTTTCTATCCCGCTGTTCTCAAGAGCGTCAGCGGCTGCGAGCACGGCCATCTTGCTGAGCTTGTCCGCGCGCCGCATTTTCTTCAGCAGCGACTTGTCGGACATTGTTTGCGGACCAACTTGATACACAAAAGATTTCCTGCCTTTGATTTCAATTTCATCAGGTCTCTGCCATCCATCTTTCAGGGCATTCTCAAAACAGTCAATGCCCCTGCCGCGTGTGAAGACGATCCCGATTCCGTTAATATTCATTTAAAAAATCTCCCCTGGCCCCTCTTTTCCAAAGAGGGGTATTATCTCTCCCTTTGGCAAAGGGAGACGTAGAGGGATTTTACAGTAAATAATTTTTAACCACATTCTTATAACCTTCCGATCACAATTGCCGCGTTGTTTCCGCCGAATGCCAGAGAGGTGGAAAGGGCGTATCGCCCGATGATATTTGTTTTCTCCCTGAGGGGTATCAAAGGAATGGCGTCATCTTTGTTTTCAAAACCTGCGCTTGCCGGTATCCATCCCTCACGAAGACCGGCTGCGGTAAACACGGCTTCCAGTCCTCCTGCCGCTCCGAGTGTATGCCCTGTGAATCCTTTTGTAGACAGCATCTTCAAATGTGTTCCGAAGATATCTGCCAATACATTTCCCTCGACAAGATCATTGTCCGGCGTTGCTGTTCCGTGCGCGTTAACAAAACATATTTCCCCCGGCGTGATACCCGCATCTGTCAAAGCCTTTTTAATCGATGTCCTCAATCCCGTGCCTTCGGGATGCGGAGCAGTGAGATGATAGGCGTCGCTTGACGAGCCGTATCCCGCCAAAAATAAATCGGATGAAATTCCCCTCTTTCCTGCGGACTCTTTTGTTTCTAAAATTATCACGCCTGCGCCTTCGCCGAGATTAAGTCCCTTCCTGTCCCTGTCAAAAGGCGCGCAGAGGTCCATGCTCACGATACCGAGCGATCCGAAACCGCATAGAGGGATGCGGTTCATCTCATCCGCGCCTCCCGCGATTGCAATGTCGCACAGGCCGTTGTTCAACCACGACAGTGCGGCCCCGATTGCGTCTGTCCCTGAGGAGCAGGCATTGACAACTGTCAGGGAAGGCCCTTTCGCCTTGATCCTGCGTGAAATAAATTCAGCGGGATTTCCTTTCAAATATCTGTTCACGGAATCCATGGCGGCTGAGCCTGTGTCGCGGTATGATTTATAAAATTCAAGGTCATTCAACTGGCTTGCCACTGTGGTGCCGAGACAGACTCCAACACGAAAATCAGACAGATCATTCAGCCTCGCGTTTTTCATCGCCTCATCAACCGCGCCCAGCGCGAGGCCCAGCGTCCGCTGCCCTTCTAAATAGAATTCTCCGGGAAGACCTCTTACTTCAAACACAGGGTATCTCAGGGGCGTCTCAAAAAGCGTGACCTGTCCGGCATTCCTTTTGGCGACTCTGAATGAGGCAAGCGTTTCAGCAGCATTGTTGCCCGCCGCCGAGATTGCGCCGAGGCCTGTGATCAAGATTTTTTTATTCATAGCTGACTCAGTTTCAAATGCTATTTTAGCCGCAGAAAATCAATAAATCAAAAATGTCATTGCAACTTTTAAGTGAAACATGGTAAAACCTTCTATGTCCAAAAAACTCGTCATTGATATTGAAACAATCGGGAAGGACTTTGAGTCCCTTGATGAGATATCAAAAGAGTATCTCCTGAAGTTTGCGGAGTCTGAGGACGACATCAGGGCCGCCAAGGAAGGGCTTGGGTTTTCGCCCCTTACCGGAGAGATCGTCGCAATAGGGATGCTCAATCCCGACACCAATAACGGCGCGGTATATTATCAGTCCCCTGAAGTTGCGCAGGAGACTTTAAAGGAAGACGGGATAGAATATATCGCTGATACGGAAGAGGGGATCCTCAGAAGATTCTGGGACGCGGTCAAGCATTACGATAAAATAATCACGTTTAACGGCAGGGGATTTGACGCGCCTTTTATCATTCTCCGTTCTGCGGTCCACAAAATAAGACCTACAAAAGAACTCATGCCCAACCGCTACAACCTCTCGCATACAGACCTGATTGACCTGTTGACTTTCTACGGAGCAGTGAGGAGAAAATTCAGCCTCCACATGTGGTGCAAGGCATTTGATATCAAAAGTCCGAAGGAAGAAGGCGTGTCAGGTTATGAGGTAAATAACCTCTTTAAAAGCGGTCAATACCTCAGGATCGCGAAATACTGTGTCGGGGATTTATACGCGACGAAAGAGCTCTTTGAATACTGGAATGAATATATAAAATTACCTTTAAATTCATAGGGTTGACTCGAAGATAATTTTTTTGTTTTTGCTATGAAAAAAAGCTTGCCTATGGCAAAGGGGATGGGCTATAATAACACACTTTCCTGCCGGGAAAAGTTGTCAACAATTTGTAAACATGTGTTAGTAACTATAGTTGCCATTTCAATAGCCTATAAGACCGGACAGTAAAAATAATCATGAATATCGAAGAAGCATGGATAAAAACCGTTGAAGCCATTGGCGCCAAGGTCGGCACGCAGACCTTTGACCTGTGGTTCAGGCCTATCAAATTCGTGGAGCTTCAGGACCAGCAGATAGTCCTTGAAGTGCCGAATAAATTTTTCAAGGAATGGATCGAAGACCATTTCCCCGGACTCATAACCGAGACCGCTGAAAAGTTTTTAAAAAAGGACTTGTCCGTTAAGTTTAAGGTTTACGAGAGGAAGGAAGACCCGGCCCTTAAAAAGATAGAGACGAAACAGGAAAACAGGAGGGCCAAGCTTGCAAACCGGGGCATATTCCTCAATCCGAAGTTTACCTTTGACTCCTTTGTAGTCGGGGCGAGCAACCAGTTTGCCAATGCCGCTGCGAGGGCAGTGGCGGATGCGCCGGGCAAGGCGTACAACCCGCTGTTCGTTTACGGTGGAGTAGGCCTTGGGAAAACCCATCTCATGAACGCTATCGGGAACAAGATAATAGATAAGCATCCCGATATCAAGCTGATGTACGCGCCTGCTGAGCAGTTCACCAACGAATTCGTTTACTCCATGAGGAACGACAAGATGGACGAATTCAAGGCCAAGTACAGAAACCTCGACGTCCTTCTGATCGATGACATCCAGTTCATCGCCGGCAAGAGCGGCACCCAGGAGGAATTGTTCCATACCTTTAACGCGCTTTATGACACGCACAAGCAGATCGTGTTCTCAAGCGACAGGCCGCCAAAAGATATTTCGCCTATCACCGAGCGTCTCAGGTCAAGGTTCGGCATGGGCCTCATTGCAGAAACACAGATACCGGACGTTGAGACAAAGATGGCGATCCTGGGAAAGAAGTCAGAGTTAGAAGGGATACAATTGCCTGAGGATGTCAGTTTCTTTATGGCAAGCAAGGTCAGGTCGAACATAAGAGACCTTGAGGCCTGCATGATAAGGCTTGGGGCGCATTCATCCCTGACAGGCAAAACCATAACGGTTGAGATGGCAAAAGAAGTGCTCAAGGACCTTGTCCATGACGAGGATAAGGCGTTAACAATCGACTACGTGCAAAAGCAGATATGCGAGTACTACGGGCTCAGGGTGCAGGACATCAAGGCCAAAAAGAGGAGCAGGGACATTGCCTTCCCCAGGCAAATAGCGATGTATCTCAGCAAGGCGCTTACCGATTCCTCGTTAAGTGAGATCGGAAAAAATTTTGGGGGCAAAGACCATTCCACTGTAATCCATTCCTGCAAGCTTATAGAGGAACGCAGAAAGAAAGACGAAGATTTCGATAAAAAAATAGATTATTTCATCAAGAAAATTAAGGGTACTGGATAGAAACCGGAGGGAAGAATGAAGCTCAAAATTCAAAAGGAAGAGATACAAAATGTCCTGCAGAGCATACAGGGGATTGTGGACAAGAAAACAACCATGCCGATACTCGGGCATTTTCTGTTAAAGGTCGATAAGACCGCCGCCTCTTTAATGGCGACCGATCTCGACATAGCCCTTAAAGGCCCGCTGAAGGCCGAGATAATTGAGCCGGGCAGTCTCTGCATTCCTGCAAGGAAGCTGTTTGAGATAGCCAGGGAGGTCGAGGGAGATATTTTGATCGAGTCGCAGGAAAACAACTGGCTCAGGGTCACCTCGGGAAAAAGCACTTTCAAGCTCATGGGGCTTCCTGAGGCGGATTTCCCCGCATTGCCCGAAGTCAAGAAGTCCGAGGAGCTCATCATCAGTGCTGAAAAGATCGGGACCATGATTGAAAAGACCGTTTATGCGACAGGCGAAAGCGATACCAGATATACACTCAACGGGCTTCTGTTCCACTTTACCCCAAATAAGAAAAATGTAGAATTCAAGATGGTCGGCACTGACGGACACAGGCTTTCATTGATCGCCATGAACCTGGATGGGAAATTATCTGAAGAGAAAAAGATAATCCTGCCCAAGAAGGCGGCGCTGGAACTGAAAAAGCTCATTGAAGGAAGCTCCGAGGATGTTACGATCTACATGGACAAAAACCATATCTTCTTTGGCATCAACGGCATTGTGCTGACATCGAGGCTTATTGAAGGCACTTATCCCAACTACGATCAGGTGATCCCGAAAAACAACGAGAAAAATGTCATAGTCGACAAGATGGAATTTCTAAAGGCGCTCAGAAGGACCTCCATCATGAGCAGGGAAAAAACCAATGCCGTGAGATTCGACCTGGAGGAGGGCAAGATAACGCTGATATCAATGAACCCCGACATCGGAGAGGCAAGGGAAGAGATCGCGGCCCAGTATAAAGGTGAACAAATGACCGTTGGATTTAATGCCCGCTACCTGATGGATATCCTTCAGGCAATGGAAAAAGAATCTGTAAATATAGAGCTCCAGGAGCCGTTAAGCCCTACACTTGTCCTCGAAGACAACAACAGGGATTATCTCTGCGTAGTAATGCCGATGAGGACGTAAATTATGTAGGGGCGAAATGGTGTCTCGCTTTTAATATTGAATAAAATAGTAGGGGCGGGTTTCAAACCCGCCCCTGCAATTAACACAACAGAAAGGAAGTACATGACAGACAAAATAAATGAACAGGCCTACGGCGCGGAAGAGATAAAAGTCCTGAAGGGACTTGAAGGCGTCAGGATGAGGCCCGCCATGTATATTGGCAATACAAGTTTTGAAGGACTTCATCACCTCGTGTATGAAGTGGTGGACAACAGCGTTGATGAGTCTCTTGCGGGTTACTGCGACACTGTAGAAATTACCATTCACACCGAAGGAAGCATTACCGTTATCGATAACGGGAGAGGCATCCCAACAGGCAAACATCCCGGCGATCCCGAAGGCAGGAGCGCCGCTGAGATAGCGCTTACAGAGCTTCACGCAGGCGGAAAGTTTGAGAGCAAGGCGTACAAGATCTCAGGCGGATTGCACGGCGTAGGCGTCTCGGTAGTGAACGCGCTTTCAGAGTGGCTCGACATGGAGATCAAACAGAACGGCCAGGTCTGGGAACAGCATTTCAAAAACGGCGGCGTGCCCACCGGCCCGCTTACACTGGTAGGGAAGACAAAAAACAGGGGAACAAAGATAACTTTCAAACCCGATACAAAGGTTTTTGATACAACTGATTTTCACTACGACACGCTTGTCAACAGGTTCAGAGAGCTTGCCTTTTTAAATAAGGGCCTGAGCATAACGATCTCTGATGAGCGCACAAGCACGAAGGAAACGTTTTTCTACGAGGGCGGCGTTGTCTCTTTTGTCGAGCACCTCAATAAAAGCAAAACAGCGCTGCACCCGAAACCGATCTATATCGCAAAGGAAAAAGACGGCATCACCGTAGAGGTAGCTTTGCAATACAATGACAGTTACACCGAGACGCTTTACTCTTTTGCAAACAACATCAATACCAGGGAAGGCGGCAGCCACCTTGCAGGTTTCAAATCAGCGCTCACAAGGACGGCCAACAGCTATGCCGTATCATCCGGCCTGATAAAAGGCGAGAAGGAATCCATCACGGGCGACGACATAAGAGAAGGGCTTACCGCGGTCATCAGCGTAAAGCTTCCCAATCCGCAGTTTGAAGGGCAGACAAAGACCAAGCTTGGCAACAGCGAGGTAAAGGGTATTGTTGAATCCGTTGTGAATGACGTGCTTGGCAGTTACTTTGAGCAGAACCCTTCCGTTGTCAGGAAGGTCATTGAAAAGGCGATCCAGGCCGCGCGCGCCCGTGAGGCTGCGCGGAAGGCGCGTGAACTGACCCGCAGAAAAGGCGCGCTTGAAGACACGGGCCTTCCGGGAAAGCTCGCGGACTGTGCCGAGAAAGACCCCGCGCAAAGCGAATTGTTCATCGTCGAGGGGGACTCCGCAGGCGGTTCCGCAAAGCAGGGAAGGCAAAGGCACAATCAGGCCATACTGCCGCTGAAAGGCAAGATACTGAATGTTGAAAAAGCGCGTTTTGACAAGATGCTCAGTTCCGAGGAGATAAGGATTTTGATAACCGCTCTCGGCACCGGCATAGGAACGGAAGATTTTGATATCAACAAGACGAGGTATCACAAGATCATAATCATGACCGACGCTGATGTTGACGGCGCGCACATCAGGACGCTGCTCCTGACATTCTTCTTCAGGCAGATGCCGCAGGTCATAGAAAAAGGCTATCTCTTCATCGCCCAGCCCCCTTTATTCAGAGTGAAAAAAGGAAAGTCGGAACGCTACATACAGAACGAGGGCATGCTTGAAAACATGCTGTTTGAACTTGCAGTCGATGAAATCGAAATACAAAACGGAAAACAGCTTGCCGGAAAAGTAATAATGCCGTATATCAAAAACCTCTCCAAATTCGAGAAGCTCCTTGAATGGTTTTTCAGAAGAAAGAGCGACACCTCGGTGATCAAGGCGCTCCTGCATTATGATCTGAACAGTGCCCTGCTGAAAAATGAGAAGGAATGCAAAGAGCTTGTAAAAAGGCTTAAGAAGGAATTCCCGGATATGTCTGAAGAGATAATGCTTGATGAAGAGCATCAGGCGCACAGGATCGAGATAAAGAGGTCGGGGCTTACGCTGACCATTGACGAGCATTTCTTTGCGTCGCCTGATTTCAAAGAACTGACAAAACTCTTCTCGGAGCTCAAAGGGCTCGGACATCCTCCGTATAAAGTCCTGCATAACAGCGAAACCCACCAGTTCGGCAGCTCAAGGGAATTGTTTAACTTCATACTCTCCATTGCCAAAAAGGGCATCGCCATCCAGCGCTACAAAGGTCTCGGTGAAATGAACCCGACTCAGCTCTGGGAGACCACAATGGACCCTGAAAAAAGGACGCTCCTTCAGGTCAGCGTTGAGGACTCCATCAAGGCCGAGGAGATATTCAGCACCCTCATGGGCGATCAGGTCGAGCCGAGAAAAGAATTCATCGAGAAACACGCCCTTGAGGTGCGGAACCTGGATATATAATGAGTTGCATGATTTACGCATAATACAATAATTTAAAAAGGGTGGGTCTCCCACCCTTTTTGTTTTTAACTGAATTGTCATTCCCGCTTGCCGGGAATCTTTCTTTTATTTGAGGGAATTTTTCGAAATGGCTAATCACAACAACGACATTGAAAAACGTCTCTGGGATGCGGCGGACCAGTTACGGGCTAATTCTGAGCTGACTGCTCAACAGTATTCCGTTCCCGTATTAGGTCTTATCTTCCTGCGCTATGCCGATCACAAGTTTACCGTTGCTGAAAAGGAAATAGCGACGAAACAACCCACTGCCAGTAGAAGAAAAATTGGCAAGGCTGATTATCAGGCAAGGGGCGTGATGTTTCTGCCTGAAGAGGCCAGATATTCATATCTGCTTAACCTTCCTGAAGGCAAGGACATTGGCAAGGCAGTCAACGATGCCATGAAGGCGATTGAAGATGAGAATGAAGAACTGAAGGGCGTTCTTCCGAGGACATATACGCGGTTTGAAAATAATGTCCTTGTCGCTCTATTAAAAGTCTTTTCAAGCATCCAGATGGATATTGAAGGCGATGTCTTCGGGAAGATCTATGAATACTTCCTCGGCAAGTTTGCAGCAACTGAAGGGAAGAAGGGCGGAGAGTTCTTTACTCCTACCTCTATTGTTAAGCTCATCGTTGATGTTATTGAGCCCTTCCATGGAAGGATATATGACCCTGCCTGTGGTTCAGGCGGTATGTTTGTCCAGAGCGCCAAGTTTATTGAACGGCACAAGAAAAGGCCGAGCAGTGAGATCATGGTATACGGACAGGAGAAGACTGACGAAACTATCCGTCTCTGCAAGATGAACCTTGCTGTGCATGGCCTCTCAGGAGATATAAAGCAGGGGAATGCCTATTATGAAGATATCCATAAATCAGTCGGCAAGTTTGATTTTGTCATGGCTAATCCTCCGTTCAATGTAAACGGCGTTGATAAGGGAAAGATCGCAAAAGACAATCGCATCGTCTATCAAATCCCCAGGCCGGACAATGCCAATTATCTCTGGATACAATATTTCCTGAGTGCATTGAATGAAAAAGGCAGGTCCGGTTTCGTTATGGCAAATTCCGCAAGTGATGCCCGGCAGTCAGAGCTTGATATCAGGCAGAAGATGATAGAAGACAATGCCGTGGATGTAATGATCTCCATCGGCTCGAACTTCTTCTACACGGTTACCCTGCCATGCACACTCTGGTTTCTTGATAAGGGGAAGAGAAAGACAGACCGCAAGGACAAGGTGCTATTCATCGATGCCCGCCATATCTATAACCAGATCGACCGCGCTCACAGGGACTTCCTGCCTGAGCAGATAGAGTTCATCTCTAATATAGTCAGGCTTTATCGTGGAGAAGATGTCGAGTCCAACGCAGGAAGCGAAAAGCTGATGAAGGAACATTTTCCTAAGGGGAAATACAAAGATATAGATGGTCTCTGCAAGGTTGAAACAATCGCGAAGATCAGGGAGCATGGATATTCATTGAATCCGGGACGGTATGTCGGAGTGACAGAAAAACCTGAGGATGATTTTGATTTTTATGAGAGGCTTGAGGAGTTGAATGAGGAACTGGAGCAGTTGAATATTGAGGCGCGGGATTTGGAAGAACGGATAGCTGATAATGTGGGGAAATTACCTCCAGCCCCCCGTCAGTATCAATAGGCATGCCCATGGCATCTGTTAAAGATTTAACAAGATTTGGAATTAGCTTTGACACATGTAGACATATTTCAGAAGAAGATTATCAGAAATTAATTCAACAAAATTGCAAGCCTGAAATTGGGGATGTTCTTATCTCAAAGGATGGGGCATCTGCTTTAGATACTGTCTGTGAAATTAAAAAATCTTTAGAAGTTGTGCTTCTTTCTTCAGTAGCAATTTTAAGACCAAATGCCCAGAAAATCTCATCTTCATTTCTTAGGTATTATCTTGACGCTGAATCCACAAGACAATACATGAAAAATGCGTTTACTACCGGAGCAGCTATTCCAAGAGTAGTTCTTAAAGATTTTAAAAAAGTAAGAATATTGGTTCCTCCTATGCCAGTTCAGCACAAAATCGCCTCCATCCTCTCCGCCTATGATGACCTAATAGAGAACAATAACAGGCGGATTAAGATTTTGGAGGAAATGGCGCAGGCGATTTACAGGGAATGGTTTGTCAACTTCCGCTTCCCGGGGCATGAGAAGGTGAAGAGGGTTAAGTCGGAATTGGGGATGATTCCTGAGGGGTGGGAGGTGAAGACGCTTGTTGACATATGCACTATTGTAATGGGCCAATCACCTAAATCTGAATTTTATAATGAAGATGGAAATGGTTTGCCTTTTCATCAAGGTGTTACAGACTTTGGCGATAGATTTCCCACGACTCGAATATATTCCACCGTTCAAAATCGTATTGCTGAAGCTGGAGATATTCTATTTAGTGTTCGTGCTCCTGTTGCAAGGATAAATATCGCTAATAAGAAAATGGTTATTGGTCGTGGGTTATGTGCTATAAGAAGTAGAACGGCTAATCAGTTTTTTGTATTTCAACAATTGAAAGACAAATTTCAAGAAACAGACACAATGGGCGGCGGAACAATATTTAAATCTGTTACTAAAGAAGACGTTCATAGTATCAAGATGATTGAACCTTCAAATAAAGTTCTCACGCAATTTGAAGAGATTATCAAGCCTGTCTTTAGTAAACTTGAAATCTTAACTAATAAGAACTTTATACTCCGCAAAACCCGTGACCTCCTTTTGCCGAAATTAATCAGCGGGGAGATTGATGTGGAGGGGATGGAGATGCAGACATCGGCTAATGGCGTTTAGACTGATGGAATAATATGGCTTTAAAAAATATACAACTCACAAAATCAGATTTTGATTCACTTCCATGGCCAGATGTCATCAATGACTGCGCTGAGAAAGAATGTGAAGTATATTCATCAAAGTTTTTTGCAAAGGCAAGAGAATTTGAAGAAGCAAAGAATGAGAAGGCTCAAGAAGTTTTCAGTTTATTGGGAGCGATTTGTTCGTTTCATTTCAAGCCTGATGATAAAAATGAACCTTTTGGTCCAATGGTAGTATTGCATACAGGCCGCAGTGCAATAATCGATGATATAAGAGATGATCATATAAAAGTTTTACAGGATCTGCTCTTACATGTAGAAGATGCTGACTTGCGTGCAAGGATAGCAGATATTATATGGATCAGAAAAAGAGATTATAAAGCAGCAGAAGTTGCTATTGATTCTTATTTAGAATCAGCGATTCTGTTAGAGAATCCTGACTCATGGGTGGCTGGATTTGAAAGAATAAATCGTGCTTTCAGATTATCTGTGCAACTTGGTCGAAACACCAATCACTGGAAAAAAGTCGTGTCTCATATTGAAACTACTCTTGATAAATATGATGGAGGTGATCCCTTATATTTATCAGCAAGGCTAATGGAATTATTGCTTGAAATCAGTCAAGGTGACCCGAGTAAATATTCAAGCCTTTCAGAAAAGATTGCAAAACAAGCTGAAAACAAAGGTGATTTTCATAGGGCAAGAACCTATTGGGAAATTAAAGCGCATTGGGAAGCACTTGCCGGAAATAATGAAGCCGAGAAGAAGGCCAAAATTATTACTGCTGAAACTTATGTTAAAGAAGCGGAAACAGCAAATAGTAGTTTAGTTGCGAGTACCTGGTTGGAAAAAGCTATTGAGTCATATAGACGTATTGGTGGTCAGAAAGATCGTATCGATGAGCTTCATAGTAAATTAATCGATGTCCAAAAAAATATTGCTGCTGAGATGAAACAAGTTTCACATGAAATGGATATAAGTGAGTTAATAGAAAAACACCGAAACCATATAAGTGGTCGCAATTTTCATGATGCGCTTTTTGAATTTTGCCTTATGGGTGCTCCCCCAAATATTGCCAATCTAAGAAACCGAGTTGAAGAGCTAATTAAAAAACATCCTTTACAATTTTTGGTATCAGGATCATTGGTTAATGAAAAAGGTAAGGTAATTGGCAGAAAACCTTACATGATGTCGAATGACCCTGAGGAAGTAGAACGTGCAAAAAAAGCTGAAATGTATTCACAAGCCAAATTTGACCATAACATTAAGACGCACGGTTTAATTGAGCCTGTAAGAATGCTCATCAACTTGGAACATAATGTGCAAATACGGGATTTTTATCCTATTGTGCAGAATAGCCCATTTGTTCCTGAAGGGCGTGAGCAAATATTTGCTCAAGGACTGCATACAGGACTTAAGGGTGATTATATGACTGCTGCGCACTTGTTAATTCCACAAGTTGAAAATTCAATAAGATACATTCTTGAAAAGAAGGGGGTAACGGTCTCCAGGCTGGATGAACAAGGGATTCAAGATGAAAGACCTCTTAATGACATTCTGTATTGTTCTGAAATAGAGGAAATATTTGGGGAAGACTTGGCCTTTGATTTGCGAGGTCTCTTAGTTGAACGATTTGGCTCAAATCTCAGGAACATGGTTGCTCATGGGTTGATGTCTTATAGTAGTTTTTATTCTATTGAAGTGCCTTATTTTTGGTGGACAACTTTACGATTATGTTGCCTTCCCATCGTAGCCCATCTAAAATCTCAGACCGTAGAAGCTCCAGAAGACGCAAAAAAGAGCGAAGGTGATTGAATGGCTAATAGATATTCAGAAGACAGTCTAATCGAAAAACCCGCCATCAACCTCTTCCAATCTCTCAGCTACTCTTACCTCGACTGTTTCCACGAAATCTACGGCGAAAAAGGAATACTCGGTAGGGAGATTTCCACCGACATCTCCCTATTAAAACAGGAGACATTAGTAAATGATATAATTAAAAATCACGGCAATGAGGAGGATTACAATGCTTGCCTATAAAAAATATGTAACGATTAAAGACCCCGAAAACCTTGTGTTGAAAAAACTGCCGTTTCGTTCAGGCCAGCGGGTCGAGATAGTGATGATTGCGGAAGATGAGAAGAAGAAAATAAGTGCACAGGAGCTGCGGAAGCTGTTTAAGAAGACCCAGAAGCTTCCCAGGGTAAAGGCAATCAGTGAAGGTCAGATCGCCGAAGAGATAAAGGCATACCAGGCCGGTAATTGACGTGGAGGGTCTTGATATCTAAAAATCATTAGGCGTATAATAGGCGTATAACGTAAAGGAGGTGTTTATAATGCATAAAGGCAAGGTAAATATAACGCTGGATGAAGACTTGATAGAGTACATTAAATCGTATGCGGAGGAACAGAGAACCACTGTCTCCGAAGTCTTTACGCAGTTTGTTTTAAACCTCAGGAGAACTGTTGTAAATGAACCTACTGAAATAATTCTAAGTGACCCTAATTTCAGTAAAAGTCTTTTGGATACAATTTCTAAAATCAAGAATGGCAAGATGAAATGGTTCAAGTACGAC
Source organism: Nitrospirota bacterium (assembly GCA_016213945.1). GTDB lineage: Bacteria > Nitrospirota > Thermodesulfovibrionia > UBA6902 > UBA6902 > SURF-23. The sequence goes on along the minus strand of JACQZF010000006.1, from coordinate 75,201 downwards.
GAGGTCTTTTAATGGAAGCGCTGTTCAGCGATGTTTTTGTAAAATCCCTTAAAAGGCACAGTTCAATAAAGAAGGCGATACAAAAGAAAGCGGATATGATAATAGAAAACCCTATCGCCCTCGGCGAACCGTTAAAGGGAAATTTCAGGGGATATTACAGCACTCCCGTTAAGAAGAATTTTCTCATAATTTATCTGTATTGTAAGGTCTGCAGGGCAAAGGGTGATGACAAAATAGTTCTCTGCCATGACTGCCCGAAGTGCAAGGATGAAACCGTTAAGTTCGTGGATATGGGGCCGCACGATGAAGCGTACAAGAAAAAATCATACTGGTCCTGATAATTCAAATGTTTAATGAACTGGAACTCATTGAACAACCCGCTATTGCCCTTTTTCAATCCCTCGGCTATTCTCATCTCGACTGCTTCCACGAAATTTATGGCACAAAAGGAACCCTTGGCAGAGAGACTTCAACCGACGTTATTCTCATCCCAAAATTAAGAGAAGCCCTTCGCAATCTCAATTCTAATATCCCTAACGAAGCAATCGAACAAGCCATTGAAGAACTGACCCGCGACAGGGGTGTTTTAAATCCTGCCAATGCCAACCGGGAAATCTACAAGATTATCCGTGACGGAGTAAAGGTAAAGGTCAAACGCGAAGACGGAACAGAGGAAGACGAGACGGTAAAGGTTATCGAGTTCGACGATCCGGACAGGAACGACTTCTTCCTTGCCTCTCAATTCTGGATAACCGGCGAGATGTACAAACGCAGGGCAGACCTTGTGGGATTTGTGAACGGGCTGCCTCTTATCTTCATCGAGCTTAAAGCAGTTCACAGGAAACTTGAGAATGCTTTTAGAGACAATCTCACTGATTACAAAGACACGATCCCGCAGATGTTCCGGTATAACTCCTTTATTATCCTGTCAAACGGTTCGGAAAGCAGGATCGGTTCCATTACTTCTGACTACGAACACTTCAGCGAATGGAAAAAGATAAACAGTGAAGGCGAGGAAGGCGTTGTATCTCTTGAAACAATTATTAAAGGCACCTGTGAGAAGAAAAAACTGCTCGACCTGATCGAAAACTTCATTTTATTCAGTGATACTGGCGGAAGCCTTATCAAGATCGTAGCCAAGAACCACCAATTCCTTGGAGTAAATAATTCCATTGAGTCATTCAGCAGGATAAAAGAGAATCAGGGACGGCTCGGCGTGTTTTGGCACACGCAGGGAAGCGGAAAGAGCTATTCGATGATTTTCTTTTCTCAAAAGGTACTCAGGAAATTCGAGGGGAATTATACCTTCCTCATCGTAACCGATAGGATAGAACTTGATAAGCAAATATATAAGAACTTCGCATATGCAGGAGCAGTTACTGAACAGGAGGTACATGCTGAAAGCGGAAAACACCTTGAACAACTATTAAAGGAAGACCACAGGAATATCTTTACCCTTATTCACAAATTCGGCGATATAAACTATAAGGTCTCAGACAGGTCGGACATAATCGTGATCGCTGATGAGGCCCACCGGTCACAATACGACACGCTTGCAATGAACATGAGGACGGCCCTTCCGAATGCCGCCTTTATTGCATTTACAGGCACTCCATTGATAGCCGGTGAGGAACTTACTCGTAAAACATTCGGCGATTATATCAGCATCTACAATTTCAAACAGTCGGCTGATGACAACGCTACTGTTCCGCTCTATTACGAAAACAGGATACCTGAAGTGCAGCTTAAGAATGAGGACCTGAACGAAGACCTGGAACGGATAATTGAAGAAGCCTTGCTTTCTCCTGAGCAGGAAGAAAAGCTCCAGAGGGAATTTGCCCGTGAATATCACATTATCACAAGAGATGACCGGCTGGAAAAGATAGCCGCTGATATTGTCACTCATTTCACAAGCCGGGGTTATCAGGGCAAGGCAATGGTGGTATCTATTGATAAACCGACAGCGGTAAAGATGTATGACAAGGTACAGAAACATTGGCGAAAGCAGTTGGAGGAGCAAAGAATTAAACGGTCTGATGAGCCTCAGGATAGAACTAAAGACATAGCAGAGAGAATAGAATACATGGAAGAGACCGACATGGCTGTGGTAGTCAGCAGCGAACAGAACGAGATACAGAAATTCAGAAAGCTTGGACTTGATATCGAGAAACACCGCAGACGTATGGTAAAAGAGGATATGGCGGAGAAATTTAAAGACCCGTATGATCCCTTCAGAATAGTCTTTGTCTGTGCCATGTGGATGACCGGGTTTGATGTGCCGGGCCTTTCGACGATATACCTCGATAAGCCGATGAAGAATCACACCCTCATGCAGACCATCGCACGGGCAAACAGGGTATTCGTAGATAAGAAGAATGGTCTGATCGTTGACTATGTTGGGATATTCAGGAATCTCCAGAAGGCGCTGGCTATTTACGGCACTGGTTCCGGCGGCGGCATCGGAGAAGGTGATACTCCCGTAAAGCCCAAGAGTGAACTTGTCCGGGAACTTGATCAGACAATTAACGAGACAGAAGATTTCTGTATAAAGCGTGGAGTATATATCCAAAAGATCATTGCGGCAAATGATAAATTTGAAAAGATCAGGCTTATTGCCGATGCGGCTGATGCCTTTATGGTGAACGATGATACGAAGAACAGATTTCTTCTGCTTGCGTCCAGTGTCATGAAATTATTCAAGGCCATCCTGCCTGACCCTGAAGCAGGCAAGTTTTATGATAAATGTACTGTACTCAATGTCATTGCCGGCAAGATCCGCTCCGAAACAGGCGATGAAGTTGATATCTCAGCGGTCATGGGTAAAGTAAAAAATGTACTTGACGAATCCATTGAAGCAGAGGGATTTCTTATCAGAGAGTCTATTGGGGCAAACAGAGTTGATTTATCCCGGATTGACTTCGAAGCATTAAGAAAGCAGTTTGAAAAAGGCAGAAAAAACACGCAGGCAGCGGGACTGAAAGCTGCAATCAGTGCAAGGCTCAACAGAATGGTCAGACTAAACAGGGCACGGATTGATTACCTCCAGAAATTTCAGCAGCTCATTGATGAATACAACTCAGGCTCGATCAATGTAGAGATGTTTTTTGAAAGATTGATGGCATTTGTGAAAGATCTGAATGAGGAAGAGAAGAGGGGAGTATCTGAAAATTTAACGGAAGAAGAACTTGCTGTATTTGATCTGTTGAAGAAACCTGATATGACCAAAGCTGAAACACAACAGGTAAAACTTGCATCAAAAAACTTGCTAATAAAGCTGACAAAAGAAAAGCTGGTATTGGACTGGAGAAGGAAACAACAGACAAGAGCAGATGTCTTTATTACAATTGAAAAAATTCTTGATGAAATGTTACCGAACAGCTATCCACCTGACCTCTATCAACAGAAATGCAATACAGTCTATCAGCATGTATATGATTCGTATTATGGTGCAGGGAAGAGTGTGTATGCGCAATGAATACAATCCTCTTTCTCCCCCTCCGTTCTTTGTATTATAATTAATAATGCCGAGGCGGTTATATTTGAAAGTCGGAGACAGGGTCAGTCATCTCAATTACTCCGCGTGGGGCACGGGGGAGGTGGTGGAGGAAAAACATTCGTCTCTCACGGGCGGTTTCTGTCTTGTAAGGATCATGTTCGAAGATGGTGAGGAGAGGTCTTTTATCAACGACCTCGAAAGCGCCCTCTGCTGCTACTATGCGGGTGTCAGGATAATCTACTGAATCTCAAATTTATCTCTCACAAACTCTATCTCTTCATCCCTGCTTTTGATCTTCCTCTCAAGCCTCGCGTCAAGTATCGCGGAAAGTATCACTTTGTAAACCGGCCCGGGCGGGTATCCCATTGACTTCAGGTCTTTGCCGGTAAGGTCAGGTTTAATGTTCCTTAATTTCGTTAGATGCAATGAAACGGCTTTTTTCAGTTCCTTTTGACGGGCCTTTGCCATAGTGAAAAGGACGGTCTGGATATTCAGATGGCAGAGTGTATGGTAGATCTCTTTTTGAGAGGCATTTTGCAGTTTCGCAATCGCGTTACGCGAGTCTTCGATGCCGGCAAGTATTTCACGGGTCGCATTGGGTGGCACATGAAGCCTCTTCAGCGCCTTGTTCCTCTCCTGCGGGGCCAGGTCTTCGATCATGGCCATGAGAAAAAGATGAGACTTGTTGACGTCCTCCTCAAAGAAGAGCAGCTTGAACCATGCGAATGTCTCCTGTATCGCCTCAAAGGTATCTCTCAGGTTTTCTGTCACTGATATATTGGGATGAATGAACTTCAGCAGGTCCATTTCCTCCAGACGTTTGAGCGCCTTGATCGGTTCTGTTTCAATAAAGAGCAGGTTGAGCTCGTCATACATCCTTGCACCGGAGAGCTTGTCAAACAGGTTTATCCGCACAGCGGTCTTTATCAGGTTCATTGTGTGTTTGCTTACTTTATAGCCGAACCGTTCCGAGAACCTTATTGCCCTGAAGGCCCTTGTCGGGTCTTCTATGAAGCTCAGATTGTGAAGTATCCGTATGGCCTTTTCCTTTATGTCCCTCTGCCCACCGAAGTAGTCAAGCAGCTGCCCGAACTTGTCGGGGTCCAGCCTTATCGCCATCGTGTTTATTGTGAAGTCCCTCCTGTACAGGTCTTTTTTAATTGACGACATCTCAACCGTGGGAAGGGCGGCAGGAGATTCGTAATACTCTGTCCGCGATGTGGCAACATCAAATTTGAAAGAATCCCTCTTTACGACAGCGGTGCCGAATCTCTTGTGGCTTGTTACTTTCGCATCAATATTTTTCCCGAGGACCTGGGCAAATGCGATCCCGTCTCCTTCAATGACGATGTCGATGTCAAAGTTGGCTTCACCGCGAAGGAGGTCGCGCACGGAGCCGCCCACAATATACGAGGAAAAGCCGAGGCTGTCCGCGACCTCACCTGAGAGCTTCAGCAGGCTGAATATCTCAGGAGGGAATTTCGATTTCATGACCGATGAAAGGTTCTTGCCTATGGAGGGTTTCTCGGTCAATCTTTCATATGTGAGTATCCTGTCTTTTCTCAGCAGGCTTTCATAAAGCGACCGCAGGAGGTCGGTCCTTGTTATCGCGCCAACAATATGACTGTTTTCAATCACCGGCATGAACCTCTGGTTTTGCTCTATCATCAAAGTTTCAACGACGCTCACAGGGGTTGAGGGTTTTACGGTGGACACATCCGTGGTGCAGAACTCGGTGACCCTGCTCTTGCCGAAACCGTGAAACAACGCCTTTTCCACGACCTCCCTCGAAATGAGCCCGTAGTAGGAGCTCTGCTTGATAACGGGCAGGACGTTTACTTCATATCTTGTCATCGTCTTTTCAGCGGTTGATACGGTGCTGCCCCAGGTAATGGTCTTTACAGGGCTTGTCATGATGTCCTTTGCGGTCCTTGTAGGGTGTATCTTGTTTTTCAGGACTTCCAGTAATTCTTTTTCGGTCTCTTCAAGTGTCATGTTCCTGATACTTGCTGAGGCCGCCTGCGGATGCCCGCCGCCGCCGAACACGCGCAGTATCTCTGAGGCGTCGACCTCGGGCATGTGGCTCCTTGCGATGATCTGAAGCCTGTCTTCCATGGCAACAATAAGGAAGATCACATCGGCGTCTTCCATGTCGCGTATTTTATGCGCCATAAAGGCGATGTCCCCGATATAATTGTCCCTCGACGCCTTCGCTATTTTTATTCTCGTGTCGTGGATGATGTAATCCTTTGCTGAATGCACCAGCTCATTTAAAAGGTCTATCTCCTCCGGGTTGAGGTCTTTTGTTATGAAGCTCGAAACAATGTTCAGGTTCGCGCCTTTCCTTAGAAGATAGGCGGCCGCGTTCAGGTCCCTTTCAGTAGTTGAAGGAAATATCAGGGAGCCGGTCTCTTCATAAATTCCAAGCATGAGCACCGTGGCTTCTGCCGGGGTCAGGGGCAGCTTGTCTTTCCGCAGCATCTCAGTGAATATCGTTGTCGTGGCCCCGGCTGTTTCAATAATTTCCTTCTGCCCCCTTATATCATCTCCGGAAAGAGGGTGGTGGTCGTAGATATGAATTGTTAAACCCTTCCTGTCTAATATCTCGCAGAACCGTCCGACCCTCTCAGGGTTCTTTACGTCCACAAAGACCAGACGCGTTATCTTCTGCAAATCCACGTCTTTTATCTTTGTGATCTCCGGGGCGATCTGCGCAGTTGAAAGAAAATCGCGGACTGTCTTCTCCTGCGAGCCGGGGAAGACGAGGAGCGCTTCGGGATAATATTTTTTTGCGGCCAGCATTGACGCAAGCGCGTCAAAGTCAGCGTTCAGATGAGTAGTGATTACGTCCATGATGTTTTAATTATATCCGAAATGGGCGAATTTGTAGCTGCAAATAATGGAATTTTGAAGGCGGAAGAAAAAGTACAGACAGTAGCGGTTGACGCTTTCCCAATCTGCTTTATCCGGCGTTTCGGGACATATCCCTATGGTTTTAAGCATCAACAGTTGAGGGGCAGAGAGGCAGATAAATTCTGAATGCCGTTCCTTTGCCCGGTTCACTATCAACATATATGTAACCGTTGTGCTGGCGGACAATGCCATAAACAATGGAAAGCCCAAGCCCGGTTCCGGCTCCCGACTTCTTTGTAGTAAAAAACGGGTCGAATATCCTCTCCTTTGCCTGCCTGTTCATGCCGTCTCCTGTATCGGTGACACTGATTTCCGCGAAATCAGTGTTTGAGAGTTGAGAGTTTGTTTGTGTTGTGTGCTCTGTGCTTTGACTTCTGGCTTCTGACTTCTGACTTCTGACTTTTCTCGTCTGCACAGTCAGAATTCCCCCGCCGGACATTGCGTCCCTCGCGTTTGCTGCGAGGTTCATCAGTACCCGTTCAATTTGCACCGGGTCAGCCAGTATATTTAGGTCTTCTTCCGCAAGATCGATTTTCAAATCTATATTTTCATGAAGGAGCCTTATTAATAGTCCCTCAATATTGCCGGCAATGACGTTGAGATTTACGCGCTCGGGATAGATGGCCTGCTTTTTACTGTATGCCAGCAGGCTTTTTACAAGGGTCTCTCCTTTTTCCGCGGAAGACATAAGCTGTTCAAGGCCGCGCCTGACAAAGTCCTCATCTTCTCCCCTTTGCTGAAGTAGTTCGATGTACCCGATCATCGCGCCGAGGATATTGTTGAAGTCGTGGGCAATACCTCCTGCAAGGGTCCCGATGGCCTCCATTTTTTGTGCCTGCCTCAACTGGTCTTCAAGCTGCTGTTTTTCGGTCTCCCTTTTTTTCAGGGAATCAGCCATGTTGTTGAAAGCCTCTGCCAGTTTGCCAACTTCATCGCGTCTTTCGACAAATATTTTATCGACCGGATGCCCCGCCCCTAATGCCTTTGCCTCCACGGTCAGGCGGCGCAGCGGTTTTGTAACGCCCCTGACTAATATAAAGGTAACGATCAGAGCGGGTATCAGAAGAAGTACGGGTATCAGGATGCTCTTTAAAAATATGCCCCTGAGATTTTTGTCCATGTATTCAGTAGTGAGCAGTATCCTGATGAATCCTGTTACCTTCATTTCGTTACGGGCCGGACCTTCGTCAAAAAACAATTCTTCTTCATTGAAGGAAGGGTTTGAGAGCACCGGCGACCAGAACTCAATTTTATCTTCATCCATGGAATAAGATATTGACCTGGATTTTCTGAGCGTTTCAATTTCTTCCTCATGCATTTTGAATACGCCTTTGACGGTTTTCGCGCGTGTCTCTTTATACGGGCTTTTCTGGGTCTTCAGTACCCTCCCGTCCGCAGTAAATACCTGCACCAGCATGACTTCCCGGTCTTGTAAAATCCCCTCTACAGGGTCTTTAAGCAGGTCTGCGTTTTCCGTAAACACGCCGAGTTTCGCATTATGCGCAAGCAGGCTTGTGAGTTGTCTGCCGCTGGATATAAGATGCTGTCTTTCGGATTCGCCCTCGTGATGAATAAAGAACGCGGCAAATAAAGAATAAATAATTACGATCAGGCCTGCGAACAGGTAAAGTATTTTCGCCCCGAGGCTTTCCTGATGGCGTTTTAAAAATTTTGAAATTATCATATTACTGTTTCCCGTCGATCACTTTTGCCTTATCAAGGATTTCACGACCGATCGTGATCTCCAGTTTCTTTGCTATTTTCTGATTTACCGTTACCCGCGATTCTCTTGCGCCGGTTTTTTTAATGCTCGCGGGTGCCGCTCCGGACAAGATCTTTTTTGTTATGTCCCACGCCTGCTTCCCGATGTCGAACGGGTCAACTTCAAGAGATATCACCGCGCCCAGCTCCAGGTATTTATCGGAGAATGTAATCACAGGTATCCGGTTTTCAAGGTTAAAGAGGAACAAAAACTCAACCGTATCAGGGGCGATAACTGTCATATCAGGCAGCATCCAGAAGGCGTCTATTTTGCCAGTCATATTTCTTAATGCACCGGGGACATCTTTTGAATTATGGACTTCAACAGCGATCAGACCGATATCCTTTTCAGCGGCGGCCATACGGGCCTTATTTACAAAATCGCCGGTCCTGTCGGGGTCGTACAAGACGCCGATGTTCTTTGCGCCCGGCAGCGCCTTCTGCAAAACGGACAACTGTTTCTCCGTTGCAACATACATATTGATCCCGGTAATATTTTCCCTGCCGGAGATCGCGGGCTGTGGGGCCAGCACCATCATGTAGACGATGGGTGTATTTTTAATATCTTTGACTTTATTCAGCGCGTCAGGACCTGCTGCAAGGATTACGTCAGGCCGCGCCTCGCGCAGTTCTTTTATGATGTCCCGGTCTTTCATCTCAGAAAGTATAAACCTTTCCACCTCGCAAACGCAGACGTTTTCAAAGCCCTTCAAGGCGTCGTTATAAGGGGGAATATTGAGGCTCTGGACAGCAATGATGTTCGACGCTGATACAGCAGGGGGAAGCAACAGGAAATATATCAGAGCGAACAGCGGAATTGTGTGCAAGTTGATAGACCGCGCCGCGAGCCTGAGCAGCATATGGATTTTGTGTCTCATGAAATTATTCATGCCACTTCAAGATTATTATAGACAAAGAGCCTCATAATCGATAATAATAATCTCCGCAATCAGGTTTCATTAAGTAAATAATGAAACATCAAACCAAAAAAAGATACTGTCCGAAAAGACAGGTGGGAGAAGAAAGGGGTCAGAGTGGTGAATACTACGAATGGAGAAGCACGTCACAGCTCCAGCACATGTTACAGGTCTTATTTATTTTCGCTGTTAATTTTATCGATCATATGGCTGCCTGCTTTTGCCTTTGCGCAGTCTGAAGAGGAAATGCAGACCTTGCGGATGTACTTCAAGGAGGATGAGCTTGTCACTGCGCCGACGAGGGCGCCGAAGCCTCTTTCGAAGGTCGCTGAGAATATCAGCATAGTTACTGCGGAAGAAATTGAGGCGATGAATGCGCATTCGCTGACTGAAGTGCTTGAGAGGGTGACCGGAATTTATGTTTTCTACATGATTAACGATTTCTTCAAGAGCGAGTTTCTTTTGATAGAAGGGGCAGTTGACGGGACTAACGTGAATAAGGAAGAAAGGCATGTGCTCCTTTTGCTGGATGGGATCCCCTGGAATTTTATGTCCAACGGGAGACCTATGACAAATACAATCCCTGTAAACATAATCAAGCGCCTGGAGATCATAAAAGGCCCTGCGTCCTCAGTATGGGGCTCTTCTCTCGGAGGTGTGATTAATATCGTGACAAAAGATACCGGGGACACCACTGTGCCTTCAGGTACGGTAAGCGCGTCTTTTGGTGAAAGAAATATACGGGATTACTATGGCGCGGTAGCAGGCAGGGCAGGTATTGCCGGGTATTACCTGTACGCTGGCAGGCAGGACTCGGACGGTTTCAGCAGCAACAGATATTTTGAGAGAAACAGCTTTTACGGAAAGTTCGATGTCCCATTTACTTCCGATATCAAGTTTGTGCTGACCGCGGGCTACAGCAAACCGCGTGGAAATGAGGAGGATAATGTTGTCAATGATTATGCCGTCCTTGATAGAAACAGCGCTTTATTTGCGACCGCAACTCTTACTGCCGAGATTACGGATACTCTTAGTGTTGAGACATCGTTGTATGAATTAAAACAGAAATTTGTTCAGGAATTTAATTCGCTCTCTACTGACGGATTGCTTTACAGTTGGGCTGGTTATGAAAAGAAGACCGGAGGAAGCGCGAAACTCGTATTTGCCAAGGGCGTGCATAATGCGGTCCTCGGACTGGACGTGAACCGCACAGGACTTGATAAAACGGAAAAAGGTGAATGGATGGGGGAAACGGTCAGGGTCAATCCCCGCATAAGCAAATGGGCGGTGTTTGTCAATGACACGATATCCATCGGCGACCTCTCAATTACGCCCGGCATCAGGTATGACAAGAACAATGTCAACGGTGACTTTACAAGCCCGAGTCTCGGCGTGACATACAGGCTTGATCACAGAACGATTCTCAGGGCTTCCGCGGCAAGGGGGTTTTCTATCGTGCCTCTTTTGTATACTGAAGGCGAAACTTATTCAGATCCATCTCTTAAGCCGGAAGAAATATGGTCTTATCAGGCAGGGGTAGAGTCAGTGATCACGGAGTATTTACGCGTAAAGGCCTTAGTCTTCCACCATAACATGAAGGATGCGATAGTATTAGGGGACACCAAGTTTATCAACGCAGGGAAAACCAGACGCACGGGAACGGAACTCGACATTGAGACCGCCCCGTTTCATGATTTATCTATGAAGGCCGGAATTTCTTATTTCAGAAAGAAACTTATCTTAGAAGACGACTCCTCCCCTGACGTTGATACAATCAAGGACGTTTATTCTTATCACCTCGTCTTCAATTACAATGACATGAAATCCCTTTCCGCACAGCTTGCCGGCAATTATACGTGGTGGAGCCTGCCGTCATCCGAAGGGGCAAAATATAATACGGCAATCTGGGACTTCAATTTAACTAAAAATATATACTCCAAAAATAAACTGAATACCGAAGTCTTTATGACAGCCCACAATATTTTCAACGGGTCGTATTATATGGCGACGCTGATGCCGGCCAGACAGAATCCCCGCAGATGGATGGAGGCAGGGGTAAGGTTGAAATTTTAATTGACATAAAGGGTTTTCTATGTAGAATAAGTTAATCCTGCTTTTGTGGGATAAATCTTCTCATGGGAGGGAATATGGAAAAAGAAGAAATCATTGTACTGGATGAAGGCGTCAGCGTTGAAGAGCTGGCAAGTAATGCGGTTTGCTGCAAGCCAATGCCAGTAGCTTCCAAGTGATAATTAATTTGAAAGGGGAGGCATAGACCCTCCCCTTTCTTTTTCATGCATTCCTGAAAAAAACAATGGAACTCTCCCGTTATTTAAAAGTCTATACTTATAGCGAAAAGACCGGCTATCTCCTCCTTTTTTCCACGAAAAAATCATCAAAGATACTCCTGAAAGAAGAGACATTCAATTCCATTTTGAAAGGCAACTTCTCTCCTGAAAATGAAGCGGTGTTGTTAAAGCTCGGCATGATCGTCCCTGACACTGAAGCTGAAAAGCGGGAAGTGCACGGGATGCTCGATTCGATCAATGAGAAGAACAGGACATTGAATGTTTCCGTCATAATCAACCTCGACTGCAACTTCAACTGTGTTTATTGTTATGAAGGAGACATGAAGGGAAAGCATTATATGACTGATGAGACTGCAGGGCTTCTGGTCGACTTTATAAAAAGCAACTTCACCCCGAATAAGAAAAAAATCAATATAGACTTCTACGGGGGGGAGCCGCTGTTGAGCCTTGAACTCATTAAAGAAATTTCCGGCGAGATGAAGTCTTTTGCGGAAGGCAGGGGCGCGGTATATTCCTGCCACCTCGTTTCAAACGGCTCGCTCTTTAAAATGCGCATCGCACAGGAACTGGCTGGACTCGGACTGACTGGCGTTAAGATAACCCTTGACGGCCCTCCCGAAGTGCACAATGCCTTCAGGCCCTTCAGATCGGGCGCGGGCAGTTTTGAAGGCATCATTGAAAACATCAGGCAGACCTGCGACATCGTAAATATCCAGATCGGAGGGAATTACACGCAAGACAATCACCGGAAATTCCCCCTGCTTTTCGGGCATCTCGAAAAGGCAGGTCTCACCCCGGACAAAATATCGGAAGTGAATTTTTATCCGGTGATGAAAAATCCCTCTGACATTAATTCACACGTTGACTTTAATGATGGGTTCATGTCCTTAAATGAGCCCTGGGTGATACAGGCCGGGGCACTGTTAAGAGAGGAAATATTGAGGAGGGGTTATAATTCGTTAAAGGTCACACCGTCGCCGTGCCAGATGGATATCACGGATTTTTACGTCGTGAATAATGACGGCGGCATTTATAAGTGCCAGTCATTTATCGGAAGAAAGAATTTCGAGATCGGTAATCTCCGGGACGGAGTTGCGGATTACAAGGCTTCCCTCAAACTCGGCATATGGAAGAACGGTGAATGCAAAGATTGCGAATACCTGCCGCTGTGTTTCGGAGGATGCCGCTACATGACTTACGTGAGAGACGGGAATATCAGCAAAGTTGATTGCAAAAAACCTCACCTTGACTCCGTCCTTGAGACATTCATCAAACAGGACATAAAATATAAGGTATTGAATCATTGACTTATAAAATCCCCCCTAACCCCTTTTTTTCAAAGAGGGGAATTATTTCGGGTTGATTTAATCCTGCAGTTTCTTAATAATAATCTATTAGATTCCTATAGATATCGGGATATGTCAGGATATGGAAAAAATACTGATCATTGACGATGACCGGGAGATGCGAATGCTTCTTTCGGATATTGTGGCCCTGCAGGGATGTGAAGCCATTGCCGCAAGTGACGGCATCCAGGCGCTAAAAGAATTCAGGGCGCATTCGCCGGGGATAATTTTGTTGGACATCAGGCTTCCGGGGATTGACGGGATGGAAGTGCTGAAAGAAATTAAGAAGTCAAATAAGAACGCGGTAGTGATCATGCTGACGGGATACGGGGAAATAAAAGACGCGGTGCAGGCGATAAAGCTGGGCGCGTTTGATTATATTACCAAGCCCATCAGGAATAATGATATAACAACAATTATAAAAGAAGCTGTCCTGATCCGCCAGAACAGCAATAATACTCACGGTATTTCAGTACGGGAGCAAGAAGTGCTTAAATGGCTGATAGAGGGAAAGAGTTCAGAAGACATCTCGCTGATTCTCAATATAAGCGCAAGGACTGTAAAATTCCATATAAGCGGCATTATGCAAAAACTTAACGCGGTCAGCAGGACGCAGGCAGTAGCGATTGCAATCGAAAAAGGCATAATCGCCCCCCGGTAAGTCTCCTCTCCCCATCAAAACCATACCTGTCCTTTCGGACAGGTGATTTTATCAGGCTGTTCCGCTTAATATCATATAGCTTGTTTGCCTGCCCTTGTATGTTTGTTAAGTATACAAGCCGGGCTACTAAAAAAGGGGGCCTCTATGGAAGAGCATGCAGGGACACATAGCAGCCGTAACAGGGCGGAATTTAAAGTTAGCGCAGATACTTTAAATGAAACAGACAAATGCCAGATGAACTTCTCCTGTCTGCAGGGTGTAAAAGAATGCTTTTGCGAAGTCGAGGAAGGCATTAATAATAAGATTATTTTTATAAAGCCATCCGTTAGCAACCTTTGTAATTACAGGATGTCCTTTGGTTATTCCTGTACCTGCAATTGTCCTGTCAGAAAAGAGATTTATAGAATTTACAGGGTGTAAATGAAAAAGGAATCAAAACATGCAATATTTATAGTTGACGACCATCCTTTACTGCGCCGGGGGCTTGCGCAGTTTATTAATGAAGAGACGGAATTATTTGTTTGCGGCGAAGCCGGTGACATTAAAGATGCATTACAGGGGATTGGAGAGCGCCGGCCTGATATCGCAATACTTGATATTTCTCTTGGACAGGGCAGCGGGCTCCGGCTGATGGAAGATTTACGAAATCTTCATCCGGCGATATTGATTTTGGTCCTTTCCATGCACGATGAATCCGTATATGCAGAGCGCTGTCTCAAGGCCGGGGCGAAAGGATATATTATGAAGACCGAGCCTCCTGAAAAAGTTATATCGGCAATGAGGGCCATTCTGAACGGAGAAATATATGTAAGTGAAAAAATACAAAAAAATATTTTAAACAAATTAACTTCCAACCAGTTTGAAGTGCAAAACTCTCCTCTTGCATGCCTCAGCAACCGTGAGCTTGAGGTGTTTCAGTTAATCGGCTTTGGACTGAAGACACAGCAGATCTCGGCAAAATTGAATCTAAGCGTAAAAACCATAGAGACATACATTGACCATATCAAACGGAAAATGAATTTCAGAAGCTATCATGAGCTGCTGATGTACGCAATTCGCCAGGCCATGAGCGAGAATATGGTTTGATCGATGTTCCCCCGGAGTTTGTTGTGTTGTTATCATCAATACTATCTATTGTCATTCCACTTGTCGGGAATCTTTCTTGTTTATCTCTGCCAATTGAAAAAAAGATTCTGGACAAGCCAGAATGGCAGAATCCCCCTTCCCCGGACTAAAGAAATAACCGGCAAAATTCGAATTAAATACAGGTGAAGGTCCATGACGGAAAATAAGACAAAGTGCTGCGCCCACTGCGGGAAAAATATAAACGTGAAATACTCAACCTGCCCCCTTTGCGGCGGGCAGAATGGTGAAGATATAAAGCCTGCTCCTCCGGTGTGCCCGCGCTGCAGAGTTGATCTAAGGCTGATCGCAAAAGACGGCGAGGAATATGACCTTTGTACGCAATGCGGTGGGCTGTGGCTTGATAAGGGGGAATTTCACCGCTCAACCAGCGAGTCTGATGTTTACCGCAAGGAGAATTTTAAAGATGAATATCAAAAAGGCCCCGCAATAGATACGGTTGAATATGTGCCATGCGTCAGGTGCGGGAAATTGATGAACAGGAAGAACTTCGGTCAGATATCAGGCGTAATAATTGACGAGTGCAGGAAACACGGCGTGTGGCTTGACGGCGGCGAGCTTGAGAAGATAAGGCATTTCATTGCCGACGGCGGCCTCGAAAAAGTGCAGGATCTGAAAATAGAGGAAAACAGGGCCGAGCTGAGGGACCTCGCAACAAGGGTCGCAGATGTTGATTTTACGCAAAGGGTCATACACTTCTGGGACTGGAAGAGATGGCTTTTTCGCGGCTGGTAGATATGCACTGCCTGTTATGTTTTTTTCTTTAGATATATCAAATACTCCACATTCCCTTTGGGCCCCTTGATCGGGGAGGCAGTCACACCTTTTACTTCAAGCCCCATTTTCTCTGACTCGCTTTTTATATTTTCGACAGCCTCAAGCCGTTTGCTCTCGTCTTTAACAACCCCTTTGCCGACGTCCTTTCTGCCTACCTCGAACTGCGGTTTTATCAGGGCGACTATTTCGCCGGATGGTTTTAGAAATTTTAAAACTGCCGGTATTACTTTCAGCAAAGAGATAAACGAAACATCAATCGTTGCTATGTCAATCTTGTTTCCCATAAGATCTTCCATTCGCTGACTTCTGACTATCTCTTCGAGATAACGTATATTCGTTTTCTCTAATAAAATAACACGCGGATCGTTTCTCAGACGCCAGTCCAACTGCCCGTACCCGACATCGATTGAGTAAACTTTTTGGGCCCCGTGTTGAAGCAGGCAATCAGTGAATCCCCCTGTTGATGCGCCGGCGTCCATCGCTGCTTTGTCTTTCACATCTATGCCGAAGGTGTCTATTGCGTGTTTGAGCTTTAACCCCCCACGGCTTACGTAGGGCATTTTATTTTCTAACGCCAAAGCATCGTCAGGGTTTATCAGCGCGCCTGCCTTATCAACGACAATGCCGTTTACACGGATATTGCCTTCAAGGATAAGGGCCTTTGCCTTCTCCCTGCTTTCAACAAGGCCTTTGTCGAACAGTAATTGATCGAGCCGGATCTTTTTTGTGGCGGACATGAAGATATTATAATCTACGGATTATTAAAGAGGGACAATGTTTTGTCCGTAGCTTCAAAAAAGTAACCATTCAGTTATGGGTGCGTCTGTCATTCCGGACAAGCCGGAATGACGAAGGTGTCATCTTGATTGCAACTTGGAATAAGAAACTTTCTACGCAATTGAAAATAATTTACAGCACAAACTATCTGCGAAAATCTGCGTAATCTGTGGACTTCTTCACCAGCGCCAAAGCTTCTCTCGCGATACCTTCAGCATCTATGCCGAGTTTTTTCCTCAACAGAGTTTGCGCGCCCTGTTCGATGAATTTATCCGGCAGGCCTAAAAGTTTGATCTTCAAACCTTCAATCCCGGATTGAGAAAGCTCTTCAAGCACTGCGCTTCCAAAGCCGCCTGAGACAGCATTCTCCTCGACGGTCAGGACATACTTTATATTTTTCGCAAGGCTGGAAATCAGGCCGGTATCCAGAGGTTTTACGAATCTCGTATTTACTACACAGGCATTAATCCCCGCATCCTTGAGAAGTTGCGAGGCGTTTACTGACGGCATAACTGTATTACCTATAGCAAGGATCAATATATCCTCACCTTCTGTGAGAACTTCTGCCTTGCCGATAGAGATATTCGTTAATTCTTCACGCTCAGGATTTTCAGTAGCAGCGCCTCTCGGATATCTTATCGCGCTGGGTCCATCGAAGGACAACGCGGTCTTTAACATGCATTGCAGTTCATGACCGTCTTTCGGCGCCATGACGATCAGGTTTGGGATATGCCTAAGGTATGAGATATCAAACGATCCGTTGTGCGTAGGGCCGTCGTCTCCAACGATACCGCCCCTGTCGATAGCAAAAACTACCGGCAGGTTTTGCAGGCACACATCATGGATGATCTCATCATAGGCCCTTTGCAGGAAGGTCGAATAGATTGCCACCACCGGTTTCAGTCCCTGGGTCGCGAGACCAGCGGCAAAGGTTGCGGCATGAGGCTCGGCAATGCCTACGTCATAAAATCTCTTCGGAAAATTATTCACGAATTCCGAGAGGCCTGTGCCTTCCGTCATCGCGGCGGTTATCGCTACAATGCGGCTGTCATCTTTTGCGAGTTTTACGAGGCAGTCACCGAAGATATTACTGTATGATTTTTTGCCTGAAGAACGCAGTTCGCCTGTTTCTATATCAAACGGGCCGACCCCATGGAAAATTCCGGGGTTCTTCTCCGCGGGCTCATAGCCTTTCCCTTTTTTCGTGATCGCGTGTATCAGAACAGGCCCCGGAAAATCCTTGAACCTTTCCAGGGTCTCAATAAGTGAATCTATCTTATGGCCGTCAACCGGGCCGACGTATTCAAATCCCAATTCTTCAAAAAGCAGGCCGGGGACAAAAAGTCCTTTGACCGTATCTTCAGCCTTTTGGGCTATCTTTAAAACAGGCTCCCCGAACGTGGGGATGCGCTCCAGAAATTGTTTGGTTTCCTTCTTGAATTTTGTATATAAGTCCCCCATCATTATCCTGCGGAGATACGCGGAAAGTGCGCCGACATTGGGAGAGATGGACATCTCGTTGTCATTCAGAATGACGATAAGGTCTTTCTTTAAATGCCCCGCGTGGTTCAACCCTTCAAACGCGAGGCCCGCAGTCATGGCTCCGTCGCCGATAACCGCCGCAACTTTGAACTTTTCCTTTTTCTGGTCTCTTGCCACGGCTATGCCGAGAGCCGCGGATATTGACGTTGAGCTGTGGCCTGTGCCAAAGGCGTCATGCTGGCTTTCCTTCATTTTTGGAAACCCGGAAATGCCCCCGTATTGCCTGATGCTTGAGAAAGAGTTATATCTGCCGGTCAGTAGTTTATGCGCGTAAGACTGGTGCCCGACATCCCAGATTATCTTGTCTGACGGAGAAGTGAAAACATAATGAAGGGCTATGGTGAGATCAATTGCGCCGAGGTTTGACGCAAGATGGCCGCCGTTGGTCGCTACCGTCCCGATGATTATTTCTCTCAGCTCGTCCGCAAGCTCAGTCAATTCAACTGCTGAGAGCTTTTTGACGTCTTCAGGAGATTTTATTTTTTCTATTAACATGCATCAATTCCTTCTTGATAAAATGTATAGTGCAATCTCCCGCAAGGGGTCTGCCTTACTGTCAAAGCATTTTAACGCCTTGACGGAGTCATTTACAAGTCGTCTTGCAATCTCCCGTGATTTTTTCATTCCGAAGGTTGAAGGATACGTGTTCTTGCCCTTTGCCTTATCAGAACCGGCTGTCTTGCCCAGTTCCTCTTTCGTGCCTGTAATATCAAGAATATCATCCACAACCTGAAATGCAAGCCCTGTCTTCTCCCCGTATTCCGTCAGGGCAGCGAGTTTTTCCGGAGAGGACCCAGCCATTATAGCGCCAATACGGACAGAACCTCTGATGAGCGCCCCTGTCTTATGTGTGTGGATGTATACGATGTCATCCTCTTTTACCTTTTTGCCTTCAAGGAGGATGTCTACAGTCTGCCCTCCCACCATGCCTTCCGGTCCGCTGGCGTGTGCGAGTTCCCGGATTACGCTTATAAGCTTCACCGGGTCCGCGTCAGTATTGGAAATAATGTTAAAGGCGTCTGTAAGCAGCGCATCGCCTGCAAGTATGGCGGTAGCTTCGCCGAAGGCTTTGTGCGCTGTCGGTTTATTTCTTCTGAAATCATCATTGTCCATTGCAGGCAGGTCGTCATGTATTAATGAATAGGTATGGATAAATTCGATGGAAGAAGCTACAGGCAGGATATTATTTGATCTCCCTCCAACTGCTTCATAGCTTGATATGGCAAGGATGGGCCTTATCCTTTTCCCGCCGGCCATTAATGAATAGTTGATTGCCTCACTGAGCTGTTCCGGGCAATCCTTCTGCTTTTTTTGGGAAGCAGCATATTTTTTGAGGAAACTATCTACGAGCCGTTTCTTTTCTTTTAAATAGAGATCAAGATTCATATTGAAAATAAAATTTGCATACCTGAATATAAGAGCGTTTTAAATTTATCATAGTATACAAAATATTGACTGCTTTTGGGATTACAGGTATGAAAAAGAACCATTACTGAAGGTAAGCTATATTGTGTGCATTATCCGGGTGAATGAATCTACAACCTGAGGGTCAAACTGTGTGCCGGCGCCTGACTTAATTTGTTTCAGGGCGTCTTTTTTATTGATAGCTTTTCTGTAAGGCCTGTCGGATGTCATCGCCGTGTATGTATCCACCACGGCAAGAACCCTTGCCATGAAAGGGATGATGTCACCCTTTAATCCGTCAGGATAGCCGGAGCCGTCATATCTTTCGTGATGATGGAGGATGGTCTCTGTAACTGTTTCGTCTGTCTCAATAGGCTCAAGCAATCCGACGACCGGGAAGGGATGGGTCTTTATGAGCCTTTGTTCAATGTGAGAAAGCTCTCCTGATTTCATAAGGATATTCTCATCCAATTGCGTCAATCCCAAATCATATAGTGATGAAGCATAGATTGCCAATTTTATTTCATCCTCGCTGCATTGCATGTTTTGCATTAATTTTAAAATGAGGTCTGCCGTTTCCCAATTTTTCTTCCTGTATTGTCTTGCCGCGTTATGGAGGTTCTCCATACTTCTGGTTATTCGTTTAAATCCTGCGGCACTTACTTTGCCGCTTTTTACTTTTTTCAAAATTTGCGCAAAACGATCTGTTAAAGTTGATGCGTAATAAAGGTCTTTCTTGTTAAAAGGTTTGCTGTTTACTTTATTGTTGAGATTTAAAACTCCGAGCACCTTGCCGTTAATTGTGATAGGAAGGCAGAGTAGAGATTTTGTGTTGTATTGCGCCGCGCTCTTTTTCCCGAGCCTGGGGAAATTTTCAATGTCCTCTATCAGTAATGGTTTATTTTCAGCAGCTACCCATCCTGCAATATTATCTCCCGCCCTGATCCTGGTTCCCCTTACGATGTCCTCATCAAAGCCGATAGCGCTCCTGATCGTAAGTTCTCCGGTTGCTTCGTCGGAAAGCATAAGAGAACACTTGTTAAGATTCATTGTTTCGGCAGTAAACGAAAGGAACAACCCCGCCAGTTCATTAATCTCTGCAGAACTGTATTCCTGCACGCTTCTTGGGAATGTGATGTGTACGGTAATTCCCGCAGGTGCATTGAATATTGAAAGGGCGCCCTTATGAAGCTCTATAATTTTTTTTGAAAGATAAAACTTGAGTTTGTTTTTAATTTCGTCAACCTCTGTCCAGATGGAACGTTCATCAAAAAGAAACGGCAGCTCAGTCTCAGGGATTTTCCTCCCCTTAATAAATAATCCTATATCTACAGTAGAGTCCTTGCCTGTTACCTTCAGACTTATCGTGTCTCCCGCAGCCGTATATCTTGTAACGCCGTCAATAAGATGTATAAGCGACTGAATCAGGCGTATCTTATCTCCGATGATATCGGGAAGGGAATCAGGGCATGATATTTTAATTGTGATATTATTTTGTGCCAGGATGTCTTTAACGATCCTTGATGCAACGACCTCTTCAATAAGAACTTTGAAACTCAAAACCTTCTGACTCAGGAAGGGCCTTTCTTTTTCAAGTATGGAAAAGTTGAGAAGCGAGGTTAAGAGGTTAATCAACCTGTTTGTCTCGTCGGATATTATATTGATGAATTCGTTCCGCTCTGCTCCCGTAGCCCTTTTTTCCTTGAGATAATATATGGCACCTGTGATTGAATTCAGCGGGGTCCTGAATTCGTGAGACATCGTCGCAACAAATTCGTTCTTTAACCTGTCGGAATCAATTAGCGCCTTGTTCCGTTCATCCACTTCGGATACTTTTAAACGCAGCTCATTAACCAGGCCGGCATATTGCAGCGATACGGCTGTTTGAGAAGCAAGGACATTGATTAAATCAAATTCGTCTTCTGTAAAAGGGGTGCCGTCTATTTTATCGGTTATATTAATAACACCAAACGGCTTGTCATGAATTAAAATAGGGCATGAGATGAATGACCCTGTTTTATATTTGCCGTTTCTTATTCCCCTGAATCTCTCATCGGTTTTTAAGTCTTTTACCAATACGGGAGTTTTTTCTTTTACAATCCTGCCGCAGATATCTTCACCCAACTTTATTTTTATAGTAGGAATGACTTCATGGTCTATACCCTTAGCGGCCTTAACGACTAACGTGCCGTTTCCGTTTGACAACAAAATAGAGCCATTATGGGCTTTCGTATAGCTGAGGGCAAGGTCAAGAATGAGATTTGTTATGGAATCTACACTTTCAGTTGAGGTTACTACGCCGATAATTTCTTTTATGATTGCAAGCCTTGATTCGTGATTGTTTTTTTTTGCCATGTATTCATCTTTATTGATAGTTACAAGTTATTAAAGAATGAATAGTCCAATCTATAAAGATAGATTGCAAGTTTCTTACCACCTTGTAACTTCTTGAAAAATCTAAGAATGAATTTTGAGATTGTTTATCAAAAGTCGGATTTCCTTACATTTAAGATGGTATTTAAATAATTGTGTCGGACAGACTTACATTATAAGACAGCATATTTCATACAGTCATTGAATCGTTGTCAATAGATAAAAGTTGTTTAGCATCTAATTGAAGTTATAGCACAGTTTAGTTAATATATAATCTCATGAAAGCAATCATACTGAGCGGAGGGAAAGGTACACGATTAAGACCGCTGACTTATTCAGGCGCTAAACAGCTCGTGCCTGTAGCCAACAAGCCAATTCTTTTTTATTGCATAGAAAATATAGCCCGTGTAGGGATAAAAGATATCGGAATTATTATATCACCTGAGACAGGACAGGAGATAAAAGATACGGTAGGTGACGGAAGCCGATGGGGCGTAAGCATTCAATATATCATGCAGGATGTGCCTGGCGGTCTCGCACACGCCATTAAAACGGCGAGAGCTTTTCTTGCCGATTTATCTTTTGTAATGTATCTTGGTGACAATCTTATAGGCAGCGGTATTGATAAGTTCGTTAATGAATTTAATAAGAATAAACCGGAAGCGCTTATTCTGCTTAAAGAAGTGGACAATCCCAGCCAGTTTGGTGTTGCAGATATTTCAAAAGAGGGGAAGGTCCTGCAATTAATAGAAAAGCCGGAAACACCGCCGTCAAATCTCGCCCTTGTGGGGATATATATTTTCTCTCCCAGAATACATGATGCTATAGATATAATTAAACCTTCAAAAAGGGGGGAGCTCGAGATAACGGACGCCATTCAGGAGCTGATTAATATGGGCTGCAATGTCGAGAGTTTCGTGCTTGATATGTGGTGGCTCGATACAGGTAAGAAAGACGACATGCTTACGGCAAACGCAACCGTCCTGGATGAATGGCTGAAGGGAAATATTAATGGTAACGTGGACAACACGAGCAGGCTTCTCGGCAGGGTTGCAATCGGCAAGGGTTCAATTATAAGGGACAGCACGATAAGAGGTCCTGTTGTGATAGGCGAAAATACCATGATTGAAAGTTCTTTCATAGGCCCTCATACAAGCATCGGGGACAATGTGCGCATTATTAAGTCTTCCGTTGAACATTCAGTAATAATGAATGAAAGCGAACTGAGAAATATAGAAAGACTGGAAGAAAGCCTTATCGGCCGCAGGGTGAAAATCGTTGAGAACAGGGCAACATATAAAGCGTTGAGACTGATGTTGGGCGATGATTCGGTAGTTGAGGTATAAGGTGGAAGGTCTTCTAATTAAGGAACTATCACTTTTTAAAGATAACCGCGGCTGGCTTGGTGAGATAATCAGGGAAGATGAGTCCGAGATCAAGCCGGTGATGTCATATTTATCTATGACATATCCCGGACTTGTCAGAGGGCCCCATGAGCATAAAGAACAGACAGATGTCTTTTGCTTCATCGGCAGGTTCCGGGTATATCTGTGGGACAACAGAAAAACATCCGCCACTTATCAGGAAAGCAAGACGATAGATACAGATGTTCCCACAGTAGTAATTGTACCTCCCGGAATTGTTCACGCTTATAAAAATATCGACAGGAGAGAAGGGGTGGTCATAAATCTTCCAGACAGACTGTATAGAGGGCGTGGGAAGAAGGAACCGGTAGATGAAGTAAGATACGAAGAAGATCCTTCATCCCCTTTCAGGATGGACGAATGAAACTACTCGTCACAGGGGGCGCGGGATTTATAGGATCAAATTATATCAGGCATGTTTTGTCTGCCCATCCCGACTGTCAGGTAATCAATATTGACAACCTGACCTATGCGGGTAATCTTGAAAACCTGAATGATGTGAAATCCTCTCCCAACTACTCTTTTGTCAAGGGAGACATCTGTGACAGAAAAATCATTGAAAGTCTGAAATTCGACGCTATCGTAAATTTTGCCGCAGAGAGTCATGTTGACAGAAGCATACTTGACGCCTCTCCTTTTCTGCAGACAAATATCATGGGGACCCATAATCTTCTTGAGATAGCGAGGCAGAGGGACTGCATCTTCCTGCATGTCTCAACTGACGAGGTTTATGGTTCTACGGAAAAAGGATTTTTCAGTGAAGACTCGCCCCTTCAGCCCAACAGCCCCTATGCCGCCAGCAAGGCTTCTTCCGACATGCTTGTGCGGGCACATGTTGAAACATTTAAGATCAGGGCGATGATAACAAGGTGTTCAAATAATTATGGCGCCTATCAATTTCCTGAGAAACTTATCCCCCTTGTGATCATCAATGCGCTTAACAGAAAACCTATCCCGGTTTACGGAGACGGCATGAACGTCAGGGACTGGATTTATGTTGCAGACCATTGCAGGGCAGTGGATGCTGTGCTTCACAGCGGCAGACACGGCGAAGTTTTTAACATAGGCGCACGGAATGAAATGCCGAACATAGAGATAATTAAATTATTACTCAAGAAACTTGCCTGGCGTCTGGACCAAAATGAAGATGAACTTTTAAGGCTGATAACATTTGTCAAAGACAGGCAAGGGCATGACAGGAGATACGCGATCGATCCTTCAAGGATCGAGCGGCAGTTAGGCTGGAAGCCTCAGATGAGTTTTGAGGATGGGGTATCAAAAACAATTGAGTGGTATATTTCAAATAAGCAATGGTGGCAGAGGATCAATTCAAAAGAATACATGCAGTACTATGACGCTCAATACGGCGAGAGGCTGAAAAAGTGAAGGTCGCTTTCACCGGCGCAAGCGGGATGCTGGGCTACGATATTAAGAATATTTTTACAGACGTTGAATTGGTCCCATTGACGCGCAGAGATTTGGACATCACCAGTCTCGATAAATCCGTGACTGCGATCCGTGAGGCAAAACCTGATTATTTGATACATGCGGCCGCTCACACGGATGTGGATGGAAGCGAACTCGACCCTGATAAAGCTTACCTTGTAAATGGCATCGGCGCCAGGAACATAACCATAGCGTGTGAAGAGATTAAATGCCCCATCATTTACATCAGCTCGGATTATGTTTTTGACGGCACAAAAGAGGGGTCTTATAACGAGTGGGACAAGCCAAACCCTATAAACACATACGGACTCTCAAAACTTTTAGGTGAGCAGTTTGTAACTATGTTGACAAACAGATTTTATATTGCAAGGACCTCGTGGCTTTTCGGCAGGAACGGCAAGAATTTTGTTGATACGATAATAAAGCTTTTAGCGGGAAGAGATGAGATAGATGTAGTTAATGATCAGTTCGGCTCTCCTACTTATACATATGACCTTGCGATGAAACTCAGAGAAATTATTGGACGAGGTTACGGCATATATCATATAACAAATTCATCACATTGCTCGTGGCATGAATTTGCAGTCGAGATAGCAAATATAAAAGGCATCAACAAGAAAATCAATCCAGCCACTTCCGATAAATTTAAAAGACCAGCAAGAAGGCCTTCCTTTTCGGTACTTGGAAATACCATGCTCAAACTTGAGGGCATAAAAGAATTGAGGCACTGGAAAGAGGCGCTGAAAGATTATCTGAGTCAATAGCAGCAGGGGTGTTTCAAAGAAACGCCCCTGCTGCACACATTTTATATCAATTGCGGGATGAAAAAAACTTCCCCGATTTCTTCTTTTTAAAATAGCGTCTGACGCCTAATACCGCTCCTCCGGTAATAAAAAGAATGGAGCTTACTGGTTCAGGCGCAACGTTGACCGAGAAATTGTCAAAGGTGACTCTCTTGTTTGCCCCGCTGAATTCAACTCTTGAAATGTCATGATCAGGACGCATTATGCTGAGAAGGGAGGCTTCTCCCTGCACCGAACCACTAATATTAATAGTGTCAAGCAGATTGCCATTTGTATCATAAGCCTTCATCCAGGCAAAAAGGTTATCGGTACTGAAAGGCCTGGCCCATATTTCAACATTATTTGCCGGGGTTGAAAAATCCGCTCTGCCAGCAATATAGGTGTCATTTAAATACGTGTATCCGGATTTGTTCCCGCCGATAACATTAGGGCTTGATGCACTCAAAGAACTGTTTCTTGCATAGGCATGACCGTCACTGTATCCCGCAGCTCCGTAAGTTGAAAATATCACGCCAAAAGTTGAATACTGATTATCAATTACGGTAAGGTTTGAAACATCGTCGAAGTTGATTGCCACATTCGCATCTGCATGAATTGCAAACGAGGAAGCCAATATTGTTACCACAAAAAAAGTAAAAAGTTTTTTCATACTGTCCCTGCCTTTCCTTAGGTTATAGAGTAGTAGTGTTAATAATAGATGTTAGTGTAGGATTGATGCTGAGCTAATAAAATATGTTTTTCATTTCCATGTCCCCCCTTATTTACTCTGTCAAAATTTTAATAATCTGACAGCGCAACTGTATTGGTAAAAATGTTAGTGAAATTGATAATGGATTAACAGCAAGCCCTTGTCATCATATTATGTCCCCTAAGTTATTAAGTGTTTTATTAAAAGCTATCGGCTAAAAATTTGTCAAGCGACATTGGCCCCTCAAAATTATATATTTTCTTAAAGCAATTCATGTGCCATGTCAGATCAAGTTCCTGACGAAGCCATGAGTTTCATATAGGAACCACTTGATTTTCAAGGTAAAATAATTTCCCATATTCGCTGTACTAAAGTGCAAAGATTAGCAATCCGAATTAAATAATATGAAGTTGGCACTGTGCCTAAGTGTGCAAATTTTGTGCTGGCACATATAATATGTTATCCTTGGAAGAACATTATCCCGGGGGTTGGCGAAGCAAATCACAAGAAACAACTTATTGAAAGCTATAAAAGTTTTGCCTGATGCCTTATCCCAACTTGTTTGAGGAAATTTTTCATGTCATTTGCAGTTAAAATTGTATCAGCGGAAAAAGAATTAACGGATATCTACAGGCTGAGGTATAAGGTATACTGCCTGGAATGGGGTTTTGAAAAACCGGAAGACCATTTAAGCGGCATCCTGACAGACAGCTATGATGATAAAGCCATACATTTTGCTGCAAGAGACCCGGCGCAAAAAATCGTCGGGGGTGTAAGATTGATAATTGATTCAGGGGAAGGCTTCCCGATTGAAAGATACTGTGAACTGGACATCAACAAAGATGAACTTCCGAGGGACGCGATTGCTGAAATTTCAAGGCTGGTAATACATAGAGATTACAGGAGGAGGGCCGAGGACAAATTCATATACGGCCCTGATGAGGAAAGACGGAGCATCGGTAGTTTTACTTATCCGACTTATCAGTATGCGCCCATTAATAAGTCTTATTCCAGAAGATTCGAGGACAGACATAAAAGACAACCGGCACAACGTGCAAGTACATCAAATAACGAAAGACGTGTCAGGCATGAGCTTATTATCAATTTGTACAAGGCCATATACCAGGAGAGCAAACGAAGGAATATTAATTATTGGTACGCGGTAATGACAAAGGGAATTGTGCTGCTGCTGAATAAATTCGGATTAAAGTTTGAGGCAATCGGAGACCCGGTTGATTATCACGGCATCAGGACGCCTTATCTGGCAGACATAAAGAAGATAGAGATGGGGATGTCGGAAGAGTATCCTGAGTTACTGGAAGAGTTTATAAAAGGCATATAAGTTTTTTTTACTTGAGTTCATTGCCGGATACGATATAATTTCTTATAGAAAGATTCAAGGCCGGCAGTTATTGCTTTCCTGTCAAACGCAGAAGGCAATGCGCTATAAATCCTTTACCGCTTGAATTTTCTGAATAAATTACAGGGGAACTTTCTTAAGTAAAGTACTAACGGATTAGGTTATGAGAGACAAATGTAATTTCAGTGTCGATAGAGCCTTTACAATAAAGTCGTGGGACGCCAGGACTGAGCAGCTAAGCCCGAAGCAGGCTGAAAACGTTATTGGAGGAAAAGTTGACGATGTATTTCCACAATTGCATGACAAGATAAAGCTTGTTTTTGGCGACGGGAAAAAGAAACACTTGAAAAACTATAAGCATATCTGCCTGATGGGCTCAAATATTGTATATGATGTCAGGTTATGTCCTGTAAAAGATGGAAACGGGAAGGTCAAAGAAGTTTCGGTTGAGGTTGACAATATTTCGGGTAGATGTCCGCTGAGCAGGCACCTGTCGAATTCCGACGAGCAGATGATCGCAATAGGGAAAATGGCATCGTCTCTTGCGCACGGCGTAAGGAACCCGTTAAATGCGATAAAAGGCGCAGTTGTCTACCTGAGAGAAAAATACGGGCATGAGAAGACACTCCTTGAATTCAGCACCATAATCAACGATGAGATCAACAGGCTTGATAATTTTGTCTCAAATTTTCTCAGCGCCGCAAGAGGCGAATTGAGATTTGTCCCTACAAATCCCAACGAGATTCTTAAAACGATTATCGCCATGATCAAGCCACGCGCTGAAATTCAGAACATTGCAATCTCGCACGACCTTTCAGATCTGCCGCTTGTGTCCGCGGACGCATTTCAGATAGAACAGGCTTTGTTTAATATTATAAATAACGCTATTGAGGCGATGCCCAAAGGCGGTTCAATTGACATAAAGACTTCTTCGGTATGGGAAAAAGACATTGATTACGCCGTAATAGAGATCTCCGATACGGGCAAAGGCATTCCGGAAAGAAAACTTAATAAGCTTGGAGAGCTTTCCAGTAACCCTGAAAGAAATGAGAGGGGGTTCGGCATTTTCCTTTCGCGGGAGATCATAAAAGCCCATCACGGAAAGCTTCTGTGGGAGAGTGTCAGGGGGAAGGGGACCATATTTAAAATATTTCTTCCGGTAAATCCTCTCGATGCTGCGGCCCACAAAGAGAGTGAAAATATATAGGGATGCCTGTGGAAAAAGAACATAACTCAAACATCCTCCTGGTTGATGACGAACCGAACGCACTGAGGGTCCTGTCCGCCATTCTCGGGGAGGCTTCATATAATGTTTTTCAGGCAGACGGGGTAGACAAGGCTATAGAGATCATCTCCGCTGAAAATATTGATGCAGTCATTACAGACCTCAAGATGCCGGGCAAGGACGGTTTATTTCTTTTTAGCCATTTGAAAGCAAATCATCCCGATGTTCCGGTGATTTTTTTAACGGCCTTCGGGTCGGTTGATTCCGCTGTGACCGCGATGACAGAGGGCGCTTTTTTCTATTTTATAAAACCGCCTGACTACGTCAAGCTTAAGGCAATACTGTCGAAGGCCGTTGAACAGAGGAAGCTCAAAAATGAGATCGCCAATCTCCGCAGCCAGCTTGAATCCACGTACAGATTTTCAAGCATTATCGGCAAAAGCCCGGGCATGGATAATGTGTTCAGGATGGTCGAGAATATTAAAGACTCATCAAGCAATGTGCTTATATTAGGCGAGACAGGGACGGGAAAGGAGCTGCTTGCAAGGGCGATACATTACACCAGCCACAGGCACTACAGACCTTTCATAGCGGTCAACTGCGCTGCCGTGCCGCGTGAACTTCTTGAGGCGGAGTTTTTCGGCTATGAGAGAGGGGCCTTTACCGGGGCTGTCTCAAAGAGGGTTGGAAAGTTTGAAGAGGCAAGCACCGGCACATTGTTCCTTGACGAAATCGGAGAGCTGGAGCTTTCATTGCAGGCGAAGATATTGCGGGCCATCCAGGAGAAGGAAATAGAGCGCATCGGCGGAAGCAAAAGGATAAAGATCGACATACGCCTGGTTGCCTCGACAAACCGCGACCTGGCAAAAGAGGTGAAGCTTAAAAATTTCAGGGCCGACCTTTATTACCGTTTAAATGTGGTGCAGATCAAGCTGCCGCCCTTACGTGACAGAAAAAGCGATATCCCCCTTCTCGTAACGCATTTCATAGATAAGTTCGCCCAGCGCGAGAACAAGCACGTTACTTCCGTATCGCCTGAAGTGATGAAGATCTTTCTTAATTACAGATGGCCCGGAAACCTGAGGGAGCTTGAGAATGCCATAGAGAGGGCCGTTGTGCTGACCAAAAGAGAGACAATAGGCACAAGAGATATTTCGGCTGAGATCAGAAAAGAAGCAAGACATGACGGCTCGCATATAGCTGCATTAAAGCCTCTTAAAGAGCTTCAGCTTGAGACAGTGATCGAGGCTGTTAACGCCTTCAACGGTAATAAATCAAAGGCCGCAAAGGCGCTCGGTATAACCAGAAAGGCGCTCTACAGCAAGCTGAAACAGGCAGGCGGCAAGCTCGTGTCATCAAAGGCAGAGTAGTCCTTCGTCATCACTTTTAGCTGAAGTCAAAATAACTGCTTAATATTACATCCTGTTTGTGTATCCACTCAACTATTGTATCCAAAGGATACAGTTTTGAAAAATATTTTGACCTAATAATTTTTAAGGATTTTTTAAGCTGACCTATCAATTATTGTTCCCTTTGGATACAATTATCTGACTTTCACTTCAAAAAAACATTCTCTTGCTGAAGCTCAATTCAGCTCATTCCCTGATAAATAAAATACGATAATCTGAATAGTTACAACGCATTTCCATTTTTAGCAAAATTGAAATGCATATAGTGGCACTATAATTGCAAACTTATTAATGCGGGTTAAGTTTCAACTATTAAACAGGATTAAATGTCTAACACGAAAAAGATATTGATTTTAGATGAAAGCGGCTTCTCAAAGGTATGCTCCGCCATATTGAATGATAAAGGATATCAAACAACACTTGCCATCTCTTCGGAAGAAGCCGCGAAGTTTGTCTCTGCTAACGGCATTTCTTTAATTGTTTCGAGCTATCCATACGCCCTTCCCTTGTTGAGATCAAAAGCCATTAAGGACATACCGACAATAGTCTTGTCCGATGAATTGAGCAGTGAGTTAATAGAGACGATGAAGAGGATCAGGAATTCGGTATGTTTTGTAAAGCCTCTTGATTTTGAGAGGTTTAAATATATTGTCCATGGAATTATAAACGGGTATTTGAATTTGTCAGGGGGGAACATAATTGCTTAAGACCTCGGTCTGGATATTTTTGCTTTCGTTATTGCTGGTCGGATGCAGCAAAGACATTAGCAAACAGCAATACTTTGAAAAAGGCGTAAAGTTTCTTGAGAGCGGGAACGCCGTTGGTGCAATGGTAGCCCTCAAAAAAGCCATTGAGATGGACCAGAATTATTTTGAAGCCAGGTATCATTTGTCTCTGGCTTATATTGAGCAGGGGAAATATGAAGCGGCGGAGAGGGAATTGCAGAAGGTTCTGAAACTGAACCCGTCTTTTGACGCGGCCCATATAGGGCTTGCAAAGATTTACGCTTATTCCTTAAAAACGGATATCGCTGCCAATGAAATAAAGAGTTATTTAAACAAAAAAACGGACAACCCGGAGGCTTATGAAGTTGCCGCATCAATATATGCAATAAATAAAGACTATGCAACAGCTGAGGAATATATATCAAAAGCGCTCAAGATTTCTCCGGGTAGGTTGTCCTCAAAGGTAGTGCTTGCCGATATTTATTTATCAGGCGGGAAGGCCGCACAATCAGAGGAGTTGATAAAAGAAGTCCTGGCCACGGACGGCAAATACAAAAAAGCATTATATCTCCTTGCAAAGATAAAGCAGAGGCAGGGAAGAGTTGAAGAGATAATAAGCGCATATCAGAAAATAGTCGATATTGACCACAAAGATATTTCTGCAAAATTGGAGTTAGGGTTGGCATATCTTCAGGGTAAGCAGATTGAGAAGGCAAGGGTGTTGGCAGAAGAAATGAAAAAAGTTTACAAGGGAAGCTCTGAAGTGTCATATTTGACAGGCTTGGTTTATTTTCATGAACGCAAAATTGACGAAGCTATTGTTGAGCTTCAGAAAGCATTAAAGGATGAGTCTATTCCTGGCGCTTATTATTATATCGGGCTTTGCTATCTCGAAAAAGGCAGCCTGGAACAGGCGACAAGTGAATTCCAGAAATTAATAGACATGAAACCGGCACTGATTCAGCCGCGGCTGATGCTTGCCTTAACACACCTGAGAAGAGGAAGGGCTGAAGACGCTGAAAGAGAAACGAAGAACGCTCTGCAGATGGATGACGAAAATGCCTTTGCGTACAACCTGCTTGGCAGCGCTTATCTTGCTTTGGGCAAAGGCGATGCGGCAATGGAGGAATTCGACAGAGCCCTCGAACTGAACCCGGGACTTATTGACGCCCATATAAAGAAAGGTGCCTTCAATTTATTGTCAGGCGATACCGTGCAGGCGGAAAAGGAGTTTTTGCATGCCGTAAAAATAGCACCTGATTTATTGGACAGCAGGATTATGCTTGCCAAATACTATATTAAGAGCAGGAGATTTAACGAAGCCGTTAAAACACTGAATGAAGGATTAAAGGGCAACAAGAATGACGCAATGCTTTATAACATTATCGGTGCGGCATATCTTGGGGCAAAAGATACGGACAGCGCAAAGCTGAACTTTGAAAAAGCATTGTCTTCCAACCCGAAATTTCTAATGCCGCATTTCAACCTGGCTGTTATTTATCTGAATAAAGGCGAGAATGAAAATGCGGCAAAGGAATACAAAAAAGTCCTTGATATTGATAAGGACAATCCTTCAGCTTTACTGATGTTTGGAAGGTTGATGGAGTCCGACAAGAAAGACAAGGAAGCCCTTTCTTACTATATGAAGGTAAAAGAACAGGGCAAGGCAGTGGCGTACCTGGAACTTGCGGGATATTACCAGAGAAAGAAAGACAGTAAGCAGGCGATGAAAGCCATTGAAGAAGCATTAACCATTGAGCCTCATAATGTTAGAGCCCGACAGATGATGGGGCTTTTGTATTCGTCGGAAAAGAATTATAAAGAGGCCCTTTCAGTATCAAAAAATTTAAAATACTTATCGCCCAAAGCCAGTATGGAAATGTCTGCTGGCATATATGCGGCTATGGGGGATTACGACAAGGCCATTAATGAACTCAAGGCCTTGTCAGCCAAAGAACATAGCGATATTAACATACGCGGAGAGATTGTTGTGCTGTATATCAGGAAGAAAGATTTTGTTTCCGCAGAAAAGACCGCAAAAGATATTATTGCCATGAAACCGGAAAGTGAGACCGGGTATATGACGCTTGCTTTAGTATATTCGGAAAGCAAGCGGTTTCAAGATGCGGTCGGCGCATTGCAAAAGGCACAAAAATTGAATCCTGGTAGTATTGAAATAAAGATGGCAATTGGCAGGACATATATGGACAACAAAGAGTTTCAGAAGGCGCTGGAGATCTTCAACGGCGTAGAGATGGCAGCCCCGAAATATTTCCCGGTTTACTTTCTTCAGGCGACTATTCTTGAACAAACTGGCAACAAAAAAGACGCGGTGGAAAAATACAAAAAACTTCTTGAGCTTTTGCCAAACAGCGCCCCTGCCATGAATAATCTTGCGTATCTTTATTTAGAAGGTTACGGCACAATTGATATAGCTGTGGAACTTGCTCAAAAGGCAAAGAACTTGATGCCCAAGGACGGGAGTATTACTGATACGTTGGGATGGGCCTTGTATAACAAAGGCCAATATGATGAAGCGCTGAAGTTCTTTACGGAAGCCTCGAATTACCTGCCCGGGGATCCGACCATCCGTTATCATCTGGCGCTTGCATATTTAAAAAAAGGCCTTAATGATAAGGCAGAAGATCAGCTGAAAAATTCTATTCGTCTTGGGCAGCGGATCCCATTCAAAGAAAATGAAGATGCGCAAAAGGTTTTGCAGGCAGTGAGGAAGAAATGAGTTTTCTTCAGAATGCATTTGCAAAGAAGAATGTTTTCTTGATACTTGGAGATATAATCCTTGCCATTTTAGCTGTTTATGCCGGCGTGTTTTTAAGGTTTTTCAGCGAGTATGACTCAGGCATAAAAACGCTAAACCCTTTGATGCTGCGTGCGGTTACGTTTTCCGTCTTTGTTGTGCTGATGTGTTTTTTTGTGGACCTTTACGACAGCAACAAGAAAAATGATAAAAAGGATATATTCCTCAGGATTCTTGTTGCTGATTTTCTGGTTGCGATTGCGCTCGGCACATTTTACTATTTCATCCCTTATGTCCAGCTCGGCAGAGGCATATTGTTCTTATCCATTTGTTTTTCTATAGTCCTTCAGTCTGCATGGCATATAAGCTATGTCCAGTTTTTGAAACTGCCTTCGGTGGTAAAGAAAGTCCTGATAATCGGAACGGGGCCTTTAGCGGAGAGGATGGGCAATCTTCTCCTCAGCAGCAACAACGGCCATGCGCTTGCCGGTTATTTTAATTGTCTCGGCGAGCCGGTTCATGTACCACCGGATTATGTGATTGGAAACGGGGAGGGGTTGTCTGACATTGTGAGGAAAGAGAAGGTTCAAAAGATAGTTGTCTCTCTGAGCGAACGAAGAGGAACCTTCCCGGTCAGGGAAGTGCTGAACTGCAAACTTCAAGGGGTTGATGTAGTTGATGGCCCGTCGTTTTATGAACAGATGACAGGGAAATTGCTTATCGAGAACATGAATCCAAGCCATCTTATTTTCTCTGACGGATTCAGGATTACTTTGGTTCGGCGTCACATCAAACGTTTATTCGATGTTGTATTGGCTGCGATTGGGCTTTTGTTTTCGATGCCATTTCTTTTAATTATCCCTGCGTTGATCAAATTGGATTCCAAAGGCCCTGTATTTTTCAAACAGCAGCGGCTTGGCGAAGGCGAGAAGCCCTTCACGTTATATAAATTCAGGACAATGATTGACGGTGCTGAAAAGGGAACCGGGCCGATATGGTCCAAAGCCGGTGATAGCAGGATTACACAGTTGGGCAGATTCTTAAGAAAAACGCGTCTTGATGAGCTTCCGCAGTTGTTTAATGTAATTCGCGGTGATATGAGTTTTATAGGACCTAGGCCTGAAAGGCCTTTTTTTGTCGAATCATTGAATAAACAAATCCCCTATTATTCTGAAAGGCACTGTATAAAACCGGGGCTTACAGGGTGGGCGCAGGTGAGGTATGAATACGGCGACTCCATTGAAGACGCCATCGAGAAGCTCAGATACGATCTTTACTACATAAAATATCAGTCTCTTACCCTTGACATGTTAATAGTGCTTGATACAATTAAGGTTATACTATTTGGTAGAGGCGGGAGATAGGTAAACGGCCCGGAGCCACATACGTAAGGGAATTAAAGGATTTTACATTTATTGCCGAAATTAATGACATTGGAGGAAAGTGTGAGAAAAATCGTATTTTTTATGTTTGCTATTGTGCTGCTTTCTGTTAGCGCATTTGCAAAAGACTATGTTATCGGAGACGGTGATTCCCTGCAAGTATCCGTGTGGGGGAACCCGGAGTTAAGCGTTACAATAACTGTCAGGCCTGATGGGAAAATATCATTGCCGGCAGTAGGTGAAATAAAGGCATCCGGTTTGACCCCTGCTGACTTGACGCGCATTCTTGAGAAGGAAATGACAAAGGTCGTAAAAACTCCGATAGTAACTGTCATTGTAACAACCATGACCAACTATCGGATAAATGTTATTGGAAGAGGCGTGACAGCCGGGGTCCGTACCTTATCACGGGAAACGAGCCTCCTGGAGTTTCTTTCGCAACTTGGTGCACTGGATAATGCGGACCTGGATAATGCTTATTTGGTAAGAGATGGGAAAACGATAAAGACGGGTTTTTATAACTTGATTGAAAAGGGCGACCTTTCGCAGAATATTGCCCTTGAGCCGAATGATATTCTATTCATACCCGATAACTTTGCAAACAGGATCAGCGTTGTAGGCGCTGTCGCCAGGCCGTCCACGATTCCTTACAGAGAGGGCGCCACTATCATGGACGCTATTCTGTCTGTCGGCGGGTTCACGGAATTCGCAAAAGAAAATGATGTTGAGGTTCTAAGAAAACAGGACAACGGAGAGAGGTCCAAAATATCCGTGAAGGCAAAAGACCTGATGAAAGGCGACTTGGGCAAAAATGTTCTGCTCATGCGGGGCGATGTCGTCGTAGTTAAAGAGAGCCTGTTTTGATATGAAGAGTTAGAAAACAATTTATGGAGAAATCAACGATGAATGAAATGGACCTTAAAAAATACTGGCGTTTGATAGTTAAGGGGAGATATTTGTGCATTGCTGTTTCCCTTGCTGTCACTTCAATAGTGGTTTGGGGCAGCTATACCATGCCGAAGATATATGAAGCTAACTCAACTGTATTAATTGAAAGAAACGTTATTAACACACTTATTAAGGATATTGCCATATCCCCTTCTCTTGAGGAAAGAATCAGAGTACTTTCTTATACAATGACAAGCAGAAACCTCATCTTGAAAGTAATAAATGAACTGGATATCAATGTTGACAAGGAGAACCCCGGGGATCTCGAGAGGCTTGTAAAAAAGTTTCAGGATAAAACAGTTGTCACTATGGTCAGTAAGAAGTCAGGCAAAGAGACGGACTGGTTTTCAGTCACTTACAGGAATAAGGATCCTAAACTTGCAAGAGACTATGTCAACACACTGGTGAGGCGGTATATTGAGGATAATGTTTCCGCAAAGAGGGACGAGTCATACGAAGCGAACAGATTCCTTGGCGATCAGAGAAAATTCTTCAAGGAAAAGTTGGATAAGATAGAAGAAGACGTAATGAACTTCAGGAGGGACAAGGGCATTTTTATTGCCATTGATGAAAAGACCGTTGTCAGCGAAATAAAGACCGCCCAAGAAAATATTGAAGCGATAAAGCTTCAGAAGATGGAATTAGATGCAAAAAGAAATTTAACAGAGAAACAATTAAAAGAGGAAAGGCCATACACCGTGGCAATGCTTGGGAAAAAAGAAGGCTCTTTAAATGATAAATTGATCTTGCTTCAAAATAAATTAAATGATTTGATGACGAAGTTTACTGAGAAATATCCTGATGTGATCAGGACCAAAGCGGAAATCGAGATGCTGAAAAAACAATTGCAGGACAGCTCTCAGGATGCGAAAAAGCAGGAGGGTGTGACAACAGAAGAGTTGTCAACGCTGAACCCGCTTCACCAGAAGCTGAAGGAGGATCTGTCAAAAATAGATGTGGAGCTTGCAGCGCTTTCGGCTAAGGAAAGACATCTGGCTGTGCTCGTTGAATCCAAAAAAGAATATCTGAGGAACATCCCTGTTGAAAAGAAGAATCTTACAGACCTTGAAAGAGAAAGGGACACTTATAAGAAGATTGACGAGGAACTCGTCATGAAACTCGGTCAGAGTGAGGTCTCCAAACAGATGGAGATTCAGGATAAGTCAGAGACCTTCAGGATTGTTGACTCCGCCATTCTCCCAACAAAGCCCGTTAGTCCTAATAGAATGCTGCTTATACTTGCGGGCATTGCTGCCGGGGTCGGAGCCGGCGTTGGCGCTGTCTTGCTGCGCGATAACTTGGATCATAGTATAAGAGCGGTAGAAGATATTAAGAAGGCATTTAACGCCCCAGTGCTTGCCGTAATCCCGAGAATTATTACCGAAGAGGAGCTGAACAGAGAGAAAAAAGTAGATAAGACCGTTTATGCAGTTTCGATCGCGTATCTTTTAGCAATAGGTGTCCTCTTCGTAAAAGAGGCGATAGGATTGTAACGCTAAAATATTTTGAATAATTGAGAGGAAAAATATATGAGTAAAATAGAAGAGGCCTTGGAGAAAGCGAGCAAGCTGCGAGAACCCGATGATAATAACGGCGGGAAGATAGTTTATGACACAAGTAACATAGAACTTCGCAAGACTAAAATTACTAGTCCATATATGGTAACTGTTACACAGCCGGACTCGCCGGTTTCAGAAGAATACAGACGGCTTAAGTCAATAGTAATAAGAGAGACAAAAACAGATTTTTTGAATACTATTATGGTGACAAGCGCTGTTGAGGGCGAAGGCAAGAGCCTTACCGCCGTCAATCTTGCAATATCCCTGGCGCAGGAGATTGACCATACAATCCTGCTGATTGACGCTGACATCCGTAAACCGAGGGCGCATGAATATCTTGGAATAGACTATAAATACGGTCTTTCCGAATTTCTCACGCAGGACTTGGACTTGTCGGAGGTGTTGATCAAAACGGACATAGGCAATTTACTATTTCTCCCCGCAGGGCATTCTGTTGAAAACCCCGCGGAACTGCTTGCCTCCGATAAGATGAAGGCACTTATTAGAGAGGTCAAGCACAGGTACATGGACAGATATGTTATCATTGACACGCCGCCTGTTTTGCCTTTTGCCGATACAATCGCAGTAGGCTCGCTTGTGGACGGCGTGATATTTGTTGTCAAAGAGGGCAGGGTAACAAAGAAACTGCTTGAAGATGCAATGAACATGATGAAGGATTTAAGAATACTCGGTACGGTGTTTAATCAGGCAAGCGTCGAAGACCTTGACGGGCATTATTCAAACTATTACAAATACAAAAAATATAAAAAGAAAGTAGAGAAATGAAGAAGACAATATTTTTTTGGACTTGCATTATAAATTTCTTGCTTTTGCAGGTTTCTTCTTTTGCAGCGTTTACCGTGACACCGAGCGTCAGTTTGAGGGGCGAGTATGATGACAATATATTTCTTGAGCAAGAAGATCAAAACAGCGATTTTATAACAACAATTATTCCTGCGATTGCGCTTGCTTATTCTCCAGGAAAAATGTTGAGCGTTAATATTGATTACTCTCTGAATTTCATGTATTACAGCCGCTATAATGAATATAGCGATAAAAACCTGAAAGATATCCAGGCGCTTATATCAGAAGTTCGTGTCAATCCGTACAATAATGTTTTCATTGATATTGCCGATATCTACAAGAAAGTCCCGATAGACGTGAGAAGGCGTGTAACCGATGAGAACCCGCTTATTAATAAGACCATCAGCAATGTGTTTGGTATTTCGCCTCATATAACATTGCCGCTGACCCCCACTTTATCAACAACTGTCGGGTACAAGTACGAAAACACCTGGTATGACGCTGCCGAGGCCTTGGACTATGAGAGCCATTCTGCTTATGTAACGCTGGACAAGAAAATATCTTCTCTGATGAGAGGAATGCTGAAATACAATTACTACGCATATCGTGTGGACTTTGTTCAGGTCATTGTGCCGGTTGACGATTATGACAGGCATGACGGCTCAGTGGGGCTTTTTTATCAGATGACCCCGAAAATCGGACTTAACGGAGAGGTTGGTGAATCAAAGTTTAATTTCAAGGCTGCACAGGACTCAAGGGATACTTTCTTTAATGTAGCTGCCGAATACACATCTGGGCCCTCCGACAATATAGTAACACGGTTGTATTATGTAGGAACTTTCCATGATGCAACAACATCAGGCACATACAAACACCGCGATATGGGTTTGGTATATAAAGTAGAAATACCGTTTATGCTTTTAATAAAACCGTATTATGTTGTAGATAAGTATATAGATCGTGATAGAGAAGACAGGTTAACCGGGGTGGCTGCTGAAACATTATTCCCGCTGAGTCAAAGGCTGGATATGGCTCTTTACGGTAAGTGGGAAAAGGAAAAGTTCCTGCCTGAAACCAAGAAAGTCACTAACTACAGCTTAAGGAGCGATTTGATATATGAGCTGAGCAAGAAAATGACGACGACGATTGGCTACAGGTACGCTGTCAATAATTCCAATATTGATACTGAAGATTTTACCAATAATATAGCATGGGCTACTTTCAAGGTGACTTTTTAGGTTGTTGCAATGTATGAAAAGCATTTTTCTTTTAAACATAAACCCTTTGATTTAGTCCCCAACCCGGATTTCCTTTTCCTTAGCAGCACCCATCAAAAGGCAATCACCTACCTTGATTACGGGATCAAGGAAAAGATCGGATTCATACTCCTGACAGGAGAAATAGGTTCTGGCAAGACAACTATTCTCCGCAATCTCATAAAAAGCCTTAACGGTTCGGTCAGGATTTCAAGAATAAGCAATACAAAGGTTTCCTCCGAACAGCTTATATCAATGATCAATGAGGATTTCGGTTTGGACATAGAAGGCAAAAGCAAGACCAGGCTGTTGAGCGAATTGAACGCATTTCTCATTGACCAGTATGCAAAGAAAATCCAGCCGGTTTTACTGATTGACGAGGCGCAGAATCTTTCCGCTGATTTATTGGAAGAGATAAGGATGCTTTCCAATCTTGAGACCGACAGGGCAAAACTTCTTCAGATAATACTTGTGGGCCAGCCGGAACTGAAAAAGACACTTATGCTTGCGGAGCTGATGCAACTGCGCCAGCGCATTAACATCAGTTATCACATTGCGCCGCTCAATATGGAAGAAACCGGAAAATATATAATACACCGCCTTACTGTTGCAGGGAATCCAGGCGCTATGAAAATCCAGGACGACATGCTTCAAATGATATATCAATTCAGCAGGGGCATCCCGCGCCTGATCAATATACTCTGTGATTTTTCACTGCTTACAGCATATGTGGAGGGGGCAAAGGAAGTCTCTGGAGAAATCCTCAAGGCGGTTGCAAAAGACCTGGACGCGTATGATTACTGGAGCGAGCGCAGCAATTGCGTTTCTGAAAAAATTAAAGAAGATAAAATAATAAATACGGATGAGATTGCGAAGAAATTTGCGGCGTTTGAAGAGGTTGTCAAAAGCAGCCTTACCACATTATCCGAGAGGGTTGCGGGGCTTGAAGAGGAGGTATCAAAACTTCCTGACGCAGGTGCGAACAATAATATGATT
Organism: Nitrospirota bacterium; assembly: GCA_016213945.1. Lineage (GTDB taxonomy): Bacteria > Nitrospirota > Thermodesulfovibrionia > UBA6902 > UBA6902 > SURF-23. The sequence continues at coordinate 34,999 of JACQZF010000006.1, read as the reverse complement.
GCGTTATCAGAGCGTGTGAAAATGCTTGAGCAGTTGTCTGACGCAAGGAAGAATGATTCAAAAGCAGAGGATGATGAAGCCCATATCCGGGAAGAACTGCATATATTTGCAAAACAGATAGGCAGCCTGACTGACACCGTCAGCGGATTGAACAGGAAGATAAGAAAAACAATAGCAGATTGAGATGTATCGAGCAGATGAAGTTTCGTTATTCGTCACTTAAACAAGTAAGTTACGAGCAGCGGTTTTGAGTTTGCTCGATTTTTTTTAATGCGTTGTGAGGCCATTTGAAAGTCGAGCTGTGACTGAGAGGGCGGAGCCGCGCCTGGACTGCTGAGCAAATGAAAGAAATGACAATTACAAAACCCTTATCCGAAAGGAAGAGTATTTCTAAGAAGAGATGGATCCAGTTTGCCGTACTGTTTGGCATTTTTATTTACAGTTACGCTCCTGTCCTTTCCGGTTTGATCAGTGTTTGGTGGGGAAGCAGCGAGCACTCACACGGTTTTCTGGTGCCATTGTTCAGCATATATCTTGTATGGATCATGAGGGCACAGCTGAAAGGGATACCTATAATTCCGGACTATGTCCTTGGAATCCTGCTCACGACATTTGCAGGCATTATTTACATCATCGGAGAACAGGGTGGTTTAGAATTACTCCGGGATTTATCGCTTGTTGCAAGCATTGCTGGAATGGTCTTGCTGCTTTTGGGGGTGAAATATTTGAGGGCGCTTGCTTTGCCCATTGCGTATCTTTTATTTATGATACCTGTCCTCGGCGCGTTTTCAGACAGGATACACTGGCCATTTCAGCTTTTTTCCGCGAAATTAGGCACAAAGCTGATGGAACTGACGGGCGTCCCTGTTTTATTGGAGTCTCAATATATAGTGCTTCCGAATACAACACTGAAGGTTGCAGTGGAATGCAGCGGAGTTAGATATTTAATTTCAGTTATCGCTGTTGGCATCCCGTTGGCTTATTTTTCGCAGAGGACGTTGTTAAGAAGGGCGATGCTCGTGAGCGTTGCAGTCCTTATAGCTCTTTTTGCAAACTCTGCGCGCATCGCTTTTATTGGTTTTTGGGCTCATCATTTCAACGCAGAGATCATTCACGGGCCCTTTCATATATTACAGGGGTTCTTCGTTTCTGTGATAGGATTTATTGCGCTTTTTATCGGAGCACTGTTCTTTCATCAAAAAATGGATAAAGCGGATTCTCCGGATTCTCCTGTTGAAGACAAACGGATATCGCAAACAAGCGGTTTTCGATTCAATATTTCATGGGTGGTTGCGGTGGGGCTTCTTCTTTTAATGAGCGCGTCTTCATCTTTATTAAGAACCGAGCCTGTTCCGTTGAAAACAAAATTAAATGATCTCACTGCCAGCATCGGTGAGTGGAAATGGGACGGGTTAAATTCATCTCTTCCATTACTGTTTAAGATTGAAGGGGCGGATGAAGAACTTTTAAGGGTGTATCAAAATGCCGCCGGTGAAAGAATAACGTTATATGCCGGATATTATGAATCACAACGTCAGGGCAAAGAACTTGTTAACTATCTCACAAAACAACTTCACAAGGAGGCTGAAGAAGTTGAAGTCTTAACAGCAAGCGGCTCGGTTATGGTTAATAAGACTTTATTGAATGACGGTAAAAAAACATATTCTGTTTTGTTCTGGTATGAAATGAGCGGCAGGAAAATGGCTGACTTGCACAAGGCAAAATTTGCAACACTCTCTGATGCGATTATAAAACGGCGCACAAACGGCGCTTTTGTCATGGTGACGTCTGAAGTTAATCCGTCGGACGATTTTGCCAATATCGTTAAAAAACAGCAGAGATTTATCTATGACATATCCCCTGAACTAGATAGGCGTTTTTATAACTAATCCGTATATTATGCTGATAAATAATTTCATAGAAGAAAGCGCGAAGAAGTCCCCTGATAAAACCGCCCTGATAACGAAAGAGGGACGCTGCACGTACGCGGAAATAGAGGCGCTCTCCAACAGGGTCGCCAATGCATTGTTGTCGGAGGGTTTTAATAAAGGTGAGCGTGTTGCGATTTTTCTTGATAACTCTCTCGAAGCGGCAGTCGGCCTTTTCGGCGTGCTAAAGGCAGGCGGTGTTTTCACAATGGTAAATCCAACCGCAAAGGCAGAAAAACTGTCATATATCCTTAACAACTGCCGTTGTGCCGCGCTTATCGCTTCCGGCCAGAAGATTTCAATTACCAAGAAGGCTTGTGCGGATGCCGCGCATCTGAAATGGATTTATCTGCAAGGGGACAAAATCCTGGTTTCAAATGAAGACAGCAAGAAAATGTTTCCGCTGAATGAGATAATGCGCAGTGGCGACAATACAATCCCTATTGTCGCAACTGCAGACACCGACCTTGCAAACATTGTATATACATCAGGTTCTACCGGGAATCCAAAGGGAGTGATGATGACACATTTGAACATGGTGTCAGCAGTCAACTCCATCACTCAATATTTGGAGAACACATCTGAGGACGTGATACTCAACACGCTTCCCATGTCTTTTGATTACGGGCTATACCAGGTGCTCATGGCGTTTAAAACAGGCGCAACAGTCATACTTGAAAAAACATTTACTTACCCGTATGAAATTATCCAAACACTTATTGCCGAAAAGGTCACAGGCCTGCCCATTGTCCCGACTATAGCAGCTATTTTGCTTCAGATGAAAGACATTAAAAAATTCAAATTTGAGCATCTCCGTTATATCAGTAACACTGCGGCGGCCCTTCCCGAAGCGCATATAAAAAAGCTGCAAGAGATTTTCACGAACACGAAAATATTCTTAATGTACGGCCTTACTGAGTGCAAACGAGTCTCATACCTGCCGCCTGAACAGATTAATGTCAGGCCGGCATCTGTAGGTAAGGCAATGCCGGATACAGAGGCGTATATAGTTGATGAAGACGGCAACAAGCTTGGAGCGGGAGTCGCCGGAGAGTTGGTGGTTAAAGGGCGGAATGTCATGAAAGGTTATTGGGGACTGCCTGATGAAACCGCGGAGAGACTGAGGCCCGAACCCTCCTCAGGGGAGACAGTCCTATATACCGGAGACCTGTTTAGAATGGATGAAGATGGATACCTATATTTTATAGGGAGAAAGGACGACATCATAAAAAGCAGGGGAGAAAAGGTCAGCCCCAAAGAGATCGAGAATGTGTTGTATGAAATAAGAGGAATTGTCGAGGCTGCAGTTGTTGGTGTTCCTGATCCGGTGCTTGGGGAGGCAATAAAAGCGATTGTAGTCACAAATAACGGGCACAATCTGACAGAGAGATACATACGTAAGTTTTGTTCGGAACATCTCGAAGACTTCATGGTTCCCAAGTACGTTGAATTCAGAAGTGAGCTGCCGAAGACTGACAGCGGGAAAATAAAAAAGACGGATCTGAAACAATGTGTGGCATAACAGGAATTTTTAATATTTACGAAGACAGGAAAATCCCCCTCGATACATTAAGGGGCATGGCTGCTGTTATACGGCACCGGGGGCCTGACGGGTTCGGATTTTATGCGGATAAAAGGGCCGGGCTTGCGCATGCGAGATTGAGCATTATTGACCTTTCAGGGGGCTGGCAGCCGATCCACAACGAAGATAAAAAAGTCTGGATAATTTTTAACGGCGAGATATTCAATTATATAGAACTTACAGAAGACCTCATTAAAAAGGGGCACAGATTTTACACAAAATCCGACACGGAAACCATCGTGCATCTATATGAAGAATACGGTATTGACTGCCTGAAGCATCTTAACGGCCAGTTTGCCTTTGCAATCTGGGATAAGAATAAAGACACGTTTTTTATTGCAAGGGACCGGGCCGGTATCCGCCCTTTGTTTTATACGCTGACAGACGGGGCGCTTATCTTTGCCTCTGAGATAAAATCGCTTTTTCTGGACAGCCGCGTCCGCAGGGAACTGGACCCTCATGCGCTGGACCAGATATTCACGTTCTGGATGCCGTTGCCGCCGCGAACCGTATTCAAGAATATTCATGAATTGCCTGCCGGCCACTTCATGACTGTTGCAAAGGGGCAGGTAAAGAAAGAAAGATACTGGGATCCGGATTTTACGCCGGAGACGCATATAAAGACAGAGGAAGAATACGCCGGGCAACTGAGAGAGCTTTTGATCGATGCCACAAGATTACAGCTTCGCGCGGACGTGAGCGTGGGAGCTTATTTAAGTGGCGGCATTGACTCATCCGTGATAACCACCCTTATAAAAAATTTTACTGACAATCCACTGAGGACCTTCTCGGTCGCCTTTCACGACAAAGAATACGATGAAAGCGTTTATCAGAGGGAAATGGTTGAATATCTCGGCACGGATCACAGTTACATCAAATGCACATATTCGGACATCGGCAGGGTCTTTCCGGACGTTATCTGGCACACGGAAACGCCGATACTCAGGACCGCGCCAGCGCCCCTTTACCTTCTTTCAAAACTCGTCAGGGAAAGCGGGTACAAGGTTGTTCTGACAGGCGAAGGCTCGGATGAGATACTGGCCGGATATGATATTTTCAAAGAGGCAAAGGTGCGGCGATTCATGCAAAAGTTCCCGGCGTCAAAGATAAGGCCCCTTATCCTCAAAAGGCTTTATCCGTATCTCGATAATTCACCGACAAAAGCGCTTCAGTATTCAGAAGCGTTTTTCAATGCCGACACAACTGCTTATCCCGAAAAATATTATTCCCATGTGCCGCGCTGGAGCACTACCGCGAAGATCAAACTATTTTACTCCGACAATATTAAAGCTGAATTGAAAGGCTACCAGAACATTGATGAACTTTCATCGCTGCTGCGCAGCGATTACGATGGGTTTGATCATTTGTCGCAGGCGCAGTATCTGGAAATAAAAACCCTGTTGTCAAACTACCTGCTTTCTTCTCAGGGAGACAGGATGGCAATGGGCAATTCAGTGGAAGGTAGATTCCCTTTCCTTGACCACAGGGTAATGGAGTTCTGCGCAAAGATACCCGCAACCCTGAGGATGAAGACTTTGACGGAGAAATATATTTTAAAGGAGAGCATGAAAGGCCTGTTGCCTGATTCAATAATAAAAAGGACCAAGCAGCCGTACAGGGCGCCGGACAGCAAGAGTTTTTTTCATGACGGAAAAGCAGAGGATTATGTTGAGGAACTGTTGTCGGAAAGCGCGCTGAAAAGATTCGGGTATTTTGACGTGAACAAGACGCGGAGGCTTTTTGAAAAATGCAGGAGGGGGCTTGCTTTGGGATTTAAAGACAATATGGCTTTTGTGGGCCTGCTCTCAACACAACTGATGAATTATTATTTCATTGAGCATTTCCAATCACATATATCACATGAGATTGATAATGTTAAAGAACAAGTGACGGAGGTTATCTGAGTTGACTACAGGACAGATTCAGCAGACAGTAAAGAAATTCATTCTGGAAAATATCCTCTTTGAGGACAATGAGGACGTAATCAAAAATGACGACTCCTTTCTTCAAAAGGGCATTATGGACTCCACAGGCGTGCTTGAGCTTGTAAGGTTCATCGAAGAGGAATATAAAATTTCCGTGGATGATGAAGAATTGATACCGGAGAATCTTGATTCAGTTGACAATCTCGCGAAATTCATTAAAGGGAAAACAGGCTGAGAGGTGATACACGAATTCCTGACAAGTACGGCTGTGGAATATCCCGGCAGGACAGCGGTCATCCAGAAACAAAATAGGGTGACTTATGCTGAACTGCATTCAGGCATGCTGCGGGCAGCATCATTCTTCGTAGAGCATGGAGTTCAAAAAGGAGACAGGGTTTGTATTGTGGCAGAAAATTCTCCTGAATACATCATGTTATATTTCGGGATACAAAAAGCAGGCGGGATCTCTGTCCCGGTCAATTCCCAGTGTTCGGCATATGAATTGGGAAAGATAATCACCAATTGTCTCCCTGAATGCCTTATTGTGGAAAAGAAAACATTGAAGGCAGCGCAAGAGGCTGTTGCGGGCAACAAATCTTTAAAAAATATTATTGTCATTGATGCGGACGCTGGCGCATTTAACGGGACCGGAAATGCTTCAAATATCAAATTCCATTCACTGCACGACATTCTCACAGATGGGTGTAATAACGGTAATTATCCTGCAATTTCCGGAAATGATATTGCCTCTATAATCTATACCTCAGGCACTACCGGAGAACCGAAAGGCGCGATGCTTTCACACAATAACTTTACTGCGAACGCAAAATCCATAATCCAGTATCTCAACCTGACCCATGATGACAGAATAATGGTTGTGCTGCCGTTCTGTTATTCGTACGGCACGTCTCTTTTGACAACCCATATAATTGCTGGTGGCTCCATGGTGCTTGATAACAGTTTTATGTACCCGAATGTGATTTTGGACAAGATGATAGTGGAAGGCGTCACCGGCTTTGCAGGGGTCCCGTCCACATATGCCATCCTGCTGAATCGCTCCAATATCAGGAAATACCGCTTCCCGAAATTAAGATACATTACTCAGGCAGGGGGTGCCATGTCCCCTGCTCACGCAAGAGAGATCGCTGAAATATTGCCTGATGCCGCTGTCTATATTATGTACGGGCAGACAGAGGCTACCGCGAGATTGACGTATCTGGCACCGAAGGATTTCTTAAGCAAGCCCGGCTCCATAGGAAAGGCTATTCCCGGAGTCAGCATCGAAGTGCTGAAGGAAGACGGGACCCCGGCTGCCGAGGGAGAAGAAGGTGAGATCGTTGCTTGCGGCGAAAACATTATGGCTGGATACTGGAATAACCCTGAAGAGACAAAAAAGGTTTTGAGAGACGGTAAGCTTCATACCGGCGATCTGGCCGTGAAAGACAGCGGAGGTTATCTCAGAATAATCAGCCGCAGAAGCGACATGCTGAAAAGCGGGGCGCACAGGATCAGCCCGAAAGAGATCGAGGAAGTTATCCTGGAATTGCCGGAAGTCCATGAAGTAGCGGTCATCGGCATTGAGGACGAAATACTTGGAATGGCGATAAAGGCGGTCATTGTGACAAAGGACGGGGCTAAGCTGGATCCGAAAAAGGTGCAGAAGCACTGTCATCAGAAACTGGCTCCGTACAAGATTCCCAGGGAAGTGGCCTTTGTCAGCGAGCTTCCGAAGACGGCTTCAGGGAAGGTGCGCAAATATTTATTAAAAGAGAGGCGGGCTGAAATTTGAAAATTTGTTCTAACTGCATACTTCCTGAAACATTCCCCGGCATAAGTTTTAATGCTGAAGGCGTTTGTGTCTATTGCCAGCGCTTTGAGGGCAAAGAGACGAGACTTTCAGAAGACAAGAACAAATATGAGGGAAAATTTTTTGAGTTGCTTTCACAGTTGCAGAGTTCTCCTCAGCGCTCTTACGATGTGCTTATGGCATACAGCGGTGGGAAAGACTCCACATACACAATGTATCTGCTGCGGGCCAAGTACAAGCTGAGAGTGCTTGCCTTGAGCTTCGATAATGGATTTATCTCAAACACATCTCACCGGAACATTAAGAAAGTTACTGACAACCTGGGAATTGATCATGTATTTTTTAAACCGAGATGGGATATCTTGAAAAAGATATTCACTTATGCGGCGGAGAAAGAGCTTTATTCAAAAAAGACGCTGGAGCGTGCCAGTACGATCTGCACTTCATGCATAGGGCTTGTGAAGTCTCTCTGTCTGAAAACAGCCATAGAGCAAAATATCCCAATGGTGGCCTTTGGCTGGTCGCCGGGGCAGGCGCCGGTGCAATCCTCCATCATGAAGAATAATCCCTCATTCATAAAGATGGCCCAGGACGCCATCCTTGAACCCCTGAAAGGCGTGGCAGGTGATGATATAGCATCTTATTTTTTAAACGAGTGGCATTATGCGCAGCCGGAGAGATTCCCGTACAATGTGCACCCGATGGCGTGGGAGTTTTACAATGAAAAGATGATACTCGAGGAGATAGAAAAACTCGGATGGGAAGAGCCTAAAGACACGGATACAAATTCTTCAAACTGCCTTCTCAATGCTTATGCAAATGACCTGCACATAAAAAAATACGGATTCCACCCTTATGTCTGGGAGATTGCAAATATGGTGAGGGAAGGCGTTATGCCGCGTGATGAGGGCTTTCAGAAGATCTACCAGAAACAACCGGAACAGCTCATTGAGATAGCGCGGCGGAAGCTGGATGTGGAATAGTTTGACAAGAAGGATGTTCCTGGCATTGTCAGGGATGGCAGCGCTGGCATTTTTTTTAAAAAAATCGCCAAAGCACATATATGCGGCAGAGCAGGTGAAGACAGACAGTAAAACACATACCCCCGGAACCTCTCCTGACGGCAAATCTTATGTGTATATTACCAAGGGCGGCACACCGGAAGAGAACACCCTCAGGGCAATTGATATGGCTGGAGGGATGAGTAAATTTATTCAGAAAGATGATATTGTCTTATTAAAACCCAATGCGCAATGGTGGAATCAGGGCACGACGAATACCAATGCCATTAAGGCCTTTATTGAGCTGACCCTTGCGATTCCAGATTTCACGGGCGAAATTATCATCGCTGACAATCATCATTTCCCTGAAAACAATTCGCGAGGCTGGACCACAGAGCACAGAAACGGCGATTACAATCTTAATGAGCTCATCGAGTATTTTCAGAAAAAGGGACATGCAAATGTTACAAAGTATCACTGGCATGACGGCGGCGAGACAATCCAGGGATTATGGGGTGGAGCTGAAAAAGGCGGGATTGTAAAAAGCCCGGCTCAGGGAGACGGGTATGTGTGGCGCGAGGATTTGGTTTATACTGCCACTAACGGGAAAAAGGCACGGATGTCATATCCTGTTTTCACATCCAAGTACAGCGGGATAACAATTGATTTCTGCAAGGGGCCGTGGAAGAACGGGCAATATCTGGACAGAAAACTGAAGTTCATTAATTTTTCTGCGTTGAATCATCACGGCAGCACCGGCGTGACAGCAAGCATTAAAAACTATCTCGGTATTTGCGATATGACATGCGGTTATCGCGGGAAGAAACCTGAGGGGTATCACAATTTTCATTTTATCGGCGGCAGCAAAGTGCACTGGAGGTTAAAAGACATTCTTGAGAAATTCGGCTGGAAGGAATATCTGCCGGCCATTGGCGGATGTGTTGGATATTTCATGAAACATGTGCGGATGGCTGACCTAAACATAATTACTGCCGAATGGGCAGGATACGGCTCGAGGACGGATTTGAGCCTGAGAGAACATACACGCACTGTGCTTGCATCCACTGATCCGGTGGCGCTGGATTATGTAGCTGCAAAGGATGTGCTGATGCCTGCCACTGTCAAAAATGCAAAAAAATCATCATTGGCAGTTGAGAACGATCCTGATTCGGATGATTCACCGTTTAAAGAGTTCTTGCGGAATTGTCACGATATGGGAATCGGGAATTTGAGTGCAGACAACATAGTCAGGGTAAAGGATATTTGAAATGAACTATTTGGTACGGCAGGCGGACCTGCAAAAAGATGAAGCAACAGTCCTGTATCTGTGGAAGGGAAATCTTCCTGATTGCAGCGCTGAAAGGTACAGGGCGATTTACAGGGACAATACATATGGTTCGTCGTGGGCCTGGCTGGCTTATACTGACAATGAGGCAGAAATTATCGGCACGACAGGGCTTTGCCAGAGGAAGGTTTTTATTAACGGCAAAGCAGTTTCCGCAGGTGTTGCGATTGACTTCGCTATCCTGAAAGAGCACAGGGGGTTCGGCCCGGCACTGAAACTGCAGCGGCAGGTCACAACAGGCAATAATGAAAGAGGCCTTGATTTCATCTATGCCTTCCCGAACAAGCAGGCTGAAAGCGTTTTTCAAAGGGTCCGTTACAAATCCATTGGAAAGATGAGCCGCTGGGTAAAGGTGTTGAGGTCGCATTATAAACTTAAAGAGATCCTCAGATCCGACCTGCTTTCAGCAGCGGTGTCCCCTCTTGTGGATTTAGTCGTTGCAAAAACCTTTCATGAGAGAGCATACAAGAAATCAAAAGTCATTCAGGCAGAAAGCATCAGTGCTTTTGATAAAAGGTTTGACGTTTTATGGGAAAAGGCACGCGGGCAGTTCAATGTAATCGGAGAAAGGACCGCGGATTTCTTAACCTGGAGGTTCGGAAGATTCCTGAAGGATAATCGCAGGATATTCTGCATGACTGACAATTTAAAACAGGATCTCCTGGGATATATCGTCTATCACATCAAAGACAACCTCTGTTATATGGATGACATTTTATTTTTAAATGCAACGCAAGACATTGACGCCCTGCTTGCTGAGTTTATCGCTGCCATGAGACGCGAGAAGGTCTTTGCCGTTTCTGTTTCCTGTCTCGGCAGCAGCGTATTGGTTGAAAAACTTGAAGCCTGGGGTTTTGTCAGGAGAGAGTCGGAGCGGAGCATAATGATCTTCGCGGATAAAGAATTTGAATATGCTCAACTTGTTTCAGATAAAGAAAATTGGCACCTTCTCGAAGGGGATGACATCTAAGCAGTTATGAAGAGGCAATTTTTAATTAAAATGTTGCACTACTCCGGGCTGTTGTATTTCTTTTTATTTCTAAAGAAACTTATCGGCAAGAGAGAAGCAATAATTTTGTGCTACCACCGCGTCATGGATATGGATGACATGGACAAATTCCCTCTTATGCACGGCGTGGTTGATGCCTCTGTCACAAGCTTTGACAGGCAGATGAAATTCCTGTCCCGGCATTTTAACGTGATGAACCTTTCCAAATTGGCAGAACACTATGAAACAGGCAAACTGCCGAAGAATACAGTTGTCGTCACTTTTGACGACGGGTACAAAGACAATTACGCGAAGGCATATCCGATTCTGAAAAAACATAGACTGCCAGCGACGATTTTTTTGACATCTGATTATATCAGCACAAAAAAACTTCTCTGGTGGGACAAGATCGCTTACCTTATAAAACATACTTCCAGGAGTGAGATTAAGATAAGCACCGACACCGGCTTTCACACATTCAGTATATCGGAGGCTGCCGGCAGGCGCAAAGCATGCAAAGGCGTTATAGAGCTGTTGAAAACGCTGGAGGATCCCGCAAAAGATGAAGCCATTGCTGAATTGACGGATTTTTGTGATGATGTGGACTTTGCTGATTTTGCAAATCAGTCCTCGATGCTCTCATGGGAAGAGGTAAAAGAGATGAGCGGAACCGGGGTAGAGTTTGGAGCCCACTCATGCACGCATCCTATCCTTACGCATCTTTCGCGGGAAGGAATCGAAGCTGAAGTTGTTTCATCCAAAAAGAAGATCGAGGATATTTTAGCCAGACCTGTTGAGACATTTGCCTACCCAAACGGTGATTATAACGATACATGCAAAGACATCGTCAAGAATGCCGGATTCCGGTGCGCCTGTTCATATCAGTATGGTTTAAATGCTGTTGAAAGCGATGTGTACGCCCTTAAAAGAATCGCTGTAAGCTATGATGACGATTTTATTGCCTTTAAGTCATTGGTTATCTGTCCTATATTGGTGGGAGTCGGGAAAAAAAAGGCGCGCAGCAAGAAGCACTACAATTGGTTTTTGATGGGAGGCTCAAAAAAACTTATGGAAATTTATTTGCGCCACTCCAAAGAGCATTCCAGAAAGGCCAGATTGATTTACATGCTTTTGAAAATACCGGGTATATCTTTGCCTGTAAAGCCTGTATTCAACTTCATGGAAAAAAGCAATCCCTATATAAACAATTTCGCGCTTTCTATGTATCCGGCAGTAAAGAAACATTTGCTGGAAAATTGGGAAACGATATTGCCTGATGCCAGAAAGACACCGGCCGATCTTTCCTGCTTAATGCGTGAAAGGGTGAGAAATATATATTTTTATTTCTCATCCGGCGATAAAGATATTTTGTTTGTTAAATACATCAAGAATAAAAAGATGGAACACTTGATTGAGGAGGAGTATGAAAATATAGCCTATCTGCAAAAGCGCTTGAGCGGTGCATTGAAAAAGAGCATACCGCAAATATGTTGCTTTGAAAGAGTTGGAGGCATGTATCCTGTAATGATTTTGAATCATATATCAGGGAGTAAAATGTCGGAGATACTAACCAATAATTCCGAAAGGGATCTTGTCAGGGCAGATAATAATATAAGGCAAGCCATGAGATGGCTGGTTGAATTTCAGAGACAGACTGAGACAAACAGGGCAAGCATCTCTTCGCTTGAGCCAAGTATCGAATCGTTGCTTCATGAATATGTATCTTTGCCCGGCGCCAGAGAGGATGCCGCCCCGGCGGATTTGTTCAGTAAAATAAAAAAACTGAATAATGTCGAAGTCCCGCTTGTTTGCAGCCACGGCGACTGGTTTCCGAGCAACATACTTATTGAAAACGGTAAGATGACAGTGATTGACTGGGCAGACATGCAAAAAGGGGCCTTGCCAACTAATGACCTTTTTACATTTTTCCTGAGTTTCAGGATATTGCCCGGCAAGGGCGGAAAAGCTAACGTGTTTTTGAACAGTTTTGAAAACGTTTTTTTTGACGGCAGGCGTTTCTCCGTGCTGACCCAAAAATATCTGAACTGGTACTCTTTGGAAATGGGTTTTGACAAGGACATGCTGAAATTGCTTTTCCTGCTGTATCTTCTGGAAAAGGCTGTTATGGAGGAGTATGGTTTATTCGCAAAACAGGGAATACGCAGGCAGAACTGGACTGAGCGCCTGAAATTTTACACCAATCACAGAGAAGAATTAATTCCGATCTTACGGTAATAAATAGTTATGTTTCTTTCCTCTGAAGAAATAATCGCCCTGCATGGATATGTAAAAGAACACGGCTGGGAAGCCGGTTTAGGCAGATTTCTGGCAGTGTTGCCTCAAAAGAAGATGCAATATGTCTCAAATATAATGCGGGAGAGACAGGCCTGCTGGAAGTTCCTTTTAGGGTTTAACGGCACTGAAAAAGCGTTAGTGTTTGACGCGACATTCGGAACAGTCTCGGAATCTCTTTCGTTTCAGTGTAAAGAAGTGTTCTGTGTGCATCCGAACCGTCTTATGCTTGAATGCATGGAAGCAAAACTGAAAGCAAAAAAAATTCAGAACGTCAAACTGGCTTGGCTTTCAAACACAGAACAGCTTCCTTTTCAAGACGGCTATTTCGACCTGGTGGCCTCGCACGATTTTGACAACATTATCCCGTATATGGAAGCGCCTTCAGGCAGTAACAGGAAATATCTGTCCCGAATGCTGAAGGAAGCCGCAAGAGTGACCGGGACTTCAGGCTCGCTTTTTATTTCCGTGCAAAATGCCATGGGCTTTCGCTCGCTCTTTAACAGGGTCCGCGGCGGAACAAAGGCTGAAAACGGAGAAACAAGATTCTCCCCGGGATTTGTAAGCAGTAAGCTGAAAGATGCAGGCTTTAAACATATCAAGTTATTGTATGCATATCCGTCTCTGATGAACATTAAAGAGATCACTGATCCCGCGGCAACGGCAGGCAGCAGAAAATCTCTGCGGAATATCATAAAAGACAGGTTTGTAAAAGGCGGCGCACTTGCTCCAGCCTTTATGGCTATAGCATCCAACAAACCGTATAAGAGTTTTATGGAAAACTTACTGGAACACGCGGTCCCTGATAAAGGGGAGATGGAAGTTGAGAGGTTCATTGCCGATGTTATAGTTATAGCGAGGCCGAAAGACAAAACAGGGGACCCCAAAGGTGTTGTTATAAGGATGCCGTTGAATGAGAAGTATTATGCATTATGCAGGCAAAATATGGAGAGCCTCAGAGGACTGAAATCAATGCAGGGGCAGCTGCCATTTGAAGCGCCTCTGCCGGTCAAGGAAGGCGTTTACAACGGGCAGGCATATTTTGTGGAGAGCAAACTTGGCGGGGCGGTTATCAGTACGCCGGGGAATGCCTTTCACAAGGCATTCCCTGTTGTAGTAAAGGTGCTCACGGAATTTCACATTAAAACATTGCAGCGTGTTCATTTGAACGAGGAGAGATTTGTCCGGCTATTCTCCTGCTATGCTGAAGAGTTGATGCAAACCCTTGCATTTGACGCCGGATACAGTGAACTTGCGGAAGGCGTCGTGATGTATTTAAGGAAAGAGGCAGTGAACAAAGAGATGCTGTTGGCCTGGCAGCACGGCGATTATAAACTTGAGAATTTGCTGTTCGATCTTGACAGCATTACAGTGACAGGCATAATTGACTGGGACCTGTCGGCAAGAGAGGGATTGCCGCTTCTGGATCTTTTGCATTTGCTTGCCTCAAGGAGGAAGGTGCTTTACGGGGAAGAACTAATGGACGTTATCTGCGATATTATTATTCCTCTGAAATTTGATCATATGGAAAAAAATATCCTTGAAAGATACATGAACGCGCTCGGCATATCTGCCGAAGCCCTGCCAGCCATGGCAATTATTTACTGGCTTCATCACGTAATAAAAAGGGTAAAGCTGGAGCCGTTTAAAAGCAACAGAGAGTGGCTTGATGCGCATATTATAAAACCATTGGAAGCAACCAGCTCTCTTTATCTGAAACATCTATTTACTCATGCTTGAGCTTAAACGCTTAATAAAACATTCGGCTATATATTTTACGGGCAATGTCCTTAACAGACTGGGTATTTTCCTGCTGTTGCCTATTTATACTAACCATCTCACCCCTGACGAATACGGCACCCTTGAGCTCGTTTTTGTTACGGTTGCTTTTATCAGGATAATGCTTGGGGTGCGGCTGGGCCATGCCATACTGAGATTCTATTTTGAATACAAAGAAGAGGCGGAAAGGAATAAACTTGTAAGCACTGCTCTCGCCTCAATTACATTCTGGTGTCTTGTCATTACCGGTTTGCTCATGCTTCTTGCGAGCCCTATTTCCGGATTTATTTACAATTCCGTTAATTATGCCTCACTGTTGAGGCTTGGTTTTCTGGTCATGTTCTTTGAAGTGATAAGTGAGATTCCATATGCCTATTTCAGGGCCAAAGAATACTCGGTCCTTTATGTAGTGAGCTCGCTTGCGCAGTTGTTGATAAGAGTTGCTCTGAATATATACATCGTTGTTTATCTTCATAAAGGCGTGGAAGGCATACTGACAGGCAATCTTTTCGGCGCTGTCGCAATCTGGTTGTTTCTTAATTTTTTTGTCTACAAATCAACCGGCTTTGCCCTCGAGCTCTCAAGGATGAAGGACATATTTAAATACAGTTATCCGTTGATTCTTGCTTCAATTCCGGGACTTGTGTGGCGGAACATAGACCGCGTATTCCTCGGCTGGTACGCATCGCTTGAAACAGTGGGACTTTACGCCCTTGCCATCCGCTTCGGGATGGCGTTGAGAAGTTTTGTGCTGGAACCCTTTCAGATGAATTACGGCCCGTTCAGGTTTTCCATCATGAAGCAGGAAAACGCGAAAGAAGTTTATGCGCGAACCTTTACATATTTCCTGTTTGCTGTGATGTTTATCGGGTTATTTATATCATCGCTTTCCCGCGAGGTTATAGAAATGATGGCTTCAAAAGCCTTCAGAGATGCCTATAAAGTTGTGCCCATACTGGTTCTTTCTGTTATCGCAAACGGAATAAACTATAATTTTCAGACAGGCCTGCTTATCGAAAAAAAGACGGGCTATATGCCGTACATATCCATTTCATCGGCGCTGTTCAATATAGCGGCTCTCGCTATATTGGTGCCTTTGTATGGCATGTACGGCGCGGCACTTGCGGTTTTTATATCGAGCTGCCTGGAGATGTTCCTTACGTTATGGCTGTCACAGAAATGTTATCCAGTAGGTTTTGAATTTCAGCGTGTTATAAAAATAATAGCGGCGACGGCCCTCATTTATTTGCTTACCATGTTGACTGCCGGGGCAGGGCTTTATGCGAGGATTGTTATGAAGGCCCTGATAGTGATGTCATATCCGCTGATACTTATGGTCTTAAAATTTTATGAACAGGACGAGATCGAGAAATTATTTGCGTTGAAAGAACGGGTAAAGATTAAAGCACTTTCTTCCATTGGGGTTATCAGGAGGTAGCCGTGAGCATCAAAAGAGCCGCAAAAAATACTGTTAAAAAAGTGGTTTCGCCTGTCATCTTGAAAAATCTCAGAGGGCTGTCAGATGCTGCTGCTTCGTATTATCCTGATTACGTGTTCTGCGACGGAAAGATAGAGAAGCTTAAGAGCGTTAGCATAGAGGTGACATTTAAGTGCAATTGCAGGTGCAAGATGTGCCCGCTTTACGGTGTTCATACGGACGGCGGCGGCGGAGTTCTTGAGACCATCAGAAAAGAAAAGGAGCTGACGACCGAAGAGTTTTCCACGCTGTTCAAACAGCTAAAGAATGCGGGTGTAAGGTCCGTCCGTTTCAGCGGCGGCGAGGCCTTTATCAGGAAAGACATACTGGAATTGATTAAAATGGCTAAGGAGCATATGTTTGAGCTTTCCATTACCTCGAACGGCGGGGTGATAAGCGAGGACGCTGCGCGGAAGATCGTTGAATACGGGCTGGATGACCTGACCATTTCTCTGGACGGGCCGCGTGACGTTCATAACAAGATCAGATGCAGCAATGTATTTGACAACATAATGAAGACGGTTGATCTGATAAAAGAACAAAAGGCGGCTCTGAAAAAGTCAAAGCCGGACGTCGGCTTTCTCTGCACTGTTTCAGCGCTGAACCAGGACTCGCTCTGCGAGGTCGTCAGGATCAGCAGGGAGAAGGAAGTTCCGCTTACAATAGACCCTATTATATTTACTGATGAGAACACCATCGGCGACACAAAATCGCAGGTCGCAGCGGGCAATTTTTTCAAGCAGGAAAGTTTTCTCCTGCCGGAGGACATTGCCGGGGTTGATGTCGGGAGATTAAAGCAGGAACTGGATTGTGTGAGGAGACTGGCAAAGGAACTTGGCCAATCTGTCTATGTTTCTATTGACAATGACGACGAGCTGGAGAGATTTTTCAAGGACAAGGATTTCAGCGTGGTAAACAAGTGTTTTGCTCCGTGGTATTCGCTAAGAATTGACCCTTATGGCAATGTATATCCGTGCTCCCTGTCAACTCTGTTCGGCAATGTTAGAGAGAGCACGGTGCAAGAGATAATCAACAATGAGAAGTATGTTGCGTTCAGGAGAAAGCTGAAAGAAAAGAGATTGTTCCCGTTTTGTAAAAAATGCTGCCTGCTTTATTCCCCGCAAAAATACTGGAACTACCTGCCGAAGATATAAGCCGTTATGTCAAAATACGATTTTAAGCCTGCGCAGTACAGCAGAGGCAAGTTAAAGGGGCAATGGGAAAACGTTCTGTCCTGTATAGATATTTAAGCAACAGGTTTATTTTATTCAGCGGCAGCAGTAAACGCAGGGAGGTTTTTTTGACATTTGACGACGGTCCATTCCCTGAAAACACCGGAATAATATTGGACACGCTGAAAAAATACGATGTGAAGGCGACCTTCTTCTTGAGTGGTGGCTCTGTCGTGAACGACTTCAAAACTGTCGAGCGCATTATTCAGGAAGGGCATGATGCAGGGAATCATTTTTTTGATCATAAACGCATTGACAGGATATCATACAGAGAACTCTCACAACAAATCCTTTCCTGTGAGAAGACGCTGCTTGAATGCGGCGCGAGGCAAGTAGATTTTATCAGGCCTCCGTACGGGACTATCAATGTGAATTTGCTGCGGTATTGCCTGGCCAATAAAAAAAGATTGATCATGTGGTCCTACGACTGCAAGGATACTTTTATTAAGTCAGAAGACGAGATTGAGTGCTTTAAAAAAAAATTCACCATAGAACCGGGCGAGATTTTTTTACTGCATGACGATTCAATGTATATAAAAGATATGCTGGAGTGGATTATAAGAGAGGCAAGAGGCCGCGGATTGAGCTTTTCAAAGATCAGCGAATTATGAAAGGAGCTACAATGAACACACTGCTTATTGGTCTAGATGGAACTCCATGGTCAATTTTGCATAAATGGATGAAAGCGGGGCATCTGCCCGCAATAAAGAAAATTTACGACAACTCAGCGCGCGGGACCCTTCAGAGCACGATACCAACATACACATGTCCCGCACTGCCAACTCTTTTTACTGGTAAGAGCCAGGGAGAGACAGGCGTATTCGGGTTTACCTATCCTGACGGCACCCCGGTCTCTTTAAGGACGATGAAAGATTTCAAGCTGTGGAACATCCTCAGCAAAAACGACAAGGAGTCCTGCATTGTAAATGTCAGGATGCTTTATCCTGTTGAGGAGCTCAAGGGCATTATGATTTCCGGCAACCCGGCCCCTTCGGAGGAGAGCGATTACGTATATCCACGCGAATTGAAACCGAGGGTCTTCGGTTTCCGGCAGGTTGAGGACGATCTCCTTTCTGAAGAGCTGACGATTGACCCGCAAAAAAACAGGGACACTATACTGAATCTGCGAATAAAGATTACAAAACACCGCTATAAGGTGTTTAAGGAACTGAATGCTGAAAAGAAATATGATTTTTCTTTTTTCTGGGTCGGCGGCACTGATTTTATGGGGCATTGGTTTTGGGACGACGAGGATACATACCTAAGGTATTTTAAAGAAGTAGATTTGATAATCACAGACATATTAGAAACCTTTCAGGGATGGAACATCTTGATTATTTCCGATCACGGGATGCAGGGGATACAGAAGAAAAAATTTTATGTAAATACGTGGCTTGAGAAAAACGGCTATCTGAAATATAAAGGCAACATAATCTCAAGTTTTGCCAGAAAGATGCTGGCTCCGCAAATAAGTACGCTGCTGTCAATGGAAAACAAGCAGAGGATTTTGCGGCTTTTGAGAAGGAATAATAACTCGCAAAAAGAGGCGGTTATGACCAGCGCAGTTGTGACAGAGTCCGAGGTGGTTGCAAGACTTGAATACGGCAAGATCCATAACATTGACTGGGAAAAGACAAAGGCGTATCTGGTAAACGACTGGGGCATCGTCGTTAAATCAAACCCTCACAGCAGGGAATATGAAGCAATCAGAAACGATATTGTTGAGAAAATGAAAAACCTTATTGATGATGAAGGCGGGAAAATAGTCAAGGACGTCTGGAGAAAAGAGGCAATTTTCAAGGGGAAATACCTTGAACAGATCCCCGACATCGTTTTTATTTCCACAGAAGACTACGGGATGAGCATTTTGCCTTCAGTCAATATTACAAACAAGCTCAGTAAAGATCATGTGGCACGGGGAGGCGGGCGTTATTTCAGGGGCGACCACGAAGGCGCGATAGAAGGAATACTTATGGCATACGGCCCTGATGTTCAGCCAGGCGACCTTACTGTTAAAGCAGGGTTGATGGACATTATGCCTACTGTCCTGCACATGCTTGATGTTGAAGTGCCCGATGATGTGGACGGGGTTGTGCTGAAAGAACTTTTCAAGAAAGACACCGGCGTGTACTGCCGGGAAGTTCGTAAAAAAGACTACGGCAGCCCTTCTTCGCAAAGCGGCGCGCTTTCGGACGAAGAAAATGAGGAGATCATAGGACAGTTAAAAAAGATGGGATATATGTAATCAATGACATGGCGGATTATGTATGTTAATTATTCCCTTGAGACAGGCGGGATAGAGCAACTGATATACACTTTTACTCAGCACATAAACCGGCAGATGTATGAACCGGAGGTCGTGACTTTTCGGGAGGGTGGCGTTCTGCCTGAAGTGTTACGCAAAAAAATGATACCCGTGCATAACATAAAAAAGAAGAGCGGACTGGATTTTTCACTGGTAATGCGACTGGCAAAACTATTTAAAGACAGAGGTGTGAAAATAATTCATACGAACAATTACGACTCATGGTTTTACGGCGCGCTGGCGGCAAAGCTGTCTCGCGGGGTCCGTCATGTTCACACAGAGCATTCAAATATCTCCGGAATAAAAAAAAGGACGCTGGAAAATGTCCTTGTAAGGCTGACTGACGATGTTGTGGCTGTTTCCGATCCCGTAAAAAAGGGAATGCTTCAGCGCTGGAACTGTAGCGATGCAGTGAGTGTCATTTATAACGGAGTGGATTGCAATAAATTCAAACCGGATTACGAATTAAAAAACAGGATACGCGGCGACTATGGTGTAGGGAAGGATGTTTTTCTGATAGGCATAGTGGCGAGGCTGGTCCCGGTAAAAAACCATAAAGTCCTTTTGAGGGCGCTTCAACTGCTTTGCTCACGCAGCGACAACATTCATTTGCTGCTTGTCGGCGATGGGGAGCTGAAAGACGCACTGAAGGCAGAGACAGAAGCCCTTGGTATCGAAAAAGCGGTTTCCTTCCTCGGAGAGAAGGACAACATCAATGAGATACTCAACGCTTTAGATGTATTTGTCCTCTGCTCATTTAGCGAGGGGTTGAGCGTTACCCTGATTGAAGCAATGAGCACAGGGCTTCCTGTTGTGGCTACAAACGTAGGCGGCAATCCGGAGATCGTAAAAGACGGCGAGACCGGACTGCTCGTGCCGTCAAACGATCCGCCGGCACTTGCTGACGCATTTGAAAAACTCCTGCTTGACACAAAACTGCGCGCTGTCATGTCCTTCAATGCGAGAAAAAGAGCGCTTGAGATTTTCAATATAGATGACTGCATCCGCAATTACGAACTTCTATATTCAAAACACATTGCGCACAGCTTCTGATTGAACATCCTTATTTTCACAAACCTTTTCCCGAATCCGGAGCAGCCGGATCGCGGCAAGTTTGTCGCCCAAATGGTAGAGGCGCTGCCTGCTGAAATTCATAACATTGTCGTCTCGCCCCTTCCATGGTCTCCGGCAATGCCTTTTATTAATGGAGAAAAGGCGGCTTTCGCCGCCGTGCCCTTTCATTTTCATTACAAAGGAAGAGAGGTTTATTATCCGAAATACTTTATGCTGCCCAAGGTATCAGGGGCCTGTCACGCCGCGCTGATCGTGGCACGTACTTACCCGCTCGTGAAGAGATTGGCGAAACAGCACGATATCGAACTGATGCACGCTCACTGGATATACCCTGACGGTGTTGCAGCGGCCTGGCTTGCTCAAAAGCTTTGCCTTCCGCTGGTACTGTCTGCAAGAGGCTGCGACATCAATCTTTACGGGCAATATCGCTTCAGGCGTTCGCAGATAAAATGGGCGTTGCAGCATGCTGATGCCATAACAACCGTCAGTGATTCGCTTAGACATATTATTGCCGAACGATTTCACATTACGAAAAACGTCACTACGATCAGAAACGGCGTGGACCGGGGCATGTTTAAAAAGATTAACAAAACACATGCACGGGAAATCACAGGGCTTGAGAAAAATGGCAGATATCTTTTGTTTGCCGGGCAACTGCATGAAGTCAAGGGGCTCAGATACCTTATTGAGGCATTGAACATTCTTAATAGCGAAAACAGGTTGAACTTTACCGCCATTCTGCTCGGGGACGGGCCGGAAAGAAACGTGCTGGAAAACCGTATTGCCGGCTTGCGTTTGCACGGGAAGGTAATGTTCGCCGGTTATAAACCTCATGATGAGGTTGCAAACTGGATGAATGCCTGTGATGTTTTTTGTCTGCCGAGTATCAGGGAAGGCACGCCGAATGTTATTTTGGAGGCAATGGCCTGTGGATTGCCGGTTATCGCATCCAGAGTCGGCGGGATCCCTGAAATAATTGAAGAGGACCGGGGATGCCTTGTGCCGCCCCGTGACCCTGCGGCCCTTGCTGATGCGATAGTGCAGGCCTTTGACGCGGACATATCTGCCGGTGATACAGGTTCATGGGAGGACTGTGCATTGCAGTATATGGAAATATATTCAGAGGTACTAAAAAAAGGTAAACGCTTATGTGCGGAATTTTCGGGATAGCATTTAAAGACTCTCAGCGCCATGTATCAAAGGCGTGGCTTCAAGGCGTTACTGCTTCAATGACGCACAGAGGCCCGAACGGCGAAGGCGTGTTTGTTGAAAATAATATCGGATTCGGGCACCGGCGTCTCAGCATAATAGACCTGGACTCAGGGCAGCAGCCGATGTTTAATGAAAGCAATGATATCGTCATTGTTTTCAATGGAGAGATATATAACTTCCCCGAATTGAAAACGCGCCTGGAAAAGCTCGGCCACACATTCAAGACGCATTGCGACACAGAGGTGATCGTTCACGGCTACGAGGAATGGGGATGCAACAGTGTGCATGAGTTGCGCGGCATGTTTGCATTTGCAATATACAACCGCCGTAAAAAAGAAATTTTTATTGCCAGAGACAGGGTGGGCATAAAACCGCTTTATTTTTATCAGGACGATACGAGTTTTATGTTTGCCTCGGAAATAAAGGCGCTGCTCGCTGCCGGCCTTGCAAAGACCGGCGTCAATAAGGCGGCCATTGATTTCTACATCAATCTTGGTTATGTCCCTGCGCCGGAGACATTGTTCTCCAATATCTATAAAGTCTGCCCGGGGGAGGCCTTATTGCTGAAATCAGATTTCTCCGTCAAAAAAGAAACTTACTGGGATTTGAAATTCAGCGACGATAAGATAAACGGCTGTAGCCAACCATACGAGTCAGAGCTGAAAGAGTTGTTCACAGACTGTGTGAGAAGTCATTTAATAAGCGATGTGCCGCTTGGCGTATTTCTGAGCGGAGGGCTTGATTCAAGCTCGGTAGTCGCGGTCATGGCAAAAGTTTTGAATGTCCCGGTAAAGACCTTCTCTGTCGGATATGAAGGCAATGAGGATATCAGCGAGTTGGGCTACGCAAGGAGAGTGGCGGAATATTTCGGCACGGAGCACCATGAATTCATTCTGCATGCCGCGCCGTTTTTTGATGCGCTGGATACGTTTTTAGAATTCACGGAAGAGCCGATCGTGGAGAGCGCCGCCATTGCCTTGTACGAGCTGTCCAAACTGGCAAAAAGCCAGGCCACGGTCCTGCTTTCGGGAGAGGGCGCTGATGAATTGTTTGCGGGATACCCTATTTACGGGAAAATGCAACGGATCGAAAAACTGCATTCACTTTTGTCCTCAGTCAATTGCACGGGTTTGATCCCTTCCAATTGCAAACCCCTGCCGGAGAAAATACGGAAATACTTACAGTGGCTGAAAGAACCTTTCACAAAGAGATACCGCACGGTCTCCTCTGATGTAATAGGTTCCGTGTGCGAGGAGATGTATACAAATGAATTCGCCGGCAGGATCGCCGATGAATTCGACGCCCTTTTTTCTACGGCGTATGAGAGAATGAACGGCGGCACGATGTTGCAGAAGATGCTTTATGTTGATACAAAATTCTGGCTGGCAGACGACCTGCTTTTAAAGGCGGACAAGAGCACTATGGCAGCCTCCATTGAACTGAGGGTGCCGTTTCTGGATCATGTCCTTATCGAGCATGCGGCGGGGCTTCCCGATGAGTGCAAAAATAACGGGCGGGAAGGAAAGATAATCCTTAAGAAAATGATGGAAGGACTCCTTCCCAGCGATATTATTTACAGGAAAAAACGCGGATTCCCTGTGCCGATTGCTCAGTGGTTTGCCAATGAGCTTTATGGAAAGATAAGGGATATTATGCTTGATGAGAGGACGCTTGCAAGGGGATATTTCAACAGAGCTTATATAGACGGAATCCTCAGAAGGCATAAAGCCGGACATTTTGATTACAGCAGGAGGATACTTTCATTGTTGACCCTTGAGTTGTGGCACCGAAAATATATTGACGGGGGTATATCGTGAAAAAGCTGAAGATATACTGGTTGATATTTATTTTCATTTTTACGTCCTCATTCATGTTCAGTAATGACGGAGGCTTTAAAATCTCTCCTTATCCGGATGGTAAGCACTTTGCTTTTACGGTCACGGATGACCCCGACCATTCAAAAATTCAAAAGGTGAAAACGATGTACGGCTTTCTCGATGAAATAGGGTTGAAGACTACGGTTGCAGTGTGGGTCAAAGAATGCTCTCGCGCTAACGGAGAGCCGGATACAGAAGGCAGATTTGATTATGGGGCAACTTTACAGAATGAAGAATACAGAAACTACATACTCTCGCTTCGCAACAAGGGTTTTGAAATTGCGCTTCATACTGTTTCGGGCTGTAATGATTTAAGGAAAGGCACTATTGACGGCTACGAGCAGTTCCGTTCGATCTTTGGCGAGTATCCCAAAATGAATATTATGCATTCAATGAATCTTGACAATGTATACTGGGGGGCAAAGGTTTTCAAGAGCAAAGCCGCTCAATGGTTTTTTAAAAATGTGGTTGGCATGGTTTATCCGAAGGCGAGTTTTTCTTTCGGAGGCGAGGACCCTCAAAGCCGGTATTACTGGGCGGACATTCTGAAAGAAAAAACCAAATACGTGCGCCTCTGGGGGACTTCGGATATTAATACACTGAAATTCAATCCCAGCATGCCATATCACGATCCAGACAGGCCGGAGATCAACTACTGGTTTTCTTTTTCAGACGGGCATAATATGGAAGCGTTCCTGCAATTGATCTCCGATAAGAACATTGAGAAACTTGTAAGAGAAAGAGGCGCATCAATAGTCTATACTCACTTTGCCGCAGGGTTTATAAAAAGGGCCGGCGATAATTCCTATGCCGTGGACGAGCAGGTGAAAAAGCAGTTGATTAAGATTGCGCAACAGAAAGACGGCTGGTTTGTGCCAGCATCAACACTGCTTGACAGGCTGCAGGCAATAAAAAATGTGAGCCTGATTGATAAAGGCCGTGCCTTGATCGTCGTAAATTCAAATCCATTCCCGGTTGAGGGAATGACATTAGCAGCTCCGCAGGGAGCGGTGCTGTATGACAACGAACATAAAAAAATAACCGTAAACGATGAAGGCGAAATACTGATTGGGACTTTAAAGGCCAATGAATCGTCCACCCTTTATAAAAGCGCAGATTCTTATTCCATCAATAATATTTCCCCGGGTTATCTTGAACAATGGAAACTTTTGATCAGCCGCGCACTCGTCTGGTTTTACGCTAACTGATGACATTTCTTCTTCTACTTGCATATTTATTTTTCTTCTTTATCCGTCCGCAGGACTGGTGGGGCCCGCTTATGGGCGCTCCCGTTGATTACATAATGATCCTTTCGACACTTATATTACTCATGCTTTTCAAGTCTCAGCTTGGCAGGGTAATTAAACTGCCCCAGACGATATTTTTCATGCTGTTTTTTGTTTGTGTGTTTTTATCAAATGCTATTGGCGGAGATATTGGCACGGCAGTAAAAAACGGCTATGAGTATCTCAGGTTCTTTCTCATATATTTAATTGTCGCCGGGTCTCTCGACTCCCAACAAAAAATCAAATGGACGGGTCTTGTTATTGCTGTCTTGACAGCGTTCATCGCCTATCAGGGGATAGTCCAGATAAATACAGGCACTAACATTGCCGGCATGTCATTGTACAGGGATGAAAGCCGTGTGCGGTGGGTTGGGGTATTTGACGGGTCAAACACAACGTGCCTTGCCTTTCTTTTTGCCTTCCCGTTTGCACTAAACCGC
The DNA here is from genome assembly GCA_016213945.1 of Nitrospirota bacterium. Classification (GTDB taxonomy): domain Bacteria; phylum Nitrospirota; class Thermodesulfovibrionia; order UBA6902; family UBA6902; genus SURF-23. Next base: position 9,449 of record JACQZF010000006.1, on the reverse strand, counting down.
ATCTTTTTTAACCCGGGGATATTCAGCAAGATTCTTTATATAGCTCTGCTGTCTCTCCTTTCAGTAGGCATCTATTTAACGGAATCGAGAGGCGGGTTTATGAGTCTCCTGATATTGATATTTTTCTTTATCTCATTTCATATAAAAAACAAAAAAGGAGTGATTATCGGGGCTGTCATGGCGGCTTTGATCTTTACGGTCGCTGCACCGGGAAGGTTTGCGGTGGACGACCCTGAGAAATCTTCAAGAGGGCGTATAAGCGCCTGGTCCGAGGCACTGGATATAGTAAGATACAACGACCCCCTGCTCGGCGTAGGCAAAGGGCGGTTTACTGAGTATTCAAGGATTGTCGCTCATAATTCTTTTTTGCAGCAGCTTGGGGAGACAGGGTTGATAGGGGCCTTTTTCTGGATCGGAATTTTTTACTGCTCCTTCAAGGGGTTGTTAGGTATCGCACCTAAAATTAGCGCTGACAAAGCGTCAAAAGTGTTGTATGAAGAAAATCTCCTCGTGTTAATAGGCCTTGTGGCAGCCACTATGTTTCTCTCTGCCGAGCATGAATTGTTGTATATAGCTGCCGCACTGTGCGCGGCTGTTGTGGCGATATATGGAGACGGGTTCAAGATTGTCAGAAAAGATTTAATAAAAATCGGCGCCATCGAAGTATTCGGCGTCCTGTTTTTTTACCTTGTCGTAAATGTGTTTAGAAAAGTAATTTAATCTTAGCTACCGGAGGTATGATGCAAAAATCGAAGGTTTTACTGCGATCCGTGAAAGGAGGAAATTTGCTGTCCGCGACAGAGGAAATCATTGCGGCTTGCGGATGGGAGGAAGTAGTTTCCCGAAATGCGCGGATAGTTATCAAGCCGAACCTTTGCACTGAGGAAAAGGACAAGGTCGAGGCATCCAATACTTCTCCTGAACTGATGGACGCGGTATGTTCAATATTGTCAAGGAAGACCAAGAATATCACCATCGGGGAATCGGACGGGGCGAGGTATTCGGCAGACGACGCTGCGCAGAATACGGGTGTTTTTGATATAGTGAAAAAATACGGAATCAAGTGGAGCAATTTTTCCAAAGGAGAGTTCGTTGATATAGGGCATCCGATATTCGGCAAGTACAAAACATTAATGCCCAAGGAGCTCATGGAGGCGGATGCCGTCATTGATATGCCTGTGCTGAAGACTCACGCGCTGACCGTCTTTACCGGGGCAATCAAAAACCAGTGGGGCTGTGTCCCGAGATACGACCGCATACTCATGCATAAGTATCTTGACGAACTTTTATCGGATCTCATCGGCATTGTGAAGCCGCGGATAAATATAATGGACGGAATTGTATGCGTGGAGGGACGAGGCCCGAGCAACGGCATCCCACGCAGAATGGACATCATCCTCGGCAGCACAGACCCTGTTGCGCTGGATGCAACGGCTATGCGCCTGATAGGGCTGGACCCTTTTGCATCAAAACATATTGTGCTGTCGGCGCAAAAAGGCTTTGGCAATATTGAGGAATCAAATATTGAGAAAGACGGCCCGTTCAAAGAACACACCGTGGAATTTATCCCCGCCCCCCTGGATTTCGCAGTAGCGTCCATGAACTACATGACGCGGTACAGGTTTTTCGTGAAGTATATTTTGTTTAATCAGGATATATTCAAGCATACGAGAAAGCTGGTTATATTCTTGAGGAAGGTAGGCGTTCTGAAAGACCTTCCAAATGTCACTTCATAACTAATGAAGATATTCTATCTCAGTCAGGTAAATTTAAACAAACATTACAGCGGCTCTGTTCACGTCAAGGAAACGGTCAGGGAACTCGCTGCAGCCGGAAACAGCGTCCTGCTGTTTGCACAATTGGACGATAACTTAATTGGAACTGTTCCAGGGGTCCGTGTTCAGGCAATCGGATTAATCCGCGGAGGGATCATTTCTTATCTGTGGTATCAATTCAAGCTGCTCTTGACGGTTCTGTATCAGGGGATAAAAGAGAAGCCCGATATTTTATATGTCCGCAGTGAATCAGCAATGTTTGCGCATATTTTAGTTTCTAAGCTTTTGAAGGTTCCTTGTTTTTTGGAACTGAACAGTTGGCCCTTCAGAGATTTTGAAAATGTCCGGGACGTCTCACCCGTGATGCGAGCGTTCATTGCAAAGATCATCATCTGGAGCATAACTGCCAGCAAAGGCATAATTTGTGTTACCGGAGAGATAGCTGCGAGGCTTCGCGAAAAATATCACCGCAACCACGGAATTGTTGTTGCTGAAAATGGCGTTAACATCGAATTATTCAGGCCATTGTCAGTCGAGAAGACAAGGGAAGAATTAGGTTTAGAGAAAAAAGATTTCATAGTGGGGTTTGTCGCATATTTCCAGTATTACAACGATGCCGAGCTTGCCATAAAAGCAATAAAGGCATTGCGGGAAAAGAATCCGAACATAAAACTGCTACTGGTAGGAGGCTGGGCCCAACAGGAACGAATGGAGAAGGTTCAGACAGAGGCAATGCGATTTAACGGCAATGCAGTGCTCATTACGGATGAGGTGCCATACAGCGACGTTCCAAAGTATATTGCATGTTTTGACCTGGCACTGGCCCTTTTCAACAAAGACGTTGGGGACGGCTCTGTGATGAAGGCGTATGAATATCTTGCATGCTCAAAGGCTGTTGTCGGATCGGAGATGAGTTCACTGAGATTTCTGGAAGAAAGAGAGATGGGAATTACAGTGCCCATAGGTAACCTTGACGCGCTTATAAACAGCATAAGCATTCTGGCATCTGACAGAGACAGGGCTGAGAAGATGGGCGCGCGGGGATTTGACTATATTACTAAATACAAAAGCTGGGGAATGGTTACGGATAAGATTTTATGTTTTATCGCAAATGAATTAAAAGGAAAACAGTTAGAGGTGAGGCATGAATAAACTGGTATTGATATGCATTGACGGCGCTACCTGGGATGTAATAGACCCGATGATAAACAGCGGCGCCCTTCCGAATTTCAGTGACCTGAAAAAACAGGGGGCCTACGGTGATTTTATGTCTATGGAGAATAAACTCATTTCCCCTGTCATATGGATGAGCATTGCGACCGGCAAGGTGCCTGAGAAGCACGGGATAAAAGACTTCTTCAGTAGCGAGGCGGACCTGAAGAGTTTGAGGTTTTGGGAAATACTGGCTCAGAGGGGGTTCAGTTACGGGTTATACAACTTTTTCCATGTATACCCTCCTGATAAGAACAGTGCCTTTTGCATACCGGGGGTATTAGCGCCTGGTGCGGCAACTTATCCAGAGAATGCCGGTTTCTTGAAGAAAATAAGAGAAGAGCGAAAGCGCGGAGTTAACTTTGGCACAGCCTCGATGTTACAGTTCGGGGTATCCGCATTGAAGCAAGGACTGCGTTTTGACACGGCGTTGCGCATTGCCGGTTTACTGAGCAGCCTTAAGACAGGGAATAACAGTTTCAAGGACAGATACCCTATAGAAAAGATAATGGAGCTTTACATCAGCACAGATCATTTCTGCTATTTGATGAGAAAGACCAAACCTGACATCTCGGTATTTTATGAAAACGGCGCGGACCTGATCTCTCATTATTTCTGGGAAGAATGGGAGACAAACGGGAGCAACAGGAAAGGCAATGTTTGTAAATATTACGAGCAGGTGGACCGCTCAATCGGGTTGATATTGCAGAATGTCCCTGATAACGCTAACGTGTTTTTAGTCTCTGACCACGGGTTTCAGGGAATTGATAAAGGCGCCAGGATGTTATTGATGAAGACGGAGAAACTGCTTGATGTGCTGGGCGTGAGCGACAGGATATACGGCATGAATGTAGGGTATAAGTGCTATCTTCGTGCCAAAGATAAAAATGCGGACGGAGGCCTCATGAAAGAACTCGAGGACAAAATAGGCGCGATCAGATTTAAGGAGATTGACTTTCCCCTGATTAAATTATTGAGAACTTCGGAACACGAGATAGAATTCGCATTTAACCAGGCCGAGCTTAATCTGAAACTGATAGCGGATGACAAATTAATAATAAACGAGAATACTGAGATTCTCGCGGCAGGCGCAACATTTAAAGCCGCCGATATACTGGATCTCAAACCCAAGCAGACAGGCAAGCATCATGAGAAAGGCATTTTCCTTGCAAAAGGGCCGCACATAAAAAGAGGCTTCAAGGTGGAAAGGGCAAGCGTATTCGATATTGCTCCGACAATTCTGAGGCTTATGGGAATACCGGCCGCAAGAGATATAGACGGCAAGGCATTGACATCTATTCTTACTGACAGTTTTTTGAGGAGCACGCAGGAAGAATCTATTGAGTCCTATGAGGCAGGTTCACCTGTTGCAAGCAGGCAGGAAATGACAAAGGACGAAGAAGAATCCGTTAAGGAAAGATTGCGTGATATGGGTTACCTGAGTTAAGGGGCCGGCAATAATAATTGCAAGGATGTTCTGATTTGAACCTGCTTTTTATCACACCACGTTTCCCTTTCCCTCCTGATAAAGGCGACAAGCTCCGGAGCTTTAACTTTATTAAAGAGCTTTCAAGAAAGCATTCCGTCAACCTTCTTTCTTTTATTGAATCACAGGAAGAAAAAAAGCACATGCCGGTGCTCAAGAAGTATTGCGAAAGAGTTAATGTTGTTTATCTCCCCCAATGGAAATCAGTTTTGAAGATGCTATTAAATGTTACGGCGGCTGAGCCGTTTCAGGTTGCATATTATAGATCAAAGGCAATGAGCAGGATGTTGCATCGCATACTGCAACAAAACAATTTTGACCTGATTCATGCCACGCTTGTCAGGATGGCGGATTATGTTAATGATGTCAGCAATATCCCGATTGTGATAGACCATATAGACTGCTTGTCACTGAACATGGAGCGGAGATACAAAACAGAAAAGGGTTTCCTGAAGCGGGCCTTATTCAAAAAAGAGTGGGACGCGATGCGTGCGTGGGAACACAGATATAAGAATGTGCCTTCGATAGTAACTTCTGAAAAAGACATGAATGCCCTTGAAGGTTATAAAGCCGGGAGGGTCATTGCAAACGGAGTGGACCTTGAGAAGTTTCAATATAATAATGACGGGACGAAAGACATTGATTTGCTTTTTGTCGGCAATATGGGGTACTTCCCGAATGCTCAGGCTGTGGAGTTTTTCATGGAAAAGATTTATCCTGCATTGAGACGCGTCAGGCATGACATCAGGGTGTTTGTAGTGGGGCCGAATGCGAATAAGAAAATAAGGTCTATTTCCGATAACAAGAATATTTTTGTAACCGGACTTGTAGAGGATGTTAAGGGCTACTATCACAGGGCAAAGGTTTTTGTAGCTCCGATGCAATCCGGTTCCGGGATCCAAAATAAGATTCTTGAGGCAATGGCATGCGGCGTCCCCGTAATAACTACTACTCTGGGGAATTTGGCAATAAAGGCTTTGGATAAAGAAGAAATTATTATTGCGGATGCTACAGACTCTTGTGCGGGTACAATTCTTGAGCTTCTTGAAAATAAGAATAAGGGCAAAGAGATAGCTTGTAAAGCACGTAGGTTTGTCGAAATGAATTTTTCCTGGGATAAAATGGCATGCGAACTGGAATTGTTTTATGATCAGGCCTGTTCCACATTTAGAAATTAAGGTGACTATTTTTTGGGGGGGGTACTGTATGGAATTTCATACAATGTTGAAGTTTAGAAAAAAATAAAAGCATATGTTTTTCAATAGAACTGATTAATATTAAAGAGAAGTGGTTGTATTATTGTTTATTGGTATGCAGCTTGCAAATACGAAAGCACGGATTCTAAATAATAGAATAGTTGTGATTACTATCACGGGATAAGTATAAGTGTCGTTTTATACTAACAATAAGATAAATGGTTATCTCAGGAGGAAGATTATGAATAAAAGATTTAGAAGCATTATGTTTTTCTTGCTTATTTTGACGGGAATCATTGTACCTCAATTTGTCATTGCGGCGACTTATTATATTTCGCCATTTGGCAACAATAGCAATCTCGGAACGCAGGCTAATCCATTTGCGACATTCAGTTATGCTTTTGCGCATATGTCAGGCGGAGATACGCTTTATGTTATGGACGGAACATACAATGAGCAGATAAAGGATATGCCATCCGGCACGGCCGGGAATTACACCAAAATTTACGCTGTAAACGACCATAAAGCTGACATAGACGGAGGAGGAACGTTGCCTTCCAATATATATGATGCGCTTCTGTCAATCGTAGGCAAGTCATATGTAGAAATGAGGGGGTTAAAGGTTCACAACAGTAACGGGTCTGTTTGCCGGATTGAAGACAGCAACAACATTACGCTAAAAGTCATGGGCTGTTGGCATGGCGGAGGGACATATAAACATACCAAGCCTGTTTATGTAGGTACGAGTTCCAATGTTTTGCTTGAAGATGTCTGGGCCTTCGGCAGAGGAAGATATACGGTGCATGTAGGCGCAGGCGCTACCAATGTAGTACTGAGAAGAGTTGTTACAAGATGGGATGCTGGCGCTTACGCAAGCGAGCCAATAGCCGGGTTCGCGATTTATAAAGGGCAAAACACCACTATTGAAAATGGAATTACCTTTGATCATTATACGCATGGCTCGATTTCGACGGAGCATCGCGGCTTCCAGATTAACAGTTGGAATACAGGTGAAGCAGAAGCCATTAACAATAAAATACTTGGATCAATTGGAGTTAATCTTGAAAATGCCACTCATGGTTCATTTTATAATGCAACGGAAGTAGACACACAGCCGGATAACAACTTATTTGAAAATAACGTTGCTGTTGAAGGACGAAGGGGGTTTGCTTTGCAGTCCGGCACGAATATTACAATTCGGAGCTGCACTTCCATTAACAACAGTGACTCAGGCTATAGACAGAATGCCAAAGGCGCTGACACATATATCGCTAATAATTTGTCTTACAATAACGCAACTGGGGGTTATGTCAACAATAGCGGCAGTTACCAGAAGTTCGATTACAACGGATACAATGCTAACAACCCAGCCGTTTCCGGGTTTACAAAAGGGGAACATGACAGAACGGACAATCCGCAACTTCTTTACCCGCTAAGAATAGAATCTAATTCTGTATATAAAAATACGGGTGAAAACGGGGCAGACATTGGAGCGAACGTAATATATAAGTATGAAAACGGCGTCTTAACAACAAAGGCATTATGGCCTTGGCCATATGAAAACTGGATAAAAGAAGACATGTGTGATGCAAGTTTTTTACAGCAAGTTGGAAGAACTGGAGCTGATGCTCCAAAATGGTGCACTACCAACAAGACTTTAACTCAATATATTTGGGAATATCTCGGCAATACTTGTCCGGATGAAATATGTAATTATACTAAGCTCCCCCCCCCACAAAATTTAAGGATTATTAGTCAGTAGCAAAAGATTCGTTAATTGATAACCGAGACGACTCAGCTATGCAGGACAGCTGTCTCGGCTGTTTCTTGTTCTTGCAAATACATTATTGCGTCCAAATGAAAATTGCTTAAGAAAAAACTTCATCTATGGCTGCCTACGCATATTAAGCAGGCTCTAACAGGTTGTGTTCCGGCACCACACCCCCGCCATATTATCTTTGCTATTGTTGACCATTATGAACCGTATTGGAATAAGGCGTCGGATGCTTTAGCATTTCAGCGCATTAAGTTATGGATGCAGAAGCTGCCGAAGATTGCGGGGAGATTTAAGGATGCTGATGGGTTATCTCCCAAGCATACTTTCTTTTATCCTGAGGAGGAATATAACTACGAATGTCTTGAAATGTTGGCTGATATTTCAAGACGAGGATACGGTGATGTAGAGATACATCTACATCATGATAATGACACAGCGGATGGCCTGCGAACAAAATTGGTTAATTTTAAAAAAATACTTCATGAACGGCATGGATTCTTGAGAAAAGACAAAAAAACCAGCGACATACTATACGGATTTATTCATGGCAATTGGGCATTGGATAATTCGAGAAAAGACGGAAGATGGTGCGGGGTCAATAATGAAATAATTATCCTGAAGGAGACTGGCTGCTATGCCGACTTCACCTTACCTTCGGCTCCAAGTGATACACAGACCAGGAAGATCAATAGCATATATTATGCAAAAGATGACCCTTTGAGACCCAAGTCTCATAATGCAGGAATTGATGTTGAGGTCGGGAAACAATTTAATGGTGATTTGATGATAATTCAGGGGCCGTTAACTCTTAACTGGGCAAATAGAAAATCTGGGATTTTCCCAAGAATAGAGAATGGTGGCATTGCTTACAATAGCCCTCCTAACCATGAGAGGTTAGCCCTTTGGATAAAGCAACATATCCATGTTAAGGGAAGACCTGACTGGATATTTGTCAAAGTATATACACACGGAACCCAGGAGCGCAACGGGGATCTTCTCCTGAACGGCGGTCTCGATAAATTATATACATATCTTGGAGAGGAATATAACGACGGGAAAGATTATTTGCTTCACTATGTATCCGCTTGGGAAATGTATAACATCATCAAGGCCGCAGAAGCTGGAAAGGCGGGGAATCCCTCAGAATACAGAAATTATCTTATGAACCAGTAGACAATATATTTAGGTAATTGTAAAACTTTTGGCACCAAATTATACTGGTGCCAATGGATTTAAATACATTTGAACACCTATGTAAAACGGAAAACAAAGCACGACTTTTCTTTAAGAAAAACTGCTGGAAAAAACGCCATGTTTTTTGCACAACGTGTAACAGCTATAAAATCTATAGAATTCTGGACAAGAGATATCGTTGTAAGCGCTGTGGTTATCGTTTCCATGATTTTAGTGGCAGATGGATTAACAGGCTTAATATATCGTTTAAGAAATGGCTTTGGATCATAAAACTGTTTGAACTGGAGGTATCGGCCAGGAAGATTTCTCAGCAAATTCAATTGAGCTATCCAACTGTTCTGAAAGCCGTTACGCTTATCAGGATTGCTATCGTGGCCAATGCCAAAGATGGCAAGGATCTTCTGAATGGAGAGATAGAACTTGATGAAAGTTATTTTGGTGGAAAACGCAAAGGGAAGCGCGGCAGGGGAGCATATAATAAGGTCCCTGTCTTTGGTATTCTCGAGAGAAATGGCATTGTTATGGTAGAAGTTGTAAAAGATGTTACTGCCGAGTCTCTTCTTTCGATGACTGTCAAGACTGTCAGAAGAGGTTCTATTGTGTATACTGATAAATTCAGAAGCTATGACGCTCTTATGTTTTGTGGATACAGGCATCTGCGGGTAGATCATGGCAAGCGATTTTCTTCCGGCAAAGTCTATATCAATGGACTTGAAGGCTTTTGGAGCTATGCAAAAGAACGGATCACCAAATTTCATGGTGTCTCCAAAGAAAAGTTTCCCCTGTACTTAAAAGAAATGGAATTCAGA